>CAZUGO010000061.1:0-2071 GCA_964619935.1 uncultured Planctomycetales bacterium | reverse complement strand
ACCATTGCAACGGAAGTCGCGTGGCGCGGCCGCGGTCCCAACATGCATTTCGCGTTCTATCACAACAGCGCCGACGGCCAGTGGCGGACCAGCTTCAGCACGCACTTGGAATTCAGCACCCCGACCGCCATGAACCTGGTGCTGGACGACGGCTTGTCGATCGAGCTTGCCCAGGTCGCTGGCCAGTGGGTCCCCGAAGCAGGCTATCACTTCGATCTGGCAGCAACCGCGGACGGCTGGCAATTGACCTCCAAGGACCAGTCCGTTCACATGTTTGATGCCAATGGCTTCCTGACCGCGATTGTCGATCCTGCGGGGAATCCCTTGACCATCGCCCGGGCTCCCAGCGGAGACGGCCGGATCCTGTGGGCGGAAAGCGCCAGTGGTCGGCGCGTGAACTTCCATTACGACATTGAATCATTCCAATTGTCCTACATCCAGGAAGACTTCATCGTTGACAACCTGTCTGCCCCCCGGGCCTGGGTTTTCCAGTACGACAACAATGGCCGCTTGACGACGGTCCAGAACCCGCTGGCCCACAGCGTGACCGTGACCCAGTACGATGACCATGATCGCGTTCTGGCCATCAAGGACCGCAACGAACACACGTTCACCTACGGTTACGATGCCTCCGGCCGCATCAGCAGCGTGACCGACCCGGCACCCTTTGAGCAACAGACCCAGCGGTTTGTGTACGAGCAGGCGGCTGCACTGCCCCAGGCCGGCCCGGTTCGCCAACTGCTGTCCAACAACGAGATCGTACATGCCTACATCGATCGCCGCGGCAGCCACTGGAAATTCGCGTACGCTGACGGGCGGCTGGTGCGCACCATCGACCCGCTTGGGCATGCCGAGCGCCTGGTTTACGACTCGGACCGCAACCCGATTCGGGCGTTCAACGCGCTCAACAAGCGCTGGGCGTACACCTACGATGACCGAGGAAATGTCCTGACGGTTACCGATCCCCTCAATCACACCACGACCTTGACGTACGATGCTCTGAACAATCTCCTGAGCATTACTGATCCGGCGGCCAACGTCACCCAGTTGTCCTACAACGCTGCGGTCATCGATCCGACGGTGCCCACGAGCATCACGCTTCCGGCAACGGCCACGCTGCCGGCCGCCGAGATGGTGCTCGAATACTACGGATCGGAGGAGCCCACCCGAACCGGACAGCTCAAGATGGTCAGCGACGCCAACGGCGTCCAGACCCTGTTCACCTATGATCAACACGGCCAGCCGCGCCTTGAGATTGAGGGCAATCTGTCGGATCCCGGCGAGTGGAAGTTGGTCGGCAGCAGCGTGACGCAGAACGAGGTCAGCCACCCCACGGCGTTCACCCGGGAGGAATTCGAGGTCGAGCACGTCGAAAGCGAAGGCTTTGTCCAGAACTTGACCACTCTGTGTCATGGCATTATCTACTGCCTGCCGGGCTCCTCCTCGGAACTGGATGCCCTGGGGCGGGTGGTGGGCAGCGGCTGCGACTGCGGGGCCCAACCCTGGTCGGAGTGGTGCACGCTGGGCACGGTGGAGGGCGGGAAGACGCCACCTCCGGCGCCGGAGTATGGCGAGTTGACCGGCCCGGCGGCCTTCACTTACGACCACATGGGGCGCATGCTCACGGCAGACACCTTCCTGTCCGACAGCCTGACCGGCGAGGAATCGAGCGTCGCTCTGGACTTCCAGTACGACGCCCTCGGGCGGTTGACGTTCATGGGCCGGACCTCAACCGAGGCCACCTGGAACACCTCCGGAACCCCCATCAGCCGCGATTTCTCGTACGCCCCGAACGCCCTGACCGGCGTCTATGAGCGGGTCGGTCCGGACGGGGTTCTGACCCGCATCGAGACCGACGTGGCCGGGCGGATGACCGCGCGGGTTCGCGGCCCGATGTCGGCGAGCTACGCCTACGATGCCGCCGACAAACTGACCACCACCACCTACGGCAACGGCACCCGCACGGTCTACGATTACGACGATGCCGGCCGGTTGCTGCGGATCGACCATCAGGATGGTATCGGCCAGACCCTGCTGCGGATCGATTACCAATATGATGCCCGCGACCTGA
>CAZUGO010000060.1:0-12870 GCA_964619935.1 uncultured Planctomycetales bacterium | reverse complement strand
TCGACTTGCCGAACTGACCTGGTCGACTTGCCAAACTGACCTGGTCGACTTGCCGAACTGACCTGGTCGACTTGCCAAACTGACCCGGTCGACTTGCCGAACTGACCTGGTCGACTTGCCAAACTGACCTGGTCGACTTGCCGAACTGACCTGGTCGACTTGCCAAACTGACCCGGTCGACTTGCCGAACTGACCTGGTCGACTTGCCGGAACGACACAGTCGGCCTACCAGGACGACACGGTCGGTTTGACAGAACCACCGTGTCGCTCAGGGAAGTCCGGCGGTGTTCTTAGTTAGGGTACGGTCGTCGAGGTTGACATCCCCGTAGGCCGTAGGCCGGGGCAAAGACCTGCCCCAAGCCCAATCAACGGCAGACTGGACTTGGGTGGAGATCCGACCGCCTGGAGCGGGGCGCCCCCGGGTCAGTACAGGTTGGTGGCTTCCATTTCCACGACGGGCCGGCTCAACTGATCGGTTTGCATCTCGGCCTGAAAGCGGCTGTCCCCGGGGCGCCGGGCTTTGACCACCACCGTCCAGGTGGCTTCGCGCTTGGGTTCAAGGCTGGGCAGAGGCTCAAAGACGACCTGGGATCCGCGGAGGTTGCCGTGGGTCGCTCCACCGCAGGACACGTACTCCACGTTGTTTTCCAAGGTACACACGATCCGGACATTGGTGTCGGGTGCGGTACCCTGGTTGGTGGCGGTGATGACATAGGTCTCGTTGTGGCCGATCTCGATGGGATCTTCGACGTCGACCACTTCCAGCAGAATAGCCGGAATCCCCTTGTAATTGACTTGGCAGGAGGCGCTATTGGACTCGGCGCAGTCGGCCTGGACGGTGGCGGTGGAGCGCAGGGCCCCCCCTTCGCTGGCGCTGAGCATCACCGACAGCCGCTTGGTGGTGTTGGGCGCCAGCAGCCCCAGTTCCCAGCGGACCTGGTTGCGCGCCAGCCGTCCGTCGTTGCTGGCCTGGATGAAGCGGGCGTTTTCCGGCAGGGTCTGGATGACGACGGTGTTGTGGGCTGGCGAATCACCGGTATTGACCACCACGATGTCCATGGTGGCGTTACGGCCGATGAACTGCTGGTCGCTGCAGGTGTGCGAGATGGTCAGGGCTGGTTTGCGAACCACCGTGCGTATTTCGGACGTCAGGGCGGTAAGCCCGCCGTTGCCGACCGCAGTGCCCTTGTACTGATAAAGGCCGGTGGCCTGCGGCACGACCTCAACGAAGCGGGTCTCGGTCTGTCCGGACTTCAAGGTTCCGATCGCGAGCTGCACCTTGGTCTTGCCGTCGGTCGTGGTCAGTCCTTTCGGCAGGGGGGCATCGATGATCACGTTCTGAACGTCACCGGTTCCGGGGTTCGACACCGAGAAGCGATAGCGCAGCTTGTCGCAGATCACCGCATCGCTGGGGCCGGCCAGTTCGAGTTGCAGTTTGGGCTGGATGACCGGCACCTCGGAACACATCAGAGAATCGTAGGACACCGTTGTGCAGCTCTTGACGCCGCCCGCCTGGGTGGGCACACCGGTTACTCGAATCGCGGTCGACTGGCCGGCGGCTAGTGACGCCAACGACCAGCGCAACACCCCGTTGGCGTCGGGGGTCGCCGGCGGCTCGGAACTGCGCAACTTGAAGGAAGTGCTGCATTCGTCGCTGACCACCACGTTGCGGACCGGCGTGTTGGTCAGGTTGGTGACGATCATCTCGTAGGTAAATGACTCATTGTAGCGGAGTTCTCCGGGCATGCCTTTCTCGATGCCCACGACGCTGGTCCGCGAATCGCCGGTTGGAAAGGCCATCGCCGACCAGCTCAAGCCGCCGCTCTGCTTGGTCGGCCAGTTCAGACTGCGGTTGGAGCGAATCGGTTCCATGCGCGTTGACATCGTGCCGTCGCGGCGGGGCTCCTGGGTGCACCCAACAATGCTGCCGAGCAGAACCGCCAGTGCCGTAAACATCCGAATGGTCTTGTGAGGCATGATCGCTGTCTCCATAACGATGCGGGTGGTCTGATGTTCCGATCGGTGCTGCCCGCGAGGCTCGCGGTGATTCCCCAGGAAAAAGGACTCGCAGTGTCCGAACCGTTCCAACAGCGGGGCCACTCGGGCGGGCGGCGATTTGGCAATCCGACGGCGCTCCTACATCCTGGCCCCGGAGTCACAGAGGCGGCCGCTTGGTGGGAGACGCCTGGGGAGCGGGTCGGCGTTTGCCTGATCTCACCCAAGCTGGTCGCGCCGTAGCGTGATCAAACACATGGGCCCCTGAGGCTATTGGGGAATCAGTGGAATTTCAAGGGCCGTGGGGTGGGTCCAGTTGGGCGCGCTGCGAGCCAAACAGCCACCAGGTGCCCGGCGGCGGCGGCGATAACCTCAACTCCTCGATGGGCTTGTGATCGGTGGGCTCAGGCTGCGCGGGGCCTTGGGCCGCTGGTGCCGGGAAAGCGACCCGCTCAATCGCGGCGTACCAACTCGCCGGGTTCCTGTTCAAGGTCCGGCATGGGGAAGCGGTCGTCAAGGTCGGAGCGGGTGACCACCCGAGTACCGCGGAGGATCCCTTGCTGGAGTCCGCGGAGGCAGCTTTCGGCGGTCGCCCCGGGCAGGTCGAAGCGGAAGGTGGTGGAGGTGCGCCAGATGATGCCGTCCTCGGTGTCGTCGGAGTGCCACGCCAGAGCCACCAAGCCCTGTCGGCGGTCGGTGTCGCAGTTGGTGGCGGCCGGGGTGGTCCGCCGGGCGTTGCGTTGCATCGGTTCCATCTGGACCAAGCGGCCGTTCTCGATGGTCATGCGATACAAGGCCTCGCTGCCCTCGTACCAGGTCCAGTCGCCGTCGAAGGCAGTGTTCAGGAACCCTTCCGTGCCCTCCGGATCGAGCGGCTCATTGCTGCACGAGCATAGCAAACCGCCGGCGCTGATGAGCAGGGCGATTGCGATCGAGTGACGACCTAACACGGCGGTCTCCTGTGGGTTCAATCCAGCGGTCACGGTCAATGCTGTGGGAGGCGGACGAGTCCGCGCTCGGGACTACCCACAACCTAACATACATGTTGCCGCCGGCGGCGCTCGAGGGTCCGACAATGCGCCGCGACCGACGGGTTATGAGACCGGCGCTTCGCTCAGGGGCAGCGCTCGGCCAGATTTCCGTTGTTCCCCACGATCAGCACGGAGCCGGATCCTTCGGGCGCGGCCACCGAGAACGCGGCGCTGCCGCTGCCTTGGAGCGTGGCGGTCTGGATGTCAAAGTTCAGATCCACGAGCGCGACGTCGTTGTTGCCGCTGGCCGCGTAGACGTGTCCGGCAGCGGAGTCGACGCTCAGGCCCTGATCGAGCACCGAGCCGTCCAGCGGAATGCTGGCAGCGACCCATCCGTTCTGGTTGCCGGTGAGGTTGAGGACCTGTACCGCACCGAGGCCGCCATCGTTCCAGGCCGCGATCACGCGGGTGTTTGCCGGGTCAGCGGCGAGGGCCCGCGGGTTGCCTCCCAGCGCTCGTTTGGCCAATGCCGGCTGGCCGCCTGCGGTCGGGTCGTGCGGCGTGTACGTGATGGCGGACAGCGGCACCAGGGTCAGGTTCGCAGCGCCGCCGTTGGCGATCACCGCGGTGGCCAGCGCGCCCTGTTCGACGACGGCGACGGCCAGGGGCTGTTGGAACGAATTTCCGTGATGGAGGTTCTGAACTGCGGCTGACAGCGCCGCGGTATCCGGGTTCACCGCCAGCACACCGTCGGTCGGGCTCGCTCCACTGATGGTCACCAGCACCTGGCCAGTGGACGGAATCACCGCCAGGCCACCGACCACCGTGGCTTCCGTGCCCAGCCCGACATTGTTGCCCAGGGTCGCGGCGTCCAGGTCGATGATCTGTACCGAGCGCGTAAACTGCCCGGCCAGTTGGGTTGTCACAAACGCACGCCGCCGGGCGGCGTCGACTGCCAGTCCGCGCCCCGATGCCGGCAGGGTCAAGGTCGCCCGGATGGCGTCGGTGTCGAGGTCGAAGAGGATGACCGAAGCGTCGCCGATCACCACCGCCTGGCCTGCGGTTCCGTAACCGGAGTCGTGGGCCACGAAGCTTGCGGAGGGTACGCCCAGACTGTGGTCGTCGTCACAGGCGGCTCCGGCGGCCAGAATCACGACTTTGACGAGGTCGCTGGCGGTATGGCCGGTGACCATGTCGACCACCGTGAAGGTGTAGGTCGTCGCGCCTAGCTGGCCGGTGGGGACGTTGAAGAACGTCGCGGTCTGCGCGCTGCCGGGGGTCCAGGTGTACGTGAAGTCCCCCGAGCCGCCCAGCACGACCGAACCCAGATTGAGGGCCGCGAACTGTTGGGCGGCCTGATCCGCCGGGGCCTGAGCCACCAGCGGGTCATAGTTGTTGACGGTGATTGAAATGGTGGCGTCGACCATGGCCGCGTCGTTGTCGGTCACGGTCAGCGTGATGTCGAAGGTTCCGGTATGGTCCGGCGTGAACTGCACATCTTGGGTGTCGATGGCACCGCCGCCTCCGCCTCCGAGGTCGGCCGGCGGCGCCAAGTAGGTCGTGGGGCTCCAATCGTAGGCATACGGCGGCGCGCCGCCACAGATTACCGGTTCCAGGCGGGCGGTGCCTTCGAACATTGACAATTGCATGGCCTGCGGCAGCAGGACGGTCAGGTTGGTGATGCCGTCGCAGGGATCGGGCTCGGCCGGCGCTCCGCCGCCTCCGCCGCCCGGAATGACGATCGGGTCGACACCGTTGTCATTGTCGTTCAGGTTCTGGTTGTCGTTCGCGTCCTGATTGTCGTTCTCGTTATCGCCGGCATTGTCGTTGCTGTTGTCGTCGCCGTTGTCGTTGCTGTTCGGCGGGTCGTTGTCGTTGCCGTTGGCCGAGTCGCCGTTGTCGTTGTCCTGCTCCTGGCCGCGAATGTTCAGTCGTTTTTCGCCGAGGCCCTCTCGAACCTGGGTACCCCGCAATTCGAGGACGTGGGCTTTGATGCGGATGCGCCGGCCGTCCAGGGTGATCCCCGGAAAGAGGTCCTGGGGTTGGACCGAGACGGCGTTCCAGTCCTTGAGGTGTTCGGAGGAGGATTGGGCCCGGCTGACCACCAAGCCGCCTTCATCCAGGACGTATTCCCACAAGTAGTACAGTTCGCCACGGTCAGCGGGATTGAGCACCTGGGCCTGGATCTGGATGATGTCTGTGGGGTTGACCAGCAGGTCTTCGCCGAGGCTCACCTGCAGAACGGTGGCATCGCCGGTGGGATCTTCGTTGGCGTTGCTGTTGTCGGGATCCGCGTTGTTCTGTCCATTGTCGGGGTCACCCGCACCGCCCAGGTCCATCGGTCCGCTGCATCCGACCAGGGAGAGACTCAGGCACAGCCACCACCAGCGGCGTGTGCGCATTGCCGCAGCCGGCCTCTCGCTCCATTGTCGCAGGGGGGATCGCACGTTATCTGATACTTACGATACCGCCACGGCGAATCCAAGAAAGGGCGGTAGCGGCGTCCGATAAGTGACGTTGTCGGCCCGCGGCAGGATCGCGGTCGCGGCGGGAGGCGGTCAATTGGGGCGACCAAAATGTGCAGCGCCGCCGGCAAGTGGACGATAACACCAGCGTGGCGATCTGCGGCGTGAGTACCCTGTTCATCGCGGCCCGTTCCCGGCGCCGGCGCCGGCTGGAACCGAAACAGTGGCATGACTGAATCTTCTGACCCGATTTCTGAGTCTGCCCCCGAGACGGATCCGGCCGAGGCTGCGGCCGAGAGTTCGCGGCGCGCGTTCCTCTCCGCGAACCTCAAGCGGGCGGCCTACGTCGCGCCGATTGTCTGGAGTGTCTCGGCACGGGAGGCCCACGCCAGCCAGATCAGTGGGTTATCCGGACCTCCAACGCCGGAATGATGGAAAGCAACTGCATGTCTGCGGCCCCCAGTGATGCCCTGCGGCCGCGTCGCCGGAATCACCTGATTGCCCGCGGCCTCGATGGCGAGACCTTGTTGTACGATCCTGTGGCTCGGCGAACCCACCGCCTCAATCCGGCGGCCGCGGTGTTGTGGCAAACCTGCGACGGCCGGCACAGTGTGGATCAACTGGCCGCCGAATTGACCCGCCATTTCGAGGTCGCCTTCGAGGTGGCGCTGCGTGACGTCCGAACCGCCTTGCGGCAGCTCGAGCAGGAGAACCTGCTGGCTGCCGAGGAGGCCTTGGATTGATGAGCGCCGCGGAGGGTTCTCATCCGGACGCGCTGCATTATCGGATCGGGTCGGTCGCGCTGCGGCTGACCTGTCCGGAGCGGCGGGTGCGGTGCGACTTTCAGCGGCTCTATGGCCGGTTCGAGGTCGCCCAGGCGCCGGCCGATGCGATTGAGCTGGATGTCTTCAGGCGCCGCAGTCGACCGTGGGGCGCCGTTCAGTATGGGGTGCGCTCGGCCGCCGGAGCGCAGCTTGCCGGCGGTGATGTGCGGGCGGTGATTCCCGAATTGGATGATGCCATCAGTCAGCAGGTCATTCGCTGCCACTCGCGGTTCCTGCAGTTTCATTCGGGGGCGATGACTTGGGCAACGGGGGCGATGTTGTTTCTGGCGCCTTCGGGTACCGGCAAGACCACGCTGGCGGCTGCCTTGATCCAACGCGGGTGGGGTTACCTGTCGGACGAGTTCGCCCTGGTCGACCTGGAGTCCTCGGAGGTCCATCCCTTCCCGCGGGCGCTGTGTCTGAAGACCCCGCCGGAGGCCCTTCCGGCCAATCTGGCGGTCGCCGTCGGTGCGACCGTGGAGGTCCGCCGGCGGTCGCGCTATCCGGCGTGGTATCTGGCGGCGGACTGCATTCGGCCGGGGGCGGTTGACGGGCCGCGGCCGTTGCGGTGCATCTTATTCCTGACCCGCACCGCCGCCGGGGCCGGTGACCCGCGCCGGGTTGCGCCGCCGGAGGCGGCCATGCGCTTGTATGGCGAGGCACTCAACAGCGCCGGTTTGCAGCGCCGCGGATTCGAGGCCGTCGTCGATCTGGCCCGTCGGATTCCGTGCTACGAATACAACCTGGGCGATGTCGACCGCAACTGCCGCGTGCTGCAGTCGCTCATGGAGGCGGCGGGTCCACAGGCGCTTGCAACCACCGGGACAACCGGCTAAGTTGTGCACCAGGAGCCACCCTGCGGCCGGTCGCAGAGCGGCTCTTCCGGGGACGTAGCTCAGCTGGGAGAGCGTCGCGTTCGCAATGCGAAGGTCAGGGGTTCGATCCCCCTCGTCTCCATCGTAAGTGCTGCCGAATGCTAGAGTTAAGCATACCTGTTCACGGTGGACAGTGCGGCCCGCAAGCCTATACCGGATTTGTACCGGATTTGCTGGAGGATCGCACCGATGTCACGAGGCAAAAATCAAACCGCGCCGACCTACCGGAGGCACCGCCGCAGTGGCCAAGCTGTTGTGAGTTTCAATGGCCGCGACGTCTACCTGGGCCCCCACGGCAGCCCCGAGAGCGTTGAGAAGTATGACCAGTTGGTTGCCCGTTGGCTGGCCGGCGGCCGCCAGTTGAAGCAGGACCCCGTCGTCGGCGAGTTGATCCTGAAGTATTGGCAACACTGCCAGCAGTATCACGTCAAAGAAGGGCTGCCTACTCGCGAGCAGCAGAACGTGAAGATCGCCCTACGCTATCTGCGGGAATCGTTTGTTCATACCAGGATCGTAGACTTCGGGCCGTTATGCCTGAAGGCGTTTCGGCAGTCGCTTATCGATAAGGGCCATAGTCGGGTTTACGTGAACGATACGGTCGGTCGCATTCGGCGCGCGTTCAAGTGGGGCACCGAGGAGGAAATCGTCCCGCCCGAGATCCTGCATGGGCTGCAAGCTGTCTCCGGGCTTCGCCGCGGTCGGTCTGCGGCCCGCGAAACCGAACCGGTCAAGCCCGTTTCCGATTTGTACGTGGAGGCTATTGAGCCGTTTGTAAGTCGCCAAGTGTGGGCAATGATTTGCTTGCAGCGATTGACCGGGTCGAGACCTGGCGAAATCGTGATCATGCGGGGTTGCGACATCGAGACCGACGGGACCGTGTGGCTGTACAGGCCAGCACGGCACAAGGGGCAGCACCGGGGGCTCGACCGAGTGATCGCGCTTGGACCCAGATCCCAAAACATCATCAAGGAGTTTCTGAAGCCGGACACCAGTGCTTACCTGTTCAATCCCGCGTCCGCTGAACACGAGCGACACGCCAAGGCTGCAACCCATCGCCGACCGAATCAACGGCGTAACAGCAGGAAAACCGCACGCGTCATTCAAGACTGCTACACGGTGGACAGCTATCGCCGGGCGATCACCCGCGGCTGTGACCTGGCGCATCCGGCGCCCGAAGGCATGGAAGGCGAGGCACTGAAGCAATGGCAGAAGGCGCACCGCTGGCATCCGCACCAACTGCGGCACGGCACCGCCACGAGAATCAGGAAAGAATTTGGGATTGAAAGTGCGCAAGTCGTGTTGGGGCACGCGCGGTGTGACATTACAGAGGTTTACGCGCGGCGAAACGCGGACCTGGCCAGCAGGATAGCACTGGAAGTGGGTTAGGGTATACTTTTACTCTCTCGGGAAGTCGGCCGTACACCGACAAGTGGGCCGAACCTGGATCGCGGTTGCTAATCCCCGCGATCTGGGTCGGTCCGACCCGAAGCAAAGGATTAGCTCATGTCGAATCCCGGCGGAAGCGGCGGAAGTCTTTTCGGTGGCGAAACAGAATCGGTACGCGACCCTGGCGGAAGCCTTTTTGAAACGGCGTGGAGCCGACGGCGCCAGCAGTCACATGCGGTCGCGAAACCGCTGCCGCCCGAAACTGACTTCCGCGTGTCCGAGGATGGCACCGAGGCGCAGTGGGGAAATCGCTCGTTTCGTTTCACGCCGACACAGGCCGAAATCGTGTTGGTTTTGTGGCGGGCTTACCGCAGCGGCGAGGGATCGCTTCGGCTCAGCGAAATCCTTGTAAGGACGACCATGGGCGAGAGCAAGACTGCCCGAATGCAGATCATCTTTCGGATCGACAAGTCGAAACATCCGGCCATTGACACCATGATCACCAAAGAGGGCTTCCGCTGGAAACTGCGGCCGCCCGCTTGAATGTATACGAATCGGAAGAATGTATACGAATCGGACCGGCAATGTATACGAAATAGGTCAGCAATGTATACGAAATAGTCGGTCTATGTAGACGCAATTCCCCTACGCAGTTTGCGTATCATCGCGGTCAATTACTGACCCTATGCGAGGATACGCCACATGATCAACATCCACCAAGAGCAGCTTGTTCCCATCAATGATGCCCCGCGGCATGCTCCCGGCCGTCCGCACATTTCCACAATCTGGAGATGGATCAACAGACCCGAGAAGCCACTTGAAACCATCAAGTGCGGCGGTCGCCGGTACACGTCCTGCGAAGCAATTGCGCGGTTCTGTGTGGGGGCGGCCCGCACGGACGATCCCAAGGCGACCATCGATCAACAGCTAGACGCCGCTGGACTCTGACCACAAAAAAAGCCCCCAGCGGCTACCTGTAATAGCTGCCGCTAGGGGCTCGAAGGAAGTATATGTCCTCCAATTCTAATCGGGCAAGCCAGCCAATTCAATCGGCCGCTTTGCGGTACGCCGCATTGGGCTTTTCAGTTTTTCCCTGCGCGCCGGGTGGCAAGAATCCAATCAAGCCGCACGGTTGTAAGGATGCGACCACCGAGCCGGCCGTGGTCGAAAACTGGTGGCGTCGCCGCCCGAACGCCAACATCGGGTTATCGACGCAGGGGCTTCTCGTTGTCGACGTGGACGGCCCGGACAACCCCTGGCCCGAGGACGCACAACATAAGGTAGACCTGGAGAACGCACCAACTTCACAAACGCCACGTGGCGGGCATCATCACGTGTTTCGACAGCCGCAGGGTTTTGACTGGAAGAACACTGCGGGCAAACTCGCGTTGAGGGTCGATACCAGAGGCAACGGCGGATACATCCTCGTGCCACCCTCGCGAGGGGGCAACGGAACATACACCTGGATCACGGAACTGAATGACGGATTTGACAAGCTGCCGGAACCGCCCGAGTGGCTCATTGCTCAGCTTGAGGGGAGAGAACTCCTCGCATGCTCGGTCGAAGTGACCCCCGCCGCTTCTCCAGAAATGATGCCGCCCCCGAAACAAGACCCGCCGCCCGACGGCAATCCAATCCCGCATGGGCACCGTAATACTACGCTCGCGAGCTTGGGCGGAAGCATGCGTCGGGTCGGGATGAGCCAGCGGGAGGTTCACGCCGCCTTAAGCCGAGTCAACGCCGACCGCTGCAAGCCGCCACTCGCTTCGCGAGAAGTCCAGACCATTGCCGCCAGCATCTGCCGATATGAGCCCGATCAAATAGCAGTAGCTACGGCCGAAAACCACTGGGAGCAGGATCGTGCGGTTGCCGCCGACCCACTCCCGGAAGACCCCGGAGCCATGCCCGAAGAATTGCTTCGTGTGCCGGGCTTCATTGACGAAGCTGTGGACTACATGCTGGCGACCGCCCCATACCCATCCCCCATTCTGGCTTTTGCAAGTGCTATTACGCTGCAAGGTTTTCTTGCGGGTCGCAAGATTCGCGATGCCCTAAACACACGCACCAACGCTTACGTGTTGGCATTGGCCAACAGCGGTGTCGGCAAGGAGCATCCGCGGAAGGTGATCCAGCGGATTTGCATTGAGGCCGGATTGCAGCATTGTCTAGGGGAAACATTCGCAAGCGGGGAAGGCATCGAGGACCGCCTTCTAGCGAACCCTAGTGCACTCTTCATGAACGACGAAATTAATATTTTGATGCACGCGATCAATCGTGCGACAGACGCCCGCTGGGAGGGGATCATGGGGGCGTTACTGAAATTTTACACGGCAAGTAACGGAGTCTATCCCATGAGAGTTAAGGCGGGAAACCGGACTTCCGGAGTGATTGACCAGCCGTCTTTATGTCTACTAGGAACAGCGGTTCCCAAATACTACTACGCGGCGATGAGCCCACAAATGCTACGGGATGGTTTCTGTGCTCGTCTGTTAATTGTTGAGGCTGGTAGCCGCGGGCGAGGGCAAACGCCAGTCGACAAGCCCATGCCACACAGATTGGTTGAGGCCGCTCGATGGTGGGCCGACTTTCGGCCGGGCGGCAACGCCAACCTTCAAGAATGGCACCCGCAGCCGGCGACCGTGAAAACGACGCCCGCCAGCGAGGACCGCTTGAGTGCTTGCCGCGAGTTCTGTGACGACCGCTATACGGAGGCCGAACAGCGAGACGACCAGGTGGCCATGGCTATCTGGGCACGTGCGGTTGAAAAAACCCGTAAGCTGGCCCTGATTTATGCCGCCAGCGGCAACCGCCTGCTCCCAAGTATCGATGCCGATGCCGTGGAATGGTCTTGGCGATTCGTGTACCACCAGACCCGGCGAATGCTCTTCATGGCGGGCAGCCACGTGGCGGAGTCCTTGTTCGACGGCAAATGCAAGCGGATGCTTGAAGTCCTCACGTCGTGGGACCGCCGCAACCCGGGCGAATGGGCTCCACATTGGGAGGTCTCTAGACGGCTCGGGTGGTCCGACAGGGACATCGATGAAGTTCGGGCTACCCTAGTCGGTCAATTAAGGATTGAATTTGTATCAGGATCGACCCAACTGGGAGGACGCCCCGGGCGTCGGTACCGACTGGCTGCTGTTACCTCAGAGTTGCCACAGTTACCACAAAAAATGTGGTAACTGACCGTCAGTTACCACACGTTACCGCAGATAACCACATACAAAAATGTGGCAACTTGGAAAGTCGTAAAATATGATAAATACAATACTTATATATATATATTATATAGTTACCACATACCTCATGCCCCCCACACTCGGACACAAAAAAAGCCCACAAGCGATGCGCGCGCTATAGGGGCACGTGAGGATACGGTAACTGCCAAAAACCTGACGGTGGGATCACACAGACTACCCAGATTAACACACGACGGGGCTTCCATGGCTAAAGTGGTACTTTCTTTCTTAACAACTGATCATCGAATCGGAGGTAACGACCAATGACGCCGACTGCCGCCGAGGTTCTGGCAGCAAACCTGACGCACGACATCCTGCGAGCCTATGCGATTTTCTGGTGCTGCCGTGAGGGTTGGAGGAGCAGAGGGAATACCGACAGGTTCGCAGCACAAGTGGCAGGGGCGTACACGCTGTGTCTCGAAGAGCTGCATGACCTGATGCTCGTGAACCGCATCGAGCATAAGCATTACGAAGACCCGGACTTTTGATAGCGTCGATGTCACGAGCTTGGCCCTATCGGCCCCCGGGTCCTGGGTGACCGTTTCCGGGCCGTTTCTGGGCTCAAAACGGCACGGGGGGTGTAAATCTTGCGATAGTCAGGACTTACGGACCGCCGTTCCCCAGAACTTTTTTTCTCAAGAAACTATTCACGTTTGTGAACTAATTAAGTGTTAGGAACACAAGGAGTTAGGTTGATGAAGTACCAATTTCAGACGATTCATCCGGGAACACTGACGGACGCCGACATGGCGTTCATAAACCGGTCAATCAATCCCATGGCCCACTGGGCGCCGGTAGTCGGCGGGTCGGTCAGTTTGGCGATGCAAATGCTGGGGTGGCTCATGGACGAGCAGGAGCGCCGCGATGGCCTGAAGAACGGCAACGGCTCGCCGATCGAGCCGCGGCTATCAAAACGGCGAAAGTGTCAAAGTGCTCAAATCAGTTTGAAGGAGGTGCAGTGTGAATGCAGATGGTTTTGCGCCAGCCAAAAGCCCTGGCCGTCATACACCAGGACCTTCACGCCCGTACTCCGGCGATTGCGGAACACAAAGACCCAGCCGCAAAACGGATCGCGCTGCAGCTCCTGTTTGCAGACTTGCGCCAGACCGTCGATG
>CAZUGO010000059.1:0-68626 GCA_964619935.1 uncultured Planctomycetales bacterium | reverse complement strand
GCCTGAACGGGTACTAATCACCGGTGGCTACGGACAGGTCGTACAGCCGTTGCTGGTACCCGCCGCGTCGCAGCTACCGCCGCCGGGGCAAGGCGCGCTGATTGTGCCTGCGAGGCCGGCGGCCGGACAGACCTCCGGAGGACAATCAGCCGCCGCACCACACCGCGCCTGCGCCCGGCAGTCCGGCACAGGTGGCCGCCGGGCAACCGCCGACGGCCCCGAAGGCACCGGTTTGACTCACCTTGCACTTGTTCGCTGCCACCGCACAGAGCCCATCATGGCAGCTCTGACCTGCGGAGAACGACCCACCGAACTGCGTGCACTGAATAATCGAGAAGCCGTCGATACAGTCGCCATCCAGGCAGCACGCCCCCGAAGATTTGAGAAAATCATGGGCAAGCGCCCCATGCACCCAGGAGCGCAGCCAAGTCAATGGCGTTGACTGATTCGTCAAGATCAAAGTCGGCACAATGGTCAGGGCTGGGGCCCCACGCCCCCAGCAATATCGACAGATCAGAGAGGTCGACCACACCGTTGCCGGTGATATCATAGGGACAGCCGCATTCGCCGCCCACTTCAACGGTGCCGCAGACACAGGCACAAACCGAGTGAGCCAGGAACTGAATGCTCTGGTTGGTCTGCTGGTTCGCCTGATTGACGGCAATCTCTAGGGGTTGCAGGGCGCCGGGCGTACCACCGGTCACATGCTCGAAGCACCAGCCCTCCAACTCTGCAGTCACCGTATACTCGCCTTCCGGAACATTGTCGATAACCCAGAATCCTTCGATCCCCCCTGATGCCTGCCCCTGAGTCGTCGTCTCAAAGGTACCTTCATCGCCGCTCACGGTGATCACGACGTCGGCCAGACCGCTGGTCAGCGGCTCATCGAGGTATATGTACACGAAGCCTCCTATTGTGTACGCCCCGCCGAGGGCCGTAGCGCTCGGTACTACCCAGCACAGTCCAACGAACAAGCAGCTGACGTATCCCGCTCTGAGAATTCGCCGATCTCCATGCTTGCTCCGCATTACGAGTCTCCCTTTTTCCTGTGCAGGTACGTGATATTCTGGTTTGACGTCAGGTTCTCCGCATTGACACTGATCTTGAGCTCCTGCTGATCGCCGAACCGGACCTTGTAGCGCCCTGCACGGACGTTCCTCACGGCCCAGATGCCCAAGGAACCGGACGTTGTCGACGCTACCCGTTGGTCTTGAGAATCGATCAGCTCGATTTCGAAACCCATAATCCCGCTGGTGAGCGGGTTGGCCGCCTCGGAGTAAACAGCGCCGCCGATTGTGAATTGCGTGGCGCTCGATTCGCGTCCTCCGCCTGCAAAACTGCCACCACGTCCACCTCTGTTTGGGGCGCAGTTGTCGAAGAACACACACTCTACAAAACACGGGACGTCACCGACGATGGTCGCCAAATCATCGTTGTTGCAATCAGCCGAGCAGGTGCAGCCCGGATCGGCACAATCGCATTCGCCCTGGTACAAGCAGGCTACGAACGGAGGGGCGTCACTGACGATGCTGATCAGGCCATCGCCATTAAGATCAAAGATTGTGCAGCACTCGTCGGTCGAGCCGGAGCACACGCCGCCCAGGCATTGGTCCTGGCAGGTCTCGGGCTGACCGTCGTCGCAGGGCTCGGTGTTGGGGGTGTGGATACACGCATTGGTGATCGGGTCACAGGCGTCGTCAGTGCACAGATTGTCGTCGTTACACGCGGCCAGATCCGCACAGGCGAACGGTACGTAAGTCAGTGTGTAACTGGCCGGCCCCGGGGATGGCAAGTAATCCAGCAGGTGCAGGCGATCTTCGCGGTCCGTGGGTGGCCCGTCAAAGGGAAGCCAGCGGTGGGTTGTCCAGGCGTTGCCGATGTCTCCAACGCTGAGCATCTTGACGGGCAGCGGCAGATTGCGCACCACCTGGACCAGGCGGTACAGGTCGCCCCCGGAATCCTCCAGCCGAAAGTAGATCCAGCCGGTGCCGGAAACCTCTGCGGTCACCTCGGCGTTCAGGTCCATCTCGGTGATGGGCCCATCATGGACGGCTTCAAGCTCCAGGAGCACGGGCAGAATAGTGTTGTCGCTGACGTGGATGACGTCGGGGAAGTCGTCGTTCGGGCCGGGAACGCCCGGGTTGGCTGGGTCGCACTTAACCACGGACTCCGGGTCGTTCACCAGGAAGTCTGGCAATCCGTCGCTTGCCGGTTCGTCGAGCAGGACGACGTGATTGAGCTCGTAGATATCCACGCCCTCGATCAGGGACAGCCGGGGATCGCCCAGGCTGTTGACGTGCTCGAACGTGGCCTCATACTGCTCGAAGCAGCCCTGCAGCGATGAAATCATCAGCCAGCGGGCCACGGCCGTCTGGTTCGGCGCGACGTCTCCCAGGTCAATAGTCAGCGACGGTGAGACTTGCTGCTTGCCCACTTGGGCACCAATCATCTCGAAGGAGACCAGCAGCCCGGCCTTATTTTCGATGATCTGCGGCTGCCCGGAGGTGATGCGCAGGTTGTCCGCCGTCCCCAGACCCGCGTTGGTGACCATCAACCCCAGTGAGAACGGCTCCGCCGGCTCAACCTCGGGCGAAAATGGGTTGTCGCTGTACACCGGGCTTTGCAGGAAATACTTGAAGAACAAGCTGGCATCCGGCCAGACCTCAATCCGCACAGGGTACAGTGGCACCGTGACCTGCCCTCCGTCTTGCACGTAAGACAGCACGCCGCTCACGAAATACTCCGTCGGCCCGCTCGTGGGAGCGGCCTCGTCGGTGGGCAGGATCAGCCATGTGGCGCTGGCCGTGGTCTCCGGCATCACCACACCGGTGCCGCTGACATCGGAGATGTTCTGCAGCACCGGCTCGTCGAAGCCGAAGCGATCATTCAAGTTGAGCCCGTCGGAATCCTCGATGTTGATCACCACGCTGACGTTTTCCAGGATATCCTCGGAATCCGCTGAATCGTTCGTCAACTGAAGCGCCGCCTCAAAGGCTCGGCGGGTTATCACAGCTTCCTGTTCAGTTTGCATCGTCACTTGAACGCAGACGCTATCTTGACCGACCAATACATCATGTGTTCCGGCGAATACAATAAGACAGATCAAGACCCACCGACAAAAGTGCCCATACGGTCCTCGCAGTCTTGCAATTAGCCTATCAGGGGCAAACATGCTGCTCTCGCTTCAGATCATGCCGTCCTGCCCGACTCACCAGCTTGGAGCGAATCCGACCTCGAAGTACATCGCTGGACGGTCATCGGCCGACGTCTGACGTGGTTCGCTACACTCTGCATATCCTCTCACTTACAACGCCGGAGGCGGCATCCAGGGTCTGAGGCAATCTGGCCTCGTACATCCAACACCTCCTCTTGTCGGACTCGCGCTGGGTGGTGTACAGAACCAGCTGTTCGAGTTGTAGAACCCGGTTTGTTGGTCATAGCAATCTGGCTTACCAGGTTGGGCGTTTTCTCCTGGCCGTGCGCAATTGGCGATGCACTTTGCTACGTTTGAATTACACTTTGCACACGGGGTACACTTCACGAAAGGATTCACATTCTGTGTGATCCACGAGAACGCACCGCATGTATTTCGGAAGTAACATTCGTCGTGCGCGGCACAGCATTGTCGGATGCATCTACTTCCCGGAAATCTTGTCGTTCCTACACCCGTGTTGCACCCCGGATTATCTTCGCCCGTAGGATCCAGTCTAGACAATGGATCATTTCCCACGAACGCGTAGCCATTCCCATAGTTCACATAAGAACCCCACATACCTATCCTGTCCCGTGAATAAAATCTCCCAGATGTTGGATCTAAGTATCTGGTTCGATAAAACATAAGATAAGATTCTGGATCAATTCTTCGTCCATTGAACCTCGCGAAGGATCCAATTTCAGAGAATTCAACGACGGGACCGGATCCATCAAACAAGAGAGGTTTGCCGAAGTCTCCATAATCGTATCTTTCGTAGACTATGCCGTTTTGAGTAGAGAGGACCAGTACGTTGTACATGTCATCAGTGTAATATGAATACTTTTCGGTATTTCGTCGAATTAGCAGAGCCTCGTCAATGTAGAGGCCATAGGCGACGCTAACCTCGGCAATGCCCTTTGCATCCGTCTGCTCAATCTCTTGCCAGTCGAGGAGGACATAACGGGTCTCGTGTCGGCCGTTGGCAGCACGGTTGGCATTTACAGCCTTAGAGATGCGGCGGCCGAGGACGTCGTGTCTGTATCTGTGTTGCTGTCTGCTGCCAAGGTCGATGTATGTTACCATCTGATTGTAGCAGTCATAGATAATCCCGGCGACGGGAACGCCGTTGCTGAAATCACTACGCAAGATGAGGTTGCCGTTTAGATCATACCCACGTCCTTCAGATGGAATCGTCGTGTACTGGTTCATCTGGAAATCAGCCGGGTCCGGGAGCGTCGGGTCCAGAGTGTACGGGCCGACATACTCCCCAGGATCGGGGTTGCCCGTCACGACAGTGCGGTTATTCACTCCGTCCAAGTGATACTCCGTGTTGCGGAAGATGGTGTCATCGGCATGGGTCACAGTCGTGCACCTGAAACGGTAGCTGTTGTCATAAGAATAGTCATGCGTCAGCCCCGGGCCACCGGGTCGGACGTCCTTGCGGTGGGTTTTGTTGCCCACTGGGTCCCAGGTGTAAGTGCGGTCATCAATAACACAGGTACCGGCGCCGAGCTCACAGGTGTTGCCAGCAGGGCAATCGGCGTCTGATCCACATGCTGCGCCAACCACAGTGTGTCTTGTACGCACGATTCGTTTGACGCCGAAGTCGTTCAGCGGGTTGGGCGTGCCGGTGATGCCGTCGTAGGTCCACTCGCTGCGTGTGCCGTTGCCATAATTACGGCGTTCGACGCGATCTGGACCCACATAGAAATACTCCGCAATCATGCCGTCGGCGTCGGAAATGTTCTTCTTCCGTTCCAGCTCGTCATAGGTTGTTGTCACTGCCCTCCCAGAGGGGTATCCCAACGTGAGCATGTTGCCGACACTATCGTACTGACACGCTACGGTCGCGGGCGGCCAGGGGTTGGCCGGATCATCGTATAATTCCTGCACTTCTGTGGTCACCCGACCGAGTGAATCGTGCTGCCTAGTGACCCTGGTATCGTCATCTTCCGCCCAGATGAGCCTAGTAAGGCCGTCGTATTTGTACACCTCGAACGTAGTGTCATCGGAGACGCCAGGCCCTGGGATGATGTCGCGGCGGATCAGGCGATCGGCATCGTCGAAGGTCTGCGTAACCTGGTTCTGATTGGCGTCGGTCCAGAAGATGTTGTCGTCGTGCGTATCGTAGAACCAGTGCTTCTCGGTGAAGTCGGCATAGACCTCCGCGGTCTTGCGGTTCAGGGCGTCGTACACATACGTCGTTGTGTTGCCGTTGTCGTCTGTCTGGGTCACCAGTCGAGAATCGTCATCCCAGCCCTGCTCGGTGACGATACTCTCGGTCCCCATGTCCGGGTCACCGGCTACGGCATTCGGGTTGGCACTGCCCAGCCCGGTGCCGTCCATATCGCGGATCGTACGCACCAGCCGATTGAGGCCGTCAAATTGGTACAGGACTTCGTGATCAAGTGCATCCAGTGTACGCGTGCGATTGCTGCGGCTGTCGTAATAGGACCGGTTTGTGTTACCGATGTTGTCGATGACGGCCGTCTGCCGGTCTATCGCGTCATACTGCATCTCGGTCATGAAAACCTGATCCGGGTTGCCCAGATCGGACTTGTCCGTCTCAATAATGAAGCGCGCGTTTGAGTTTGCATCGTACTGGTACTCGACCGAATTGGCCTTTGCGTCGGTGACGACGTGCCGGCGATTGGCCGTGTCATAGCTCGTAGTGGTTGCATGGTTATTGTCGTTGATGACCTGGTGCACCTGCGAGTTTGGCGTATAGACAGTCTGAGTCACGGCCAGGCCATCCAGGATGGGGTCTTGCGTCGTCGCACCAAAGAAAGCTTCCTCGGTCCGCTCCAGGCGATCCATGGCGTCAAAGAAATGCGCGACCTCGCTCAAGCGGACGTTGCCGGTCGAGCCGGGCACGTCCTCCAGTTCGCCGAGTACTTTCTCGCTAACAAGATTACCGTTGGGATCGTAATGGCGCTCGGTCACGTTGCCCATCGGGTCGAGTGTTTGAACCTCGCGGTCGTAGACGTCGAACACGTAGGTTGTGATATGCGGCGTGACAACGATGTCGTCGCCGATTATGGCCAACCCCTCCCTGGCAGCGATGAGGTTGCGGTTGCCGTCGTAATCGTACTGCTGGATCGATTCGACGGGCAGCGTCGAACCCGTCGGCAGAGTGCTTTCCGGATGCCCCGGGGCGCGGATCTCGCGGTAGGGCAGCTCACGCTCGTCGTAGAGGGTCATCACGGCGTTGTACGGATCGTTGCCGTTGGTCGCCGCGCCGAAGCGGGTCAGCGTACGGTTGCGGTTGGCGTCGTATTCGTGCTCGGTGACCACGAAGTGCTCCTGCGGGAGGCCGTCGCAGGTAGGCAGGTTGGTGGCTCCGGGAATCGCCTCGATGAACTCGCCCGACTCCTGGCAGATTCGCGTGAGCCTGTTCAGGATCTCATACTCGGACACGGTCGTGAGGTGCGAGTTGGGCCGCAGAACCCCCTGGTCATCCACGTTTTGAACGTCCACTCGCACGACGTTGTTGTTGGCGTCGTAGTATGTGTCGCGCTCATAGCGGACCATGACTTTTGAAATTGCCTCGACCTCCCGTGATCTTTCACGCACCACCTGATTGAGCGCGTTGACCTGGTAGAGCGTGTCGTTGCCCCGGGGGTCGACCATGCGCGTCACGTTCCCCACCTGGTCATATTCGTAGGTCGAGGTCAAGGCCAGATTGGGGGCGTCCACGATCTCCTGGTGCAGGTACCCGAGCTGCGGGCCGCTGTCGTGATAGGTGTACTCATCGCGCCGGCGGTGCCCGCTGCCGTTGTCGGGCAGGATATGCGCCGTCACCTGGCCGAAGGCATTGTATTCCCAGTCCTCCACGATCGATGGGATACGGTGGGTGGTGTGCGTGCGGTTGCCGCTGTCGTCGTACTCGTTCATGGTGACGTTGCCGCGGGCATCCGTGTGCATGGTCACGAAATTGAATCCGCAGGTCCCGCAGCCGAATTCGTCACCGTACTCCATCAGCTCGACGATGGCCGGCTGATCGCCCACGGGCGTATGCGTGCCCGGCAGGTGGTGAATCTCTCGCGGGTTGCAGCGGCCGCGGCGATGAACATCCGGGTTCAGCTCCAGCTCGTAGACGTACTGCGTGATGTTGCCGTTAGGATAAAAGGCCTGGGTCAGATTGGAGTCGTTGTTCCACTCGTAACGGGTCTCGAAGAAAGCTGGATCGCCGGGACGCAGCTTCCCGGTCGGGCGGTTGCTACCCACGGTTGTGGGCTGATCCGGGTTGCCCCGGCCGGTGAATTCGCGCATCCGCACCAGGCGGTTCCTGATGTCGAACTCGTATTCGGTGACGTTGCCCACGCGGTCGTTGACGAGGGTCTTCATCACCGACTGATGGTTCGCCACCGAAGGCACCGACGGGACGTAAACGAGGTCGACGATGTCGCCCATGTTGCCCCAGTGCTGGCGGCGGACACGATCGAAGGTGTAGTCGATCTTCGCCATCGTCGGCTCGTAGTACTCGATTTGGACGTAGGTCTGTCCCTTGGGGTCGGTGATGGAGGTCAGGTTGTGATTCAGCCGATCATCGGCGTACCCCGTGGAGTAGGTGTAGACCGTGGTCTTGCCGTCCGGGAAGTCGTTCATCGTCGAAGTGCCCGTAACGACCGGCGACCGGGCCGACTTGAGATCACCGAATGAACCGTTCGCGTCGCCGTCCTGATAGTATTCGTAGACCAGCCGCCGTCCGGCGAAGTCGGTCACTGACTCGATGAACCCCTCTGGGTTGTAAGCAATAACAATATCACGATCCAGCGTGTCGGTGACCTTCTCCAGCCGCCCCAGTTCGTCATAGTGATAGGTGATGGTGTTGCCGTTACGATCGGACATGCTCAGCAATTTGCCGGCGGTGATACTGCCGTCCAGCTTGCTGAAGTTCCAGGTCCCCTTGTTTGCGAACGTAAGGGTGTAGGTGGCGTCCGGATTCTTGAATATGTCGTGGCAGAATTCGTCGCGTCCCCAGCGGTTGTCGGGCTGCGGTTCATACGTGTCGGCGCGGCCGTTGCCGTCGTGCAGCACAAGATTGGTCTCGTCCGCCTCCAGCCAGACATTGCACGAGAACTCCCAGCCGTTGCCCATGGCCGTGTTCGGTCCGACCTTTGAGCGGTAGGTGCGCGTCCATGCAAAGTCCAGCCCGCGGCCGGGGATACGCAGATCCTCCACGACGTGGAACTGCTCCCCCGAATAGAGTCGGACCGGGTCCGTATGCTTGCGCCCGGCGGTAGATCCAGCTCCACCCGCTGCTTGGCCCCCGCCCTCCGCAGCCGTCTCCGGGTCGCAGCACTCCGGCGTGCCGTTCTTGCAGGGTGGCGGACCTTCATCCGGGGCGACTGGCGGCGCGTCGCAGGTGATAGGGTTACCGTATGAGGGCGGTATGATGAACGGGTTCCCAGGGCCTCCTCCAGGTTGCCCTCCTCCTCCGGCCCCTCCTGGTCCACCGCCGCCGCTCGGCGTGCAGGGCTTGGTGGCGGTCAGATCGATGAAGTAGATCGGCAAGTAATACCATCTGTCGATGATGCAGACCAAACTCCAGCGCAGGCCAGCGTTGATTTCAGTGCAGTCGTCGCCGCTTGCAACTGCAGAAGGTAAGCGCGTGATCGTAAGCGGCACCGTGATAGAACTCTGAGCGGCCAGCGTCCCGATGAACGTGATCAACGGCTCAAACACGAACTTGGGGTGCGCGCCGAACAGCAGCTCGGTGTTTTGTGCGGCAATGATCCCGTGATTCGTAATGACGAGATTGACCTGCGTTGACTCGCCAGGCGCCAGAGCTAGCTCGATCAAACTGGGTTGTACCGTGAGCACCGGCGCCGGGACGATCGTTACAAATTGCGCCTCGATGGTGATGGTGTACACATCCTCGATTTCTGTCGGGATGACCGACCACACGATCGTCACCTGTTGAGCGGGCAGGAAGGCCCGCACCTCGGTGGTCTGATTGGCGAAGATCTGCACCGTGGTGCTGAAGCTGCCGTGACCCGGCGCGGTGACCTGCACCTCATAGAAGCCTTCGAAGAGTTTGGGGATCAACAAGGTTCCGGTGTCGCCGCTGCTGCCCTGAGCGACCACGACCATCCCGCCCCCGGGGTTGTTGGGGTCCACCCCTTTGACCGTGACGGCGGCATTAGGCAACCGCGGCCCTCCGCCATTCTCGGGATCGCCTCCCTCTCCGTAATACGCGTTCTCGTCCTCGGTGATCACCGACAGGGAGCCGACCTGATCCGAGACGGCCACGAAGAGGAAGGGCACGTTCACGTTGTCCTCGTTGGCGTGCACGACCAGTTGGCCGTTAAAGCCCCCAAGGGGCAGCATCGAACTCGGCAACAGGTTGAGTTGCACCGTACGCGTCTCGCCGGGCATGATCGTGCCCAGGTTCTGCGGAGTCGCCAGGTTCAGCCACAGGCCCGTCCCACAGTTGCCTGGATTGACCGAGCAGGAAGCACCTGGCAGGCACCCGGGGTTCGGGGAGCAAGGGACGAGGACCTGCACGCCGGTAGCGGGCGCCCCGCCGATGTTGGTAACTGCGAAGTTGACCAGCGTCTGGCTACCCCTCAGCATGGTGGTGACCAGAGAGCCGGGTGTCGCTTTCAGCTTGGCGGCGGGTGGCGTGACGAAGAACAGGATCTGCAGCGTCTCCACCTCGACGTCCATTCCCCCGATGGCCACGCGGATGTGCACGGCAACCTTGCCGGATGGCACCACCTTGTCCTTGGCCGTCAGCGTGTAGATCAGGGGATTGACGCCCAGCGAGGCCAGGGATTCCGGTGCATTCACCTCAACGCTTACCCCCGCCGGATCCCCCTCGACGACGGTGGTGATTCCGGATACCGGTACATCGGCGAGGTTTCGTAGGACCACCTGGCCCAGATACGGATCGCCGAGATCGAGCGACGCGCTAACCTGGCCCGGCTCTGCCCGGAGATTGTGCAAGATAAACGTGTCCTGAGGCTTGGAAACATCCTCCATCACACTTGGATGGTCGGCAAACACGTTGTAGCGCCCGGCCTCCCCGGGTAGCGGGTAGAAGGTGTACTCGTAGTTCCCGTTGTCGTCCGTGATCAACGGCATCGACACACGTCGGGTACCCTGCACGCGGATGCGGACGGTGACTGCCACACCGGGCACGGGCTTCTGCGTGCTGGTCGAGATGGCCTGTCCGGTGATGCTGACACTTGAGATCGCGTCGGACGCGGCCACCTCAATGCCCGCCTGGACTGTGGCCGTATAGGGCGGCTCGGATACGTCCATGACGTGTACGCCGAGGTTGTTGTCCTCCTCCGTCTCCACAACATCATCCGCAACGTCCGTCATGACGAAGAACCAATACGTTCCGCCTTCCTCCGGCAAAGTGAGCTGGACGGTCTTGAAGTAGAAGGTCTGCGGAGGCAACGCCGAACCGAACTCGGCGCTGTGAATCACCGGATCGTCCGGATCGAGTTCACCGTCATCGGAGAGATGAATGCGATCCGTCCACGGGCCCAACGCCGTGCCGGCCAGATCCGTGTTGGTTACCTTCCAGGCCAGCGTGATGGGTTGTCCGGTGATCGCCATCCCCGGAGCCGCAATCTGCGTCACCTGCAGGTCCGGGAGGTTGGGCTGTATGATGGTGGTCGCGCCCGATGCAATCAGGCTGTTGTTGCCTTCCGCGCCGGGTTCGCTGACGCTGTGCTGAGCGTCGGTGACGACGATAATGTAGACATCGCCATTGGTACCCGCTGGAATCGTGACGTTCTGGGTGGTCGTGTATTGCCCGCCCGCGGCCAGCGGACCGATGTGACCGAACGGTGCCAGCAGCGTATCGCCGCCCGTGACGGCGTCTTCGGAGAGATAGACGGCATCCACCCAGGCTCCCGGCGCCGGGCCTCCGCCCTGGTTCGTCACCGTCCAGGTCACCTCAACCGTCGTACCGTCGAATCCGAAGGCAGGTTCGACGATGCTGGTTACCACCAGATCCGGCGGGAGGCAGTCGACGCAGACCTGCTCGGCCGCACAGTTGTTCAGCTCGTTGATCTCCGCCACCTCGAGCTGTGTGTCCAGGCACACAATGGCGAAGTAGTTGCCCGGCGGGAGGTTGGGGGGGATGGTCACGCTTACCAGGCGCAGCCGGGTCTCTCCAGGGGCGAGCACTTCGTCGAAGACGAAGCTCCCCAACGTGACGTCGTTCCCCACGTTGGGATCCGCTGAACCGAGCAGGGTCTCCGTCCAAGGCCCCGTAGCCGGTGCATCGCCGGCGTTGCGAACCACCCAGGAAACTTCCACAATCTCGCCCGGCGACCCTGCAACAGGGGGCGTGAAACTGACCACCTCTAGGTCCGGGAGCGGGCGTGGGTCGGGTGCAACGACACATACTGAGAACTCGCGGGACACAGCGTCTGTTGTGGCAACAGGCCCAAGATCCCCCGCGAAGACCGAGAATTCTCGTGAACTGGCATCGGTGACGGAGATTGGGGGCTCCCCGACGAAGGCGGAAAATTCGCGGGACACGGCGTCCGTTGTGGCAATCGGGCCAAGGTCGCCCGTAAAGATGGAGAACTCTCGCGAACTGGCATCGATGACCGGGATCCCACGTACCGGGCCTACGAACGTCGAAAACTCGCGAGACATGGCATCGAAAGCGGGTACCAGTCCCACATCCCCAACGAAGGCCGAAAACTCCCGCGTGACGCCGTCATTGGCGATCTGGCATTCGTCCGGGACGCCGTCGCCGTTAATGTCTTCGCTGGTTCCGACAGCTATATCACACGAGTCCAGGATGCCATTCTTGTTGCAATCGCGAGCCGGTTGTTCCGCGATTTCACACTCGTCTGGGATGGTGTTCCTATTACAGTCAAGACTTGTTCCTTGGGCAATATCCTGATCGTCAGGAATGCCATTGCCGTTGCAGTCGGCGCCTCCGAAGGCAACCCTGAACGGTGGCCCTGAGCCACGGTCGGTGCTTGCCCACGCGGAAACCGGCCACAGCACGCTTGGCTCGTCTGGTTCGGACGCTGAGGCCTCCACCTCAGTATCTTCCGAACTGCCCGGCGGTGGATTTATGGCCACCCAGAAGGTCACGCCAAAGGTGACGAACCACATGACTGCCCAGACCAGCAATTTCATTGGGTGTCCCGCGCTTGGCGACAAGAACGACACATCAGGCCGCCGGTTCTGAACGACCGGCAACACTCAGACGCCTACTACTGTTGCTGTATCTTGGCGTGAGCCTGGATGACACAATGACCGTCGGGTAGATCGAGAGCCGCATGCCAAGTGGAAATTATTCCGGCTGTGGACTGGTACGCGGCCCCGACTGTGAAGGGAGCACCAAGGGCCGGCGCTACTTTGACGGTCACCGAGCCTTCAGGCGGCAGCGGGATGTTCTCGGTCTCGATGATCAGAAGTGCACCCGTACCGTCTGACATGAGAATGTCGGCGTTGGGATAGGATAATTGAGCACGCGGATCCGAAGGAACCAATTGACCCGCCAGCGTGATGCTACGAACAACCGGCGCGAGTTCGTCCGGCCAGATGATGGCCTCCATGCCGGGTAAACCGAATGTGTAAAGCGGGTCCCCGGGCTCAACTAGCTTGTTGATATTGGCTTCGACCCGGATACCACCGAAACCGCCGCCTCCGCCCGCGTCCGGACCAGAACCTCCAACGGCTTGCAGACTGCCGAGGCCGGCAATTGAATCTGCGATCAGGCGAATCCCACCACCGGCCCCGCCCCCGCCATCGCCGTCGGAGTTTCCGGTTCCATCGTTAGCCCCGCCTCCTCCGTTCGCTCGGATCAGGCCGTCTAGTTGAAAATGTTCGGGGCAGGCAATCAGAAGGGCCCCGGCCCCGGCGCCACCTCCGGAACCTAGGCCTCCGTTCCTGCCACCGCCCCCTCCGGATCCCCCCAGCAACGGCAGGATGCCTGCATTGCCATAGGATTCACCTACCTGTTGACCGGCACCTCCTCCGCTTTGGCCCACGGTGATGTAACTGCCACCGGCTCCTCCGGAGTCACCGTCACCACCCGTAACAGCTCCCCCGGGACCGAAGCCAGCAGCGGCGGTTGACGCAATATCCGAGCCACGTCCTCCCCGAAAGCCGCCGGGACCCGGAACAGCATAGGTGCGCACTGAGCTGGGGCCGTGCCCGCCCGACCCGTTCAAGGTCACCGTACCGGCAATATTGACAGGGCCGTTGACCAGCCAGATCACGGGGGCGCCGGATGGGTGATTCAGGAACGACACGGTTACGCCGGATGGGATATCAACTGATGAGTACTTGAAGACAACAGCCCATTTGACCGGGTCGTAAATCCCATTGCCTTCACCAGGGTCGTCCCAGACTCCTGTTGCCGCCAAGGAAAGGTCGATGGTCGTGTTTGACGTTGGCATGAACGGACCATCGGAACCCTGGTTCTGGCCGGGTAGATTGACTTGGGCTAGAGTGGTATTCGTAATGGTGAGCAGTAGTCCGCAGCAAATCAGACTTCGCATCTTACAACCTCCGAGAAACAGGGGGGCGGGAAATAGCTCCGGAATCCGCACCAGAACATGAGTCCAGTCTTTCGGGTATTGGCGCTTCAATATACCAACGGAATTCGCATCAGCAATCTACCCGTTTGTGTAGGTTCGGCGTTGAGTCGATTGTCTGTGTGCCAGAACCAGCTTCACCACCACGCCAACTCTCTGGCCGACGCCCAGCTTGCGGTAGAGCTCCCGCATGTGCAGCCGGATGGTGTCTTCTGCAACAGACATCTCCTCTGCCATTTCCCTGTTCTTCAGCCCTAGGCAGAGACGCCGGGCCACCTGCCGTTGCCTGCGGGTCAGGTGGAGTGCTTTGGCCAACTCTCGCCATTCCTCCGTTGTGAAAAGCTCCGGCAAATCTCCCGGCACGCTGCTGCTCCTGATCCTGGATTTCCTTTAAGGACAGGAGCGTGCTGAAGCAGTAAGTGCTTGGAGCGTCCAAATCCCGCGCGGCCTAACGGGCAAAGTGCTGAAAATCGCTACCCGATCGGGTAGGATAGCCGTGTGGCCAACGCCAACTCCATGCCAACCAATGAGGATGAACTTGCCGCGAGACTCGCTACGGGCGATGAAGACGCTCTTTCGGAGCTTCTGGAGCGCTCTCATTCTCGCCTCGCTGCAACCCTGAAGGCGCGAGTCGGAAAGCGATATCTGGGAGCAATCGACGTCGAAGATGTGCTCCAGGTGACCTACATCGAGGCCTTCCTGGATATCGGCGAATTTCGCAGGGCTGCTAATGGCTCGGTCTTCAACTGGCTGCTCGCCATCGCCAGGTCCAACCTGATTGATGCCATCCGCGCACTTCGCCGCAAACGAAGGCCGGATCCGAATAAGAGGATCCGCAACGTCGGGGACTCCTACATTGAACTCCTGCTGCAGCTCGGCACAGCGCCCACGACGCCCAGCGAGGATGCCTGCCGGGGTGAAGCCAGGGACGCCGTTGAAGGTGCCTTGAAGCTGCTGCCTCCTGATTATGCCCTCGTGGTTCGAAGGCATGACCTCGAGGGCCTACCCGCTTCGGCGGTCGCGGAGGAAATGCGTCGGAGCGTGCCGGCCGTCTACATGCTGAAGGCGAGAGCCCATGATCGCCTGAGGCGCGTGCTTGCCGGCCGAGGATGGAGTTCTTCATAGTTCCCATCAGGTGCGTGGATGCTGAAGCCGGTACAGGACAGTTGCGTGGCACCTCAAACCGTGAAAGCGCTGGTTGCGGGCGCTCGCGGCCAGGCTGAGGTGGCCAAGCAGAGCCTTGCGACGCTTCACAAAGAACCATTTCCAGAAATCCCAGGCTACCAGATCACACGGGAAGTCCACCGCGGTGGCCAGGGCGTCGTGTACCAGGGCGTCCAGGAATCCACAACCCAGATCGTTGCCATCAAGGTGCTGTACTCCGGAGTTTCTGCGAGCCAATTGGCCCAGCACCGGTTCCGGAGCGAGGTCGAATCACTGGCGGCCCTGAAACATCCCAACGTCGTGCGGCTTCATGACGGCGGATGCGCGAGCGGACGGTACTTCCTGGTGATGGATTTGGTCAGGGGGCAGCCACTCGGCCGCTATCTCTGCGCGGAGGATCTGGCACCGGACCAGCTCTTGAAACTGTTTCAGGGCATGTGCCGCGGCGTGGAGGCCGCCCACCAGCGGGGCATCATTCACCGGGACCTTAAACCGTCCAATGTGCTCGTCGACGCCGGCGGGACGCCACACATTGTGGATTTTGGACTTGCAAGGATTCTTCGTGAGGACGCCGGGCCGACTGAAGCAGTGACGGCTGAGGGGCGGTTCGTCGGATCGCTTGCCTGGGCCGCACCGGAGCAGGTTACGGGACGGCCGGAAGAGATCGATGTTCGAACCGATGTGTCCGCGCTCGGGCTCCTGCTCTTCCTCATCATAACCGGCGAGCCACCGAGGCCGGAATGCGGGTCGCTGCACGAATTGGTGAAGTGCATTGTCGAAGAGGAGCCCCCCCGCCCCGGCCAGATCCTGCCGGGCACCCCCCGTGAACTTGACGCCATCGTGCTGAAGTGCCTGGAACGATCGAAGACATCACGCTACCAGACCGTGAGTGCGCTTCTCGATGACGTCCGCCGCTACCGCCGGGGTGAGCCCATCAGCGCCGCACAGTACAGTACGACTCAGCTTGCGCGCAAATTCCTACGCCGGCACTGGGTGATGTCCAGCGTCGCGGCGGCGCTTTTTCTCATCGTGCTCGGCTATGCTGCTACCGTGACCCATCTGCTCGGCCGTACGCGTGCCGCTGAGCAGGTCGCATCGTCTGCCACAGCTGACTACCTCGAAACGCTTGCCTTTGTGGTCCAAGAAATCTCGAACCGCCTCAGGGAACTACCCGGCGGGCGCGAGACCCGAGACCACATCCTCCATGATGCCTTCAATCGCCTGCACGCGCTGCAAGCAGAGCACAGCAGCCCGGCGATAGCGGAACGAATCGGTCTTGCAGAACTTGAGCTCGGCGACATCGCACTGACACTTGGCCGGCACGAAGAGGCTTCGGCACTGTTTGGCAGCGCCCTTCGCGTCTTCCGGGAGCTGTCTCTCGATGGCAGTGACAGCCGCCTGTTGCGTAAGTTCTCCCTTGCCCTGGTCCGAAGGGGTGACGTTCATAAGGCCAAATGGGAATTCGAGGAAGCCGGGCGGCTTTACAAGGAAGCACTGGAGATCGATGAATCCCTGGCCGCGCATGAGCCCGGGGAGCTCGCGCATGTTCGGTGGCTGGTGTGGAGTTACGAGCGCTGCGGGTGGATAGCAGAGCACTGTGGAGACCTTGAGCTTGCTGCTTCTCGCCGTGCACAGCAGCAGGAGTTAGCTGAACAGCTGGTGCGGCTCGATCCCAATCAGCCGGTGCACCTCCACGCCATGCTGTCGTCCTGCGGTCAGCGAGCGGGATTAGTACCACCGGGGAACGACGACCTCAAAAGGAGTATTCTGCTCAAGGGACTTGGCGCCGGTGAGAAGCTGCTCGAGATCAAGCCAAGCCATGCCGAATACCAGCACCTCACCGCATCGACGTACGCGATGCTCGTTATTACGGAACTGAGCCTCGGGATGCTCGATGATGGACTGGCCCATGCGAATCGCGCGGCAGAGCTTGCCAACGGGCTCTTTGAGCTCGATGCTGAATCGAGGCACTGTCAGGAACTCTTGGCACTTTGTCTATTTGTCAAGGCAAAGATTCTGGACGCCATGGGAGCGGCGGATTCAGCCATCGAACTCGTGATGCGAGTCGTGGACCTGCGGGAAGAAATCTTCAACCAGAATCCCCCAAACGCAACTCTGCTGCTGAACGATCTTGTTACGCTTTCCCAAATGCAGCGGAGTGCCGGCCAGGAAGCAGACGCCATCCACACCCTTCGGCGCGCGCTTCGAATCAGCAGGTGTGTTATCGAAGAGCCGGCCGTGGAAAGCGCCGCCCTGGGTATCGCGAGCAGAACTTTTCGAACTGCCGTCCCTGAATCTTTGAGGGACTTGGAGCTTGCCGAGCAAGCGGCAAGACGGGCCACCGGGCAGCCGGACGGCCAGAACGCATCCTGTTGGATTGAACTGGGCGAGGTGCTCCTGGCACGCGACAAGTTGGGAGAATGCCACCGGGCCATCAGCGCGGCAGAACTTCTGCTGCCGGCGACGGACCACGCCAACCTGGCGGTCTTGACCGACCTGCGGGCTCGGACCGAGGATCCGGCCCCCGCCACGGCGGCCCCATCCGGTCGTGAATGAGCCGTGTGCATCCGCATCCTGGGCAATTCGCCAGCCGTTCATGGCTGAACCCCTTGGCCGTACACGCCTGGCAGGCGAGTTGGCGACATGAGGCCGGGTTCACACCGACCGCTCGGTTTCGGGCCGGCGCTGCCCGCACTCGGGACACCCTCCAGCCGAACCGCGAAGGTCGTACCCGCAGGTCTGGCAGCAACCCTGGCGCAGCCGCCTTCGCCGGCGGTAGGCCCGCAGCGGACTCGCCATCAGCCATAGCGCCGCGCCGACCACGGCGGTGGGAATCCACAGCGGCACCCCCACGCGCAGCAGCCCGGAGGTGCTACGCCGGTGAAACAGCCGCCAGTCGGTTTGCCAGCCCGAGAAGGGCTTCCAGGCCCACACCGCCGGCGGCCAGCCCCAGACCGCAACGCTGAATCGGGCTTCCTGCAGTTGCTTCGCCAGGTAGGCCGACCACGGCATTGGATTGCCATCCCACGCAGCCATCATGGTGGCAATGTCGCGGGATGAATAGTAGCGAGTCCACTCCGCCACCCCGCCGTGGAGATGCAGTTCGCGCCAGGGGCCGAGAAAGAGCCGGAGGTGCCGGTAGCTCGCTCCCCAGGCGGTCAGGCATAGTGCCAGACCGACCCCCAAAATGACCACGACCGCTTTGCGCCGCATGACGAGCATGCCCGCTACCGCGGGGGTAGGCGGACCCTTATCCGGATTCCGGTCGCGACAGGAACCCAACGCTGGAGGCAAAGATCTGGGCGTTCGCGTCGGCCGGATCGCGGCCCTGGTCCTCGGTCTCCAGGTCGGCGAGGTTGGCCAGACACAGCGGACAGCCGACCACATCGAGATGAAACTGGGTGTAGCTCAGCCAGGGATCCTCCAACACGCCGAGCAGATGCTGCCCGAGGGTGCCCCGCTTCAGGCAGGTGATTCTTTGGGCCCGCCACACCTGGCACACCGTGGTGTCCGTCTGGACCTCACTCATTGCCGACGCGCCCGCCAGATCCAACTCCGTCACGTATTTCTGGATCCGCTGGATGGCGCGATACTTCACGCCGGCGACGTGCTTTTCGTCGACATCGAGCAGCTCGGCGACGCCGTTGTTTCTCCGGCCGGCGTAAAAGAGCAGTTCAACGATTTGCAGATCCTCGAACGCATCGCGGTCACGCAGGTCGCGAATCAGGCGGCGGAGCCCTTCGGCAAGTATGTGCTCCTGGGCGGCCGCGGATTCCGCCTGGGCCGCCGCGGTGCTGGGTGAATCGCGTAAGGACGGCGTGGCTTCTTCCCACCAGTCGTCAGCCTGGGTCTCGAGCTTGCGGACGCCCGAGCTGCTGGACCGCAGATAGTCGGTAATCTTGTAGCGCAAGATAGTGAACAGGTAGGTCTCCAGGGAACGGGCCGTGTCATACCGTGACAAGCTCTGCAGAAACCCGATGAAGGTATCCTGCACGGTGTCCTCGGCGTCGGCGATCGAGGCAATCCGCGAGCGGGCGAACGCCAGCAGTCGTCCCTCGTAACGATCGATCAACTGTTTCCAGGCGATCTCGCTGCCGTCCCGAATCTGTTCCACCAGAAACTGGTCTGCCTGATCGGCCACTGTGCGTACCACCTGTTGAAAAACCGCGGCGACGCCGATTGTCGAGCACGCTTATCATAACCGGCGGTGGCTCCCTCTAGCAAAGAGGCTTGATCCCAATTGCAATGGGGCCTAGGCTATCGCCGTTCCCCTATGGAGTGGTTTGGCGATCAGCACACTTGCAGGCAAGTTCATCGTGTTCGACGGGCCGGACGGCTGCGGCAAGACCACCCAGCGTGATCTGCTGGCGGGCGTGCTGCGGGACCGCGGTCTGACCGTGGTCACCTGCAAGGATCCGGGGGGCAGCCAGATCGGCAACCGCATCCGCCACGTGCTTCTGGACTTCGACCTTGCCGACATGGACCCGCGCTGCGAAACGCTCCTGTTCATGGCCAGCCGGGCCCAACTGGTCGGTGAGGTCATCGAACCAGCGCTGGCAGCGGGGCAGGTGGTGCTGTGCGACCGCTTCGTGTCGGCGACCTGCGCGTATCAAAGTGCCGCTGGGTACGACCTTCGGCGGGTCATCGAGTTGGCACCCTACGCCATCGGCGACACCTGGCCGCACCTCACCGTGGTGTTGGATGTCGCGGTCGACATCGGATTCGGGCGGACCGGGCGCAAGCCCCGCCAGACCGGCCGCAAGCGCAAAGCCGATGCCGGACAACACAGCATGTTCGACGATGCCATCACCGACGCCATGGAGGCCCGGCCGCTCGAGTTCCACCGCAAGGCCCGCGAGACCTTCCTGCGGCTGCCTGAAGTCTATCCGCGCCCCGTGCGCATTGTCGACACCGCCGGAGACGCCTCTGAGGTCCACCACAAGGTCGTAGACCTGATTCACGAGACGTTCGGAGCCTGAACCGCCTGCCGAGGACCTTGCCTGATGCCCGCGATTGGGAATCGCCACGCCGCCCATTCTCATTGACCGGAACTTGGTCTACACTCCGGGCATGTCCATGGGTGACGTCCGACACCAAGCACCGGCCCAGTTGATCTTGCAGAAGGCGCTTGCCGGGGAGCGCACGGCGCACGCCTACTTGTTCCATGGACCTGCCGGCGTCGGGAAGGAACTTCTGGCCCGCCGCTTTGCCGCGGTGTTGCTGTGCGACGCCCCCGCCGTGCCGTCGGAGGTGCCGCCCGAGTACGCCCACCTGGCGACCTCCTGGCGAAGCGGCTGCGGCACCTGCCGATCGTGCCGGCTGATGGCCAGCGGCAGCCACCCCGACTACCACATCATTCATCGCCAACTGGCCCACTTTCACGAAAGCGCCGCCGTCCGGGGCCGCAAGGCTCAGGAGCTGAGCATCGACGTGATTCGCCAATTCGTCATCGAGGCCGCCGGCCGCAAGGCGGCACTTGGCGATCGCAAGGTGTTTGTGGTGCGTGAATGTGAGCGGCTGACCGCCGGCGCTCAGAATGCCCTGCTCAAGACGCTGGAGGAGCCTCCGCCCGGCACCTACCTGATGTTGTTGTGCACGGCGGAACACCGCCTGCTGCCCACTACTCGATCACGCTGCCAGTCGGTTCCACTGGGGCTGCTCCCAGCCGAATTCGTTGCGGAGCGGCTGGCGGCACTGCATCCGGACCTTGGCGACCCACAGATCCGTTTCCTAAGTCGCCACGAGCCGGGGTCGCTGGGCCGGGCCCAGGAACTGATCGACGATCATTTCGCCGCCTGCAACGAATCCCTAATCGAGCACATCGCAGGGCTGCGGCGCAGCGCGGCCCTGGAGTTGGCTGAGCATCTCGAAAGCCTTGGCAAACAACAGGCCGACCGCATCAAGAATCGGGCCACGGAAGCTGCCGGCGACCGTGCCGCCGCAGCGGAACTAGCCGAGGGCGAGGCTCAGCGCCAGGCGCTTGCGACGGTGCTGTCCATGATGGCGACCATCTACCGCGATGTGCTGATCCTGCACCTGGGTGCCGACGACCTGATGTGCAACGCCGCGGCCCGACCGGCTTTGGAGCCGCTGGCGCGCCGTCTGACGGCTCACGCAGCGGGTACGGCCATCCGCGCCCTGGCCGCGACCGAGCATCAACTGAGCCACAACGCGCTCGCCCGGCTGTCACTGGATCGTCTGGCGATTGAGTTGGCACGCCTGCACGGCGTGTGAACCACTTTGAACGATGCCGGGGCAGAAGATAGAATAGTGAGGCAGTACCAGCACGGGCCCCGCGACCGCCGACAGCACCCGCTCTGAGGTGCTGTGCGTCGCGCGGCGTGGGGTCGGCCGCGAACGCTCAAAACGGGGCGACCCCGGAAAGGCCGAATCAATGAGAATTGCGGAAGTCAGGACCACCCCGCTCGGCGGCATGGGCTGCTCCAGCAACCCCAACGAGCGCTGTGGCAACGGGTTGGAGAAAATCTATCCCACCACGGCCGTGCGCTACGGGTACATGAAGCACATCGGCGAGTTCACCTACAAGCCGGGTACGGTATTCACCTGCGGCGGCAAGGTCATTATCCAGACCAAGCGCGGCATCGAGGTCGGCCAGCAGGTCAGCCTGACCTGCACCGGCTGCTCGAAGTCTGTTTCCCGCGATGACATGCGCAGCTACGCCCGGGCCAGCGGTGAGGGGTATCTGGACCTTGGATGCGGCAAGATCGTGCGCGAAGCCACGGTGGAGGACCTGCACGAGGAGCGCCGCATTCGGGAACAGACCGACGAGAAGTTGCGGCGCTGCATCGAGCTGGTGCGGACCCGCAATCTGCCCATGAAGCTGGTGGAGTGCGAGCACATCTTCGGCGGCGAACGGATCATCTTCTTTTTCATGTCCGAGAGCCGCATCGATTTCCGCGACCTGGTCAAGGACCTCGCCCAGGAGTACCACACCCGCATCGAGATGCGTCAAATCGGCGCCCGCGACGAGGCCCGGTTGGTCGCCGACTACGAGACCTGCGGCCAGGAGTGCTGCTGCAAGACCTTCCTGAAGACCCTTAAGCCCATCAGCATGAAGATGGCCAAACTACAGAAGGCCACCCTGGACCCATCCAAGGTCTCCGGGCGCTGCGGCCGGCTGAAGTGCTGCCTTCGCTATGAGCACGAGAACTACGAAGTCCTGGACAAGAAGCTCCCGAAAGTCGGCCAGAAGGTCCTGAGCGTCCACGGCGCGGGCATCGTGGTCGACCGCCAGATCCTGACCCAACTGATCCAGATGGAGCTGCCGGACCTGAAGCGTCTCGCTGTGGTCGTGGAGGACGTCCTGGCGGTCGGCGAGGTGGCCATCCGCGAATACCAGGACCGCAAGCAGCAGCAAACCGAGTCGGTCCCGGCTGCCGAGCCGGCGGTCTCACCAAGGCCCCGGCCAGCCGAACCCAGTGAAGCGGCCACGCCCGAGGACGGCACCTCTGAAGCCGATCCCAGGCGGCGGCGGCGCCGGCGGCGGCGATCCCGCGGACGCAAGGGTCCCGAGCAGCCGGACCCATCCGCAGGCGATTGACCAGGATCGAACGATGGTTCGGAAACCGCGCAAAGAACTTGATGACGTGGTTCGCGAAGTCGGCAAGTACCCGCCGGATGCCTATCACTTCGTCCAGGAGGGACTGACCTACACCGTTCAGGAAATCCATGGAGCGCTGAACGAAGCCCAGCAGATCATCCACCAGTTCATGTTCGACAACGGATTGGATCTCGATGACCTGGAGGGCATGCAAATCAACGGCCAGCTCCCCGAAGAAATCGGCGAACTGGTCGAACAGGCCGGTGGATACGAAGAACTCAACCGCCACGTATCCGGCCAGAAGTTGTGCTGGGGCCTGCGCAACTACGCCCTGCACCGCTGGGGCGCATTGGCTTCCGCCGTGCTCGGCCACTGGAACATCAGACGAACCCGTGACTTCGGCGAAATCGTCTTCGCCCTGGTCCGAAACGACTTCCTACAGAAGCAACCCCAAGATAAGATTGATGACTTCGACGAAGTGTTCCGGTTCACCGATGCCCTGGACGATGCCTTCCGCATCGATCTGGACCGTTCCAGAAACTAGCCCGCCGATCGGCGCCCACCTGGAGCGCGTGCCGTCGCTGCGGGGTCGTTTGGAACCCGCCCTGCGGCGGCCGGGCCGCCAGCTCAGGACTTGGGAGGGTCTTCTCCCGGGGGTAGGGCCTTTCCGGCCGAGCCCAGATCGTCCTTGACATCGCGGAGGCCCTTCTTGAACTCGACAATGCTTCGGCCCATCGAACGAGCGACATCGGGGAGGCGTTTCCCAAAAATGATCAGGGCCACCACGCCGATGACGATCAATTCCGGCGCACCGGGCATACCAATCGCCAGTGTTGTGATTGTGTGGAGCATGCACCCTCCAATGTCGGATGTTGTACCGCTGAAGTATACCCTAAACTATCGCCTGCCGGAAGAAACGGCGCTCGCCTTGGCACCTACTGAGGCTGGCGGCCGCCCCAGGGCGAGTTGCTCAGGAGTTCCACCATGCTCTACGTGGCTCTGGCTGTTTGCGTGACCAGCACCCCACCCGCCGAAGCGCTGACCCTCAAGGCGACCCTGCCCGCGGAACACCTGGCTCCCGGCGGCAGGTACGAGATCATCCTGGAGGTGCACAGCAGCCCTGGGTGGTCGGCCTCCGGGGCCGGCGTGCCCGCCCCGCTGCTGCAGCTCGATGTCCCCGCAGCCGCCCGCCTGGAGGGAGCCGTCTTGACCGGCCCCAAGGAATTGGCCGGCAACGAATTCCTCATGGCTCCGTTCGAACGGCAGTTAAAGCAGCACAGCACGCGCATCCCATTCGAACTGCTGGCACCGCCGCCGCCGATGGAAGGTTTCGGCTTGAACGTCATGGCCTACGTCAGCACGCCTTCGGGTGATGACGGGTTCTTTATTCGCCGCCGCCTGGAGTTGCCGCTGGCACCTGGAGCCACCGCGGTCGAGGTCGACCCCAACAACTCCGAGTGGGGGCCGGATCGCCAGTTGCTTCAGATCGGTGACGTGGCCACCGACTTCAATCTCCCGCGGGCCGATGGCTCATCCGTGGCGCTGAATACCTTTCGGGGCCACAAGAACGTGCTGGTCACCACCTACCGGGCCCATTGGTGACCGTTCTGCGCGCGGCAGCTGGGTCAGCTGCACAAGACCTACGATGCGTTTCAGAGCCGCAACACCGCGGTCATCGCGCTGGCTCAGGAGGACACGGATCTCACGTCACACGGCGGCATCCTGCAGCGCTTCTCCCCGTTTCCGCGGTTTGACGTGGTGGCCGACCTCAATCACGAACACACGCCCACCTACAAACAGACCACGGCCTATCTCATCGATCGCGGCGGCGTGGTGCGCCAAGTATTCCCGATGCTGATCCATCACCGCCCCTCATGGAAGGCCATCTTGAACGAGATCGATCGGCTGGGTCTTGCCGCCGGGCCCAAGGGCGCCGGGCAGTCCCAATCCCATCCGGCGGACGCGGATTGAGGGCGGGGTGCGGGCGGCTCAGGTGACGGGGGCGACCGCCTGCATCAGGATCCCACAAACCCATGCGGCATAAGTACCCAGGGCATAGCCGAGTACAGCCAGCAGCACGCCGACCGGCGCCAGCGATGGATGAAAGGCCGAGGCCACGATGGGAGCGGACGCCGCCCCGCCGATGTTGGCCTGGCTGCCGACCGCCAGAAAGAACACCGGAGCCTTGATGACCCGGGCCACGAGGATCAGCAGCCCGGCATGAATGGTAATCCAGATGGCTCCGACCACGAATAACCCCGGATGATGGAAGATGGCCGCGAGGTTCATCTTCATCCCGATCGACGCCACCAACACGTAAATCAACACCGAACCGATCCGCGAAGCGCCCACCTCCTCCAACTGCCGTGCTGGCGTCGCCGACAGCAGCAGTCCCCCGGTGGTGGCGAGCACGACCAACCAGAAGAACTTGTTCGTCAGGCTGTATTGCTCCAGATGTGGCGCCCGGTCGGCGATCCACGGTCCCAGAACATCGGCACCGGCGTGAGCCAACGCGGTCACGCCGAACCCAACCGCCAACAACACCATGGTTTCGGGCAGCTTGGGAATGCGCGAGCGCTCCTCCAGATAGCGCGCGACCTTGTCTTTGAGCCGTTCAATGGCCCTTGAGTCGGCGCCGTTCCAGGCATCCAGCCGCCCCGCTGAGCCGGCGGCGTACAGCAGGACGGCCATCCAGACGTTGGCCAGGATGACGTCGACGGCAATCAGCGCCGAGAACAGTTGGTCGCCGACCTCAAAGACCTCCTTCATGGCCGTCTGGTTGGCGCCTCCGCCAATCCAACTGCCGGCGACGGTGGTCAGACCGCGCCAGACGGCATCGGGACCGCGCCCGCCCACCGTCTGCGGGCTGACCCAGGCGGTGAGCCAGATGGCCAGCGGTCCGCCGATGAGCACGCCGCAGGTGCCGGTCAGGAACATGATCAGCGCTTTGGGGCCCAATTGCAGCACGCCTTTGAGATCGATGCTCAACGTCAGCAGCACCAGGCTGGTGGGCAGGAGATAGCGCGAGGCCACAAAATAGAGACTCGATGTCTCCCCGGAGATGATTCCGGCCGTGGCGAACAGCGAGGGCAGAAAGTAGCAGACCAGCAAAGACGGGATCACCGCATAGAAGCGCTTCCAGAAGCCCGCCGGCCGGCTGGAGCCCCAGAACACCAAACCCAGAATGCCCATCAGCAATCCGAGCACGACGGCATCGTTGGTAATCAGAGGTTGAGGTTGCTGCATGTGCGCTTCCATGGCCGGGTGGCTCCTGTCCACCGGCGGTCGGACCAGCCTAGCACCTGGACCCATCGGGTCAAGCCCGGGACGGGCCCGCAAGTCTTGCGTTCCGCGGTGCGGTCCATACAATCAGCCGGCAAGCCCCCAGATGAGGAGACCTCGATGATGTGGCGCTGGTCATTTGGATGCGTTGTTGCCGTCGCGGCCATCCTGAGCGGCGGCGGTTGTCGCACCACCCACTCCGACGGGGAGTTGAGCATGTCCGAGCAGGTTCAGCGCTATGCCACGGTTCGCCTGACTGCCGACCTGACCCGGCTGTCGCCGCGCGATCGCCAGATGATTCCGTTGCTGATTGAAGCGGCCCGCCAGATGGACGAGATTTTCTGGCAGGAAGCATACGGCGACAAGGAGGTGCTGTGGTCCTCGATCCGCGATCGGCAGCGGCGCCGATTTGCCGAGATCAACTACGGGCCGTGGGACCGCCTGGGGGACAACCGGCCCTTTGTTCCGGGCGTTGGCCCGAAGCCGGCAGGCGCCAACTTCTATCCGCCCGACCTGACCCGAGACGCCTTCGAAGCCGCGCTGCTCCGCCAGCCTGAAGATGCCGAAGCCCTGAAGAGCCTGTACACCGTAGTCCGCCGCGATCCCGCCGGCGGGTTGCGGGCGATCCCGTACCATGAATTCTTCGCCGAGCCCACCCGCATCGCGGCCGACAAGCTGCGCGCCGCCGCGGCGCTGGCCGACGATCCGGGCCTGCGTCGCTACCTGCAACTGCGCGCCGACGCCCTGCTGACCAGCGACTACCGTCCCAGCGACATGGCCTGGCTGGACATGAAAGGCAACCTGCTGGACATCGTCATCGGGCCGATCGAGACCTACGAAGATGCTTTGTTCGGGTACAAGGCCGCCCATGAAGCCTACGTCCTGGTCAAGGACGTCGACTGGAGCCGGCGGCTCTCCCGTTACGCGGCGCTGTTGCCCGATTTGCAGCGGGGCCTGCCGGTGGACCCCGCCTACAAAGACGAGCGCCCGGGCAGCGATTCAGATCTCAACGCCTACGACGTCATCTACTATGCGGGCGACTGCAACGCCGGCGCCAAGACCATCGCCATCAATCTGCCCAACGACGAGGTCGTTCAACTGCAGAAGGGAACACGCCGCCTGCAACTCAAGAACGCCATGCGGGCCAAGTTCGATCACATCCTGGTGCCCATCGCCGAGGCGCTGATCGACCCATCCCAGCAGCAGCACATCACCTTCGACGCCTTCTTCGGCAACACCATGTTCCACGAAGTCGCTCACGGGCTCGGCATCAAGAACACCATCACCGGAAAAGGTACGGTGCGCGACGCCCTCAAGGACCAGGCCGCCGCCCTCGAAGAAGGCAAGGCCGACATCTTGGGTCTGTACATGGTCCGCGAGCTCTTCCGCAAGGGCGAAATGACCACCGGAGACATTCGTGATCACTACGTCACCTTCCTGGCGGGGATCTTCCGCTCGGTGCGCTTCGGGGCTTCCAGCGCCCACGGTCGGGCCAACATGCTGCGGTTCAACTTCTTCAAGGAGCACGAGGCCTTCAGCCGCGACGCCGCCAGCGGTCGTTATCGTGTCCAGTTTGACAACATGGAACAGGCCATGGAGCTGCTGTGCGGCAAGATCCTCAGGCTCCAAGGTGACGGTGATTATGACGGCATCAGCCAAATGATGGCCAGCCAAGGCCAGATGAGCCCCACCCTCAAGGCCGACCTCGAACGCCTGGGCAACGCCGGGATCCCAGTCGACATCGTGTTCGAGCAAGGCGTTGCTGCGCTGCGCGGTCTCTGATTCGGCGAGGAGCGCTGCAACGACCGCATGCAGGCTAACAAGATCCACAAAACCGTTTTTGCATGCCTAACCCAGCCGGCAGTTAAAATCGTTCATAACGACTGCCCAAAACAGATGAGCCGTGGTCGCCAGCGCTGAAATTTTCGCACGACCCGCGCGCAGCCCGGTTGACTTTGGCGCGCGAATCGGAGACGCTGGATACGGAGTCTGGAGGGCTTATGACTTCCGAATCGAAGACGTCGACCACGGAAGGTCGCGGGGGGATCGGAAGGGCAATTCCCCAGCGGGCGGAGAGTATCGTGATGGACTGGCTGATTGAGGTCGTGCGCTCCACGGTGGCGTGGGATGATGCGGAACCGGCGGACCGTTTCGACGAGATTCATTACGCGCAGGTGCTGTGCAATCTGACCTTGATGACCCTGGTGATCGAACGCGGCAAGGTGCCACCGCCCGATCCCATCATCCTGCGCTCCTGGCGATGCCAGTATCTCAAATTGTTTGACGCCCTGGTGGCGCCTCACATTCCGAACCCGCAGGAACGCGCTCTGCGACGGCTGGCCATCGGCAACGTCTTCGATCGATTGGAGCAGGCCGGGGCCGCCCGCCGGCCCGCGACTGCGGCGACCGCCACTCTCCAGGCCGAGCCCGACGGCATCCTGACCACTCTGACCCACCGTCTGGAGCCCGACAAAGCCCTGGAACTCTACCGGAAGATCGCGCCCGGGTTGGTCTGCGGCATCCTGGATCAACTTGATGCCTCGGCGAACGTCAGCTGGGTGCGCCGCGGCGTCGACCATCTGTGCGATCCCGCGGTCCAAGCCCGGCTGTCCGTCAAATCGCAGGTACGCGACGCCATCCTGGACGAATTGACCCGGATCCTGGGGCAGGCCGACATCCGCAGACAGGTCGACCGCGACCAAGTCCTGGCCATTCTGAAGTCCTCTGGGAACCTGGGCGATCTGGTCGCGATGGAGAACTGCCTCCACCTGGCCCAGCGCGCCGGCTAGACCAAGCCGCGGTGGGTGATGGACCCTCCGGCGCTGGCACACCCGGCAACCCGACCCTCACGCCGCAGAACCCCGCGACCCGTTCAGCGCATCGACACTTGATCGAACTTGCGGGTAAATTCCTCGTTCGTCGGGAAGCGGCCCAATTTCTCGAGCAGCATCTCCATGCCCTGGCGTGGGTCCTTGTCCAGCAGCGCCCGGCGGAGGCGATGCGAAACGCTCAGGGCTTCGGGGCTCAGCAGGCGCTCCTCCTTGCGGGTACCCGAGGCGTTCAGATCGATGGCGGGCCAGACCCGCATGTTGGCGAGTTGTCGCGACAGCATGATCTCCATGTTGCCGGTGCCCTTGAACTCGTTGAAAATGACCTCGTCCATGCGGCTGCCCGTATCGATCAGCGCCGTGGCGATGATGGTCAGCGACCCGCCGTGCTCGATGTTGCGGGCCGCCCCGAAAATGGACTTGGGTTCGATCAGCGCCGCGACGTCCAGGCCGCCGGACATGATCCGCCCGCGACCGCGAGTCGCCGCGTTAAAGGCCCGCCCCACCCGGGTCAATGAATCCAGCAGCACCAGCACATCCTCGCCGCACTCCGCGTGCCGCTTGGCTTTCTCGATGATCAACCGGGCAATGCGGACATGGCTGGCCACGTCCTGGTCGTTGCTGCTGTAGATCACCTCGCCGTGGACCGAGCGCCGCATCTCGGTGACTTCTTCGGGACGTTCGTCGATCAGGAGCATGATCATGTACATGCCGGGGTGGTTCTGGGCCACGCCGTGGGCGATCTGCTGCAACAGGACGGTCTTGCCGGTGCGCGGGGGCGCCACGATCAGGCCGCGCTGGCCGAACCCGATGGGTGTCATCAAGTCCACCACCCGCATGGACAGGGGCCCGCCGGGCGTTTCAAAACGCACCGGCCGATCAGGATCGATGGCCACCAGATCTTCAAAGGGGCGCAGTTCACCGAAGTCGGCAACCGAGCGGCCATTGATGCTCTGGACCTCACCCAACTGGACCTGCTTGCCGCGTTTTCCCTTGCGCGCCGAGCAGACCACGGTTTCACCGCCCCGCAGATGCAGCTTGCGCTGCTGCTCCGGCGAGATGAACACGTCGTCGCGGTGTGCCCGATAGTTGGTGTCCGCAACCCGCAAATGCCCGCCGGCGCGTGCTTGCGGTTCGAAGGTTCCGGTAATCGTTTCAGCCATTGAATACGCTTTCTCGGCGCGCCAGCCGCACCGTTGGCGGAGCCAGGGCTACGCATGACCGAGGCCCGAGCGGATTGGGCGGCTCCGGGGTTTGCCGCGACGCGACGCCGCAGCTTCGACCGCGACCGGCGGGACGCCGCCCCGCGCCGGACACCAGTGCCTTAATTCGAGTTCTGCGGTGGCGGAAACTTGTGCAGCAGGCGCTTCAGGACGGCCGACGGCACCAGTCGGGTCAGACGCCCAGTATCGTGCCCGCCCAGCTCGATGATCTGCTTGATCAGGGTGCTGGAGGTCAACGCATGCTGGTCGCTGGTCATCAGGAACACAGTTTCCACATCACCGACAAGGAGATTGGTATTGGCGGCCTGCAGTTCGCTGCGCAAGTCCACCACATCTCGGATGCCTCGCAGGATGACCCGGGCCCCCACGGAACGCACAAAGTCCATGGTCAAACCAGTGTACGACATGACCTCGACGTTGGCCAGGGACTGCAACTCGTCCCCGATCATCTCCACGCGCTCGTGCGACGAAAACAACTCCTGTTTCTCGGGATTCTGGCCGACACCGACGATCAATCGATCAAACAGCTTGCACGCACGCTTGATGATGTCCACATGACCACAGGTCACGGGATCAAACGCACCAGGAAACACGGCGATGATGGCGTGGTTATCCGACATAGGACGCGTCGCATTCCGGAGTCATCTTACGCGGCGATGCCACGAAAGACAAACCACCGCTGGTTTCCTTCGGCTCGGCGGACCTGATATGCTGCCCCCATCATGACCCTCGTCCCGGGTGATCCACAACACAACCCGCCAGCACCGAACCCGGTCGCTGTGGACCTGTCGGTGGACTTGGCGGGTCTGCGCCTGAGCAACCCGTTGCTGACCGCTTCGGGCACCTGCGGCTACGCCCTGGAATACGGGCCTTACACCGACCTGTCTCGACTGGGCGCGTTGATCACCAAGAGCATCACCCCGCTCGAACGCAAGGGCAATCCGCCCGAACGCATTGTGGAGACCGCGGCCGGGATGTTGAATGCCATCGGTCTGGCCAACGTCGGCCTGGAGCGGTTTGTCACCGAAAAAATCCCACAGTTGCCGCGGGTCCGGGCCCCGATCCTGGTCAATGTCGCCGGGCACAGCATCGCCGATTACGTGACGGTCTGCCGCCGATTGGATCCCTTTGAGGAGATTTCGGGCTTTGAACTCAACGTGTCGTGCCCCAACGTTGCCGACGGGCTGCAGTTCGGCACGCAACCGGAACGGCTCCGCGCCCTGGTCGATGCCGTTCGCCAGGAGCTGCGGCATTCGATCCTGATTGTCAAGCTGACCCCGAATGTCACCGATATCGCCGCCCTGGCCGAAGCCGCCATCGACGGCGGGGCCCAAGTGCTGTCCATGGTCAACACCTACCAGGGTATGGCCATTCACACCGAGACCTGGCGACCGCTGCTGGCCAACAACTCGGGTGGACTCAGCGGACCGTGCATCAAACCGCTGGCAGTGTATCAGGTCCACCAGGTCTATCAGCAGGTGGCGGCCCGCCGCGGCATTCCGATCATCGGGATGGGCGGCATTCGCACCTGGCAGGACGCCGTCGAGTTCAGTCTTGCCGGGGCCACCGCGGTGGCCCTGGGAACGGTCCTGTTTCGCGATCCCGACGCACCGGTGAAGATTTCCGGCGCCCTCCGCGAATACCTCGCCCGCCACGGGCTGCAGTCATACCGGGCGTTGGTCGGCCGGGTGCGGCTGCACGCGGCCCCGTAATCAGGCCGCCGCCGTATCCGCCGTGGCCACCCGCAGCCGGGCCGGCGGTTCGCCGCCCGGCTCGTCTGCTGACGGCAGGGGAGCGTCTGCCTCGCGTGACAATTCCAACAACCGCGGCTCCAACTCACCGAACTCCTCGGCCAGCGGGCCATCCGGAAAGGCCGCTCGAATCATTCCGCCGCAGCGTAGGGCTTGATCCCAATGCCGGTCGCGCACGGCGTCGGCAAACTGCGCCCGCAAGCGACCGCGCAACTGCTTGCGATACGCGCCCAGGTGCGCCTCGACCCGGGCAGCCAGGGGATCTTGCCCCACCTGCCGCAGGGTATCGATCAAGCGGCGATAGGCGGCCAGCAGGGTCGCCAACTCGGTGCCGTCGCGACACGGGTCGCGGGTGCAGATGACCTCGATCCCGAGTTCCAGGACCCGCTGCCAGGCGGGTGGTCCAACCGCAGCGGGCGTCGCGACCGCCGCCACCCGGCGGGAATCGCCGGCGGCTTGCGCAGGATCGGGTGAACCGGCTTGCGACGCCACGCCGTCGGCCAGGGACAACACCACGCGGGCCAGCTTGTTGGCGACGTCTTCCAGGCGGGTCACGCGAAAAGCGTGCTCGTGATGGCGGCGCATGAGCCGCTGCCCGAGGATAGCGCTGACCGCCAGGACCATGGCACTGATGCACAGCGCCAAGGCCCCGGCCGCTCGTTCGCCCTTGCCTTCCATGACGTCGAGGTACGCCAGGTTCAACCCGGCCAGCAGGATCCAGAACGACGCCATCAGCAGCAGCCGATATGCCCATCGCCGTAGCCGGGATGCGCCGAAGCCAAGCGTCCGTGCCATCGATGATATTCCTTGAGTCGTCGGTCGATCCGCTGCGCCGGTCACGGCCGAGAGCCGGCGACCCGCAGGTCGCGCGGCGGATCATCAGGAACGGCGGGAGCGCCTCCGGACTTGCTCGCGGCCCGCCATAGCCGACTCCAGGTGAGCACCCGGCTCGGCAGCGTTGCTTACTTTATGCAACATCCGAATCTCTGTCGAGTGCAAGGGTCGAAAGTTTCCCGGTCCGAGCCCGCGGACGGACAGCCGGCCGATGTGCGTCCGCTTCAGGTTCAGCACGCGGTGCCCCAGACGGGCCAGCATGCGGCGGATCTGCCGATTGCGGCCTTCGCGCAGTTTGATCTCAAGCTGAGTCTGGTCCCGACCGCGATGCACCACCGTGATTCCCGCCGGTTTGGTCTTGCCTTCCGACAGGTAGATACCCTGCCGCAGGCGCTGCAGCTCTTCGGTGCCGACGCGCCCGGCCACGGTGGCGGCGTAGGTCTTCTCGATGCCGTAGCGCGGATGGGTCAACCGCTCGGCCAGGGCCCCGTCGTTGGTCATGAGCAGCAGGCCGGTGCTGTTCATGTCCAGCCGCCCGACCGGGTAGACCTGCTCGCGAACGCCGCGCAGCAAGTCCGCGGCCCGCACCCGCCCGGCCGGATCACGATTGGTACAGACCACGCCCTTGGGCTTGTGCAACAAGAAATAGACCCGCTTCGCCGAGCGGCAGGGACGATGATCGACGTGCAGGCGGTCGACTTGCGGATCCACCAGCACCGGCAGGGCGTCGACAACCGTGCCGTTGAGCTGCACGCGGCCTTCGCGGACCAGGTCCTCACAAGCCCGCCGCGAACCATAGCCGGCGGCCGCCAGAACCTTCTGAATACGCTCGCGTTTGGGTGTGTTCACAGCACTGGGACTCGCAACCACAGCAGATGACGCCGACCGCAGTGCGGCCACGTTCTACATTATATGAATCTTGCGGGCGAAGTGCGATGAGTTCCCCCGAACGCGGCCGGGTGGCAACCGGGGCACCCGCCTTGCGGTCAGCGGCCGGGAACGCGAATTTGCACGGGCGGCAAGCCGCGCGGCGGAGCGTGTGGCGCTTCGCGGGCGGGCCGGGGGTACTCCGCCAGATCGCTGCGCGCCGGCAAGGTGACTTCCAACCAGACCCCATCGTCATCCAGCAGCACGCGAGCCTCCTGCAGGTCCGCCGGCAGCAGCACGGTATCGCCGGGTCTAAAGGCCAGGGTATCCCCGCCGCCGCCGTAGGCGATTCGCCCGGACCCCTGAAGCACAATCCAGACCACTGGCTCGGCATATGGGATGCGCTGCTCCAGCCCGGCCACCATCCGAACCTTCTCAATGGTAAAGGACTCGCAGGAGACCAACCGGGTCACCGTGGTCCAATAGCTTCCCACGTGACTGCGCTGCTGGGCCCCGCCGTCGTATGGACCGAAATAAATGCACTGCAAGGCTTCCGCGACGTGCAACGCCCGCGGCTGCCCGCTGTCCGGATCGACGCGATTCCAGTCAAAAACGCGGTAGGTCACATCCGACGGGGTCTGCACTTCGGCCACCAGCACGCCGGCGCCCAACGCATGGACCGTGCCGCTCGGCAGGTAGTGACAATCGCCGACCCGCACCGGAATGCGGTTCAAGAGTTCGGCACAACTGCCGTCGGCCACCGCCGCCGCGAACGACTGCGCGGTGACGCCCGGCCGAACGCCCTTGTAAATCGCGGCGTCACCCGCGGTGTGCAGCACATACCAGGCTTCGTGCTTGACGCGCACGCCGCCACCCAGCCGCTCGGCCATGGCTCGATCCGGGTGGACCTGTACGCTGAGGTCCTCCCGGGCGTCCAGAAACTTGATCAACAGCGGAAAAGAGCCGTCAAACAGCGACGCCCGACCCATCATCCGGGGACCCCAGTCGGCGACCAGCCCGGGCAGATCGCGGCCCGCCAGCGGCCCCCCGGCGACCACCGACGCCGCCTCCGGCAAGTCGGCCAGTTCCCAGGACTCACCAATCGGCTGGTCCGGCGGGATGGCCTTGCCGAGCACCCGCCGCAAGGACTGCCCGCCCCAGATGCGCCGTTTGAAAATCGGCTCGAAGATCAGAGGATGGACCGACATTCAATGCAGTGTCGCCCAACCCCGCAAAGGGGTCAAGGTTGTCAGCGGCGGCACCAACCCGTATAGTGCCCGGCGGTGATCCGTGGTCACCCCAGTGGCTGGGGCCCGCCCCAAGGACTGCACCGATGACCGATGTACCCGAGACGCCTGCCGTCATTCAGTTCGAAGACTTCGCCAAGCTGGATCTGCGCGTCGCCAAAGTGCTGGAGGCCGTCGAGCATCCCAACGCCGACAAGCTGTTCCTGCTCAAAATCGATCTGGGCGGTGAGCAGCGGCAGTTGTGTGCCGGATTGCGCGGCTACTATCAGGCCGGCCAACTCGTCGGCAAACATATTGTGGTGGTCGCGAACCTGGCTCCACGAAAAATGCGCGGCGAGATCAGCCAGGGGATGTTGCTGGCAGCCAGCAGCCCCGACAAGTCGCAGGTGATCCTGCTGACTCCCGACGCCGACATCGCACCCGGCAGTTCCGTCAGTTAACCCGATCCGTTGCGCCCTTCGATCAGATCGATGAGGATCTTGGCAGTGGTCGTCGAGGCGTCGGCGTTGAGAAACGGTTCGACCAGCTCCTTGAGATCGGCGGCCATCGCCTGCCGCGCCCCAGGGTCGCGCAGCAACTCCGCGGCGCGCTCGGCAATCGGCACGGTGGACGAATAGTACGGCATGAACTCGGGGACCAACTCGCGATCCGCCAGGATGTTCGGCAACGAAAAGAACCGCGTGGTGATCAGCATTCGGGCCACCTGATACCACAGCCGCGAGGCGTTATACATGACGATCATGGGCGTGAGATAATAGGCTGCCTCCAGGGTTACCGTCCCGGACACCACCAAGGCCAGGTCGGCCGCCGACAACAACTCGGCGTTCTGACCTTCATGGAATTCCACCGGGACGTCGGCCTCCTGGGACAGCCGCACCAACGCTTGCCGGACCTGGGGGTTGGCCACCGACACCAGCGTCCGCAAGCCGGTGAACTCGCGCCGCAAATCCCGTGCCACCCGCAGCTGACCGGGGAAGTTCTCACTGGCGACGTGCCGCCGCGAGCCCGGCATCACCGCCAGAATCGGCCCGCCCCCCTGGCGCAATCGGCCGACCGCCACGCGGTCGACCGGGTGGGCCTCCAGCGCCTTGAACAATGGATGGCCCACGTAGTTGGCCTGCACGCCATATGATCGGAAGTAGGGCTCTTCAAACGGCAAAATGCAGGCGATGCGGTCCACCCGGGCACGCACCCTGGCAATGCGGCGGCGTTCACCCCAGGCCCACAACTGCGGGGCGATATAATATAACACTGGAACAGAAAAAGACTTAGCGTAATTCGCGACCCACAGGTTGAGGACCGGTGAGTCGATGAAGACCGCCGCGTCAAAGGACTCCCGGCTGAGCATGTCATGGGACAGCTTCAGCATCCGGACCCCATGGTGCACATGGCCGACCGCTCCGCTGAGCATCGAGGAGTGTTCGGTCATGTCGTAGATCGGCCGGCAACCCGCCTGCCGCATCAGCGGCCCGGCGACGCCGGCAAAACGGGTCCCGGGCAGCAGGGCGTGGGTGGCTCGAATCAATGCGGCCGCGTGCAGGTCGGCGCTGGGCTCGGCGGCACTGATGAAGACCTGCGGTCCGTCAGAGGAGGTCATACCGGGCAATCATAGAAATTCCGGGTTCCTAATGCACGCGGGATCGGGTAGAATTCGGAATCGCCTCGGGGAGATCGGCGATCGAGTGACCCCGTCGCCCGCGATCCGTCGGGACGCCCTCCGGCGCCCTTGATCTTGATACCATGCGTCTGTACTCTATGTCCTTTTGGCTCCTAGTCTAACGGACCTGAGAGGACCCCGAACGGCGTTGTGCCGTGTCCGCCGAATGCCATGCGGGTGTGGGGCGAGGTCCAGAAATCGAAGTTTCGGAGGTGTAGTTTGGCGTCGGAACTGGTGCAGCAACTGATCGATTCGGGCATTCACTTCGGGCATAAGGCCAGCCGCTGGAACCCCAAGATGAAGCCCTACATTCTCGGCAAACGCAACACGGTCCACCTGATCAACCTGCGCGAGACCGTCCGCGGACTGATGCTCGCCAAGAAGTTCGTCACCCAGGTGGTGGCCCGTAACCAGGACGTGTTGTTCGTCGGCACCAAGCGCCAGGCCAAGACCGCAATCGAAACACACGCCAACCGCGTGGGCATGCACTTCGTTTCGGAGCGCTGGCTCGGCGGCACGCTGACCAACTTCCGGACCATCCGCTCGCGGCTGACCCGCCTGGAGGAGCTCGAACGCCAGGAGGAGAGCGGCCAGCTCTACCTGGAAAGCAAGAAGACCATTTCCCGCCTGACCCGCGAACGCAAGAAGATCCTGCGCAACCTGGCCGGTATTCGCAAGATGGGCAAATTGCCCGGCGTCCTGGTCATCATCGATTCCCGGCACGAGCGCAACGCGGTCCTGGAGGCCCGCAAGCTCAAGATCCCGTCTGTCTGCCTGATCGACACCGACTCCGATCCGGACATGGTGGATATCCCCATCCCCGGCAATGACGACGCCATCCGGGCCATCGAGACCGTGGTCGCCACCTTGGCCGACTCCGTCGAGGAAGGCAAACGGGGTCGACCGGTCGAAGGCGAGCAGGTCTCTCCCACGGCACCGAGCCCCCGCAAGCGCTCGCGCCGGCCGACCACCTCGCAACTCGCAGAGGACGGTGAGGGGGTCACCGGAGAATCCGAAGACAGCGCCACCGCGGCGACATCCGATTCCCCGGAGGCGCCGCTGGCCATCGCCGAGACGGCATCCGGCAGCGGTCCATCCAAGGGCCAGCCGGCATAAGGGCCGGATCCGAAATCGTCCGCGTGTGAACCCATGACTGCCCGGAGCGCCGCCAGCGCCCGGAGCCCGCAAGCCGAGCAGAGATCGAGGGACGACGATGAGCACTGTGATCGCAGCCACACAAGTCAAGGCATTGAGAGACAAGACCGGCATCAGCATGGGCGACTGCAAGAAGGCCCTGGTGGAGGCCAATGGCGACGAAGCCCAGGCCATGGAAATCCTGCAGAAGAAGTTCGCCGGGCAAATGGAAATGCGGGCCAACAAGGAGGCCGCCAACGGCCGGATCGGCGCCTATGCCGACGGCAAGGTCGGCGCCCTGATCGAACTGCGCTGCGAGACGGACTTCGTGGCCAACAACGATGATTTCAAGGCCGCCGCCAACTGCATCGCCGAAATCGCCGCCCGCTCCGGAATCACCGACCCCGAGCAACTGCTCAACACCAAGGGACCCGACGGCCGCACGGCCCAGGACATCATGACCACCGCCTACAGCACCCTGAAAGAGAACATGCAGCTGGCCCGGGCCGCCTGCATCGACAACGCCGCCGCTTGCTACGTCCACCACAACGGCCTGGTGGGTACCATCATCGCTGCCAGCGGCGACGGGGGTGAGATCGCCAAGCAGATTTGCTGGCACATCGCCGCCCAGAAAGTGTTGGAAGGACTGACCCGCGCCGACATTCCCAAGGACAGCGTCGAGCAGGCCCGCAAGACCATGAAAGAACAGGCGGGTGACAAGCCCCCCCAGATCGCCGACAAGATCGTCGACGGAAAAATGAACAAGTGGTTCGGTGAACGCATCCTGCCCGAACAGCCCTTCCTGCCGGGTGACGGCAAGGAAACCGTCGGCGAGGTCGCCGGGAAGGCCGGAATCACACTCACCGGCTACCTCAAGTTCGAACTGGGCGAAAAGGCTTGAGCCGCGCGCTGCCAAGGAACGCCGCATGACCCAATCCCGCTACGGACGGGTGCTGCTCAAGATCAGCGGTGAGGGATTGTGCCGCCAGGGCAGTGTCGGCATCGACGGCGAACAACTGCACCGCATCGCCGCCGAAATCAAGGAGGTCCTCGACACCGGCGTGCAACTGGCCCTGGTGGTCGGTGGCGGCAACTTCATTCGCGGCGACGAGTTGGCTCGGACCACGCACATCCCGCCGGCCACCGGGCACTACATGGGCATGCTGGGAACGGTGATCAACGCGCTGGCCATCCAGGAAACGCTCGAGCAATTGGGGGTCGACACCCGCGTGCAAAGCGCCATTGCCGTCGATCGGGTCTGCGAGAAGTTCATCCGCCGCCGGGCCATCCGTCATCTGGAAAAGGGCCGCGTCATCATCCTGGCAGGCGGCACCGGCAACCCCTTTGTGACCACCGACTCCTGCGCCGCCTTGCGCGGCCGCGAATTGGGTGCCGACATCATTATGAAGGCCACCAAGGTGGACGGGGTGTATGCCCACGACCCGGTGACCCACCCGGAGGCCGAGCTGTACCGCAACCTGTCCTACAACGAGGTCATCGACCAGCGACTGAAAGTCATGGACCTCAGCGCCGTTGATCTCTGCCAGCAGGCCGAGATGCCCATCCTGGTGTTCAACCTGATGCGCTCCGGTAACATGCTCAAGGCCGTAAGCGGCCAGAGGGTCGGCACCCTGATCACCGCCACGTCCTCCCGATCCTGAAAGCCCGCCGTCCGATTTCACCAGGGCTGCTGCGGAGGCACACCGCCGCCGACCGATAGACCGTGGATGGCAGCGCACTTTTCCAGCCCTCCCCACGCCGGCGAGCGTCATGACACGCCGTTGCCCACGCTGCAGCGGTGCCTGCCGCGCCGCGTCGGATGCCAGGCGCCGGCGTGGCGGTTGACGGCCCTTGCCGCGGTTGCGGCCGCCATCCTGCTGTGGTGGCACGACCTTCGGCTGGACTTCCGCAGCCTGGTCTGGCCTGCCGGTTTCGTGCTGCTGCTGGTGATCTTCGGTGCCCACTACCGCCGCCGCAGGATCGACAACTTCGTCTGCTGCACACAGGCGCTGCTGCAACTGACGGTGTTCTCATCGATCTACACGGTGCTGATGTACAGCGCCGCGGCCGGCGGTCGACCCCTGATCGACGACACGTTGATGGACCTGGACGCAGCCCTGGGGGTGCACCTGCCGGCGATCGTCCGCTGGGCCCAGGCCCACCCCGGCTGGCAGCGCGGCCTGCGGCTATGCTACGACACGCTGCTGCCGCAAACGGCCCTGGTGATCGGCGTGCTCGGGCTGGGCGGGAACGGCCGCTGCCTGGAGTGCTTCGTGCAGCGGTTCATCCTCAGCGCTTTGCTGACCGTCGGCATCTTCCTGTGGTTTCCGGCAGCCGGACCATTTGAAGGCTACGGCTATCCCGCCGCCGCAGACCAGCAGCGCTATCTGGCCCACTTCGAGGGCCTGCGCAGTGGGGCCCTGGACACCGTCACCCTGGCCCGGGCCGAGGGCCTGATCACCTTCCCATCGTTCCACACCACCTGGGCACTGCTCATGGCCCTGGCCCTCCGGCGGCGGCGGGTGCTCTTCGTGCCCGCGGCAATCCTCAACGGCGCCGTGATGGTGTCGACCCTGACCACCGGCTGGCATTACGCCGGCGACGTCCTGGCCGGAGTGTTGATGGCCGGGGTGGCCATCGCCGGCAGTGCGCTGCTGCAACGCCGAGCCGCGGCGGCGGCCACGCCACTTTCGACAGCCGACCCGATTTGATAACATGGAGCCCGCGGTGGACCTGCCGCGCCTCCGCTGTGCCCAGCCGCCAACCATCCCAAAGGAGGAGCCTGCGACCATGCCAGCCGCCGTCATTGCCGACCTGCGCAGCGATACCGTCACCCAACCGACCGCCGCCATGCGCCAGGCCATGATGGGCGCCGCGGTGGGAGACGACGTTCTGGGCGATGATCCCACCGTCAAGCGGCTGGAGCAGCGGGCCGCCGAACTGCTCGGCAAGGAAGCCGCCCTGTTCACCCCGTCGGGGACGATGGCCAACCAACTGGCGATTCGGGTCCACACCAGCCACGGCGACGCCGTCATCTGCCACCGGGACAGCCACGCGTTCTACTATGAATCGGGAGGGCCGGCAGCCCTGTCGGGCGTCAGCGGGCAGTTCCTCGACGGGCCGCGCGGTCAGTTCAAGGTCAGCGACGTCGAGGCCGTACTGCGACCGCCACACGCTCATTTCGCCCCCGCCCGGCTGGTCATCATCGAAAACACCCACAATCGCGGTGGCGGATCCATCTGGGCGCCCGAAGCGGTCGCCGGGATTGCCGAGCTGGCTCGAAGCAGACAACTGGCCATGCACCTGGACGGTGCCCGGCTGATGAACGCCTGCGTGGCCCGGAGCTGCCAGCCGCAGGTTTACACCCGCCATTTCGATACGGTGTCACTGTGCTTCTCCAAGGGCCTGGGCGCTCCGGTGGGCTCGGTGCTGGCCGGCCCGGCCGACCTCATCCGTCGGGCCCATCGCTTTCGAAAGATGTTCGGTGGCGGCATGCGGCAGTCCGGCATGTTGTGCGCCGCAGCGCTGTATGCCCTCGATCACCACGTCGAGCGGCTCGCCGAAGACCATGCCAACGCCACCCGCCTGGCCATTGGTCTCTCGGAACTGGCCACCCTGGAGGTCGATGCCGATGCCGTGGAAACCAACATGGTGTTCTGCAATACGCACGAGTCCCTCGGTGACGCCGCCACCCTCTGCCGGAAACTCGCCGAGCACGGGGTGCTGCTGCTGCCGGAGAGCCCCCGGCGCCTCCGGGCCGTGACGCACCTGGATGTGGGCAGGACCGCGATCGATCAGGCGCTGGAAATCATTCGGCGGCGGTTGAACTGATGGACCCGCCGTGAGTCTGCCGGCCATGCAACCACTCTTGACCCTCCTGATCCTGCTGGCTCCGATGGCAGTCCAGGATCCGGCGTCCCGCCTGCACGCCGCCGCTCGGCAATCCATCCAGGACGGGAACTATGCCGAGGCCCAACGGGTTCTTCAGCTCTTGGTGGACGGCGATCCCGACAACACCGCGTACTTGAAGGATCTGGCCGATGCCCAATCACGGGCCGGACAGGCGGCTGACGCCTGCCGCAGCCTGGAGCGCTGGCTGGAGGTCGAACCCGACAATGAAGCAGTCGTCTTGAGGCTGTCGAGAATCCTGACCCAGGAGGGCCGCTGGCCGGAGGTCGTCGCCCGACTGCAACCTCTTGCCAACGACACCCAATCCGCAGAACTGTGCCGGCTGCTGGCCCAGGCATGTCACCATCAAGGCTTGCCGGCCGAGGCCGCCTGGTCCTACGAAAAAGCCCTGCGCCTGGATCCGGGTGCCGAGCACGACATCATCGCCTTGAGCAAGCTGCACCTCGAAGGAAACCAGCCGCCGCTGGCGATCCGGACCTTGGAACAAGCCCTGGAGGGCGACCCCAGGTCGGCGGTGTTGCACTACCACCTGGCCCGAGCCTACCTGGCGGCCGGCCGACCGCTGGGCAAAGTCGACGTCCGGCCCTTGGCCCAGGCGCTGCCCGATCGCACGAGCGGACCGTGGTATGTGATCGACGCATTGCCGGAAAATCCCAACCGCTACCGGGTGTGCCCCGCCAACTCCGCGATCTATCACCTGCATCGGGCCTTCGAGCTGGGGCTGGATCATCCCGACATGCACCTGCTGAGCGCCGATATCTGGCATGCCGCGGGCGAGCATTCCCGTGCCCGCGAACTCTACGAGACCCTCGAGACCACCGTGCCGCCCGACCAACAGGCCGGCTACCACTACCGTTACGGAATGACCTTGTACTGGCTGGACGATCTGGACGGCTTTGAACAGCACCTGCAGCGCGCCCTCAAGCTGGATCCCCAAGCCATCGAGCCGCGCCTGGCAGAGGCCTACACCCTGCTCGCCGACCGCCATTGCCTGAAAGGCGACCGCGAGCGCTACATTCACTTTCTGGAGTTGGCCACGGCCCGCGACGGCAGCGCGATCGAACCGCGCTACAAACTGGGCAATGCCCTCTACGAAGCCGGCCGGCAATCGGACGCGCTCGAGCAGTATCGCAGAGTGCTGCAAATGGACCCCAACCACCGCGACCGCGACCGCATGCTCGATTTACTGGGGGGGCGTCCGTAGCAACGGGCAGCGGCCGGCTTGCGGCGCCTGGGTCGGGGCCCATGCCCGTGCAGCGCCTGCGCCGTGCTTCAGCATGGGGATCTGCAGATCCACCAGGCGCGATTGGTATTCCGACGCCACGGGGAAGACAGGACTCGGGGCCTCACTGCTCGCGGAGTTGCTTGCGGGCGGCTTCAACGGTGTTGCGCAGCAGGATGGCCACAGTGATCGGGCCGACGCCGCCGGGGACCGGTGTGAGATGAGATGCCACCGGCTCCACCGACGCAAAGTCGACATCGCCGACGATGATGTCGCCGCTGGGCCGGGCCACGTGGTTGATGCCAACATCGATGACCACGGCTTGCGGTTTGACCATGTCGCCGGTGATCAGCCCCGGTTTGCCGACCGCCACAATCAGCACATCCGCCGCCGCGGTGTGCCGCGCCAGGTCGCGGGTGGCCGCATGGCAGGCAGTCACGGTAGACTCCTCCTGCAACAGGAACAACGTGACCGGCCGCCCGACAATCGCCCCCTGACCGACCACCACCACCTGGCGCCCCTTGAGCTGTAGGCCGATGTGCCGCAGGATCTCCAGGACCGACAGGGCCGTGCACGGGGCCATGATCGGCCGGCCGTAAAAGGCGAACCCGATGTTGGCCGGGTTGACCCCTTCGACATCCTTGTGCGGATCAATGCAGTACTGTACCGCCGGCTCGTCCATCCCCGCCGGCAGCGGCAGGTTCAACATGATCCCGTGGACCTGCGGATCGGCATTGAGCCGGGCGATGCTCGACTGCACCTCGGCCAAACCGGTCCCTTCGGGCAGCACCACACGATCGTACTCGATGCCGACGGCGGCACAGCGGTTGGCCTGCGAGCGCTGATAGACCTCGCCGGCCTGGGGGCTGCCGACCATCACCGACACCAGTCGAACGCTGACCCCCCGCTGCCGCAACAGGGCCACTTGTTGGGTCACCCGGACGCCGATTTGGGCGGCAACTGCCTTGCCGTCGATGAGTTGGGCCATGCGGGCGGAGCCTCGGCCGGGAAGGTTGACGAGAAGCCGACCATGGGATTCGAACCCACAACCTCGGCTTTACGAAAGCCGCGCTCTACCGTTGAGCTAGGTCGGCAAGTGCCATGGAATCATACGCCAGGCCCTCGGCCGCTGTCAAAATCATCGCCCGTCGCGGTGCGCGTCCGGTCAATGCTTCGGCAGCGTCTCCACCAGGCGCTGGATTTCGTCCTCGGTGTTGTACAGATGCGGACTGGCCCGCAGTCGCCCTTCACGAACCGCAATGATGATGCGGTGCTCACCTTCCAGGTGCCGCTGGATCTGATCGTGGTCGTGTGTCGGCGAGCTGAACGCCACAATGCCGCTGGCGGCACCGGGTTCGCGCGGGCTGATCACGCGATACCCCTTGGCCCGCAAGCCGTCGACCAACTGGTCGGTGAGCTTCAACACGCGCTTGGCAATCTCGGGCACGCCGATTTCGGTCAGCAGCTCCAGGGCGGCGCCCAGGGCCGACAAGCCGGCCATGTTGTAGGCACTGGCTTCGAAACGGCGGGCGTCGTCGTGAAAATCGATGGCGTGGTGACCGTAGTTCGTCCCTTGCTTCATGCTCCGCCAGCCGATGATCGAGGGCCGCAGATGGCCGATCAGCTCCTTGTCGCAATAGAACAGGCCGGTGCCTTCGGGCCCACACAACCACTTGTGCCCGCCGGCGCTCAAGAAGTCGATCCGCATCTCGCAGACGTCGATGGGCAGCACGCCCAGCGCCTGAATGGCATCCACGCAGAACAGCACGCCGCGCATCTGGCACCAGCGACCCAGTTCCTTGAGGTCGGTGGCAAACCCGCTGGCGTATTGCACGGCCGAGATCGCCACCACCCGGGTGTGGCTGTCGATGGCCTCGATGATGTTCTCCAACGGGATGGCCCCGTTTTCTTCCAGCACGGTGCGGATCTGGACCCCGCGTGACTGCAAGTTCATCCACGGGTACATGTTCGACGGGAACTCGACCGCCGAGGTCACGATGTTGTCGCCGGCGTTCCACTTCAATCCGTTGGCCACCAGCGAGATTCCTTCGGTGGTGCTGCCGGTGAAGGCGATCTCGTCGGGTCGGGCGTGGATCATATTGGCGGCCAGGGTCCGCAGTTCGGTGAGCATCCGGCCGTACCCGGCGCCGACGTAGCTGCGCTCCTGCTGTTGGGTCAAGTAGCCCTGCATGGCCTGCACCGCCCGCCGCGACAGCGGGCTGACCGATGCATGATTCATGAAGTTGTAGTTCCGGGTGATGCTGAATTCGTCGCGCAGTGCCGCAATGTCCATGGTTTCCCTCAGTGCCCGGCGGCTCGGTGGTTCCGCAGCGTCCCTGTATGAGTGTAGATTCCAGGGGGGCGGGGTCAAACCCTGTTTTTGCCGCCGCCCCCAGAGCGATTTTGCAACACCAACGGCTAAAACGAGTTACCGCCCCACCTGGATGGTTGCGGTGCCATCGACAATAGCACCGTCCCTCGGCAACCCGATTGGGCGATGACGGGCTCGAACCGCCGACTTCTTCCTTGTAAGGGAAGCGCTCTAGCCAACTGAGCTAATCGCCCGATAAAGGTCTTGGCCTGGGCCGGAACCGGCCGACCAAGCCTGTGTTAATTATACGACATCGGTAGCCGATCGCACGAGGTTGAGATCATGGAAAAGGCGGTGGTGCTGCTTAGCGGCGGGATGAACAGCGCGGTGGCGGCAGCCAGCCTCAATGACAAATATGAATTGTACATGCTGTTCGTCCAGTTTCACCAGCGCCCCGGGCTCCGCGAGCAGGAATGTTATCAGCAATTGTGCAATCACTTTCAGGTCCGTCATCACTGGAAAGTCGAGTTCAGTCACTTCCGGCAGGTCGGCGGCAACGCCTTTGTCGACCCCAAGCAGCGGCTGCCCGAAGCCCTGGAGCTGACCCACGACGTCGCCGAAACCTTCGTCCCGGCCTTGCTGCCGACTTTGTTCGACGCCGCGGCCGCCTTTGCCTATCGTCTGGGCGCCGGCCACCTGGTCACCGGCGTCAGCGAAAATCTGACCGAGCCCAGCCCCGGCGTGGCGGTCATGTACCCCGACCATCGTCGCGAGTTTCTGGACAACTACCAATACATGCTCGCTTCCGCCCTGCCCGAGCGCCGCAAGGTCGACCTGCTGAGCCCGCTGGTGGACTTCTCACGCACTGAGATCGTTAAGATCGGTGCGCGCCTGGGAGTGCCCTTTGAACACACCTGGTCGTGCTACGACGGCGGGGAATCAGCGTGCGGCAAGTGCTTCGGCTGTGTCAGCCGGGCCGGCGGCTTTCTGGAAGCCGGCATCGCCGATCCGCTGCTGGTCAGCGTCTGACCGCCCGCAGCGGCCCGCATTGACCCGACCGACCCCGGCCCCATGTTCAGCGTGGGGGTCCCCGAACCCAGCCCGCGCCCTCAGGATGCCTGCGCCCGCAAGCGGGGCGGGGCGCACTTGGCCCCCCAAAGGTCAGTCGCGTCCGTGGCTCCTGTAGGGTTACATACGCGGCAGCGTCTTGATGCCCAACAGCCCCAGGCCGATCTTGAGCACCCGTCCGGTGAGGTCGCACAGCCGCAGGCGGGAGGCCTGCACCCGGGCGTCTGGATCGATGACCCGCACCCCGGTCTTGCGGTCGTAAAAGGTGCTGAAGGTGCGACTGAGTTCGTAGAGGTATTCCGTGAGCAGATTGGGACGCAACTCGCGCTCCACCAATTCCACCGTCTCGGCAAACCGGAGCAACTGCTTCGCCAGCAGGATCTCGCTGGGGTGCTCCAGACGGAGCGGCGTGGCCGGCGGCAGGTCGGCGAAATCCAGGTCGGCCGTGCGGGCGATGCTCTGGATCCGGGCGTAGGTGTACAGCATGTACGGGGCGGTGTTGCCGTCCAGCGCCAGCATCTGGTCCCAGTCAAACTTGTAGTCGGTGGCCAGATTGTGCGACAGTTCAAAATAGCGGACCGCGGCCATCCCGATGACGGCGGCCATGGCGGCGATCTCGTCCGCCGTGTAGCCCCGGCGACGGTCGGGGTCCTGCTCTGCGGACTCCAGAAAGGCCCGGCAACGCTGTACGGCTTCGTCGAGCAGGGTCCGGAGCTTGACCGTGCCGCCTTCACGCGTCTTGAAGGGCGTCCCGGCGGCACTAAGCAGCATGCCGGTCGGCAGATGAACCACCTGAACGCCGCCATCGGCCCAACCGGTGGCAGCCAGGGCGGCGAACAACATCTGGAAGTGCTGCTTCTGCTGGTTGCCGACCACGTAGATGATCCGCCGGGCGCGGAGTTCGAAGATCCGCTGCTGGAGCGCGGCCAGGTCGGTGGTCGGGTACAGGTAGCCGCCGTCCGACTTGCGGATGATCAAGGGCAGCGGCTGGTCGTCCTTGCCGGTGAAGCCCTCCGGGAACACGCAGATAGCACCGTCACTCTCAACGGCCACACCGCGGTCGGTCAGTTCCTGGACCACCCCCGGCAACCGGTCGTTGTACGAACTCTCGCCGCGGTCCTCCAGGCAAACGTCCAGAAGATCGTAGATCTGGTGGCAATGCCGCAGCGATTCGCCACAGAAGGCCTGCCACACGGCCCGCGTGGTCGGATCGCCGGATTGCAGATCGACCACGGCCCGGCGGGCCTGCTCGGCGAACTGGGGATCATGGTCAAACCGCTGCTTCGCCCGAACGTAGAACTCCTCGAGGTCGCCCAGCCGCAGGTCGTCGGCGTGTTCCAACACTTCGGGATGGGTCTCGCGCAGAAACTGGATCAACATCCCAAACTGCGTGCCCCAGTCACCGACGTGATTGATGCGATGAACCGTGTGGCCGCAAAACTCCAGAATGCGGGCCACGGCATCGCCGATCACCGTCGGCCGCAAATGCCCGACATGCATTTCCTTGGCCAGGTTGGGGCTGGACATGTCCACGACCACCACCTGCGGATCGCGGGTCGGCGGCAGGCCCACGCGATCGTGTGGGCCACCGGGCGGCACCGCCTGCAGGGTCTGGGCCAAGAAACCCGGATCCAACCGCAGGTTGATGAAGCCCGGCCCGGCAATCTCGGGAGCCGCGCAGACGTCGTCGATCGCCAAATGGCCGATGATGTCCGCGGCCACGTCGCGCGGTTTGCGGCCCAGGGCCTTGGCCAGGCCCATGGCACAGTTACACTGGTAGTCGCCGAAGCGCGGATCCTGAGCCGGCCGCACCGCCGGGTCGACACCGTCGGCCGCGCTCCCGAAGGCCGCCGCCAGCGCCTGGGCCACCCGCCCAGCCAACATCCGCCCCAGATTGATCATGGTCCAAACTCCGCCCGGCGGCGCAATATCGGTCAACTGCGTTGGATATTCTCTGGCTTGGAAATGCCCGCGGATCCCGGTTGGCGCCGCGGCCATTCCACCCGCGGGGCGTCGCCCCACAGCAGCTCGAGATCGTAGTACTCGCGATGATCGCGGTCGAAGATGTGGATGACCACGTCGACGTAGTCCAGCAGGACCCACACCGGGCTGTCCAACCGGCGACCGCGGTACAGCCGCAAACCAAGCTGGTGACCGTAGTCCTGAATGTGGTCGGCGGTGGCGGCCATCTGGCGGTCGGAGGTGCCGGTGGCGATCACGAAGTAATCGGCCACCGAACACTTGCCGCGCAGGTCCAGGATGATGACATCTTCACACTTGTCGTCCGCGGCCATCCGGGCGGCCTCACTGGCAAACGCTTGTGGGTTCGGTGTATCCATGGGCTGCATCATAGCATGGCTGGACTCGTCGCGGCATCGCTGCAGCGTCCGGTCGCTGCACCGTTTTGGCGACGCCGTGGGATTGCCGACGGCTGCCGGGGCGACTTTGGTTGGTCTTTACGGCCTCGCTCAGGCTGTCGGCGCCCAGCTTCTCCAGGGCGGCGGCCAGCAGCTCGGTCAGGTCGTCGGCAGCGTGAGCCGCCGCGGCGATGCCAAGGTGGCCAACGACGGACGGCGCTCGTGGGTATCCCCCAGGACCCCTGCCGACGGCCCAGTGGGGTCCCCCCGAACCAGTCGCGTTGCGTTTGGCAAGTGAGCGGGGGTGAACCACCCCCCGGCCGGTGTGGGCTGGGTAAGCTGGTAACGACTGCGGTCCTCACCGGGATACAGATCAATTGGTACCACCAAATGATCTAAATGAAGATACCATTTATATCAAATGGTATCTTCATTTAGACTGTTTGGTACCACCGTTTTGTTGTTTTCGTATCTTCATTTGGGTCATTTGGTACCACCATTTAATCTGTGCATGGTGGACTGCCGCTATTGCCGCACTCCGAAGATCTGCACGATCCCGGCAAGGTGTGGCATTGGAACATAGGCATATGCGAACGCCTGCCCGCCCAATCACCCACACCTCGACCCGCAACACCGGCTCGCCGTGCTGCTGTCGCTGGCCACAAGGCCGACCCTCCGGATCCCTGAGCCCTTGGGTTCCCGAGCAGATTTCCTGCCTTCATGCGGCCATCAGTGCTTGCAGCCTGGCCTTGGCCGCGCGGGCCCAGGGCTGCCACTTGGGGATCTCGATCGCCAGTCCATTGGCGACACGCTGATCAACGCCGCCGACCTGGCTCTGCGACTGGGCAGTTGGGGACCGTGCGGCTGACGTGCCCCGTTTCATCCCAACCGCCGAAGCTCCACGGCACCGCGCGCTAACCCCGGGCGTGATCCACCTCGGGAACGTGGTGCGCCTGCCTTCGATCCAACTATTCCCAGTCGGCGTACAATTCGGCCCAACCGTGGCCGCTGGGGTGCCGGATGAGCATGTGGGCGATCTGCCCCGGGCGACCAGTCTCGGCGGTGTGATAGCGCACGAAAATCTCGGTTCCCGGCTGCACCGCCTCCACAATGTCCGCCGCCAACAGGCTCACCAGCACGCCGCCGAACAGACGTCCCTGGTACCGCAAGACCAGCGAGTCGCCGGAGCGTTCGACGCTGTCGACCGTGAAGCAACTGAATTCACTGGGGAGGCCTGCCATTACTACCGATGCGCTTGGCCCTAAAAATCACGCAGCGTGAAATCGCCGGAGGCGTCGCGGTGGGTCAGGCTCCAGTGGACCGCCCGCTCGACGATGTCCCGCCGAAACGGCACAAAAATAGCCCCGCAGCCGACCATTGCCGGCGGCTGACGGTCCAGTTCGTTGAGCATGACGCCCACCAGGCCGTTGGCCGCCGCCCGTGACGCCTGGAGTTCCCACGCGATCCAGGAATCCTGGTACGTCTGGAGTGCGATCACGCACACGGTGACGTCGGCCTCTTGGATCTGTTGGCGGAGGCAAACCCGGTGCGGCTCGGCATGCGGGTCCTCGGGCGCGAACTGCCGGCGGTCGTTGTAGTGTCCCACGTCGCTGTTGGTCCATGCCCAGGTGTCGAGCCGACGGGCGTAGGTCTCCCGCTGCGGCTCGAAGCAGGCATAAATGCAGCATGTCGGGTCCACGGTTCGGCGAGCACCTCCACGACAGACAGGATAAGACGGCTGCCTCAATGCCGAGCGAAGTCACTTGCGCTCTGGACCCCCCGCCGCGCTCGACTTCAGAACTCCATTGAGTAGCGCTCGGCCATCGTGGCCCGGACCTTGGCGGTCAACTCGGCAACCTTGCGAAGCATCTCGTTGGTGGCTTTGCTGGCCTTGACCCGCCCTTCCGCCTCGAGCCGCTGCCGCTCGCCGTAGTTCTGGCTGCGATAGCTGTTGGGGCTGGATCCACGGTAGCCGCGGTGGTAGGACCCGCGGTACGAATAGCGCTGCGTGCTCTGGGGCTTGATCGCAGACTGCCTGGCATCGGCCTCGAGCCGGCTTTCGGTGTGCTTGTCGGCGGCCGTCAGCAGCAGGTCGCTGACCTCGACCCCATAGGCCAGCAGTTCCGGATCGACGTTGCGGACCGGCACGTCGCTGATGTGATCGACGGTCTTGCGCATCCACACGGAGGAACTCGGGTGCTCCTGCACGGCGTCGATCAGCTCGCTCACCGATTGGAAGTATTGCTGCGACGCCTTGGCCACCGGCAGTTCGCCGCCGCGGTCGCCGTCCTTGATCTCCTGCGTGGTTTCCGGCGCTGCAACATTGCGGGGTGTCGGAAACTCGAGCAGGCTGGCAATCAGCGACAGACCGCTGCGCGAGAAATCACCAGTCAACCGCACCCTGTTGCCCGTGACCGAGGCGGTCCACGATTCAAAGTCCTTCAGGTTGATTTCAAGGTTGTCGAAGGTCTCCAGCAGCAGCGGCTTGATGAAGTCTTGGGTGCCGGTGGCTTCCTTTCCGAAGTTGATGACAAAGGTCCCGGACGCCTTGTCGGTAAACTTGATTCCCAGAGCCACGCCCTTGATCGATGAAATGATGTCCGCGGTGGCCTCCAGATCGGCGGAGTGGTTCGCCATCGTCGGGGAAGCCCGCAGCTTGTCCAGGACCTCCGCCGGATCCAACAGATCCTCGAGGTCCACGGCCATCACCACCTGGTGGCGTTGGGCATCGGACGACTCCAGGACCTTGCCGAGGTAGCTTGACAGCCCTGTGCCTTTCCAGGCACCGCGTTGGGTGATCCAGCGCGTGACGCTCTGCCGATTCGCCGGCATGATGCCACCCATGATCTTGTCGCTAAACTTGACATAGTAGATGTCGTGGGGCGACCACACTACGTCGGTCTCGGCGATCTTGTCGATCCGCCCGCTTTCAGCCCGGGCCAATAGCGGCAGGGACGGCATCGCCGTCCGGTCCATGATGACCACGCCCCAGCTCATCGCCAGGGTCTCGGTGTCCAGTTTGGTCGCCATTAGAAACCGCCGGGCGTCCGGAGGCAGAAGGATGGGCTGGGTCACGTAGGAGGTCGCCTTGTTGGCCTGCCAATCCCCCTTGACCGCGATCTCGCTCTTGTACATCCCCTCCACATCCACAGTCATGATGGCGTTGACTCCGGCTGGCACGCGCCCAACGAGATCGTCGAACGGTGAGGCAGCGACACCACCCCCTGACAACACGAGCAGGACGGTTATGGTAACGACCAGAGGTATCCTGGCGCTGAACATGATCGACTCCTTGTGGTCTTTGAAGGTACCCGGGTGCACTCGACTTGGCCGTGCCCAGGCGGCCATGACGACCGCATGATATCACCGCCGCGCCGGGGTGTCGATGCGCCCCAGGGCCGCCACAACAACACCCAAGTCATTATCAAATGCAATCTTTCCGGGTGGCGGCCTGCAGCCGGCTACCTGCGGTTTCCTGCCGCGACAGCGCGGGGCTGGGCCGGCTGCTGCCTAACGACATTGTGAGGATCGCCCTTGAGTATCTGGCGGACCGGGCGGAACCCGTATACCTTATATATATGCTCGGACCTCCTCCCGTTAGGTGCGTCAAGGCAAGGAGCATTCACCATGAACAACAGCCTCAGGTCAAGCACGGCCGCCATGTGGATCGCCTTGGTCCCGGCCTTCGCCGGATGCCAGGCGCCCTTAGCGAATCGAGCGGAACGGATCCCTCATGGCTATGTCTACTACTGCGACGGTGCCGGGGGTGGTGGGCTGATGAACTGGACGGGCGGACTCCGCGACGGGCTGCTCAAGGGCGGCTACCCGGGTTCCGGCGAAGTCTTCTCCTGGAATACCGGCCTGGGCGTGATCCCTGACCAGGACGCCAGTGTGCAGTACAAGCGCAACAAGGCCCGCAAATTGGCCCAGGAAGCGACCGCGTATTCACGACGGTACCCGCAGGCCCCCGTGTCGTTTATGGGGTTGTCGGCCGGTACCACGGTGGTGGTCTTTGCGCTTGAAGAAATGCCGGCCGGTGCACGGATCGACAATGCCGTGCTGTGCGGTGCGAGCATCAGTTCTACGTATGATCTGACCCGGGCCCTGCAGAACCTCGACAACAAGATGTACGTGTTCACATCGGCGAAAGACCCCGTGCTGGAGTTCCTGGTGCCGATGTCCGGAACCGCCGATCGGGCCAGCGGCACGGTTCCGGCCGCCGGACTGAGCGGATTTCGGGTCCCGCAGGAGGCGACCTCCGCGACCCGCAGTCAGTACGCCAAGGTGGTCACCATCCCGTGGCGGCCGGAGTTCGCCAAGCTGGGGTACGCCGGCGGGCACACCGATGTGCTCAGCTCCGCATTTGTCGCGGCCCACATTGCCCCCCGGCTCACCACGCGAGTTGACTCCGCACCGGCCGCGCTGGCCTCGATCGAGGGCAAGGTCCGCAATCCGGACTACGAGCGCTGGGCCGCGTTCGGAGAGGGCTCGTACCTGATCCTGGAAGGAACTCAGGAGCACCAGGGCGTGCGTACGCCGGTGCGTCTGAAGACCCTCCTCACGAGCAAGAGCCGCGACCGGCTGATGGTGGAACGTCAGCAATTCCTCGGAGACGACGGCACCGCCCTGCCCGCCCAAGTGCACAGCCTGATTGCCGAGGCGTGGATCGACCCGCCGGATCACCCGGCCACGGACCCGCGCACCCAGACCACGGCTCTGCCGGCCAAGCGCATCACGATCAAGGGCCGGTCCTTCGATTGCCCCGGGTGGAAGATCGCCGCCCCCGGGACCTATCCGGACTGGGGCTCGGATCTGCACGCAACACCCTATCGCTGCCCCGAGCTGCCCGGAGGGCTCGCGGAACTCACACTTGAATCGCACATGCAGGGCCAGCGGTTCAAGTTCGACGGCACAGCGGTGGACTTCAACATCGTCGCCGATGCAACGTCCCGGTAGGCCGGCGATCACGACCACAGGTGGCGGATTGCTCGCAGGCCGGGGTCGATGACCATTCGTCGTTCAGGGTTCCGCCGCAGTCACGAAGAAGATCGCAGAGGTCATCCACCGCCGCGGTCAAGCGTGACGCCCAGTCAGAGCCGCGACCGTCAGGGGCGGTGCTACCGGCGGGTGACTTCCGGTGAACCGGCCCAGCGGTCGCCCAGGCCAAACTGCTGCTGGGCCTGCTCGTAGCGCTGCATGGCCGTGGACATGAAATCCTGCATCTGCTCGATGCGGCGACCTTCCGACGGGTGGGTGGACAGGATCTCCGGCGGCTTTTTGCCGCCGGAAGCCTTCATGCGCTCCCACAAGGCCACGGCCTCGGTGGGTAGGTAGCCGGCCTTGGCCGCCAGCAACAGCCCCACCTGGTCGGCCTCCAGTTCGTGAGCCCGGCTGTACGGCAGCAGCACGCCATACTGGCTGCCGACACCGAATACGCCCATGATCACATCCTGGGTCCCGGCGCCAGCGCCGCGGAAACCAAACTTCAAGGTCTGTTGCAGCGCCCCGGCGGCCAGTTGCTGGCTCATGCGCTCGGCACCGTGCCGCTCCAGGGCGTGGGCGACCTCGTGGCCCATCACCGCGGCCATTCCCGCTTCGTTCTGCAGGACCGGCAGGATGCCGGTGAAGATCGCGATCTTCCCGCCGGGCAGGCAGAACGCGTTGACCTGCGGCGACTCGATGAGGTTAAACTCCCAGTCGAAATCGGGGCGCTCGGCGGCCGCGGCGATGCGTTGGCCGACCCGGCGGACAATTGCCGACATGGGCGCGTCATTGCTCAACTGCGATTCGCTGAGCACCTGCTGGTAGGCTTCTCCACCCAGGGCCTTTTCCTGATCCTGGCTGACCAGCATGAGCTGGCTGCGTCCGGTGCTTGTCGAGGCGCAGCCAGAGGACAGCAAACCAACCGCCAGCAACATTCCAAAACCAAACCGTGACATGGTCCTGACCTCCGTAGTGAAATCCTAGGCGCCCGGCCGCGGCGCCGAACATGCGACCGCGAACCCGCCCACTACCGTAACAAAGAAGCCGGCCACCGCAAAGCCGGCCGGATGCCGGGCTCAGTCGCTGCGGGCCGGCAGGGGCGGCAGGGGCGGTGAACCTGCGGCGGGCGGGCCGGGCCATCGTGAGCCCAGCACGTCGGCCAGCGACAATTGACCGAGCGCGCGGTCGGCGTAATCTCTGACCCCGGCGACCAGTGCCTCGACCTCAGGTGCGTAACGCAGCCCGCCCGGCGATTCTGCCGGCGGTCCGTCCATCTCCAGAACCTCCAACAGGGGGATCCTGTCGGCCGGTCGGGCCAGAACGAAGCCCTCCGGAACGTGACCGTTGGCTGCACAGATTACACCGTTGCGGCGCAACCGCTCCAACAACCCGTCGATCGACTCGGCCGGGAGATGGAGCGCATCCTCCAGATCGCGGATCGCCACCGGGCCGCGCCCCTCATGGAAGGGCCGGGCCACCGACACCGCCGCCGCCAGATAGTCGAGCGGCCCGAGCACCGTCCGCCGGGCCAGTTCGGCGGCTTGCAACTGGTCCAGGTGGGCGGCGGTGTGGGCCAACTCGGCCCCAAACAACAGGATGGTCCAGGACACGTTGACCCAGACCAAGAACAAAGGCACCAATCCCAGGGCCCCGTACAGATTGCCGCCGACCACCAGCTTCTGTACGTACACGCCGAATCCCCATTTGGCCAGCAGCCACAGCGGAACTGAGACCAGGGCTCCGGCCAGGGCCGAACGCCAGCTCACCCGGGTGTTGGGAATGAACTCGTATCCGGCGGCGATCAACAGCACGGCGACCACGAACGGGCCGGCCCACCCCACCGCCGACAGCAGCCAGGAGCCCCCCGGCGTCCGTACCGAAATCTCGATGACCTGGCGGCCCAGGAAACTGGCGGAGGTCAGCAGCAACGGCAGCAGCGTGATCGACGACCAGTACAACATGATCCGCCGGCTGAAGGATCGTTTTTGCGGTGCTTCGAAAATGCGGTTCAGCGAGCGCTCGATGGTGGCGATCAGGGTCATCGCCGACCACACCAACAGGATCACGCCGATCGGCCCGACCCGTTCGACGGTGAGTTTGCTTTCGACCCGGCCGACTAGTCGCTCGATTTCGTCGGCCACGTTGACCACCCGGGTCAGCGATCCTGAATCGTCGAGCGCTGCGGTCGGCCGGTCCTGACCGACGGCGTCTTCCCGCACGATGATCTGATCCAGACCGGAAGTCGCCAACACGGTGCGCAAATGCCCTTTGCTGCCCTCCAGGGCACCGACCGCCCGCAGCATCAGGAAGCTCAGGGCCAGGATCGGGACCAGCGCGAAAATGGTCCGGAAGGACAACGCCGCACTCATGGCCATGACGTTGTTGGCCCACAAGCGCCCCATGCAGAACCGCCACAACTGCACCTGGTAGCGCAGGAACTTGGCCCACCAGCCCAGTTCCAACGTCGGAGCGGATAGCAGATGTTCGATGTAGTGGGTCAGCTTTTTGGTCATGGCAGCACGTTTCCGGCCCCTCCGCCCACCCCAGGGCGACCCGGCGGCCTACGGCTTCTTGGACTTGGGCTTCGGCGGGGGAAAGAGCTTTTCCAGATCGGGGATCAGTCCCGTGCCCGATCCGAAGATCTTGGTCAGATCGGCCTTCGACAGGTCCAGTCGCGGCCGCTCGCGGGTTCCGACCACCGGAATGTCCAGCCGGGCGTTGGCCAGCAACCCACCCACGACCGGGACCTTGAGCTGGTCCAGCAGCTTGGCGCTGACCGGCAACGAGACCATCAGGTCCAGGGTATCGTCCAGACCCACCGAACCGTAAAACCGCAAATCAAACTCATTGCCGAACCGGATCACAAAGTCCTTATAGTGGATCCGCCCGTCGCGAATCTGAAAATCCAGCCCCGAGCCGTGGATGGCATAAAGCTGCGTTTCCGGCAACCCGGAGAGCCGCAGCAGTTCGCCGAGGAGCCCGCCCGGTTGGACCTTCATCTGCGACCAGTCCAGGTGGCCGCGGCCGCCGCCGCCGCGCGTGATCGCGGACCCCAACGGCAGGCTGATGTCCTCGCCGCGCAAGGAGACCTGGCCCTCGATGGCCGCCAGCTGCATGAAGATCGGGTTCATCCGACTGAGCAATGAACGGGCCAGGTTCTGGTCGATGGTCACGTTCTCGAGAATCTGGACCTTGCCGGGAATCTCCAGCATGGGGGCCTCGCCGCGCAGGTCGATGCGACCGCCCAGGCGCAGAACGCCGCCGGCGACCGACAGCTCACGCAAGGGCACGTGCAGCGCGCCGTCGTGCAGCGACGCCGGTAATTCGGCGGCGCTCAACGGCAGCGCCAGCAATGCGCCGCTCTTCCAGTGCAGCGCCATTCCGCCCTGAAGCCCACTGATGTCGAACACACCGCCCGGCGTGTACAACGGCCCGGCGATCCGGATGGTGTCGGCGGTCGGCCCTTGTAACCCGACGATCTCGACGGTGCCGGGGGCATAGCCGTGCAGAATGGCGCTGAGCCGATCGCAGGAACCAGAGTACTTCCCGGCCAGCGCCAGGGTCACGCTCTTGGAATAGTCGCGGATGTCGCCGGCGAGCTGCATCGACAAGGTCTGTGACTTGAGATCCAACTGCTCGACCGTGATGACGTCCTGCCGGGGATCCATGCGGCCGCGGTAGTCCAAAACCACTTGCGGCTCGGTGATGGTGTCCTGGCCGCTGCCGAATGCGAATTGCTCCACGCGGGCCTTGCCGCCCAGGGTGGTGACGCCGGACGCCACGGCACAGTGGGTCTCGAAGTTCATGGTCCCGGCCAGGGGGGCCGGCGGACCGGTGCCGCGAAATTGCCCGATCAAGTCCATACACCGGGCCAGATCGGCCCGGCCGGTAAGATCGCCGCTCAGGGACGCCGTCGCGCCGGTCTGCACGGCAGCCTGAACGACTTGCACATCCAACAGGTCACTGCGGACCTCGGCGCTGGGGATTTTCAGGTCACCGGACGCCGGATCGAAGCGCAGGTCTTTCCACTGGACGGTGACCCCCTGGCTGCTGAGCACCTCGCCGTCCCGGGCCAAACGATCGATCCGGGCGTCACCACTGGACACGATGGCAGCGTCCTGTTGGGGTCGCTCGACCTTGCTGCGCAGCGCCAGGGATCCCTGGAACGACTCCAGGTTGTCGATGCCGCACTCGGCCGCCTTGGCCCCGAGGTAGGCCAATTCCGCCTGCGGAATCTGCAGGTCGGCGTCGAAGGTGTCCTCGACCAGGTCGTACCAACCGGAGCCTGAGAGGTTCAACTGATCATCCAAGGCGGCCCGGAAGGTGTTTAGGGCCACGCGCACCGGGCGGTCTTCCTTGAGCAGCACTGCTCCGCCACCGGTCACCGAGCCGCTGGTCAGCCGGATGTCGCGGTCGGCGGTGCGCACTTGAAACGCCCCGGTCTTGAGATCGACCGAGTAGTCCAGTTGATCCTGCCCGGCGCGGGTCAGTTGCAACGTGCCTTCGGGTTGCCCGGCAAGGCCCGCGACCGGAAGCGCGATCACACTGTCCAGCAATTGGCGCAACGGCCCGAGGTCGGCGCGCAGCGTGGCCTTGGCTCCGGCGGGTGATCCGCTGCCGTCGAGGTCCAGAACGGTGGACTTGACCCGCACCCGGCGGCACTCCAGGCCGACCCCTTGCTTGAGGCCCAGGTCCATGTCGATCGACACCGGCGGCCAGGGCTGCGTTTTTCCGGCACGGGCGACCACCACATTCGACAGATCGACGACCCCCTTGAGCGCCGGCGGACCGGCGGTCTGGACCTGCAGGCCGGTCAGCTTGAGCTGCCCGTTGTTGATCTGCAGGTCCGGCTTGGCATCCAGGAAGGGCTCGATGACGGCCATGATCAACGGCAGGTTCACCGTGGCCTGGCCTTGCGCCGTGACGTTCGGCAACGGCGGGATGTTTCCGGCTAGCACGGCGGTGGTCAGCGTGGCGGTGCCCGCGCCGGCGGTCTGCGGCACCGGCGCATAAGCCACCTGCAGATCCGCCTGGACCTCGGCGCCGTCCAGGGTCAGTTTGGCCACCGCGAACTCCGAGGTTGCCGGATCGAGGCGGCCCCCGCTCCAAGCACAGCGCAGCCGCGCGCCGGCCAGGGGCTTGCCGTCGCGCGTCAAATCGTGAGCTTCCAGGTTGCCGTCCGACTGGACGGGGCCCGAACTGCCCGGGCGCAATCCCGAAGCCTTCAGCGTCAGGGTGCCGGCAAAGCCGGTCAAGGCGTCCACCCCGACCGCCTGGAGGCGGCCGGCCAGATCCGCCAGATCCAGGTCGGTGGTATCCACCCGGGCTTCGAACCCGCGGCTGCGCAGGTCCACCCATCCGGCGGCCGCGACATTGATGCGACTGTCAATGCCGACGTTAAGGTTCTTGCTGGAGATCCGCCCCACGGTTCCGCCGGCGATGTCCACGTCACCGGTATGCTGGATGGTGGCGTGCCCGCAGGCAAACTTGCGGCCGCCGCTGGCCAACCGCAGGTCGCGAGCCTGGGTGCTGAGTTGCACGCCGACGCGGTCGTCCGACGCCCGCGTGAGCGTCAACTGACCTTCGAGCTGCCCCGCGGACTCGATGGCCTGCAGGTCGAACAGCCGATTGAACTGGGCATGCAGACGCGACAGGTCGGCCTTGAAATCGGCCGTCAGGTTCGCCGCCGTGCCGCTGGCATTGATGGTCGCAAAACTCGATTCGATTCCGGACTGCCGCAGGACCAGGCCGTTGTCGGTCTCGTACACCGCATCAACGTTCATGACCACCGGCTCGACGGTGATGCGTTCACCGCCGCTTTGGGCGGCCAAACCGCTGACGGTTACACGACCGCTGACGGTGGGTTGGGCACCACCGGTGACGGAGAGCTTCTCGATCGTCAGGGTGCCGCCGGTCAGCGTGGTGTCCTGCCGGACCCGCAGCAGCCCTGGCGCCAGCCCGGCGACTCGGGCAATGTCGATGGTGGCATCGGAAGTGGCGGTAATGCCTGGCAGGTTTACCGGGCCGCCGGCGAGCGCGGCGCTGACCAACTCCGCCAGCGATGACGTCGTTCCTGAGCCCCCGGATGGGTACGCGATCGTGGCATCGGCGGTGCCCAGGTCGCCGCCCAGCACCACGTGGGCGTCGAGGCCGTTGGGGCCCGACGCAACGTGGCCCTTGAGGGCCAGAGCCACTGGATTGCCGCCAAACCCCGTGGGCGGGGTCAAGTGGATGTCCGGCGCATCGAACTCCAGGCGGTCGTCGACGTAGCGTCCTGACAGGTGCTCGAACCGAGCATCAATGACTTCACGCGGTTCGCCGGAGCGCGCCGCGGCCGATGACGCCGGCGATTCGAAGGCGGCCGCCAGCGACACGGTGTTGTCGTCGAAGATTCGGAGTTGGGCCTCGACGGCCTCGGTGGTGAGGATCGCCAGTTGTCCGCCGCTGGCAATCAATTGCCATAGGCCTTGGGTGACGACGGCCTTGCCGACCACCAGGACCTGCTTGCCGTCAGGGTCGGTGACCCGCACATCGCCCGCCCGGCAGGGGCCCAGCCAGGTCAGCGACAGCATGCCAATGTCGACTTGCCCGGCGATCTTGCCGCTGACCACCGAACTGACCAGCCGGCGTCCGGGCGCGGTCGATGCCGCGTACGGCACGCCGCCCACAAGCACCAGCACCAGGATGAACAACACAATGACCCGCCTGATCCAGCGCCGCCGAGTGCGTGGCGGTCTGGGGGTCGCGGGAGGTTCCGGTAGTTCCGCCGGTGGTTGTGAGTTGATCGGTGTCACGGTGATTCCCCTCCAGCGCTACAGCGTACCACAACCGCACGGCCGGGTCAGGGGGCGGAGGTCGCCGGATCGGGTCCGGGGTTCGGCGTCCGGGCGCCGCCGTGCAGGCGCAACCCGAAGAACCAGTAGACCCCATCGAAGTTCAGGTGGATGGCATGGCTGTCATTGTCGCTCCAACTGTAACCGCCGGCGATGACCGCATCCAGACGCCGCTGCACCGGCAGCACCATGCTGGCCCCCGCGTTCAGCGCCCAACCGTAGGCCGAGTCGCTGACCCGAACTCTGGTGGTCCCCACCCGGCTGAGCACGGCGAAGTCGGAATGGAAGACCTCCGCGCCCACATCGAGCCCGAGAAACTCCCAGAAGGGGGTGTAGCGCAGGCCAGCGCCCAGCACCTGCATGTCGCCGCGGGCCTCGCGGTCGACAAAACCCTCGCCGACTTTGATGCGCCCGTTGATGCCGTCAAAACGGAGGTAGCCGTCGATCTCCGGCGTCAACCGGCGGTTCGCCTGGATGCGGACCAGTGGCACGTGAATGTCGCTGCGAAAGGCCCCGTTGCGTCCGGCGATCGGCCGCACCGCCACGCCGGTGCTGACCGAGTCGGGCGGCCAGACCGCGGGGAGCCCCCGGCAGCAGCAGCAGCACGAAGCCGGCATCACGAGCGCCACCAGGGCCATAGAGTGCCGGGTAACCTGGACGGACATCGGCCTGGTGTCGGCTTGCGGAACTCGGGAAAGCACGGTCACACCGGCCGCAGGGTGCCCACGGCGGCTGGTACGTCCGCATGCAGGTCGAACAGACCATCCAGGCGTGTGACCACGAACAGGTCGTGCACGTGAGGTTGGAGACCCGCGACCATCAGGCGCTGCTGTCTGCTCTTGAAGCCGTTCGCCAGCCGGATCAGCGCCCCGAGTGAGAAGCTGGGCATGAACCTGACGCGGGTCAAGTCCAGCACAAACGGCATCCCCGGGTTTGCGGCAATTGCGGGCTGGATTTCGGTTTGGAATCGCCCCACATGATTCTGATCCAGATGTTCCGCCAGAATACGGACAATGACGACATCGGGGTCGCGGTCCACGGCGATGACGGGAGGTTCAAGCATGGCCCACTCGATCGGAAGAACGTTCATCCATGGCACGCGCTGCCGGCCCCACCGAGCCCGCGCTCGGCCGGTGGCACGCGGTGCCGAAAGATGCGCTCGCGCGGCGCACTCCGTGATGTTATCCACAGCGAATCCGGGCGGCAACAGCGATCGTCCGGGCGTTGGTCGCGCGCCGCACCCCGCGCTGCAGAGGGGTCTTCCCAGGGCCCTGGTCTGGTTTCTGTTCGCGCGTTCGGTAAGTGTTCGCATTGTCGGGAGTCGTGGCCACCCCAGGCGGGTCCGCGGCCGGCGCCCCCGGCAGCCCTGGAAGATTAACCGTTGTCTCCAACCGGCGACTTGGCTAAGATGAGGATCGGTCATTTCTCCTACTAGAGTGCTGCGCCGATCTTCCGCTCCGCTGGGACGTCGGTGGGTGCTTCCCCAGCGGACGAATAAGAGGAAGGGATTGTCAATGAACATCCGCGTTGTGTGTATATCGTTGTGCGCTTTCGCCATCCTGTGCGTTGCTGACCGAGTCGAGGCCCAGTGCTTCTGCCAGACCCATGCGGACTGCCCGGGCGGGACCATGTGCTTGGGCGGTCAGTGCGAGGGGGCCTCCGGCCCGGTTCCCTGCTGCCCCCTGTCCGGCCCGCTGCCCGATGCCTGCGCCCTCTTGCAGTCGACCGATTGCCTCAACCCCTCCGCCGGCGAAATCTGCCTGCCTCAAAGCGTGCAGATCAACCCCGCGACCGGCCAGGCGGAGGCCCAGGCTTGCGACTGCTTCGAGAATACCCTCTGCGGGCCCGTCGCCATGGTTCTGATCCCCGGCACGAATGAGTACGACCTTCGATGCCAGGGCTCCTGTCCGAGTGGGCAGGTGGGGCTTTGCCAGATTCATTTCGACGGGATGCCGACGGGCCTGGATCATGTCAGCTCGGCGGCCGTTCCCTCCGGCGCCACCGTGACCTGCAGTTGCCTGCCGGTTCAGCAACCCGAGGCCTGTTGTTTTGCGGACGGCACCTGCGCAAACGGCGTCCCACCGGCCGACTGCCAGGGCGGCGGCGGAACCCCGCAGGGGCCCGGATCAGTCTGCCAGGGCATCGAGGCCTGTTGCATCGCCAGTCTCGTGCCGCCGGTGTGCCTGAATATCGATCGATTGTGCTGTGATGAGTTGGGCGGCGTGCCGCAGGGACCCGGCTCAAGCTGCGGCACCGCGGGCGCGTGTTGCATCGATACCGATGGCGATGGAACGTCGGACAGTTGCCAGGTCCTGGACCCTCTGTGCTGCGCCGCCGCGGGCGGCAGTTTCCAGGGCGGCGGCACGTCCTGCCAGGGCGACCAGAACATGAACGGCATCGACGATGCCTGCGAGCCGACGCCGCAAACCTGCCCGCTGCCCTCGGATCCGGCGATCGATCCGTGCGCCGCGTTGCAGTCCAGCCAATGTGCCCTTCCGGCGGCACCTGATGACCACTGTTTCCCGGTGTGCGTGAATTTCAGTGCCGCCGGGCCCGTTGCCACGCAGTGCGCGTGTCGCGGCCCGAACGACTGCCACTTCGACTTCTCGGTCATGACCTGCACGGGCGGGTGCCCCGACCCGACTGAGACCTGCGTCTCGACCCCGATCATTGAGCCTGATGGGACCGACACCGTCTGCTGCGAGTGCGAGGTCGCCCCGCCGCAGGACGGGGCCTGCTGCTACGACGCCGATGGCGATGGTCTGCCCGACACCTGCGCCCTGATGACCGCCGCCCAGTGCGACAGCGTGTTTGGCATTTTCCAGGGGATCGGATCGGTCTGCCTGGGTGTCGAAGCCTGTTGTGTCAGCGGCGCAGCCGGCCAGCTGTGCGTGAACATCGACCGCCTGTGCTGCGATGACCTCGGCGGGGTTCCGCAGGGACCGGGTTCCATGTGCGGGAATGTCGGGGCCTGTTGTTACAACATCGATGACGGACCGCTCACCTGGGACACCTGCGTGGACGAGGTCGATGAGCTGTGCTGCGTGAGCAGCGGCGGCGTGCCGGCCGGCAGTGATTGTGAGCGCGTGAGCTGCTGCCTGCCCGGCGGGTTCTGCCAGGAGGCCGATCCGGAGTGCTGCATCGCCTCCGGCGGGACCGGCAACCCCAACGCGGTCTGCGGAATGGACGCCAACGCCAACGGGATCGACGACGCTTGTGAGGAGCCCTGCCCGCTGCCGACGCCGCCGCCGGCGCTCGACCCGTGTTCTGCGCTGCAGAGCAGTGATTGCACCGAGCCCGACGGGCCGGACGATCTGTGCCGCCCGACGCGAGCCCTTTCGGACTCCAACGGCAACACCACCGTGTTGGAGTGCAGCTGTCGCGGTATGGATGAATGCTACCTCGAGATTCCATTTGGGGGCACCTTCCCGGATTGCGTCGGCAACGTCTGCCCCGACGGGCTGCCCTGCCTGGGCATCCGCTGCCTGCTGCCGGACGGCACCGTCGAGACCCGCTGCTGCGATGAGCAGGCCTGCTGCTACGATGACGACGGCGACGGCGTCGCCGAGACCTGCGACGTCCTGACGCCGCTCGAATGCGCGGCGCTCGGTGGTACACCGCAGGGCACGTGCAGCACCTGCCAGGGGACCGGCGCCTGCTGCTACGACGCCAACGGCGACGGCACCTTGGACGGCTGCGACGTGATGGACCGGACGTGTTGCGAGGGCATGGGCGGCTTGTTCCAGGGGCTGGGCACGGTCTGCCAGGGTGACCTGAACGGCAACGGCCAGGACGACGCTTGCGAACCGCCGGGCGGCGTCTGCCCAGAACCGGCCGGTCAGGACATCTGCCACGAGCTGCTCCACGAGGACTGCGTCGAAGGGATGCCGGGCGAGGAGTGTCAGGCGAAAGTGTTCTTCATCTTCGAAGGTCAACCGGTCCTTGGCAAGTGCGCTTGCTTTGACGACGGCGACTGCGGCCCGGTGCAGAAGACCCCGACGCCGCTGCCCGAGGTCTTTGAACTCTCCTGCCCCGGCGATTGCCCGCCGCCGGAGCGGGGCATCTGCCAGATTCACATCAACGGCGCGCCGACCGGCAACATCACCATGCTGTCCAATGCAATTCCCGATGGCAGCATGGTCCGCTGCAATTGCGGTCCTGCGCCGGAGGCCTGCTGCCTCCCCGACGGCACTTGCGTGAACGGCCTGCTGCCCACGGATTGCAGCGCCCAGGGCGGCACGCCGCAGGGACCCGGCTCCAACTGCCTGGGCCTCGAGGCCTGCTGTCTGAATGTGGCCGGTGCGAACACCTGCGTCGAAGTCGATCAACTGTGCTGCGACGATCTCGGCGGCACGCCGCAGGGTCCCGGCAGCACCTGTGGCGATACCGGCGCCTGCTGCTACGACGCCGATGGCGACGGCATCGCAGAGGTCTGCCAGATTACGGCGGAGGCCTGCTGCGATGATCTCGGCGGCACGTTCCAGGGCGTCGGGACGGTGTGCCAGGGGACCGGGGCCTGCTGCTTCGGGATCACCGGCGGCGGCTGCGTCCAGGTCGACGGTATCTGTTGCGATGACCTCCTGGGCGTCTTCCAAGGTGCGGGCACCCTCTGCCTGGGCGACAACGACGGCAACGGCTTGGACGACGTCTGCGAGCAACCGGACGTCTGCGCGCTGCCGCTGCCGCCGGCGGTGGCGCTGTGCAGCGACGCGCAACAGGCGGCGGAGTGCACGGACGGCGCTGCGGGCGAGCTGTGCGAGCCGCGGGTCGTGCTCATCGGCGCCGGCGGCCAACCCGTCGCCGAGTTGTGCGACTGCTTCGCGGGTGACTGCGGAGCCGTACGGGTGACCCCGGAGCCGGACAATACCCCCCCGTTGTATTACGATCTGAGTTGCCCCGGCCCGTGCCCGGTGCCGCCGCCCGGCAATGATTGCCAGATCCACGTCAACGGCTTGCCATCGGGCCAGGGGACCCTGCAGTCGAATGCGGTCCCGGCCGGCAGCGTCATCACCTGCGATTGCGTGACCTGCGTGCCACCGCCGGCGGACATGACCGCTTGGTGGCCGCTCGACGAGACTTCCGGCACGTCGGCGGAAGAGGCCATCAACGGCAACGATGGGACCCATTTCGGTGGACCGTCGCCGTTGGCGGGTCAGTTCGTCGACAACTCGCTGTGCTTCAACGGCCTGACCGACTACGTCGAGGTGCCGGATGCTCCGGCGCTCAATTTCGGCACGGGCAACTTCTCCGTTGATGCCTGGATTCGACCGGCCTCCGTCGCTGGCATTCAATTGCTCGTCGACAAACGGGTGGAGGCCGCCAGCGTCACCGGTTACAGCTTCTTCCTGGTCAACAACCAGATCGCGTTCCAGATCGCGGATGGCGTGGGCTCGTCCGCCTGTACTCCGTGTCCGGGCAGCCCCTCCTCCTGCGCGAACTACACTTCTCCGGGCGTTGTCGTGGCCAACGCCTGGCAGCATGTGGCCGTCACCGTCGAACGCAACAGCACCACCGGCCTGCGGTTCTATCACAATGGGGTCCAGGTCGGACCGGCGCTCGATCCCACCTGCCATCTCCTCTCGGTATCGAATCCGAATCCGCTGCGGATCGGCAGCCGCTCGTCCACGGTGAGCGGCCTGTTCGATGGCTGCATCGACGAGGTGGAGTTGTTCGACCAGGTGGTCCCCGCGGCGGTCATCAACACCCTCTATCAGGCGGGGGCGGCCGGCAAGTGCAAGTGCGAGCCGCTGCCCGACGGATCCGGGTGCCAGCCGATTGGATGTTCGGGCGCGGCCCACGAATGTCGCCCGGCATGTGTGAACTACCACCCCGGCGCCCAGCCACCCGTCCGGGTGCTCGATTGCGACTGCCTGAATCCGCAACAGTGCCATGTGGAAGTGTTGCCGGGCGTCGTCCCCTTCTGTGATGGAGTCTGTGCACCCGGAGAGACCTGCGTTCAGACCGTCGTGCCAAACCCGGTTCTCGGTGGAGAGGACATCTGCTGCGAATGCCTGCCCCCGGGCGCCTGCTGCTTCTCAGCGGATCCCGATTCGATTCCGGAGACCTGTGCCCTGATGAGCGCCGACGCGTGCACGGCGTTGGACGGCATCTTCCACGGGCCGGGGAGCGCTTGCCTGGGCAGCGGCGCCTGCTGCTTCGGAGCCGCGGGCGGCAGTTGCGTGGTCGTCGACAAGATTTGTTGTGGGGACATCCCGGGTGAGTTCATGGGCTGCGGATCGACCTGCCATGGCGACAGCGACGGCGACGGGCTCGATGACCGTTGCGAATGCCCGGCGGACCTGAACCACGACGGGTCGGTCAACGCGGCCGACCTGGCGGCGATGTTGGGGAGCTGGGGGGCCGGTTGCAGCCAGGCCGACCTCAACCACGACGACGTCGTCAACGCGGCCGACCTGGCCCAGCTGCTCGGAGCCTGGGGGCCGTGCTAATGACCCGAGGCGCCGCTGCAGAGGGTCGAGCGCGTCTGACCGGTTAATCATCATGAACGGGGTGGGTTCGGCACATCGAACCCACCCTTTTATTGAGGCGTGGCGTCTGATCTGCGCCGTTCAAGGGCGGGTCAGCGCTTCCCGGCCTGGGCGTCGGGCAACGGTCATCCGCAGGCCGCCTTTGGGCCGCAGCGACAACCTCACTGACAGCTCAGGTGGGTTCTGTCCGGGGGCGATTGAGAGCTGATAGCGCGGCAGGACCGTGGCCAGGATCAGCACCATCTCCGTCATCGCAAAAGTGCTGCCAATACACACGCGCGGCCCGCTGCCGAATGGCAGATAGGCGTGCGGCGGGATACGCTCAATGCGGCCTGGAGCGAAGCGCCGCGGATCGAACCGTTCCGGCTGAGGAAACCAGCGCGGATCATGGTGCAGGGGGTAGGTCAGTACCCGGACCACCGCTCCTTTCCGGAGGTTGAATCCGCCGATCTCCACGTCCTCCACCGCCTGCCGTCCGAGGGTCCCGATGGCCGGCGGGTACATCCGGAGCGTCTCTTTGATCACCATTTCCGTGTAGTGCAGTTTGGGCACATCCTCGGCCGTCGGCAGCCGGCCGCGCAACACCTCATGCAGCTCCTCAAGCACCTGCGCCTGTATCTCTGGGAAGCGGGCCAGCACGTACCACAGCCATGACAGCCCGGCGGCCGTGGTATCGTGCCCGGCGAGCAGCAACGTCATCGCCTCATCGCGGGCCTGTTCGTCGGTCATGCCTGACCCATCGCCCTCCAGGTCCACCGCGAGCAGCAGCATCGAGAGCAGGTCGCCGTGATCCTCATGGGTGGCCCGACGCTCGCGGATCATGCTGCGGACGGTGGTGTCCAGCAGCGCGATGGCCTGTCGCTTTCGGCGCTGATATGCGGTCGGGATCCAGCCTGGTAGACGAATGGGGTACAGCAGCTCATCGATGGCCACTTCGTTGAGGACCGCCACCGCTTCGCCGAGCTGCCGGGCCGCGCCGGCCACCTCCACGCCGAACAGGGTCTTGCCGATGATGTGGATGGTCAGGTCGGTCATTGCCTTGACCACCTCCACTTCGCAGGCGCCGTCGTCGAGCGCCTGATCCCAGCCGCCGGTCATCCGCTCCGTGCAAGCGACCATCGCCTGACCGTAATCGTGAAGCCGCCTGCTCTGAAACGCCGGCTGGACCAGTCGCCGCTGCCGTCGCCAGAACTCCCCCTCGCTGAGCAGGATGCTGTTACCGTTCCACTGCGCCAACACGCGCCGCTGCCAGGCCATCCTGCGGAAGTGCCGGGCCTTGGTGACCAGCACCTCTTTGACCAGGTCGGGATGGAAGACGGTGTAATCGCGGAACTGCCCGATGCGCATATATACAAGATCGCCGTAGCGATCCCGCATGTCGGCATAGAATGCCAGCATGTCGCGGCGGATGCGCCGGACCTTGAACAAGCCCAGATCCCAGGCGGAAGGGCCGGCGGGATGACCGTGGCTCATGTTGCCCTCCAGCGCGACAGGACCCAGCCGGGCAGAGCGGCCGCCTGTCGGATCCACGTCGCCATCTGCACCTCGTCGAGTTGGTCATCCTCGTGGATGTCGAGGTAGCGCACTTCCTTGTGCTTGGACTCGCCGGGGGGGACAGGACGTAGCGACGTGCCGCGGAAGAAAGCCGACTTCTTGGACATCCTCTTGGCCATTGGGTTCACTCCAAGCACGGTCCCCAGGCGCCGAGCACCTGAGCCAGATCCGCGGCACCGACTACGTCATCGCCATCCAGGTCGGCCGGGTGGCCGGGGTTGGGTCCCCAGGCGCCGAGGACAATGGCCAGGTCCGCGGCTCCAACCGTGTCGGTGCCATCGAGATCGGCTGGGCACGGCGGCGGAATGGAGTTCAGGTACTCGAACAAATCCGTGTTCAGTTCGTCATCATCAGCAGGCAGGTGCACGAAGTCGCCGTAATTCAACCCGCCGATCAGACCGTATCCGATCGCTGACCAGTCGTTCTGTCCGTGCAAGATCTGACCCGGCGACGATTCGGCGCTCTCCCTGATGCGATTGACGTCGACCGCGACGCTTAGGGGCCGCCCCAAAATAGCCTAAACGATTCTCAGTGCGGCACAATCGTGTAGTTCCATTCGCCATGGAATGACGAGGCACGCATGCGGACGCCGGCCATCTGCGAGGGAGTAACGACCTCTTTTGTCGGGTATTGA
>CAZUGO010000058.1:0-1651 GCA_964619935.1 uncultured Planctomycetales bacterium | reverse complement strand
TCCGATGGTCGGATAGGCCACACCTGTTCGGCAAGTTCGGCCATTTCTCTTTGACGCTCGGCAATCTCTGCCTCCCCCCAATCGTCGCTTGCGTGTGCCCCAAGTTTTTGTGTTAACCGATATGGAGAATTCCCGTAAACTGCCTTAGGGACCGCGCAAAAATAACCTGAACGAGTTGACATTGTAGTCTTGGACCGATTGTACGATAACGGTTGCATGCAAGATGCACAACTGATCGCACGGATTCGAGGTAAATTCCAGACGCTGCAGCCGGAGCTGGACGAACGTCTGTGCCGCCAATGGGCCGCGGCCGAGGCTCGGGATTTGGGGTGGGGCGGAGTCACCGCGGTGGCGCAGGCGACGGGCTTGTCCCGGACTACGATCACGGCAGGGCTGCGCGAGCTGGACTTGCCGGCCCCCGAACGGGCCCTGGAAGCGCAGCGGGTGCGGCGGCCCGGGGGCGGGCGGCAACCCTTGACGGTAAGCGATCCGGGCTTGCTGGCCGCCCTGGAAGCCCTGATCGAGCCCAGCACGCGGGGCGATCCCGAGTCGCCGTTGCGCTGGACCTGCAAAAGCACCCGACGTTTGGCGGACGAGTTGACGCGGCAAGACCATCCCGTCAGCGCCGGGACGGTGGCCGCCTTGTTGCGGGAAGCCGGTTATAGCCTCCAAGCCAACCGCAAGACGCGCGAGGGCGGCGGGCACCCCGACCGCAATGCCCAGTTCGACTACATCAATGCCAGCGTCCGGCGCTTCCTCCGCCGGGGCCAGCCGGCGGTGTCGGTGGACACCAAGAAGAAGGAATTGGTGGGGGACTTCCGCAACGGCGGGCGGGAGTGGCAGCCGGCGGGGAGCCCCGAGGAGGTCCGGGTGCATGACTTCCTGATCAAGGCCCTGGGCAAGGCGATCCCCTATGGGGTCTACGACCTGCTGCACAACCAGGGGTGGGTCAGTGTCGGGATCGACCACGACACCGCGCGGTTCGCCGCCCACAGCATTCAGCGCTGGTGGGAGGCAATGGGACAGCAGCGGTTCCCCCGCGCCAAGGAACTGCTGCTCACGGCGGACGGCGGCGGCAGCAACAGCCCGCGCTCGCGCCTGTGGAAGGTGGCGCTGCAAGACCTGGCGGATGAGCTGGGGCTGACGTTGTTCGTCAGTCACTTCCCGCCGGGCACCAGCAAGTGGAATAAGATCGAGCATCGGCTGTTCAGCTTCATCACCCAGAACTGGCGCGGGCGTCCGCTGGTGAGCCATGCGGCCATCGTCAACCTGATTGCCAGCACCACTACCCGGGCGGGGCTGACCGTGCAAGCGGCCTTGGATACGAACCGCTACCCGACCAAAACCAAAGTCACGGATGAGGAATTAGCACGCCTACGTCTGAAGCGTCACGACTTCCACGGGGAATGGAACTATACCCTCTCCCCGCGAAAGTAGAAATTGTTCAGGTTATTTTTGCGCGGTCCCTTAGTGCCGCGTCAATCGACCAGCTGCGCGCCTCGCTGCACGAGTCCTTTGAAATGTGGTATTCGTAACGGGCCGCCAGGAGATGGCACTGCGGGGCTTTCTTCCACAGAGACTGACCCAGAGTAGGAAAGCCTGCCGCAGCAGACTGGGGAGGTTCTTGGTCTGAAAGAGAAAAGGGGCCGCA
>CAZUGO010000057.1:0-1985 GCA_964619935.1 uncultured Planctomycetales bacterium | reverse complement strand
GCAGAGGTCCATTACGCCAAGGCCCTGGAGGCTGTCGAGCGGCTTACCCGCGTGGCTGGACAGCAGCTCCGCACGGTTTCTCCCGTGGAAGTCCACCGCCAACTGCTCGAGGATGCCGTGGACTTCTACACGGAACTCCTTGAGCTGAACCCGCGAGATGCCGAAGCGTATGCAAAACGAGGCCAGGTGTACCAGATGCTCGCGGGTGCATTCCCAAAATGTGGTCATGCCGCCTCCTCTCGATCTCGTTGTCCTGACGCCTCTTGCGCCAGCGGCGGTTTGATGGGCGTTTCCGCCTTCAATTCGGCGAGCATATCCGGCGACTCCCACACCCAACCCAACTGACGATCCTTCCCCATCTCCGCCCGCGCCCACGCCAAGGTCTGCTCCCAACGGCCGGTCACCGCCGCGGCACGTATCACCAACGCCCCTTCGGCGTTCTCCCGCAACCACATCAGCCCCGGGCCCTTCAACCGCAAGTTGATCACCCGACGGATCGCGCTCTCCACGGCCCCACTCCCCAGCGGCAAACCCTGCCGGCGAAACTGGCCATACGCCAGATGCCCCGCCTCCATGTGCTTCGTCAAGTAACCCATTGGCTGCGCCAACGCCTCCGGCCAACCGCGCGCTTCCCCCCACCTCTCCAACTCCCGGACCACCCACCCCGGCCAACCACGCCGCAGCCACCGCCGCAGCTTGCGGTACAAGAGCTGTCGCTCTGCCTCTGCCAGGCCCAAAGCCTCCACGGCCAGACTGACGTTATGCAACGCATGGCAGCAGTCCAACACCCGCCGCACCTGCGCCGCCGTCAGCCCCACCCGCTGCTCCACCCAGTCCAGGCGCTCCCAGATCCACGGCGCCCCGTCGGCCACGAACGTCACCACCGCGGCTGTGGCCGCCCCCAACCGGTGCAGGTGAAAGGCCAATAACTCCAGCGCCTCGTCCGGGCCGCCAAACGTGCCGTCGATCCACGGCTTCGTCCCTGCCTTCAGTCGCCCGTGCTCATCCACTTCGTAGATGATGAGCACCTTGGGTTCACGCCACTCCGCCTGGTAACGACGACGCTGCCGTTTCTGCTTCCCCCGGCCTTTCTGCTTGCGGGTAACCCGCCGCAGCCGGATCCGGCCGCCGTCGATCTGGGCCGCGACCCGCTTGCCCGCCAAGTCCTGGCCGGGCGGCAACTGGCCGGCCCGCCAACGCCGCAGGTCCCGGGTGCGGGCCGTCAACACCTCGGCACCCAACTGCCGGGCGATGCGGTGGACCACCTTGATATCCAACGGCGTGCCCCACGCCGCCAACTCCTGCCGGGCGATCTCGTAGGAGGGCAACAGCGCGCACTGGCGGCCGACGCAACTGACCAAGGCCGGGCTGGAGCCCTCGCTGAAGCCGAAGGCGGCCAATTCGGGGTAGAGGCCCGTGCCCTCCTGGCCCCGGCCTTTGCCGGTGCGGGCGCGGGGACCACAGTAGAGGGTCGTGACGTACAGGAGGAGGCCGCCCAGCAACCGGAGGGTGAGCGGGCGTGCCTCGGGCTGGCGCAGGGGACGGGTGGCCTGGGCTACTTTTTTTGGGCCGCCTCGGCGAGGGCTTGCTGCTGGGCGGCGTGGGCGAGCAAGCTGGCGACGAGGCGGTCGGCGAGTTGCCCGAAGGCCTGGTGGATGTGGGCCTCGAGCGGGGCCAAGGCGGCGGGGTCGCGGGCGAGTTGGTCCGCCCAGAGGGCTTGTTGGACCTGGAGGTGGGTGTGGATCTGCTGCAGGGCTTGGTCCGGGGTGGGCACGTCAGGCCCGGTCTGGAAGTCGGAGCGGATGCGCATGGGAAGTCCTTTCGGGTCCAGCGTCTCCTTCCCGGCTACCATAGCCCCTCAGACGGTCAATGGCACCACTTTTTCGGAATGGACCCGGCAACCATGCATTCAAGAGAGAAAGGGAGCAGTCTCGCGTCAGGCGCTGGGCAGGAAAAGGCGCAGGAAAAAGCAGGAAAAGGGGGCG
>CAZUGO010000056.1:0-1926 GCA_964619935.1 uncultured Planctomycetales bacterium | reverse complement strand
AGCCGCCCACATGGGGTGCGCGAATCCGGAGAACTACGGACGAGCGTACGGAGCCTCGCGTCCGTACCCGGAGCGGATCGTGCGTACGGCGCCCCGGGCACTCAGGGTACGGACCCGCCGATCCGTACCGCGCTCAGTACGACCACGGATGGTGTTCGCGATCCGCGCCGGGCACAGTGCCGAGGCTGCCGCGGAGAGCGCGCGCCTGATGTCATTGGCCGCTACACGCGAGCTCATAAAGGGAGGGGCCGAACGTGCCCAGATCAAGGCGGCTCTTCGGAGTTATCGCCAGCACGGCGCTCATGCTCGTGCTAGTTCCCGCCGGAGTGGCGCTTGCCCACAACGGCAACAGCGACCCGAACGCGGTACACGCTTGCTACAACGCATCGTCGGGCGTGCTCAAGGTCGTTCTGCCTACCGATCCTGACTGCAAGTCGCCCGACATTGCCCTTCACTGGGACAAGTACGGCTCCACGAGCGGTATCCCCGGTCCGCAGGGTCCGGTGGGCCCCGCCGGCCCGCAGGGACCGCAGGGTGAAACCGGCGAGACCGGTGCGACCGGCGCGACCGGCGCGACCGGCCCGCAGGGTGAGACTGGCGCGACTGGCGCGACTGGCGCGACTGGCGCGACTGGCGCGCAGGGACCGCAGGGTGAAACCGGCGAGACCGGTGCGACCGGCGCGACCGGCGCGACCGGTGCGACCGGCGCGACCGGCGCGACCGGCCCGCAGGGTGAGACCGGCGCGACCGGCGCCCAGGGCGAGACCGGTCCGATGGGTCCTCAGGGCCCGCAGGGCGAAGTCGGTCCGCAGGGACCGCAGGGTGAGACCGGCGCGACCGGCGAGACCGGCGCGCAAGGACCGCAGGGTGAGACCGGCGCGACGGGTGCCCAGGGACCACAGGGTGAGACCGGCGCAGCTGGCGCCACCGGCCCAATGGGTCCGCAGGGCCCGCAGGGCGATGTCGGCCCCCAGGGTCCCCAGGGTGAGACCGGCGCAACGGGCGAGAACGGGGCGCAGGGATCGCAGGGCGAGCAGGGCATTCAAGGCGAGACGGGTCCGGCGGGTCCCGCTGGTCCGGCAGGCCCCGATGGTCCCGCAGGCCCCGCTGGTCCGGCAGGTCCCGCAGGCCCGGAGGGTCCCGCTGGTGCCGCCGGCACCGGCTTCTCCACAGGAGCCTTCACCGTCCGAAGCGCCGCAAGCACTTCAGGCAGCGGTACCCGCATTATCTCGGTGAGCTGCCTAGACGGCGAAGTCGCGACCGGTGGAGGGCACGCCTTCACCAGCCCGGACGCTCCGGGCGACAACCTGGTCAAGGAGACGCTGGTCGTCGAGAGTCGGCCTATCCCGAACGCCAACAACACTGGTCCGTCCACCGGCTGGTACGCCGAGGCCAGGACCATCGGTGGTGGCAACTACGTCATCACCGCCTACGCGATCTGCGCGGACGTCACTCCGTAAGGTTCGCAAAGCGCTTCGGCATAACAGAGCCCTGCTGGGTCCAACAGGCCCGGCAGGGCTCTCTCTTTCCCCGCTATTCCTGGCAATGGCGCAATTCACGCTACAGTCATGCGACGCCCATCGAATTGCCCGTGACACACACCTCAGGAGACCGTTTGCAGTGAACTTCCGACTCCGGGCTGCCCGACACGCGGTGTCACTTCAACTGGCTATCGTGGCTTCCGTCCTGGTTCTCGCAGCATGCGGGGGCGGACCAACGGCCACGGCCACGGCTAGCGCGCAATCCGAGCTGGACCAGGGGCTCGAAGCCCATGTCGCCGGGGACTACGACACGGCGCTGACCCACTACCGCCAGGCGATCGAGGACGACCCCGATAACAAGTTCGCCTACTACAACATCGGCCTGATCGACCAGCTCAATGGCCGGATGACCGATGCCGAGACGAACTACCGGGCGGCGCTTGCA
>CAZUGO010000055.1:0-13589 GCA_964619935.1 uncultured Planctomycetales bacterium | reverse complement strand
GCTGGTGTTCGCTCGCTAGGCCGGCGGTTGCTGCTGCGCGCTGCGCAACGCCGCTCCTCCCAACGCAGCTGGATGAAGCCCCTCCCCAGCGACTATCCTCGATAACTCTAACAGAGCAATTGTCGTGCCGAACAGGATTGGGTCCGGATGGCGATCCAGGGCGACTTCGGGACACCCATCGGGGCGAGTCGCGGGCCCAGGCTAGATTCGCTAGGCCACGAGCATGCCGCGCAAGCGGTCGATCAGTTGGGCTCGGCTGGGATCGGAGGGGTCCAGCGGATCGCACATCAGCAGCTCCGGGTTGTTCAAACGGCCACTGCCCAATCGCTGAATCAGGGTCTCGATCCGCGAGATGACCACCGGGACCACTGGAGTCTTACCGCCGATCGCCAGGTTCAGCAGAATGACTTCACTGTCCATCAGGCCGTGGTAGTCGGGCTGCAGTTGAATGCGCGAAGCCACCTCAGAACCCAGCGGCGAGTTCATGAATCGCCGCATCTGCAGGGGCGTGATCTCCAGGCGCTCCTCGGCGATGGCGCCGCGGCGCTGAATGCGCTCGTAATTGACGCCGTCATCCTCATCGGCCTCAGGATCGAACAGACCGAAAATCTCCGAAGCAAAGGCGGCGGTGTCATCCATGACCTCGCGCAGGGCCTGGGCCGCTTCGCTGGGCGTTCGGAACACCTGCTCGAGGGACCGCGGCGTTGGCAGCACGAATACCCGATGGTCGTAGGAAAACGCATACCGCAGGTTGGGATCGGCGTCCGCCTCGACCAGTACATTGCGTGAGCCGCCGGCGGAAGCGATGTCTTCCAGGCATTCCGGCAGAAACTCGAAAATGCGATTGGCGTCGTAGTTGACCCGCTTCCAACTGGCTAGCCCGGCACTCTTCAAGTCGCCCAGAAGTGTCAGCCGTGGACCGCGGCCCTCCACCGGGACCAGGCGCAGGTAGTGCGGGGGCCGGGCGCACAAACTCGGCACCAACATGCGGATCAAGGTGCTCTTGCCGCCGCAGCGCGGACCGGAAATCAAGATGACATTCAGCTTCTTGCCCACAATCGAAACCTTGCCCGGAAGTGAGGGGCGACGGGCACCTCCCCAATCCTAGAGAGTGTAGGCCTGTCAAGCGGCAAAGGCCAGTCGGCTTCGGGAATCGCCGTCCGAACCCCTGACATCACACCATGGTGCCCAACGCCACCAAAGGGCCGGCCCGCTGCTAGTGCAGCCCCTTGCGGAGCGACAGGATCAGCTCGACCTCACCGGGTGATTGGCCGGTGGCCTGGGCGATCTGCACAGCGCTCTTGCCGGCGTCAGCCAGTTGGTAGATTCGTTGATGGCCGGCGTCCTCCGGTTGGGGATCGGCGTCCCGGTCGAGGTCGGCCGGACCGCGGTGGTCCTGAACGGTGACATCCAGCCCCGGGCCTACCCGGTCGCCGCACAATCGCTGCAAGGCGCAAATGCGCTCGTCCGCGGCGCGGATGGATGACTCCAGCTTGGCGAACTTGGTGTCGATCTGTGCGTTAATCGCCCGCGACAACTCCTGGAGCTGAACCATTAGTGACTGGATGTCGCTGCCCATGTCGTGTTGCTCCTTGAGCCTGGCCACCTGCCGGCGGGCGTAATCCTGTGGTGTCGGCCCCGGCTCGCGGCGGCGCCGCACCAACATCCGCATGCTGACCGCGATCAGCACCAGGATGCCCGCAATGGCGAGCAACTGGTTGTTGGAGATGGCCAAAGCACAGCTCATGCGGTTAACCCTGAGCGCCGGATCGGTCCTGCTGCTGCCAGCGGGCCACAACCAGATGCATCACCGCCTTGAGCGCCGCGCCGCGCTGTTCCGCGACCCGGCGGCAGTCTTCGTACTCCGGGGCCACGGTGACGATCCGACCGCCCTGCCGTCCGATCTTGACCGTGACCGGGGTGCCATCAAGGTCCACGACCTCGCAAGTGCGCTCCAACCGGCTGCGGCGGCAGGTCCGGCTGCGGATCCCAAAGGTGGTGGTCTCGGTGTATATCAGGGCCTCCATGGCTGCCGCCGCATCGGGGTTGCACAGCACGGTGAGCAGCAAACCGGGGCGCCCTTTCTTCATATATATCGGTTGGCAGTACGCATCCAGTGCACCTGCGGACAGCAGTTTGCCGAGCGCGTGTCCGACCAGCTCCGGGCTCTGGTCGTCGATGTTAGTTTCCAGAACGGTCACCGTGTCGGTGGCGGCGCCGGCGGTCGGCTCGCCGATCAGGACCCGCAGCAGATTGGGCACCCGCTGACCGTCGCGCCGGCCGGCACCATAGCCGATGCGCTGCACGGCCATGCCGCCCAGTGGCCCGAACGACGATGCCAGCGTGGTCAGGATCGCGGCTCCCGTCGGCGTGATCAGTTCGCCGGTCTCGCCACTGTCGGCGAGCGGTACTTCCCGCAACAATGCCGCAGTCGCCGGCGCGGGCACCGGCAGGGTCCCATGGGCGCACGCCACTGTGCCTGAGCCCACCGGAATCGCCGAACAGCGGACCTGGTCGACGCCCAGAGATTCCAGCGCCACGCAGGCTCCGACCACGTCGGCGATGGCATCGAGGGCACCGACTTCGTGAAAGTGGACCTGCTCCAACGGAACCCCATGCACACCCGCTTCGGCGCCACCCAGACGCTCGAAGATGGCGCAAGCCTGCCGCACCACCGTGGCACTCAACGTTCCGCCGCGGATGATATCGGTCACCTGCTGCAGATGGCGATGGGGCCGGGACGCCGCGCAGTGCACGGTAAATGCCGTCGCGGCAAATCCCTGCTTGCGGACCTTCTCGGCGCTGACCGCGACACCGTCCAGCGGCAGCGTGGCCAACTGGGATCGCAAAGGGTCCAACGCTGCACCGGCATCCAACAGCGCGGCGACGATCATGTCGCCGCTGGCTCCGCTGAAACAATCGAAGTATGCGATGGTCATCAAGCCGCCCGCATCGACTGAACCGGGGCGCCCACACCGGCCCGCCGGTCGCCGTGACCTCTCGGTTGAACTGCACCGCCGACAGGCACCTAGTGTACGCCAAGCTGCCGGGGGGTTCAAAAGCGCAAACGATTTGACAATTCAGAGCCGCAGCGATATTCCACAAGCCATGGGCCGCAGTCCCCGAAAAGCCGTGCAGAAGTACCATGATCGGGTCGCGCATCAGTATGACGACATCTACGACGACCTGTTCTGGAAGTGGCATGACACCCTGACCTGGGACTACCTCAAACCGTACCTGCCGGCCCGCACCGACCAACGGCTCATCGACCTGGGCTGCGGCACCGGCAAGTGGGGCTTGCGTCTGGCGCACAGCGGCTACCCGATCACCTGTCTGGACGTATCTCACAAAATGGTCGATGTGGTCCGGCGCAAGGTGGCCGGCACCCCCCTCGAACACAGGGTCGACTGCGTGCCGGGCGACCTGATGGATCTTTCAGCCCTGCCCGCAGAGCACTACGCCCTCGCTTTGGCCATGGGCGAACCGCTGTGCAGCGTCGAGTCTCCCGCTCGGGCCCTCAAGGAGATCCGCCGCCTCCTGATCCCCGGTGGGCTGCTGGTGGCCACCGTCGACAACCGCTTGAACGCCCTGGACTACTACCTCGACAAAGGCGATCTCGCCGGATTGGAGCGTCTGGTCAAGACCGGCAAGACCCATTGGTTGACCCGCGAGCGTTCCGAGCAATTCGAGCTGTGCACGTTCACGCCGAGGCAGATCGTCAAGTTGCTGGCCCATGCCCAGTTCACGGTCCGCGACATCAAACCGAAGACGGTACTGGCCATTCGACCGGTCCGCCATCTGCTTGAAAACAAGTCCGAATATCGGAAACTGCTGGCCTTGGAAAAGCGCCTGGCCCGCGATGGCGATGCCCTGGGCCGGGCAGCCCATCTGCAATTCGCAGCCCAAAAAGAAGGCGCGTCGTAGCCACCCCGCAATCCGTGCCGCATGAGCGCACTCGCCGGCGAGGCCATGCGGCGCCGGACACTAGTCGTTTGGCGCCGGGCCTGTCGCCGTGCCCACGTTCCGGATGTGCACGCGTACCGACGAAACGGGGCCGCCCAGGCAGCTGCCCCCCGAAAACCCAGTGGTCCCGGGCGGCCGATGTGTGCTACACTGTCGTAATGAATGTCGGCTGGCAGGAACTGGTTGTGGTCGGCTCCGTCGGATTCGCCGTGTATCTGCTGGCCCGAAGGCTGGGCGGATCCTCCAGCGGAACCGCGGGTTGTGGCGGCCGGTGCGCCGGCGGAGCGCCCCGACATGCGGTGAAGATCACCGAACTGCACACCATCGACATCGAACCGCGTCTGCCTGAGATTGTCGTCGACGGCGATCGGCCCCCGGCAAACGGCGATCAGGTCTGAAACAGCAGGAACTGCCTGCCTTCGTGCAGCGCAAGCGCCTCCCGGGCAGCGCGGTTGATGGCCGGGCCGGCAGGCACTCCGACGGGCTTGCGGGCGGCGGCCACGAATCCCTCGAGATCTTGGAAGTCCCACGCGGCCCGCGGCAGCAGCCGGCCGTGCTTGTCCAGCAGCCGGCAATCGTATTGCCCGACCAGCACCCGCGCGGCAAAGCGGTCACACATCGACTCCTTTTGACCCGTGTTCCGACCCGCCTGCTTGATCAGCCAGTGGTAGTACTCGTGAGCAAAGATGAACAGGCACACCTGGTAGCCGTCGCACAATTCCAGGGAGCTGGCCGGCTGGTAGTAGCTGCCGAAGGCCTTGCGCGACCGGGCACAGTAGGTCTGCATGCGGTACGGATAGCGAAGATGCCGCCCCAGGTTGATGTACACCCGATGGGTGTCGTAGACACAGGTGCCCGAAAAGTCGGCCCCACGACTCCAGCGCACCCGCACGATCAGCCGATCGGTCGGCCAGCCTGCGACTGCTGCCTGGAAGGTTCGAGACAGCAACGTCGAATCCAGGCTGGTGGCGTTCTTGAAGTCCATGGGCTACTGACGCGGGTGATATTTCTGGTGAATCGATTTTAGCCGTGATCGGTCCACATGAGTATAGATTTGTGTCGTGGTGACGTCGGCGTGGCCCAGCAGGCTCTGCACCACGCGCAGGTCGGCCCCACCTTCCAGCAGGTGCGTCGCGAAGGAATGCCGCAGGGTGTGCGGCGACAGCGGGCCCGGCAGGCCGGCCTGGCGGGCACAACGGACCACGATCCGCCAGACGTTGCTGCGATCCAACGGTCGCCCGGTACGCGACAGAAACAGGGCCGCCGGGTTGCGCCGGCCCGCCAGCCGCCCCCGCAGCTCCTGCAAGTACCGGCGAACGGCTTCGATGGCGCAGCGACCCACCGGCACAACCCGCTCCTTGCGACCCTTGCCCATCACCCGGACGTAGCCGATGTCCAGGTTGATGCGATCCAAAGTGAGCCCGACCAGCTCACTGACGCGCACGCCGGTGGCATAGAGCAGTTCCAGGACCGCCAAGTCGCGGTGGTAGTAGCGGTCCTGCGGATCGGGGGCGGCCAGTAGGGCATCAACCTTGCGATAGTGTAGTGCGTGGGGCAGCTTGTGCCATTTGCGCGGAGTCTCGACCAAGGCCGCCAGGTCCTCGTCGAGATGACCGAACGCGTGACAATAGCGCAAGAACATCCGCAGGCTGGCCACTCGCCGGGCAATGCTGGCAAGCGCCAGGCCGCGACCGCGCAAGGCCATCAGGTAGGGCTGCAGGTGCTCCATCCCCAAATCCCCGAGCGGTACCCGCTGGGTGGCCAAGAACGCGGAGAACTCGCCCAGATCCCGCCGGTAGGCTTCCAGCGTGCTGACCGCCAGTCCGCACTCCACCGAGAGATACAACCTGAAGCCTTCCAACAATCGTGGAATGAGTTCGTCGGCGAATGGGCCTGGCGCGGGTTTCGAATGCATCACAACAGATTATGTCGGTCCATCGGTTTACGGAAGTCCAGGTTTCCGGGGCCCGTCGGTTGCCTGGCGAATGCGCCGAGCCGCGGCATCGCCGTCGGCCAGATCGGACACGTGCATGCAAATGCCCGCCGCCCGACCACCCAGCAGCAGAAAATGGCAGACCAACCAGATCCGTTCGGTGATCCACGCAGGATCGGAAGCGCCGGCGGCGGCGAGCTGCAGGGCGCCGCACCGCCACTGCGGGACCGCATCCGCCAAGGACTTGAGCGGAACCGAATCAAGCGCCCGGATCGCACCTTGATTGACGGCGAAGGCCTGGACCCGCTGCCGCCGCCCGCAGCGTTGCACGATCAGGTGCCGGAAGTCGTCGAGCCCAAGCATGCGGCCGGCCAGGATGCCGGCGGCGGCTTCGGCATGTTCGATCGTCAGCCGCCGGCGGGCCGCCTCTTCGAAATCGAGCGTATCCGAAGCCGCCAGCATGGCCGCGCGCAAGTTCGCCACCACATCGGGGCTCTGCCGCACCACCCAGTCCACTGACTGCGCCAACGATGTTTGATACTGGGACCACGGGATGGTCCCGTCGCACGGCGCCGGACATCGGCCCATTTCGAAGTAAGCGCAGGCCTGCCCGCGGGGTGTCTGCTCGAGGATGGGATGCTCCCGACACAACGAAAAAAGCTCCTCCAGGTGCTGAACCAGCGCCTGGCATTGCGCCCGTCGGGCAAACGGTCCGACGCAGGCCGACCGCCCGAGCAACGGCTGCCGGCTGGCCAGCCACCGCGGAAAGCGATCGGCAAGGTCAATGACCGCGAACCAGCACGGGCCGAACCGACACATCTTGAGATGCTCGCGCGGATACAGTTGGTAGGAGATCTCGTGGAACTTCACCAGCGTGCCGAAGGCACACTCGGTCGGTTCCCACCAGACTTGCTGGGTAATCGCCAGGACGTCGGTCCGCGGGCGGCTGTTGGGCGCATCGGGAGGATACAACCGTGCCCCGACCAAGCGGCGGAGCGTCTCGCCGCCAGACAGCAACAGCACCTGATCATGGGCGCCCGCCAGGGCGAAGACTCCGCCCGACGCCGGCAGCCGGCCGAGATCGAATGGGCGATCGCCAGATCCCCGGGCCAAATGGCAGGAGAAATATTGTGCGAGGCTCATCATACCGCCGGGGAAATGCTGGCGAGAAATGGGCTGCTAGATGGTCATGCCGATGATCTGGGCTTCGAAGACGATCTTGCCGTCCACCACCCCCTGGGCCATGCACTCAAACCGCCGCTCGCGGGAGCGCAACAGCTTGGCCAGAATGTACAGTCGCTGGTTCGGCTCAACCACGCCGCGGAACTTGGCCTTGTCGACGCCGCTCAAACCGATGAACCGATCCCCAAGCTGGCCGTAGCGGCTGGCAACCAGTGAGGCAATCTGAGCGGCGGTCTCGATCATCAAGACCCCCGGAAAAATCGGCCTGCCCGGAAGATGGCCGCGCACCCAGAACTCGTCGGGCCGGACATCGCGGAACGCCACCGCTGCGGTGACGTCATCGTTCATGTACACCAGCCCGTCCAATTGCATGAACTCATGACGATGCGGCAGCTCCTGGTAAATCTGCTCTCGTGTCATTAGAACGCGGGTCAGATCGATGTCGTCGAGCTCGATCAGGGGTGCCGGGGGCATGGGTGACTTCCGCGGGTGACCGCTGTTTCTGGCCTTAAAAAGCCGCCCGGGCCGGTGTTGTGAACCGGCCCGGGGTCGGCGGGGATTGGGTTACTTCGCCGGTTCGGACCTGATTTCCAGAATGCGCTTGCGAACATCCTGGGCAGCGTTCTTGATATCCTGCATTGCCTTTCGAACTCGGGTGCCGGCGGCCTTGTTGCCGCCACAGGCCTTGTCGATGTCGTCGGCCGCCGCTTCGACGAGCCTTCTGAGCTGTTCGTATTCCTCCATCCGAATGCTCCTAATCCGATAGCTTATGGGTAGTTACAATCAATGGGGCCGCAGTCTAGCAGAGACCGACGCCCTCTCGCAAGCTCGAATTTGGGGGTCAGTAGCCGTCCGCTGGCACCCCCGTGCGTAATTAATTCCAGCCGCTGTAGTTAGCGCTGGCGCCAACCCGCCGCGAACGGGTCCGAAATAGCCACAGCAGGCCCACGCAAGCCCCCTCGCTAGCCGCCCGCCGGAGCAATCCAGCATCGTCAGCCGCGCGGCCCTGCGGCGTGCATTGCCGCGCCCGGCGGACTGCGGTTAAAGTAACCGCTTGCACGCACGCTGTACACTTGCCCCGCCCGGCGCTGTGGTGCCGGAACTGCCCGAAGTTCAATCCCTGCTGTGAGGCGTTTCTGTGGCGACGGTGTGTCGCCCGGCCACGCGGTCTTGCGGATCGAGCCGGAAGTTCGGTCGGGTGGTGCGTTCGCATAGCAGAAAAGGAGCCTTGCGAGATGGCCAACGCAGTGAAGTCCTTCATGGCCCCGGTGACCGCCAAGAATCCCGAGCAGAAGGAGTTTCTCCAAGCGGTCGAGGAAGTGGTCGAGTCCGTGATCCCGGTTTTGGACAAGAACCCGGAGTATCGGGTGCACAAGATTCTGGATCGGCTGGTGGAGCCGGAACGGGTCATCATGTTCCGGGTCCCATGGGTCGACGACAGCGGCGAAGTCCAGGTCAATCGCGGTTTCCGGGTGGAATTCAACAGCGCCCTGGGCCCGTACAAGGGTGGCTTGCGCTACCATCCGTCGGTGAACCTGAGCATCATCAAGTTCCTGGGCTTCGAGCAGATCTTTAAGAACGCCCTGACCACCCTGCCGATGGGCGGCGGCAAGGGCGGTTCAGACTTCGACCCCAAGGGCAAGAGCGATCACGAGGTCATGCGCTTCTGCCAGAGCTTCATGAACGAGCTGTTCCGCCACATCGGCCCAAACACCGACGTGCCCGCGGGTGACATCGGCGTCGGCGGTCGTGAGATCGGCTATCTGTTCGGCCAATACAAGAAGCTGACCAACCGCTTCGAGGGCGTGCTCACCGGCAAGGGCTTGAACTGGGGTGGAAGCCTGATCCGCCCCGAGGCCACTGGTTACGGCGCCGTATACTTTGCCGAGGAAATGCTCAAGGCCCGCAACGAACACATTGCCGCCAAGAAGGTGGTCATCTCCGGCTCGGGCAACGTGGCCCAGTTTGCAGCCGAGAAGGCCATTGAACTCGGCGGTAGGGTGCTGAGCTTCTCCGATTCCAACGGCGCGATCATCGACGAAGAGGGCATCGATGCCTCCAAGTTGGCATTCGTCAAGGACCTTAAGAACAAGCGCCGGGGTCGCATCAAGGAATACAAGGATAAATACCCCAAGGCCGTGTACCTGCCGATGGACCCGGCCGCCGAATCCAATCCGCTGTGGGCGCTGGATTGCGACATCGCCTTGCCCTGCGCCACCCAGAATGAAATCAATGCGGTCGATGCCAGCAACCTGGCCAAGGGCCGCTGCATGGTGGTCTCTGAAGGCGCCAACATGCCCAGCACTCCCGAGGCGGTCAACGTCTTCCTGGAAGGCAACATCCTGTTCGGACCCGGCAAAGCCGCCAACGCCGGCGGCGTGGCCGTCTCCGGCCTGGAGATGTCCCAAAACTCCATGCGCCTGAGCTGGAGCCGCGAGGAGGTCGACCAGCGGCTGCGCGGCATCATGAGAAACATCCACAAGACCTGCGTGGACACCGCCGAACGCTTCGGGACTCCCGGGAACTACGTCAACGGTGCCAACATCGCCGGCTTCCTGAAGGTCGCCGACACCATGCTCGACCTGGGCGTGGTCTAGTACCGCCCGTTCGCCCAGGTACGCCGTCGCGCCGTGCTCGTGCATTGTACACCACCTCCTCCCCTTTGCGGCAACCGCTCCTCGAGCGGCGATCGAGCCGTCACGCGCCGGGAGTCTCCACGTGATGGCGGCTGACACCGCCGTCCGGCGGAGCCGAGACCCGGGGCGCTGCCTTGCAGCGCTGCAGGGGCGGTTGGCCTGCCGCCGACCGCGCGGGATGGCGCTCAACCCTGACCAGATCACCGCCGGCCGGTATAATGGCGGGCGGTGACCCTTGATGATTGACGAACCCGCACATCTCGAGCCCGGCGACCTGGAATTCAATTTCGGTGGCTTCCACAACCTGATGCCCAACCGGGTGCAGAACGTGCTGCTGGTCTCCAGCCTGTACGAATCCTTCATCCTGGAGGAAGAGGGGCTGGTCAGCGAGATGATCACCAGCGAGTTCATGGACATGAACCTGTCGCACGCCCCGCGGGTCTCGCGGGTGTCGACCGGCGCCGAGGCCCTGCAGGCACTGGAAGCCTTCCCGATCGACCTGGTCATCACCATGACCCGCTTGGGCAACCTCAACGTCGCCGAGTTCGCCATGGCGGTCAAGGCCCTCAAGCCGAACCTGCCGGTGGTGGTGCTGGCCGAGGATGCCCGCGACCTGGAGCGCCAGCCGGCACTGCGAAACCGGCGCTGCATCGACCGGGTGTTCGTCTGGAACGGCGACGCCAAGATGCTGCTGGCAATCATCAAGCTGGTGGAAGACCAACTGAACGTCGAGCACGACACCCGGGTGGGCGACGTCCGCGTGATTATCGTCATCGAGAACTCCGTGCGGTTTTACTCGGTGTACCTGCCGCTGATCTACACCGAGTTGGTCAAGCTGACCCAGTCGCTGATGGCCGAGGGCATCAACCTCATGCAGCGACTGCTGCGTATGCGGGCCCGACCCAAAATCCTGCTGGCCGAAACCTTCGAGGAAGCCTGGGAGCTGTACCAGAAATACTGCGGCCAACTGCTGGGCGTCATCACCGACGTCCGCTTTCCGCGAAACGGCAAGCTGGACCCAGAAGCCGGACTGGAGTTCACCCGCCGGGTCAAGGAAGACTGTGCCGACATCCCCATCGTCGTGCAATCGTCCGACGGCAAGTACGAGGAAAGTGCCTCCAGGCTGCAGGCCGGATTCGTGAACAAGAAGTCGCCGACCCTGCTACAGGACCTGCGTTCGTTTCTGCTGGGCGGGATGGGTTTCGGCGATTTCGTGTTCGCCATGCCCGACGGCAGCGTGGTCGGCCGGGCCCATGACCTGCGCTCCTTCGAGGAGATGGTCAAGAAAATCCCCAGCGAATCGCTGAACTATCACGCCCTGCACAACCACTTCAGCAACTGGTTCATGGCCCGGACCGAATTCGAGCTGGCCTCGCGCATCCGGCCCAAGAAGGTCACCGACTTCGCCGGCCCCGAGGTCATGCGCCGCTACCTGATCGACACCCTGGCCGAATTTCGGGAACGCAACCAGAGCGGCGTGGTCAGCGAGTTCTCGGCCCGGCGGTTTGACGAGGCCACCACCTTCACCCGGATCGGCGGCGGATCCATGGGCGGCAAGGCCCGGGGCCTGGCGTTCATCAACGCCCTGATTCGTCGCTCAAACCTGAAGCAGTCGTTCGCGAACACCCAGCTGGGAGTCCCGCACAGTGCCGCCTTGGGCACCGATGTCTTCGAAGCCTTCGTGGACAAAAACAAGCTGCGATCACTGATCAGCAATGGCGCCTCCGACAACGAAATCTGCGAGGCCTTTCTGCGGGCCAAGATCCCCAAGACCGTCCACCGCAAACTGTCGGCCTTTCTGCAACAAGTGTCGTACCCACTGGCCGTCCGCTCCAGCAGCCTGCTGGAAGACGCCGCCGATCAGCCGTTCGCCGGCATTTACACCACGCACATGCTGCCCAACAATCACCCGGACCAGAAAGTCCGACTCGAGCAACTGTGCGCGGCGGTCAAGCTGGTCTACGCCTCGACGTTCTTCCAGGCCGCCCGCGACTATCTCGAAGCGACCGCCCATCACGCCGAGGAAGAAAAGATGGGGGTGATCCTCCAGGAGATCGTGGGCAGTGCCCACGGCACCCGCTTCTACCCGACCTTCTCCGGCGTGGCCCGGTCCTACAATTACTACCCGGCCGCCCAGATGGCCCCGGAAGACGGGGTCGCCCAGGTCGGCCTCGGGCTCGGCAAACTGGTCGTCGAAGGCGGCCAGGCCCTGGTGTTCTCGCCGGCCCATCCCAAGATCCTGCCGCAGTTCCCGACCATCAAGGACATGCTCGAGCATTCGCAACGCTATTTCTACGCCCTGGACATTTCCCGCCCGGAAGTCTTTCCGACCCCGGACGCCTCGGCCAACATCATCAAGCTCGACCTCGATGCGGCCGAGGAGGACGGCACACTGGCGCCGATCGGTTCGGTATACTCGCTTGACAATGACGTGGTCTACGACGGGCTGTCACGATCCGGTCCGCGACTGGTCACCTTTGCCCATGTGCTCAAGTCCAACCTGTTCCCGCTGGCCGAAATCCTGCAAACGCTGCTCAAGATCGGGCGCGACGGCATGGGCTGCCCCGTGGAAATCGAATTCGCCGTCGATATGACCCGCAAGCCGATGCACTTCGGCTTCTTGCAGATCCGCCCGGCGGTGTTCGAGGATGACTGCGGCATCGAGCAGATCGGCGAGTTCGACCCGGGTCAGACCTTGTGCAGCAGCCCGCAAGCGCTTGGCAACGGGCGGATGTGCGACATTCGGGACATCATCTACGTCAAGCCGGACAGTTTTGATTCGGCCTACACCCGCGAAATCGCCACCGAGATTGGCACAATCAACAAGAAGCTGCGCAAGGCCCAACGGCCGTCGGTGCTGATCGGTCCGGGGCGCTGGGGGTCGGCCGACCGCTGGCTGGGCATTCCGGTAACCTGGGACCAGATCTCCAGCGCCAACGTCATCGTCGAGACCACCCTGGACGGTTTCGTGGTCAAACCCTCCCAAGGCACGCACTTCTTCCAGAACCTGACTTCCCTGCGCGTCGGATACCTGACCGTGGAATCCACCGACGACGCCGGCACCATCGACTGGGACTGGCTGGCCGCCCAACCGGCCGCCGAAGAAACCCGCTTCCTGCGACACCTGGTGACCGCAGCACCGCTGGACGTGCGACTGGATGGCCGCACCCGCCGCGGCGTGATCCTCAAGCCGCCAACCAACGGCTCGATCACCGATTCACCGGGCGCCAACATTTGACCCCGCCCAAACCATTGACTACAGTGCTGTACCCTTGGGCAGACGAAATTCAATGCTCCAAAGGACGGGTCGCCCCGGGCCGGGATCGAGCCGACACCGCGCCCGACCCGCACACCGGCCCCATCGTCTAGCGGTTAGGACACCGGCTTTTCACGCCGGCAACCGGGGTTCGATTCCCCGTGGGGTCAGTCGTCTCACGCGCTCAGCATCCACGAATCAGGAACGGGCACCGCTGGTTGGCGGCCCTGCACCGCCGGCCGGGCCGGGCCTCCCCGGTAGGGGACAAGATCGCCGTCACCGGACCCCAACCCACCTGCCCATGACCGGCGATGCTGCGCTGATGACGGCCTATTCTGGGCCCTGGCGGCGTTGCCTCTTGGTTCGCTCAGTCATCGGATAGCCGCACGGCCTCCAGGTACTCCAGCCCCTTGACAGCGCTCACCCAGTTCAGCCGAAGCTCCGGTGGTTCCGCAGCCGCCTCCATCATGTAGTTCGTGTAGTTCGGGGGACACAAACAATCCTGTTCGGCACGACAATTGCTCTGTTAGAGTTATCGAGGATAGTCGCTGGGGAGGGGCTTCATCCAGCTGCGTTGGGAGGAGCGGCGTTGCGCAGCGCGCAGCAGCAACCGCCGGCC
>CAZUGO010000054.1:0-109271 GCA_964619935.1 uncultured Planctomycetales bacterium | reverse complement strand
CGGCACAATCGTGTAGTTCCATTCGCCATGGAATGACGAGGCACGCATGCGGACGCCGGCCATCTGCGAGGGAGTAACGACCTCTTTTGTCGGGTATTGATTCTTATCCACTTCCGCACGAATCCGCAGACCTCGATCCGTTGTGGTGCTTCCAATCAGTTGTACAATCGCTGCATAGCTTACCAGCGGTCGGCCGCGCCAGTTTTGGGTGATGAACGAGAACATGCGGTGTTCGATCTTGTTCCATTTGCTGGTCCCGGGCGGAAAGTGGCAGATTTCCAGACGCAGTCCGAGGGTGTCGGCCAACTCCTGCAGCGCCACCTTCCACAGACGGGTTCGACTACTGTTGCTGCCGCCGGAGTCTGCGGTGATCAGCAACTTCTTCGCGCGCGGGTAGCGCTTCTTGCCCATCTTGGTCCACCATCGTCGGATCGTGGCCGTGGCAAATCGAGCGGTATCGTGATCGATGCCCACACTGACCCAACCCTCGTTATGCGTGACGTCGTACACGCCATAGGGAATGGCCTTGTTCATATTCGGATCGGGAAAATCATGGACCAACACTTCGAACGGTCGCCCCTTGGGCAGCCATTCCCGCCCTGCATTCTTGTAGGCGCCTACCAGCTCTTTCTTCTTGGTGTCCACCGAGACCACGGGCTGACCGCGACGCTGAAAACGGATGACTTGTTCGTTGATGTGGCGAAACTGAGCATCGCGATCCGGGTGAGAAGTCCCCTCGCGAGTCTTCCGATTGGCCTGCAAACTGAAGCCCTGCTCTTTCAGTTCCCGCCCCACCGTGTGGGAGCTCACCTGAAAACCTTGACGCTTCAACTCCGCTGCCAGCTTGGATGTGCTCTTGCAGGTCCAACGCAGCCGCGATTCGGGATCGCCGCGCGAACTCGGGTCTACGAGCACTTCCAAAGCCTCGATCAGCCCCGGCTGGCGATCGCGGGCCCGCTTGCGCCCGCCGCCCGGCCGGCGAATTCGCTCACTCGAAAGGACCTCTTCACCCGACTCGTCCGCCTCCAATTCCCGGATACCCTTGTGCACTGTGGCGGTCGACATGCGCGTGGCTGTCACAACAGCCGCAATGCCTCCGCGCCCCAAGGAACGCGCCTCGGTGGCCGCCCACAGTCGCCGGGAACGCTCATTCAACACCTCCGACAACGAAAGGTACTTCTCGCGAATCCATTCTACTACTGCGGCATCTGGCATATCCTTCCATCGGCCAAATCAGTGCACATTCCTTTAGTTTATTTTGCTATGAGCCCTTGGCTCAAAACGGCACGGGGGACAGGCACCGCCTGTGGGAGCATGACGTATCGCTGCGTAGCGGAATCCATCGACGGCCTGGTGCAACAGGTCGCCGTGAGCTACTTAGCCCGCGGGTATTTTTTCTATGTCGCCGGCTCCGTGCCCGCGGGCAAAGATTCCGCAACCGTCGATGGGAAACTCGTCGCCAAGTATCGCATCGAAGCGAGCCAGAAAGAACGGTGCCGGCGAAAGCGGGCGGGCCTGGCGAACGTGCAATACATCCGGCACGGCCGGTCGTTCCTGCTGCTCGCCACGCACGGGAAGCACCCCTTCTTTGAAGAGGAAGCCGGCCAAGTCAGAGATGCCCGCCGGGTTCCCATCAAGTTCGCGGGCTACTCGCTCTCCGTGCGAAACGGTCGCGTGAGCGTGCGAATTGAGCCGGGCGAATATCGCCGGCTCAAGGCGTGGCTTCTGGAGCGGGCGTGTCACCGCTCCGCGGGGACGCTCGCGGCCGACTTCGCCGGCGTGGGCTTTCAGCCTTACGCTCCGGTCCGCGTGCAACTGCTGAACATTTGGCGGGCAGTCAACCGGGCTCGCCAAGCCGCCGGCTTCGACCGCGTGCCGATTGAGGCTGTGCCCTGGCGGCGGCGGATTCTCAGGCCGTTCGGGGAAGTAGCGCCGGAACCAATAGTCAACGAGAGATTAGATGTCGCCCACATCAGCTCAGAAAGCGATCCGCGAGCTTAGGTCATTCGGTCATTCGATGCGGATGGCACCTTCGAGGCCCAGGTCCCTAATCGCTTGCCGAAGTTCCTGCTCAAGGGTCGCTGCGGTGTCGGGCGAGAGCGTAACAGAGAAGTCGATGCCGACGCGAAGCTCGGTTCCAGAACGCAACTTGGGCAAGAGTCTTGTTCCGAGCCGATTCCAGATTTCCGGAGGAATATCGCCACGGAGCCGGAGTGTTCGCGCCTGGGGGCGAACTGGCGGTCCTGTTTCAACCCCCGTTGGAGTCGGCGGTGTCTCGCCAGTCAACGGAGGACGAGGCGGTTCGTCGATCGGTGCCGGCCCCGTTGGAGTCGGCGTCCTTCTAAGCTGCTCCGCTCTAGCTTTCGTCAACAAAAAAACACCGTCCTCGAATGCGACTTCATCCGGGCCGATGGATTCATTGAACCACAGCCGTTCGTATGCGCCGTCTGCTGCAAGGCCGGATGCCAACCCGAATGCGCCCGTGCGGACGAACTCGGTGATCTTGTTGCGAAGGATGCTGTCGGGGTCGAGGAGGCGTGTCAACGAACCGTTCAGAAAGCTCTGTCGAAGACTCTTGAGCGGCCATGCACCGGCCTCCTTGAGTGCGGGTGGCCAGTTGCGATCGATGTAGCCCGCGCCAACGGACTCGTTGAGCAATGCCTGCGATTTCAGGGCCGTGATGATCCGGCCGCAAAGTGTTTCGTTGGCGCTCGCGTGGCCGGCGCCAAGGTCGATGACTTTCAGGCCTTCCGGCTCCTGCGCGTCGAAGATGACGACGAAGCGATACGCCGCCCATACCTCATCCTTCGCCGCTTCATCGGCGTCCGTTACCTTCGCTTGAATATCCGCCCGGTCGGCTCGGTCGTAATCCAATCCGAGCGTTCCTTCAGCAATATCCCGCCGTACGCGCTCCCAGGCAAGGCAAAGTTCGATCTTGTCGCGGAGGTCCCGTCCGGGTTTTCGGATGCACCACACGAGCGACCCCGGATACAGCCGTGGGGAGGAACCCCGCTGTTTGGTCCATTCGGCAATGCGCTGACGCAACCCGCCCGCGCCGTTCCAGTCCCATTCCGGGTCCACAACGATGAGCGTGAGCTTGGGAGAGTCCTGAATCGCCGTGCCGTCGGCTGGGAAGGGAACGATTGGAATGGTCGCGCCGTGGTCGAACTCGCCCTTCGCGACGGCGCGCATCCGTGGCTTGACCTCGTTTTCCTCATCAAGCGATGCACGGCGGTCGCTGACCGCCTTGCGGATCGTCGCCTTGTGGTAGAGCCTGAAACCGTCTGATCCGACGCGGCTGACGAAGAAGGCCTTGGATTCGAGGGCAAAGGCGGCCGTATCAACCGAAGTCGTGTCGATTTCTGGTTCACCGATGGCGAATCGCAGCTCCGGAAGGTGCGCGACTTTATCGACCTGCCCGCCCGATGATTCAAAGAGGATCGTCGCTCCAACCCGGCGATGAATGTCGCGGAGCGGTCCCTTGGTGTCCGCGTCGAGGGCCTTCGCGTGGGACTGCTCACCGGCGATGTCCGTTTCGATGGCCGTGCTGAGCCGCGGCTCGCCGAGTTGGCTGAGCACAACCGCGCGAAACTCGGGCACGTTGAGCGGAGCCGATCCCAGCGTAATGAGCGGTTCGCGGCGGGCGCTGCGGAACGCATCTCGATAAGCCCACGAAATCCACTGGGCCAGCATCGCCAGCGTGCCGCGGGTCTGCTGATACTGGAGCAACGCTTGCCATTTGCGTTGAAAGACGGAGAGCGTGGCCGGATGAAACGGATAGCACGCCTCGAAGCGCTGTTGCAGGAACTCGCGGGCTTTCTTTTCCGTTGCTGCCGTATCGACGGCCGTCCACTCCGGCGGAAGCTGGGCGCGCCGCTCGAAACACCAATCGGCGTATGCACGGGCGACGTTGGCCCGCAGCTTGCCGCCGCCAAGGTCCTCAAAGAGACGGCGGCGAACAACCTCGCTGATCTCGGCTTCGTCGTTGGAGATCAGGTTCTTCGCGACGCGGTTGACCTCCTTGGCGATGATCTCCTGCCAGCGCAAGTCCCAGTCGCTCATCTCGGGCTTGCTCTGCGGCAGGCTCATCACGGCGGCCGCACCGCTCATGCCTGTCAGGCTCCGGACGAGATTGCCGAGAAAATCGCGGAACCCCTCTGCCTGGTCACGGTGACGCGAGAGGTAGTTGAGCACCTCATCGCAGAGGATCAGCACGTTTCCGCCGGCCGCCGCGAAGAGCTTCCTCAGATTGTCCGTGCCCGGTGGCTTGGACCTGGCCTCCGGTCCAAGGGCCTTTACGCCGTCAGCGCCGGCGAGTTGGTTGGCGATATCCAGCCACGGTGTCTCACGTCCCTCGGAAGGGTCCCAAGCGTTGCCGACAAAGACGGCTACGCGCGCTTTGGGAATGTCCGACAAACCGGCCGCGGTGAGCAGTCCTTGAACGCCCTCGTTCTGTGATGATGGCTTCGGGGCCTTGATCAGGTGGAAGAGCGTCGCCAGCGTGTGCGCCTTACCGCCGCCGAATTGGGTAATGAGCGCGAGCACGGGCGACGTGTTATCCGTCTTGCCCGCAAGCCGTCGCAACGCCAGGCCTGCGTGGTCGCGAAGGGCGCGGGTGAAGCACGTCCGAGCGAAGAACTGCGTCGGGTCGCGATAGTCATCGGGGGCCGTTCCCGCGACAACCTGCTCCAATGCGATGGCGAACTCGTCCGGGTTGAACGAACGTCCCTCGCGGACTTCCTTGCGTGGCGTGACGACTTTGTACCAAGCATCCATTGGCGTTCAGCGACCTCCAGTATCAAGACCCCGAAGGCGCGATCACCCATGTGGCGTGGCGGGCCAGGCAGCGCTTGAGAGGTTTCGTTTTCTGACCGAACACGTACGCATGGGCTGGCTCGTCTTCGAGCGGGTTACGCGCAACCCCCTGTTGGCAATCCCGCGCTTGTCCGGCGGTGAGTGCGGCTAGAAAGTACCCATCAAAACCCGCGATCACGTCCTCGGCCCCTCGATCTGTCTGTCGCACCAAGCCTGCGAGCAGCACTGAAGTCGGGCTTCCATCCGGGCTATTGTCAAACGCGGCCGAACTGACACGTACACTTCCGGTGTTCCCATCGGGAACAACCCATTGGGGATGGATTCGGCGCCACAGCTCGGCATCGTTTCCAATCGTGGCATCGTCAACGAGCCTCTCGGAAGCCATTGAGCGGTCCCCCGTACTTACTGTCGCTGTGACAGCGTCGAAATAGCTTCCACAAGGGGACGGAGATCAAAGCTCAGGTCCTTCTCCCACCTTCTACCGCTGGTCGCGTCTTCGAACAGCCCTCTGACGCGCGTTGCGGAGAGAAACTCAACCTCGAGCTCCGCGCCACGAGTATGCCACTCAAGCTGGAGCCCGCCCCCACTGGTGGGCACCACGGACGGCACCGGGGTGTCGTAAGGCAAAGCGCCAAAAACCAGATCGAGCGCCGCGGCAACGCACCTTGGGGCGATGGGCGAGCCACCATAGCTGTCCCAATTCGGACCAAGTTGGAGGAGCATTCCCAGCGATTGGACCGTCGGCTCAACCCACGCGGGCGGATCTCCGACAATCTCAACCATCAATTTCCCTCCCTCGAACGGGAACTGGAACTCGCGCCGAGCGGTTACGGCCTCGGTGAGCGTCGCCCAAACGGGCAGAGTGCTCGTGGTATTCGAGGCCTGCCAGTCTCGGTCAGTAAGGCGATTTTTCGTTCCTGGTTCTGCAGTAATGAGCGTCATTTGTTTCGACCCCACAGTTTGTGCATTTTTGGCGTCGTTATCGACGCAAACCCACGAACGACCCACTCGCGCCCGAGGTCCAGGAATCCCAGGACACCGTCTATTCCATCACCGCACGGAGCACCGCGCGCGGTCAGGTTCATGATGAAGAGGGGCTGGTTGTCGCCGCTGCGGTGGCCAGGATCGATCGCAATGTGGAGACGGCCAATTGGTTTACCTGTTTGATCGGGTATCAAGAAGCGCAACCGCAGGCCTGCGTCTTCCGGAGCATTGAGAAAGTCGTCGCTGAACGATCGTTGAAAAACGGTTATCACCTCACCAAGTTCGCCGTGTGCCTGCCAGCCCTCGTCGGCCGCAATAGAATTCAGGTATGTCACCTCGCACTGATTGGGCTTCAGGTCTCCAAGTTGCTCGCGTTGGAGGAAGGCTTGGAAGCGCTTGAGTTCGGATTCAAGGCTGGGCCGAAGGTGCTTCTCGTAACGCGGGTACGTGCTCGCGTCTCCGACCTTGCGCCAATTCCGCACGAAGCGATCCTGCTGAACCTGAACGAGCTCCGTACCCTCCTTATTGAGGAACCAACATCGTGGGGTCGGAGGGCCTTTCAGCATTTCAACACGTACAGCGCCCGTTCGTGTCGGCAGCACGCCGAACCGCTCTATCACCGGATCAAGCGGTGGATGCTCTTCTGTGACTGGAAGCCGATCTCGGAACTCTTGCCACAGCAGGCCGAGTTGCGGTGTGCGCAAGGCACTGAGGGCGTCAAACTGAACGGATAGCGCCACTTCGGCAACCGGCGGGTCGCGGAAGTCCGGCAGCGATGTCTCGATATCGTTCATACGTCACCTGCCCTCTCTGTGTCCAACAGTATCATACGTTTACACTCGCTTTCCGCTTGGGTGGCAACCACCCGTTCTGAAACTTCCTCACCTCGCCACCGCCAGCAGCATCGCGTCCAAAAGCCGTTTCTCTTCGCTATCGCGAGGGTACAACGCAGACAGCGCGTTTGCCAGCCGTAGGAAATCCGGGCCGCGGTCTGGTTCGTGGTCTTCGTGCGCGGGAAGCTGGCACAGACGCCTTGGTTCTTCGACCTGAGCGGCGGCGTTTGCACCTTTCCTTTGTTGCTCGGGCATCATCGGCGAGCGCCTCAGGAAGGTACCCGTTCGTATCCGCGAAGCTCTGACTTTGCGTCAGCGCGTTGAAATCCAACGCGAAGTGCGAAACCTCTTTGTTTCGCGCCGATCGAACTTCGATCCTGTCAGCGATACCGAAACCCGCAAGCTTTCCAATGCCCTTGCGGCCTTGCACCTTTCGCGGCTTGAGGCGGTTGTACGCGGTCGTCCACTCGCTCGCCCCGCTGCGGCGGTTCCTGCCCACCGACAAGTACAAGTCGTTCGACTCGTCAAACGTCATTCCGTGACCGTCATCCTTGACGATGATCTGGTCCGTCGCTTCGATGGGACGGTTCGTTGGGATCGTGATCCAGACGTTCTTGGCCATCGCGTCGTAGGCGTTGGATATCAGCTCGGAAATTGCCGGAACGGCCCCCGAATACATCTGAAGTCCCAGATGCTTGAACAACTGACCGGCGACGGTCATCTTGTACTGGCGCTTTGGTGACCCTTGCTGCGCTTTCGATTTCTTCAACGGTTCGACTCCCACATGTGAACCATACCGCTGCGCCTGACGCTGGCGAAGGCCCAGCGCTGTCTATTCAACGTCAGCATGGTCGTCGCTCCCCACTTGACCTGCTCCCCTTTTTCTGATCCAGACGGTCTCGGTCGTTGAGCAAATCCTGGGACCGGGACGTCATGGCCGTCATAGGCGATCCCTTCCCATGCAGCTATGGCTCGGGTGGCCGAATAGGATCGCATTGCGTTTTCGTGATACCATTAGCGGCTCCATGATCCAGTTTGCTGCCCGCAGAGGTTTCGGCCGGCGGACAATACGCCGCGGCGGCTGACCAGCTAATCTTATCAGATAATCGATTCGTGATAAGATTATCATATCAGCCCCTGATTCGCTCCCATTGGGCGTCCGGGCCGCGGCCAAGGCACCGGAGCACCTTTTCCTTGCGCAGGTCGGCCAGTGCCCTCTGAAGGGTCGGGTAGCTCACTCCTGGACAGGCCTTCCTGAGTTCCGCGATGGAAAACCGCTGCGGAAGCCGCCGAACGGCGTTTCGCACCATTTCGCGCTTGGCGCCCTTGGCGGACGTGAGCGTGCCGACGCGGGACTCGAACTCCTTGTAGGCGGCCGTCAGCGTGCCGAGGAAGTATTCCCACCACGGTCGTAGGTCGTGCTGGGCGTCGTGCCAGCCGTGCGAACTCTGGAGCAACGCTTCGTAGTACGTCTCCTTGCTCTCCTCGACGATTCGTTCGAGGCTGATGTAACGTCCGGCCTCGTAGCCGCACTGATAGAGCAGGAGCAGCGTGAGCAGGCGACCGATGCGGCCGTTGCCGTCGGTAAACGGGTGGATGCACTCAAAGTCGAGTACGAAGCTGGCGATGAGCAGGAGCGAATCGGTCTTGGCCTCGTCCAAGGCACGGACATGAAGCTTGACGAGCTTCTCCATGAACTTCGGCGTCGTGATTGCTGACGCGGGCTTAAACCGCACGACCTGACGCCCGTCCGGACGGACTTCGAGAATGGCGTTGTTTTTCTTCTTCCAGTGGCCTCCCTTCTCGCCGGTGTAGCGGTAGATCAGCCGGTGCCAGTCAAGAATCAGCTCCGTGGAGAGCTGCATTCGAGCGTGGTTCGCATGGATGGACGCAAGCACGTCTCGATACCCGGCCACCTCCTGCTCGGAGCGGTCGCGTGGCTTGATCTTCTTCGTGACCAGATCGGCGAGACGCTCGGGAAGGACGGTAATGCCCTCGATGCGGTTGGAAGATTCGGTGCTTTGCACCATGGCAACCTGACGGAGGGTTTCCAAGACTTCGGGGAACTGGTCGGCGTAGAGACCTTGCCTACCGCGAAACTCGCCGAGCACGCGCATGGACATCACGAGCGGGTGCGAGATCGCGGTCTCCAGCAAGTAGCCGTGCTCGAATGATCTCATCCAGCCCCCCGATCTCCGCTTGGCATGGCGGCGGTGGGCAGGCTGTAATGAGCCACTTTGCGGACTTCCTGCCAGTTGAGCCGCGCCGGGTCCATGGGCATGGCACAGCCGGCCACGTCCACCTCGCGGCGGTTGCCGTACTCGTCGCACTTGCCTTCCCACACAAGCTCGGTCTTCCGCGTGGAGCGCGGATGCGGGTTGTCGGGTCGGCATGCGCCGTTGCGGCTCTTACTAGTCACGCCGCCTCAAGCTCCTTCAGGATCAGGATAAATGGTTTTCACAGGCAAGGAATTCGTTCGAAAGATGAGCTTCTGAGGTTTTTCTGACGTGACGAGTTCGTCTGCCGCGGCCCAACAAGCGGCAACGACGTGTAGGGCGTCAGTTGCGTTGAGGCCGGAGGTCTCGGCCTCGGTTTGTGCGAGGGAAACGAGCTCCTTTGAAGCGTCGACACTCTGAGCGGCGGCCTGAAAGAACTCTTCGTAGAACCGAACTTCATCCTCGTTCTTATGAAACCGGGCCTTTGGGACCGTTTCGAGGCGTACGAAGTCGCTCGTGATGAACTCGCGGTCCGGGTCATCTAATACAGTGAAGGCGCGTTCGAATAGGTTCTGGCCGCCGGTGGCTGCGGCAATCAATACTCCAGAGTCAATAAACGTCCTTGTCTTGGCCAAAACCACAGTCTCCTATTCTCGTTCGCCACGTCGCGACCGGACTTCGATGTCCAGGTCGGACCAGTCCAGAAGTGGTACACCAGTAGCGATTATGCGCCGACGAAGCTCGAGTAGTCGTCTCCCAAGCGGGGTCTTGGGTTCGCTTGTGGTACGCATGTGCTCTCGAAGCAGGAAACTGAGCATTGTCGAGAGCGACTCAGACGAGTGCTCGTGCCATGGCGTGTCGGTTAGGGCCAGGCGGATGTTGTCCGCTATCTCGAGCGTCAAGACATACCATGAGGTGACGCGCTCCTCTGGGTCGCGTTCGTATCGTTTGGGCCACATAAGTGGCTGGGGGCTACCAGTGACTCGGACAGCGATTGGGCGAGCCTTGTCGCGGTAATAAGGCTCGACGGTGCGGCCTCCAAATGTAGACGAGTCGAACCCAGCGCTCATTGTGGTGGTCGTATCCTCATCCGAGGCGAACGAAGTGACCCGTGAGCGTGTTGTGGTGGTGCTCATGTCGTTCTCTTCCACACCTGCTTGTGCATGATTTCGCCGGTGAGGTCGGTAAAGCCCCGTACGATCCACTCATGAGCCAAATCGAACCAACGCAACATTGCTTCATGGGTCGGCTCTTTCGGCATTCCTCGGGCAGTCATTTCAAGGAGTAGCATCGGGAGATTGTCTTGACGTCGAGCGGCTGTGCGAATCGTGGCGTGCAGGCGTCCTGAGTGGTCGGGTAGTACGAAGCTCATTCTTAAGTTGAGTGCTTCTGGTGCCGGAAGAAACCGCCCGTTCTTCGTTCTCCACGAAACGTCAGGGAAAACCTTGCCAAGCTCGTTGAGTTCAGACCAACCGCGGCCTTGAGGAAGATGGTTGACGTAGGTCATTTCGTACTGTCGCGGATTGATTGGGCCGAGGTTGGCGTCTTTGAGAAAAGCTTCGAACGATGCGAGCCTGTCACAGAACATCGAGATAACAGAATCGTAGTGCGGATACTCGTCTTCATCCCGCACCTTCTTCCAGTTGTGTAGGAATCGGTCTCTTTGTACCTGGACAAGTCCATTTTCGTCGGGCCGCACGAACCATATTCTGGGAAGGGGAGGCGTGTCAGTGAACTCGAATTGAATCTGTTTCGCATCGTCGAATTGTTCCATGACGGGAGCAAGAGGGGCGACTTCCTGGCACTCTGTGTATTCGGATGGACGGAACTTGTCCCAAAGTTGGCCGAGGTGCGGGGCGAGAAGGCCCTCGATGGGCGTGAATAGGACGCCGCACACGACCTCTATCACTGGTGGGCACTCGAATTTGGGTAGTGGCGTTGATGGTGACACCGTTGGCTCCATTTGCATTCGTTACATAACTAGACCACAGCCCCCCTACCGGCCGGTATCGTCGGTGATAAGATCCTTTATGTACCCCAAAGGGGGAGGGCTCGCAAGCGTGCAAATTCCGTGCAGCGGTTAGTCGGTTGGGTCGCGGCCCCGTGGCCCCGCCGCGGTGCTTTCAGATTCTTGACCAACCCTTAGAGGGCCGAGGAAGCGTCAGCTAGGATGAGACGAGTTCCTTCATCTTTTCAAGAGAACAGGCATGAACCGGTTGTTCAACAACAAGAGGCGCTAGTCGGCCTGCACAAGGCCCAAGCCAGGTGATTCCTCGCCGCTGTCGTGGTATCATTTGGGAAGGCTACGCGATGCTCGCAACCCTCTCGGGCTCGCGGATTTATCGCGCTTTCAAGGCTAGGAACTATGACGCCGGCTACGACCATCCAACTCGACCCGCAAACGGCGAAGGCGCTCGCCGATTGCGCCGCTGCCCTCGGCCTCACCGTCGAGGATTACCTCAAGCGCCACTTCGCCGGCACCAACGGCCCGCAAACCGTCGAAGATGCTGACCGGTGGCTTGACGAGCTCGCTGAAGGGCTCGACCTGCCGCCACTACCGCGTGACTTCTCAACGAAAGACCTCTATGCGGACCACGATTGATGCCGGCCTTCGTCGATAGCGGCTACGAGCGTTGCACCGCTCAGGCCCCTTCTACCCCGAAGTACGCTCCGCCATTCGAGCCCTCATCGGGCTGAGCACGCCCATCTTCACCGGCCTTCAGCAGTACGCCGAGTTCTGGAACGTCAGCACGCGTCCGCCAGGCGAACGAGGCGGCTTTGACCTCTCGCTTGAGGAGGCCACGCGAAGGCTTATGCGAATCGAGCGGGGTGTGAGCGTTCTCACCGAAACGCCCGTCACGCCTGAGATTTGGAAGACCCTTGTCCAGAAGCACGCCGTCCGAGGCGTGCAGGTTCACGACGCCCGCACCGTTGCCCTGATGCTCACGCACGCGCTCAGCGACACTCCGCACCCTCAACCAGGCTGACTTCACCCGCTACGAGCCGGACGGCATCAAGCCGATGATCCCGGCTGAGTACACCCAAGCTACGCCTTGAACCACCACGCTCGCCCAGGCAGGGACCCTGCCTCCCTGTCCCGCGGTCGCGGCATCTGGGTTGCAAATGGTACCACCACAACTATCAAATGAAGATACCGTTTTACTCAAATGGTACCACGAAAGTGATCAAATCAAGATACCATTTGAGTGAAATGAAGATACCATTTGGATAAAATGGTGGTACCATTTTTTCTGAAATCCAGCAGGCGGCGGCATGGACTGGCAGCGGGCGGGCGCAGGCCGGAATCAAGACCCGCCGGCCAGGCCGGCAGGGGTGGTCCGCACGTAGAGGGTGCAGTGCCGGTTGGCGAACGCCTGTTTCCACGCCCGAGACCGGTCCAACCGCTCAATGAGCTTCTGGTGGAAACCGGGCCGCAGGAAGAAGGCATCCGGCTCATACCGCCGCTCAATCTCGCCCAGCGGCAGAACCCCCAGGGCCGCGTCGCGATAGGCCCGCCAGTCGTCGTCGCCGAACAGATACAGGCGGCCGTCGTAGGCCACCCGCCAACCGGGGTAACCGGCCAGGATCAATGGTCCACCCCATTCCCGGTAGTTGTAAATCCGCCCCTGCGGTACTTCCCGGGCCAGCCGGTCGATGCCCTGCTGGAGGTCAAACGCCTGGGTGGTCTCGCCGCGCAGGACCGTCGGCAACACCAGGGCCAGCGGCCAACCGACCGCCAGGCAGGCGGCGACCCAGCGGCCGGCCGCCGGCACCGCACCAGGCAACGCCACGGCAGACGGTCGGGCCCGCCCGATCCAGCGGGCCCACAGAGGCACGCAGGCCACCGCCCAAAAGATCACAAACCGGGCGGCCAGCAGCGCAAGCGCGGTCATGACCCCAAAAAGCACCAGATCGTCGAGGCCCACCCGAAATCGCAACCGGATGAGCAACAACACACTGACGACCGCGGCCACCGCGCCGCCGGCCATCGCCGGCCGCACCGCCGCGGCCCAAGGATGCAGCCACTCAGAGACCCCCAGAACATCGCGGGCCACGCGCAGATTGTCGGCGCTCACCGAGAACACCCCCCAGCCCATCGGGGTCGCCAGCTGGGCCAGAAGCACCACCAGCAGCAGCGCGGCCATGCCCCAGGGGTCCGCCCGCTGGCCTCCGAACCGCCGCGTGATCCAGGCCGACACCGTCAAGGCCCCCACAGCGCAAGCGCCCACCGCGACCGAGGGGTGCAGATTCTGCCACAGCACCACCAACGGAGCCACGACAAGCAACCGGGTCCGCAGCCGCCAAGGAGTTTGCACCACCGCGAGCAGAATCGCGAAGCTGCATACGGCGAAACTCTGCGGCCGAACCATGCTGCTGGTGATGCCCGCCAAGAACCCCAGGAAGAGCGCCGCCCCGACGCTGAGCAGGTCGACGCCGGGCTGGCGGCGGCCGGACCCCCAGACGGCCGTGGCCGCCGCGATTCCGAAGGCCCCTGCGAAAAGCACGGCGTGCACAATCTGCAGCCCGCGCCAGGACGCCAGGTCGTAGACCTCGGCGAAAATCAGTTGGGACAGCCAGCCCAGCGTGGGAACCACCGCCCCCAGATGGGTAAAGGTAAAGGGGTCGGCCTCGATCAAGCGACCCTGCTGCCACATCAGTTGGCCGAGCTTGACCTGCCAGTGGATGTCGACGTCCTGCAAGGCCTCAAACTGCAGCAACATCACGGCAATCCCGAAGGCACCCAGGATCAGACAGTGATTCCGGGTGACCCGCGGCCGCAACAGCCACGCGGCCCACACCGCAACCCCGATCACCGCAAGCACCGCCGGCTGAAACGGGATCCCCGTGCGCAGCGGCACTTGAACCACCGGCAGATACAGCACATAGCCGAGCAGCAGCAGCGCCCGCAGCCAGTCGGGCACGGTCAGGCCGCGCCGGCCGTGAACCTCCAACAACAACAGCACCGGCAGCAGCAACAGCGCCCCGTCGTAGTATTGGGTATGTGGGCTGAGCAGCAGCGTGACCGTACAGACCAGCGCGAAACAAGCCCCGAAACCGTCGCTTCCGGAATCGCCCCGCCGCCACATGATCATCAGGCCGATCACCGCCGCAGCCAGTACCAGCAGGCCCGCCAGATGAACCACGCCGGCCAGTTGCGGATGCCCACTCAGCGGGCGGACCAGCGAGTAGTCGAGGACCTCCAGAAAGGAGATATGGGTGGCACTGTTGCTGGCGTCCTCGTTCAGGCGGTAGTAGCCCGACAGTTGATCGAGCATCCGCAAGGGCCAATCCCAGCCACAAAACCACGCACCCAACGCGAATTGCCCCAGGCCCACCAGCCCGGCGAGACCGACCGCCCGCCAGTGACCTCCGAGCAACAACAGCCCCAACAGCGGTACGGCGTATTGCGGTTTGAAAAGCAGCAGCCCCACGGCAATGCCGAGCTTCCAGTCACGCCCTTCCACCACACCGGCATAAGCGGCCGCCAGCAGCAGAAAGCTGAGGGCCGCATTCTGGCCGCCAGTCACGGTATGCATCATCGGAAACCAACAGATTGCCGGCAGTGCCACCATGACCCAGCGCGTGCCCAGCGACTTCAGGTGGGGCCGCAGCAGCCAAACGCCCGTGAAGAAGCAGCCGACCATGATCGCGGTGTGCACAAAGAAAGCCGCCAGGTATGACAGGCGGGCAAGCCCGCTGTACGCCACGGCCACCGCGGCGGGATTGATGAAGTAGGAAAGCCCGGAGAGCCGCTCCGGCGCAAGCACAGCATCCTGAGTCTGTTGCTGCACCTGTGGATCGTAGACATTCCGGCCGTTGCCATCGGCGACGATTCGACCGGCGATGTAGAAGGCCATGAAGTCGCGGCCCAGCACGACGTTGTCACCGCTGACCACGGTAGTCGACAACGCGTGGTGGGCGACGAATGCCACACCCCACACGCCGAACATGAGGGCCCCAAGCAGGCCCACCCGCGGTGCGGAGGTCAGGTAACGAATGACATAGGACAGGCTTCTAGAGGGTGGTTCCGCGGCCGACATGGTACCTTGAATGTCGACTCCCTGCCGCGGTGACTTGATCCTGCGGCGCTGCCCGGCGCGGCCCCCACAGCCGCCCCGACCCCACCGGCCGCCCGGTCAGGACTCGAATCCAGCCCGGACGGAATCAAACAGCCCGCTCAGGGACCCGCTGATGACATTGAGCACCAGAATCAGGGCCACCCCGATCCCGGCGACCAGGATGGCGTACTCCACCATCGTGGCCCCGCGGTCGTCGTCCCAAATTGTTCTCAGCCTCTCCCGCATCGCTGATCGCCTCGCCAGATCCACTCGGGCACAGTCCCGGCCCAGTGAGTGGCTTTCGGAACTCCTTGTCCTACAGGACCCAAGCTCGATTCTAGGAGAGACCACAGCAGCAGTGCAAGAAAAAAAAGGGCGACCCCGGGATCACGGGACCGCCCTTGAAGTCCGTCAATCAGCAGTCGATGCCGCTCTAGCTGCCGCCACCGGCGCCTGCAGCATTGTCCAGGCTGGACTTCACCGTGTTGAATGTGTTGCTCAGGCTGTTGGTCAGGGCGCCAATCACAGCGATCAAGACGACGCCGATGAGGGCGGCCAGCAGGGCGTACTCGATCATGGTCGCGCCCTCTTCCTCTTTCCAGATCTTGCTCATAAGACTCTTCATGTTCCTTCTCCTTTTGGTCTCCAAGAACCTACGACTTCTTATCCCCACTCTCAACCCCTGTGATCGAGGCGTACTCATAAGTCTAGCAGCGAAAACGAACCGTGATGCTGATCCCGCATTCGCACGATTGATCGGAATGCCCCAAGCCCCGGTCAGGTCGCCGAGCGGTCGGACCGGTCCGGAAAACCAATACCAACCCCTCCCCATCGACGCCTTAGCAGATTATACTGAGCCCGCTCACGCAAGTGAAGCCGCATGTGAAATGTGATCGTGATCTTCTTTGGTCGATCCCGCGATGAGCTTCTTACTTAGAGCCTCTTAACACAACAGTTTAGGCAGGTCGTCACCAGAATGTCAAAGGGGACCCGGCGGTTTCCTGCGGAAGGCGGACCCGGGGGTCGCGAACGCCCGATAAAGTCTATGCCGCTGGCCCAGAACCGTTACCGGCGGCAGCCGGTTCGCCTAGTTTGACAGCAAATTCATCCATTTGTGGGTACCGAAGGGTATGTTCGACGCGTTGTCAGAACGACTCAGCGATGTCTTCCGAGGCCTGAAGGGTCGCGGCAAGATCACAGAAGAAAACGTCTCCGAGGCCCTGGGCCGGATTCGCACGGCGTTGCTGGAGGCCGACGTCCACGTCGAGGTCGCCCGCCGGTTCTGTGAGCAGGTCCAGGCCAAGGCCATCGGCATGCAGATTATTCAGACGCTGCAGCCGGAACAAGTCATGGTCAAGGTGGTCTACGACGAGCTGGTCCAGCTCATGGGGCCGGTGGATCCGCGGATCCCCTACGTCACGCCGGGCCCCACCGTGGTGCTGATGGCCGGCCTGCAGGGTTCGGGTAAGACCACCACCTGCGGCAAGCTGGCCAAGTCGATTGCAGCCAAGGGCAAGCGGCCGCTGCTGGTCGCCGCCGACCTCAAGCGCCCGGCGGCCATCGACCAGCTCGAGATCCTCGGTGCTCAGGTCAACGTGCCGGTATACACCGAGCGCGGGCATCAGAACCCCGTCAAGGTCAGCCGCAACGGGATCGCCCACGCCCGAAAGAACGACCGCGACGTGGTCATCGTCGATACCGCGGGCCGGCTGGCCATCGACGAGGAAATGATGGCCGAGGTCGCCAAGATCTCGCAAGTGATTCAACCGCACCAGGTCTACCTGGTGATCGACGCCATGACCGGCCAGGACGCCGTGAACACCGCCAAGATGTTCAACGAGCGCTTGGAACTCGACGGGATCATCCTGACCAAGTTCGACTCCGATACCCGCGGCGGCGCGGCCCTGACCGTCAAGGCCATCACCGGCAAACCCATCAAGTTCGTCGGCGTCGGCGAGAAGCTGGAAAACCTCGAACCGTTTCATCCGGACCGCATCGCCCAGCGCATTCTGGGCATGGGCGACGTCCTGACCCTGGTGGAGCAGGCCCAGCAGCAATATGAACAGGAAGAAGCCGAGAAGATCCAGCGGAAGATGGAAAAAGGCCTCCTGACCCTGGACGATTTCCTGGGCCAGGTTCGCAAGGTTCAGAAAATGGGCTCCATGAAGAGCCTGCTCAAGATGATGCCCGGCATGGGCGGGGCCATCAACGACATGGACGTCGACGAAAGTGAAATCGGCCGCATGGAGGCCATGATCCTGTCCATGACCCGCCGGGAACGCAAGGACCCCAGCGTGATCGATGCTTCCCGGCGCCGCCGGATCGCCCGAGGGTCGGGCTGCGAGCCGCAGGACGTGTCCGGACTGGTCAAGCAGTTCACTCAATTGCGCGACGTCATGAAAGCCATGGCCGGAATGAGCATGGTCAACCGGCTGAAGTCGCTGACCGGACTGTCGCAGGCGGCGATGTCGGGGCAGGCCCTGGGCCGCAAGGCGCGTGGCAGCACGGCCAAGATCCGCAAGCTGTCCAGCAAGGACAAACGCCGCAGCCGCAAGAAGAAACGCAACCGCTAGCCTCCCCCGGGTGACCATGTCACACGCCAGCTTTGAACCGGTCATCGGCCTTGAGATCCACGTGCAGCTCCTGACCCGCACCAAGCTGTTCTGCGCCTGCCCGGTGGCGTTCGGCGCCGAGCCCAACAGCCGGGTCTGCCCGGTGTGCCTCGGTCTGCCGGGGGCGCTGCCGGTGCTCAACCGCCGGGCCGTCGAGCTGGGGCTGACGCTGGCGCTGGCGCTGGACTGCGCCATCGGGCCCATGACCCGCTGGGACCGCAAGTCCTATTACTATCCAGATCTGCCCAAGAACTATCAGATCAGCCAGTACGACCTGCCGCTCGGCGGACCGGGGCGGTTCACCTTCGGTCACGGCGACAGCACGCAGACGGTCCGCATCCGCCGGGCCCACCTCGAAGAAGACGCCGGCAAGAACATCCATGACCGCCCGGGCATCACCTGTGTGGACCTCAATCGCACCGGAACGCCGCTGCTGGAAATCGTCACCGAACCGGATCTGCACAGCGCCGAACAGGCCGCCGATTGCTGCACCGCCCTGCATGACCTGGCCACTTATCTCGGGGTCAGCGAAGGCGTCATGCAAAAAGGTCAGATGCGCTTCGAACCCAACATCAACGTGATCATTCAAGACGGCGACCACCGGGTGGCCACGCCCATCTGCGAGGTCAAGAATCTCAACAGCTTCCGGGCCATCCGGGGGGGCGATCGACTACGAAATCAACCGGCAGGTGGCGGCCTGGCAGCAGGATTCGAACTACACCCTGGCGCAGGCCGGCCGCGAGAACCGAGGCTGGGACGACGACCGCGGGGTCACCCTGTACCAGCGCGGAAAAGAAGAAGCCCACGACTATCGCTATTTTCCGGACCCCGATCTGGTGCCGCTGGACATCGATCCGACCTGGTTGGATGCCCTGCGCGCCGGGCTGCCCGAATTGCCGCACGCCCGCCAGGCGCGCTTGCGGCAGCAGACCGGCCTGCCGGCCCGCGAGGTGGCTCAACTGGTCCAGGATCGGCCGACCGCCGACCTGTTCGACGCCGCGGCGGCCGCGGGCTGCAACGCCCGGGTCTTGGGCAAGCAGTTCATTAACCTGTGGGCCCGGCTGGCGAACGCCCGGGCGGGCTCGATCGCCGGGCTGGGCGTCAGCCCCGAACGAATCGCGGAACTTGCGGACCTGGTGCACAGCCGGGCCCTCAATGCCACCGCGGCGGCCGTGGTCGCGGAACTGATGCTCAGCCGCCCCGATCGCCCAGCCGACATCGCCAGGGCCGAAGGACTGGAACCGATGGCCGATGCCGCGTCGCTGGAGTCGCTGGTCGACCAGGCCATCGCGGCCAACCCGGCAGCCGTCGAGATCATCCGCACCCGCGGCAAGAAAATGGACAAGTCCATCGGGTTCCTGCAAGGGCAGGTCATGCGGGCATCGCGGGGCAGCGCTCCGCCCGATCAGGTTCGCGCCCTGCTGCTCGACAAGCTGGCGGTGGAACCGGAGCGCTGACCCCGTCGATCACAAAGGCTCGCCGAACCAGAAGGTGGTTCGTCTCGGCGGCCGCGCCCCCGAGCCCTCCGCCACGCGACGCTCCAGATCGACATAGCGGCCGCGCCGGGCGAACAACACCGCACCCTCGCCATCAGACGATCCCCCCCCGCTGCTTCGGTCGCTGCGGTACAGGCACACCCAGTCGCCGCGCTGCTCCAACAACGGCCATCCGCTCCAGTGATCGGGCATCAGCACCAGGTCGGTGGGATAGTCGTCGAGCAACCGCGACCAGTCGCCGGTCGCCCGGGCGAAGTCCACGAAGGCCCGCTCCACCGGCGGAGGATACACCGTGCGGAAGCGGCCGTCGTAGGCCACCTTGCAAGAATCGTGCAGGTACCAGATGGCCGCCTGGGCCCAATTGAACTCCACGGCCAGATTCCCTTGCAGGCCCTGCTGGTGAATGAATTGAAAGGCCAGGTACGGTTGTTCGGACAAGGGCACGGCCAGGCGGTCGGGGCGCTGGCTGGGGCGCGCGTTCAGGACGATGGCAGCGACGACCATGAAGGCCGCGGCCACCCGCCGGAACCGCGGATGAAATGACCTGGGCCGGGCCAGCAGTGGGACCATGGCCTCAAGATGGCGCGGCAGGTAAATGGCCGCAATCATGCAGAAGATCACCACGTGCCGGACCTGGATCCAGGCGGCTGCGGCGGTGGCGACGAGCAGGCCGAGTTCCAGGCTGCTGCGTCGCAGCGGGCTCCGCAACAACACCACCGCGAGCAGCACCACCATGGCGTAGTACCCCAGCAGGTCGCGCTGTGAGCCGTGTCCGAAGGCTGACCCCCACTCGGTGATGGCATCCGCCCGAGACACCGACAACGCCTGAAAGAGCCAGCGCCACAGGTGCCAGCCGTAGGGGTTCAGCAGGGTGGCGAGGACCGCCAGGCCCACCACCCCCGCCGTCGCGCCCGCCCGGCGAGCGCTGCAGTGGCCCGCCAGCCAGCGCACCAGCTCGTGAGCGGCCACGAACAGCAACAACGCAACCCCGACCAGAAACCCACCGTGCAGGTTGGCCCACAGCGCACACAGTGGCACCAGGGCCAGCGCTCGAACCAGCGGCCAGGTCCGGGCGACAAACAGTCGATCAACCCACCATAAGGCAACCGCCGTCAGCGCGAAGGTGAATAACTGCGGCCGCATCGAGAAGCCGATACTCATGGAGAACCAGCAGGCCACGTAGATCCCGGTGACTGCCCAGAACCCGCGGGTCGCTGTGATCATCAGGGACAGCATGATGCCCAGGGTGACCGCCACCAAGCCCATGGACAGCGCCCACAGGCCCAACACTCCGGCGGTCCGCCAGGCCAGCGCAAAAACCAGTTCACAGAGCCATTCGTGGTTGATCCACTCGGCTTGCGGCGCGGTGTAGCTATACGGATCGGTGCGCGACAGGTGACCGTGGTCGAGATGGTCGAGGCCGTAACGCAGGTGGCCCCAGAGGTCCGGATCGGACCCCAGGTTGCGGCCGACCGCGGCCCAGGACAAGAACGCCAGCGCCAGCAACAGCACCAGATCCGGCGTCCATTCCGATCGTCGCGGCGACCGGACGTGCGGCGGATCTGCAAGCCTGTGCACGGTGCTGGACATCATCAACCGGGGGACCCTCTGCGGCCGGCGCGGAAACTCAGCGCTGTGCTTCGCTGACCACCTGCCCGTCGATGATCACGCCGACGCAGTGGGTGGTGTACTCGAAGGGATCGCCGTCGAAGAGTGCCAGGTCGGCGTCCTTCCCGCTTTCCAGCGAGCCCACGAAACGCTCCACGCCCAGAATGCGGGCCGCGTCGATGGTCACCGCGGCCAGGGCAGCATCGAACTCCAGGCCCTGCGACGTTGCCACGGCGGCCTCGAACAGCACCACCCGGGTCTTGGGGACGTAACTCTCGTAGCCGCTTTGCAGGGCGAAGCGAATCCCGGATTGCTTCAACAGCGTGGCCGTTCGCATGCTGAGGTTCTTGGTCTCCCCCTCGGCCCGGGCCATGGTGGGGTGCACAATAATCGGGACGTCGGCATCCTTCAGGGCATCGAGGACCATGTGGGCTTCGGCGGCGCCATCGAGCACCAGCCGCACATTGAACTCGCGGGCCAGCCGCAGCGCCGACATAATGTCATGGGCCTTGTGGGCCGTGACCAACAGGGGCAATTCGCGGCTCAACACCCGGCCCAGAACCTCCAGGCGCAGATCGCGCGGCGGCCGCTTGTCCTCGGCCATTCGCTCCCGTTTGGCGGCATACTCCTGGGCTTCGACCAGTGCGGTGCGCAACAGGGCCACGACCTTGGCCCGGGTTCCCGGCGGGGCGTGCTCGCCGGCCACGGTATCGACGGCACCCTCGCCCAAGGTGGCCGCGATCATCGCCGTGGGCACGCGCACGCAGTCGTCCACCGTCTCTCCGGCGGTCTTGGCGATCATGGTCTGGCCGGAAATGGGCAGCCCCGGGGCGTGGCCGGTGTGAATGGTGGTCACGCCGAATTCCCGCAGCCACTGCACCAGCCGATCGTGCGGGTTGTAGGCGTCGACCGCCCGCAACTCCGGCTGGATCGCGGCGGAGTGCTCCAACTGGTCCTGATCCTGGGCCTGATTGAGATAGCCGGCCAGACCCACGACGGTGTGGGCATCGATCAATCCCGGCAGCACCACCGCTGCCCGCAGCACTCGGTAGTCCTCCGGAATGGGCACCGCCGCGGCCGGCCCGATGCGTTCGAGCTTCCGGCCCTGGATCAAGACCACGCCGTCTGCGATGGGCGGTCCGGCCATGGTGTAGACGGTCTCGCCGCGCACGGCGATCTGGGCAGCCGCCGGACAGACCCACAGCAGGCTCGCAACGCCCCACACCCACGCCTCGCGCATGCCGTGTTTCATTCTGATCGCCCGTCCCAACAGTGGACGTGCCCGGCCTGCTCCTCGCCGGCTCCGGTGCCGCCCACGGCGTACAGCAGATCCCTGGGATCGGAGCGGTCGAACACGCGGGTGCCCTCGACGTACGTTTCCAGCACGTGGGTATAAACGCTCAGCGGATCGCCGGAGAGCACGATGAAATCGGCGTCCTTTCCGGCGGCCAGCGAGCCGACGCGGTGCTCCAGCCCGAGCATCGCGGCCGCCGCCAGGGTCAGTCCTTCGAGAGCTTTCTGGCGGCTCATCCCGGCGCGCACGGCCAGGGCGGCCGAACGCAGGAACAGCCGTGAATCGGTGATCGGGTCGTCGGTGTGGAACGCGACCTGGACGCCGGCGCGCTCCAGGACCGCCCCGCAGGTCAGTTGCAGATCGCGGGCCTCCAGCTTACCGCCCGGGCTGTCGACCACGATGATCGATGCCGGCACTCCGGCCGCGGCGATCTGATCGGCCACCTTCCAGCCATCGCTGACGTGGTGCAACACCACCCGCAGGTTGAACTCGCCGGCCAGTCGCAACACGGTCATGATGTCATCGTGGCGGTGGGTGTGGTGGTGGACAATCCACTCGCGGTCCAGAATCCTGAGCAGTCCCTCCATCCGCAAGTCGCTGGCGGGCCGCTTCTCCAGGTCATCCTTGAAACGCTCGCGGCGGGCCTGGTACTCCCGGGCCTTGATCAGTTCCGTCCGCACCAGGGCGGCCGACTTGGCGCGGGTTTCCGGGAAGGGCGGCGTGGCCCGCTGCGAATTGGTCCCGTTGGCCATCTTCATCCCGCCGGCGATCCCGCCGCGGTCATGGATCAGCAACTCCTCGATGGTGCCGCCGTCGCGCAGCTTGAGATACAGCGTCTGACCGCTGAGCAGGTGGCCGGAGCCCGGCATGATGTTGACGGTGGTGATGCCGCCGGCCTGGGCCTTCTGCAGCGTCGTGCTGCGAACGTTAATGGCGTCCAGAACCCGGACCTCTGGATGCAATACCGCGGATGAGTCGCCACCGGAAACCTGTCCGATGTGGCTGTGGGTATCGACCAGACCCGGCATGATCACCCGCTGCGGCAGCGTGACGATCTCGGCCGTGGCCGGGAGTTCCACCTGCCCCACGGCACCCACCGCCAGGATCTTGCCGTCCTCCACCACCAGGACGCCTTCGGCGATTTCCGGGCCCGCCAGGGGGATGATCCGCGCCCCCACGAAGGCCCGGGTGGCGGCATTCAGCGGCGCGCTGCTCGCGGCGAGCGCCAGGCAGGCGGTTCCGAATAGCAGCCGTCTGGGCACAGTCATGCTCCGGTGGTGACTCTGGGGTGGGGCGTGCACTCACGGCGCACATCCAGTTGCAATCCGACGCGCTGCCTGCCCTCACCGTCGGCGAGCGCCGACCGCGGCGCCGACCCCGGGCATCACGGAGCGGATTATACAGCCCCGCCCCGCGGAAGCGAGGCCTGGGCGCTGCCCGGCCCGGAATGGCGAGCGCGGGCGGTGCGCCCGGTCGCGGCTCGGGCGTCACTCCGGCAGCAAATCGAGGCGCAGCGGTGTGCTGGTGAGGTCGGTGAGCGGCGCGGCCTGGACCGACTGGGAGGTCACGGCGTAGACGTGGTCGCCGATGAACACGCCACGGGTCCAACCGCTGCCGTAGTAGAATAGCTGCCCGCCGGACGCCGTCGACAGGTGGCCGGCCGGGGTAATGCCTTGCTCAACGGACACCCGGTACAGGCACAGTCCGTGGAACGTGGGTTGGCCGATCTGGGCGGGATCGACCAGCCCCGCCGGCTTCTGGGCGATGGTCATTGGCACGGCCAGCATGCCGAGCGGCGCGTAGTAATTAAAGGCATGGGTGTCGTACAAGGCCTCCGATTCGGTCCCGCGGTCACCGACGATTTCGACGTCCAGCCGCTGAGGTTCGGCAAATGCACTCACATCGAACAGCGACAACTGCACCCCCTGGTACCAGGCGAAGTCGCCCATGTCCACGGCATCTTTGCCGATGGTCAACAGGTGATCGGGGCCCAGGGGATGGATGTAATCGGAATACCCGGGCACCTTGAGTTCGCCGACCACCAGCGGATCGGTCGGATCGCTCAGATCAAGCGTAAACAGCGGATCGACTTTCTTGAAGGTCACCAGGAAGCCGCGATCGCCCACGAACCGCGCCGAGTAGATCTGCTCGCCCGGGGCCAGCCCTTCCAAGCGCCCGACGATGTTCAGGCGGTCGCCCTCCAGCCCCAGGACGTAGACATTGTTCGTCGAACCCGTCAGTCCAGCACGCGACACCTGGCCGACGGTGGTTGCGACCCGCAGGGAGCCCTGATGTTCGCTGAGGGCGTAACGATCCAGCAGGTGGCCGGGCACCTGGCCGCTGCCCACCAACCGGGCACCCTCGGGACCGAGGTCGAACTTGTAGACCGCGGTCGACTCCGAGTCGCCCGACGAGACCGCCTGATCCAGCGGGAAGAGCGCCGGGAACGTGAATGTGGGATAGATGACATTCGCCAGGTACAGCGCCGCCGGCGACACGTAGACGGTGTCGGCCCGGGCCAGGATGCCCACGGAGCGAAACGCCGCGGCGCGCTCCGAAATTTCGATCGAAACCACCGCGGTCATCTGCGTGGAGACCGGCTCGGACCCGTGGTAAATGTCGGACCAGCCCAGCAATTCGCCGCGGAGCGAGCCGGCGGGCGTGGTAACGGCCACATCGGGGAGCACCGCCTCTAACGGAGCCGTCTGGGCATCGGCTTCCGGAAGCGGATCGAGGTCTAGCCCGGTCCCCAGAACCACGTGCAGCGTGGCGTCGATCATGCGGCTGCTAACCAGCCAGCCGTCCAGCTCATAAGCGGCCAGCAGGTCCGGCGCGCTGGGATCGCTGACGTCGACCAGCGACACGGTGGTCAGCGGCGTGCTGTAGAAGAACGGGGCAATGTCGACATCGACCGCCGCGACCTGCCCCAGATCGGACCCCGCAACCCCGGGCTGGGGCGCCATGCGGTAGGTGCGCCCCAGAATGACGGCGATGTGGCCGTGCAGATACAGTTCATTTGCCGCCCCCACGTTCAGACTGCCCACTTGCTCCATCCGCTCGGCGGGAAACGCCCGCACAATTCGCAGCAGTTGCTGGTCGGCGATGAACAAGTGGGTCCCGTCGGTCTGCACGACATCGGACTCGCCGACGCCGGCCTCCTGCAGATTGGTGGTCGAGAATCCGCCGTCAGACGCTCCGCCGCCGGCCCCCGGTGCGGCCTGGGCGATCGGAGCCCCCAGGTCGAAGTCACCCTGCAGGATGCCGATTCCAGAGTTGCGGCTCTGGCTGAGCTGCCTGGACAGGTAATCCCGGAAGTCTTGCTCGGATTGAAACCGGACCAGCTCGGGCGCGCTGAGATCCGCGGTACCGGGGTCCGGGGAACAGCCGGCGGCCAGCAGCACACCTGTCACCAGCCCCAGCAGCGCCCGGCCGCAGGTGCTCCTGCGGCAGACGATCCCGATCGACCCACTCTTGGATGGCGTCATGACCTCTCCCTTTCTGGAGTCGCCGGCAAGATTCTTGACGAATGCGACAGCGCAAATTGCAAATCGAAGCACTCGGGATGCAGGGTCGGCGCCTTGTGCAGCGACACCGCGGCCCTGCTGATTGTTCGCCGGGCTGGGCAGCGGGTCAAGGCGTGGCCCGAACCCTCTTCATTATATAGGACCCTTGTGGATCGGTTTGGACGCCCGGACCGCGATTTTGGGGCAGCCCGCGAGGGCACCAGCGCGTTTCTTGGGGCGGGGGAAGAACTGCACCGCCAGGGACTTGAACCCCGAACCCGCTGGTTAAGAGCCAGCTGCTCTGCCAATTGAGCTAGCGGTGCTGCAGGAAGGCGGACGCTTCGCCGTGTTACCCGAAGCACCCAGCCCGGCCTACTGTCGCCAATGCGCCGCCGATTGTCAAGCAAGGCCGGCGGCGCGACCCGCCTTGATTCGGGTCCTGCGATGGCGGATCATAGGCTCATGCTCAACCGTGCGACCATCGTGGGTGATGGGGCCATGGGCACGGTGTGTGCCCTGCTGCTGGCGGAAAATCGCGCTCAAGTTCGCCTGTGGGGGCGCAACCGCCAGCGCACCCGCGAGATGAATGAACTGCACGAGAACCGCCGATACCTGCCGGAGATCCGGCTGCCGGATCGGGTGACTGCCGGTTCCGACGCCGCCTGGGCATTCCAGGACACCGAGTTGATCATCTCAGCGGTCCCCAGCCAGTTTATTCGGTCGACCTGGGAACATCTGGCCGCCGACCTGCCCGCAGCGGTCCCGATCATCAGCGTGGCCAAGGGCATCGAGAACGACACCTTGCTGCGTCCCACCGAGGTGTTGGCCCAGGTCTGTGGGCAACGCTGCTATGGTATTCTCTCGGGCCCCAGCATTGCCCACGAGATCGCAGCCGGCCTGCCCTGTTCGGTGGTCATTGCCTGCACGGATCGCGCCGTCGCCCGCCTGGCCCAGGAGGCCTTCAACACCGACTCCTTCCGGGTGTACACCAATGACGACCTCATCGGCGTGGAGTTGGCCAGCGCCCTGAAGAACGTGGTGGCCATTGCCGCCGGTGCGATCGATGGGCTGAAGCTGGGCGACAACGCGAAGGCGGGGCTGCTGTCCCGAGGCCTGGCCGAGATCACCCGCCTGGGTGTGGCCATGGGGGCCAAAGCCGAAACGTTCTACGGATTGGCTGGAGTCGGCGATCTGGTGACCACCTGCATTTCACCGTACGGCCGGAATCGCACCGCCGGACAGCGGATCGGCGAAGGACAGAGTGCCCGCGAGGTCATCGAGGCCACCGCCTCGGTCATCGAGGGCATCCCAACCACCCGCAGCGTCCTGGCGTTGGCCCGCAAGTACCAAGTTGAAATGCCCATCACCGAGGCGGTCGGCGCCGTGCTGTTCGATCATGTTGCCCCCGACGACGCCGTGCGCTCGCTGATGTCCCGCCAACTGCGCGCCGAATGACGTCCTGCTCACCGGTCGCCGGCACTGCGCACTGCGGTGCACATTTGCACGGTCTGCCGCGCTGCCCGGACGTCGTGAACCCGCAGCATGCTCACGCCCGCCAAGACCGCCAGCACGTGGGTCACGGTCATGCCGGTCAGTTCGCGCTCGGGCCACGGCACTTCCAGGGTCTTCGCAATGAACGACTTGCGGGACGTTCCCAAGACTACTGGAGCAATCGCCACCAGGCGGTGCAGCTCGGCCAGCAGCTGGAGATTGTGCGACACGGTCTTGCCGAACCCGATTCCCGGATCGATCCAGATCCGTTCCCGCGGGATCCCGCAGGTCACGGCATGACCGACCCGCTGCTCCAGGAAGCGCCCGACTTCGGCGACGACGTCGTGGTAGCGCGGCTGGTCCTGCATGTCCGGCGGGCTGCCCTGCATGTGCATCAGGATCACCGTGGCGCCGGCATCGGCCACCACGGTCGCCATTTCCGGGTCGCCCCGCAGTGCGGAGACGTCGTTGATCATGGTCACCCCGGCCGCGAGGGCCCGGCGGGCGACGATCGCGGATTGCGTATCCACGGACAGTTGCATCTGCGGATGCCGCGCACGGAGGCCCGCGATCACCGGTTCGATCCGGCGGATCTGCTCGGCCGCGGGCACGGCCTGCGCTCCGGGGCGTGTGGACTCCCCTCCGACATCGATGACGTCGGCCCCTTCGGCCATCATGTCGGCGGCGTGCGCCAGGGCCCGGTCAAGCTGGAGATAGGCACCGCCGTCGCTAAATGAATCCGGTGTGACATTCAGGATGCCCATGATCCGAACCGGCAGTGCTGAGGGCGGAGGGATCATCCCATCATTGTCACCGCAGTCCCGGGCCGACGCCAGTCCGCCGGCGTGCCCAGCCGGTCGCACCGATGCGTTGTCAGCCACTCCAGTTTCATTACAATGCCGAGCAACCAGTCACCGGAGCGCCCATGTTCACCACCCGCAGATTCATCGGCCTGATGAGCGGCACCAGTTGCGATGGCGTCGATGCCGCCCTGATCGAGACCACCGGGAGCGGGCTGAACATGCGGGTTGCGTTCGTCGACCAGTGCAGCATTCCTTATCCCGATCCGCTGCGCCAGGACCTGCTGGCGGCCATGGCACCGGCCCGCACCCGCACCGAGACGATTGCCCGGCTCAATTTCGAGGTCGGCCGGGCGTTCGCCCAATGCGGCCAACGGCTCATGGAGCAGGCCGCGATCCGGGCCGATCAAGTCACCGCCATCGGCGCTCACGGTCAGACGCTCTGCCACATGCCCGCCACCGAGGGCCAGGCCACCCACTGCACCCTGCAGATCGGCGAGTCGGCGGTCATCGCGGCCCACACCGGGGTGGACGTCATCGCCGACTTTCGGGTCGCCGACATGGCGGCCGGCGGGCAGGGCGCTCCGCTGGTCCCCTGGACCGACTATGTCCTGTTCCACGACGACCAGCGGGATCGCATCGTTCAAAACATCGGCGGAATCGCGAACCTGACCCACCTGCCGGCCGGCGAGGGACCCGAAGCGGTGATCGCCTTCGACACCGGTCCGGGGTGCATGATTATCGACGCCATGGTCCAACGCCTGAGCAGCCGGCACCGCTTTGATCCGCAAGGCCAGTACGCCAAGCGCGGCACCGCGATGCCAGACATGGTCCAGAAGATCATGCAACTGCCCTACTTCCAGACACCGCCCCCCAAGTCTGCCGGCCGCGAACAGTTCGGCCGCTCATTCGTCGAGGGTCTGCGCCAACTGATGGCCGAACTGCAGGTCAGCCAGTACGACCGGCTGGCCACCGCCACCCAATTGACCGCGACCAGCATTGTTCAGGCCTATCGCGATTTCCTCCCGGCAGCCGACGGCCCGCGGGAGGTGATCCTGTGCGGCGGCGGCGCCCGGAACGCCACGCTGGTCGGCATGCTGCAGCAGGCCCTGCCCGAGGTCAGTCTCAAGACCACCGACGCATTCGGCATTCCGCTGACGGCCAAGGAGTCTGTCAGCTTTGCGATGCTGGCCGCGGCCTTCGTCGATCGGATTCCGGCCAATCTGCCCCAGGTGACCGGCGCCGACCGTCCAATGATCCTGGGCAAACGGACGCCGACCCCGCTGCTGCTCTGAGCGCCCCCACCGCGCCACCGGTGAACGCCCGATTACTCTGAAGCGCCGACCGCTGGCAGGCGGTCGCCGCCCGCGCTGGACGAGGCCCCGGCGAACGGCTATCGTGCCCACCGTGACTTCATGCCCGGCAACCGCGGACATCTCCTGACTGAACAGCCCAACCCGCACTCTGGCGGCCTGGACTCGCTGAGCATCGAGGCGGCTTTCGAACTGATGAACCGCGAGGATCGAACGGTCGCCGAGGCCGTTCACCAGGCCAAAGCGTCGATCTGCCAGGCGGCGCGCCTGGTGGTCCAGGCGCTGGAGCGCGGCGGACGGCTGATCTACGTGGGCGCCGGCACCTCCGGCCGACTGGGCGTTCTCGACGCCGCAGAATGTCCGCCGACCTTCATGTCGAATCCGCAGCAGATCCAAGGAATCATTGCCGGCGGCGACCCTGCCCTGCGGCGGAGCATCGAGGGTGCCGAGGACGACGGCGCCGCCGCGGTGCAGGCCTTGGCCGAGCGCCACGTCACCGCGGCCGACGTCGTCCTGGGCATCGCCTCCGGAGGGACCACTCCGTTCGTCCATGCCGCCATCGCCGAGGCATCGCGGCGCGGGGCCAAGACCATCTTTCTGGCGTGCGTGCCGGAGCAGCAGCAGCCCGACGCTGCGGACCTGTCGATCCGAATCCTGACCGGGCCGGAGGTCATCACCGGATCCACCCGCTTGAAGGCCGGCACCGCGACCAAGATGGTCCTGAACATGATCACCACCATCAGCATGGTGCAGCTTGGAAAGGTGTTCGGCAACCTGATGGTCGATCTGAACCGTGCCGCCTGTGCCAAGCTGACCGATCGGGCCATCCGAATCGTGCAGCTGGCCACCGGCATCGATCGCGCCGAAGCGGCGGCGCTGTTGCACACCGCCGGCGATGTCAAGACCGCCATCGTCATGCACCACCGCGGCGTCACCCGGGAAATCGCCGGCACGCTGCTGAGCGGCACTGCCGGCAAACTGCGCCCCATCGTGGACCACCCGCCGTGACCGATCCCGACCTCAACGAACTGGCCGGCGCCGTGATCATGGTCGGCTTCCGCGGTCTTGAGCTGCCGGCGACCAGCCGGTTTGCCCACCAACTGCGTGAACTGCACCTGGCCGGCACGGTGTTGTTCGATGTCGATGTCGGGTCCGGCGGGCCCCGCAACATTGCCGATGCCGCCCAGGTCGGGGCCTTGGTTCGCCGACTGCACCAGGCAGCCGGACGGCCTTTGCTGGTGGCCGTGGATCAGGAAGGCGGCGCCGTGGCCCGGCTGAAGCCCGCCCATGGATTCCCGGAGTTGCCGGCCCACGGCGAACTCGGCGGATCCGACCCCGCCCAGACGCGACGCGTCGTCGAACCGACGGCCCGGGCACTGGCCGACGCCGGCATCGGCATCAACTTCGCTCCGGTGGTTGATCTGAACCTCAACCCGCGCAGCCCGGCCATCGGCGCACGGCGGCGCAGTTTCTCGGATCAGCCGGGGCGGGTCCTGGAACACGCCCGGGCCTTCATCTCCGCCCACCGCGCCTATGGGCTGGCCACCACGCTGAAGCACTTTCCGGGCCACGGCAGTGCCGCGGTTGACACGCACACTGGTTTGGCGGACATCACCGACAGTTTCAGAGAGGTCGAGCTATGGCCCTATCGCGAACTGATTGCTGCCAGGTTGGCCGACTTGATCATGGTCGCCCACCTGCGACATCGAGCCTGGGACCCCCACCACCCGGCGACCCTGTCCGAACGGGTCATCACCGGGCTGCTGCGGGGTGATCTGGGCTATGACGGCGTGGTGGTCAGTGATGACCTGGACATGGCAGCGGTCGCGGATGCCTATCCGTTGCGGCAGCGCGTCGTGCTGGCCCTGCACGCGGGCGTGGACCTGCTGCTGTTCGGCAACAACCTGTCGTACGACCCCCATCGCCCGGCCGCGGTGCATGAAGCCATCGTCAGGGCTGTGAACGACGGCGAATTGAGCCGCTCCTGTCTCAGGCAGCACGCTCAGCGGGTTCGGGCGCTGGCCCACCGCGTGTGCGGACCATGAGCCCCACGGCCACGGCGCCCAGGACCGCCAGGCCACAGAGCACTCCGCCGCGCACCGCCGATTTGAGCAGGACATCGCCCAGCCCGAACATGGCGCAATACACCGAGGCGCTGCCCACCAGCCAGCAGCCCGCGGGCCGCAGCAGCCCGCCCGGGTCGCCGGCCGCCGGACCTTCGCCGCGAACCGACCTCCAGCCCGGGCCGGGCGGGCGGACACGCTCCACGAATCGCAGCAGCACGTCGCGCGGCTCCGGAGCACAGCCGTAGGTTCCGAGCACAGCACCCAGCAGCGCGCAGGGCACGATCACCAGCAGGTTTGACGGAAAGACCATCTCCGGGAAGGTCCGGTGCATGACCAGCGTGGCCACGCCGGCCCCACTCATGCAACCCAACTCGCTCCAGGCAGTGATCCGCCACCACAACCAGCGCAACACCCCCACGACCCCCATTCCGGCGAGCAATCCCGAGACCATCCCCCAGCCCTGCACGATCGAGGTCATCACATAGGTCATGATCGTGCCGGCAACGGCGATGGCCACGATGACCATCCTGCTCACGCGCACGTAGTGCCTGGCGGGCGCGTCGGGTTTGAGGTACGGCCGATAAAAATCATTGACGACATACGACGCGCTCCAGTTCAAGTGCGTATCCACGGTGGACATGTACGCCGCCACCAGGGAGGCCAGCGCCGGACCGATCATCCAGCGGGGAACGGTGTGCAACAGCGTGCGGATGTAGCTGTGCTCCGCCTGCGCAGCCGACGTCGCCGGACCGAACAACTTCAGGGCACACAGCCCGACCAGCACCCAAGGCCAGCAGCGCAGCACGTAATGGGCAAAGTTGAACCACAGATACCCCCACACCGCGTGGGCCTCGTTGCGGGCACACAACAGCCGCTGAACCGCATAGCCGTTGCAGTCGGTCGGCGTGCAGGAGGCCCAGTAGATGGTGATCAGAATGACAAATGCCGACCACTCGACCGTGCCGCGACCCGGGACGTAGTCCAGCGCGGCCGGCAGCAGCGCCGGTGACCGGCGCAGGCTGTCGAGCCCCCCAACGGCAGCCACGGCGCAGTAGGCCACGGCACAGGCCATGGCAATTGCCAGGATGAACTGCAAGAAATCGGTCCACATGACCCCATTGATGCCACCGAGAATGGTGTACACCACGGTGATCACGAAGCAGGCCGCCAGCACCTTCCATTGGTCCAGGGCGGTGCACTGAGTCACGATCTTGGCCATCGCCAGGTTGACAAACCCCAGCGTGACGGCATTGCGCAACACCGCATGATAAAAGACGTAGAAGATGCGCAGGATGTCGGCCCGCCGGGACCCGTAGCGGATCGCCGCGAATTCGGCCTGCGTCAGACATCCGCTGCGACGCCACAGCGCGGCAAAGAAGAAAACCCCCAGCATGCCCGACGGCAACACCGCCCACCAGATCCAATTGCCGGCGATGCCCTGGGTCATGACCAGGCCACTGACCACCAGCGGCGTGTCGGCCGCGAAGGTCGTCGCCACGATCGAAGTGCCCAGGATCCACCACGGCGTCTGACGGCCGGCCACGAAGTAGGCCTCCAGCGACTGGGCGGACCGCCGGGCGTGATAGACCGACAAGGCCAGGGCGGCGAGCAGAAAACCGACGATCCACACCCAATCCTGGAGCGCCAGTTGGTAACGGGGCATTCCCATGGGACCTACGCGGCCCGATCCACGGCGGGCGCGGGATCACAAAGGCTGCAAGATGGACGCGGCGAACAGCTCATTCGAGAAGCCGCGGGTGAACAATGAATCCAGACGCTTGGCCGTCATCTCCTCGGAACCGGCGTCCAGAAACAATCGAATCGGTCCCCGCGGAAGCCACTCCAGATGATCCTCCCAGAAGTCAAACCGTTCCGGGCGGATCCAGGGCTTGCTCCAAATAAACCGGAGTTTCGCCTTGGGTTCATCCGCCAGCGTGGGCGGCCCGACGGGAAACCACCGCCGCTTGCGCTCGTCGTAAACCAGGCTGTACGCGGCGGCGCCGTCGGCACCCTGGTGCCGGGCGGTCAGGCTGGGAATTCCGATGGCGATGCCCAGCAGCCGCTGGAACTCGGCGGCCTGCCCGGACGTACCCTTCAAACCGAAGCCCTCCTCAAACAATTGCCAGCGCTGGTTGATCCCGATGTCACGATAGCTGAGCAGCTTGCGCTCGCCCTTAATGATGTAGGCGCCCGCCCGACTGTCGCTGTACTCCGCACCTGCTCCGCGGGCCGCGTCATTGGGGTAATCAAACACCTTGAACTCCTTGGCCATCATCGTCGCGATCGCTCGAGCCACATCTTCAGTGCCCAACTTGAGCCAGCCCTGAACCTCCGCGTAGCCGCGCATGTTCGCCAGGGTCTGCGGCGAGACCACATCCTGCTGGTAGGCATCCAGCGTTTCGAAGCCGGCGGCGCCGATGTGGCGGGCGCTCCAGGCCATTTGGGCCACCACCGGCATGCTCCGCACCGGAGCGCGTCCGAGAAACTCCAGGCGCAACTCGATGTCCAGCGCCAACTCCATCCAGGCCAGAGCGTCGCGCTGCACTTGAGCGGCCAAATCCGGGTGGCTCCGAGCCAGCAGTAGCCCCTCCTGGATGGCGATGGCGACCGCGGTGCTGGCATTCTTGGGCAATTCTCTTCCGGCGCAGAAATGAATCAGCATCTCGGTCGGCTGGTACGCCGGCCCACTGGGACATGGCACCCAGGGCGTCTTGAAGGCCTCCTCAGGCGCCCGGGGATCCAGAACAAAGCCGCGGACCGCCGCGCTGCGCAGATCGGGCTCGAAGCGCTGCAGCGGAATGCGCAATTCCACAGACCGCCCGATGCTGCGGTGGGTAACCGGCTGATCCTCGTTGAGCACGAACTCCTGACCCTCGTGGTTGAAGAAGCGAACCTGACTGTCTTGTATGGTCACCGAGTAAGCGGTCTGCCGGAATCGATCGGACAGCCGGGCCACCTCGACCCCGAACACGGGCTTGGGCAACGTCTCCGGTTTTTCCCGGTGCTCCAGGTACACAAACAGCGAGTCGGCCCCACGGACGACGCCGAAACTTCTCAAGGGTGCGTCCGCAGCCGCGGCAGCGCCGGCCGAGCGCTCGCCTTTGGGAAAGGTCATGACGGCATCGCTCGGCCAGTCCTGGCGGCTGCCGTCAATGGCGATGGCACCCGCCGCGTTGAAGCCGGCCACCACCTGATCCCGCGCGGGCCGCTGCACCAGCCGCAGGTACATCTCACCCAGCGTGCGATCCCGCGAAAAATCGCTGTGTCGGAGCACGGCCCGGGCGCCGCTCCTGAACTCGGGCGCCTCGACGAGCGAACCGACCGTGGCAATGGTCACGATCTGCTGGGCCAGCAGTTCACGATGGGGCAGGCCTGACTGCCAGGCGCTGCGCAACGCGTCGGTCAATGCCGGATCCTCCGCGATGACCGCCGGCGGCTGCCCAGCCGGATCCTGGGCCGACGCCCACCCTCCAAACAGCATGACGATCAGGCAGGCCTTGTACATCGGTGTCTCCCCGTATGAAAAAACAGCATCTTCCTGGCTGCAACCGCGGCGAACACCGCTACTATAATGTTTCAACCGGTTTGCCTCAATTCCTGCCGACGTCAAGCCGATGCTCCAAGTGCCCGCTGCTCAAGGAGGTTCACATGCCGACGACCCTGGACCGCGACATCGACGCACGAAAACTGATGGAGGCATTGATGCTTGGCGCCTGTGAGCGCGGCGCCTCCGATTTGCACCTGCTGGCCGACGAGCGGCCTGCATGTCGCATCCACGGAAAATTGCACTGCCTGGATGAAACGGCCCTCGGCCGCACCCTCCTCGAACAACTGCTGATCTCAATCTGCCCGCCGGCCCTGCTCGACCGCTTCCAACTGGAGCGCGATTTGGATTTTTCCTTTGAACTGCCCTACGGCGATCAGCGGTTGCGCTTCCGGGCCAACTATTTTTACAACCAGGGCAACATGGGCGCGTGCTTCCGGCTCATTCCGTCGGCCATTCCGAACCTGTCCTGGGCCAGCTTCCCGGATGAACTGGCCCAACGGCTGACCCGCTTCCGAAACGGGCTGGTGTTGGTCACCGGAGTCGCGGGCTCCGGGAAGACAACCACACTGGCCATGCTGATCGACCTGCTCGCCACCCGCGGCGGCTACCGCATCATTACCATTGAAGAGCCGGTGGAATACCACTTTCCGAAGCGGGCCGGCTCCGTGGTCAGCCAGCGGGAAGTCGGCATGGATGTGGCGTCATTCGGCGACGGGCTCAAGTATGGGCTGCGCCAGGATCCGGACGTCATCCTGGTGGGCGAGATCCGCGATCGCGAGACCGCTCAGATGGCCCTCAGCGCCGCAGAGACCGGCCACCTGGTGTTCTCGACCATGCACACCCGCGATGCCAAGGGCGCCATCAGCCGCCTCGCTGATCTGTTTCCGCAAAGCGCCCAGGCCGACGTCCGCTCGCAGTTGTCGATGAGCCTGCGGGCCGTCATCAGCCAGCACTTGCTGCCGGGCGTCCAAGCCGATGCCAAACGGCAGCTGGCCCTGGAGATTCTGTTCAACACCACCCCGGTCTCCAGCGCAATTCGCAGCGGACGGATTGAGACGGTGGATAACTGCATCCTCACCGGGCGGGCCGACGGCATGAACACCCTGGACGAATCGTTGCGGCAACTGCTTCAGGCGGGCCAAATCACGCCGGAAACCGCCCGCAGCTTCGCCACTGATCCCAAGCGCCTGGGACTGCCCGTCAACTGACTGTGACCCACAGCGCCCGTCAGCCGAGGACGTGAAGGGCGGCCCCCCGATTGGCATCGGGCCGCGGCTGCAAGAGACCCTCCCGAGTGTAAATCGCCTGCGCCGGACGCGCTTTGTCCAGAAGCAGCCCGCCAGGGTGCGAATCCGCCGAGCCAGACCCGGCGGCACGTCCCGCTGACGCGGCCGGCGAGGACCGCGGCGTCCCCTCGACACTGCGGTCGACCAGCCCCTCGGTGCGCAGTTCATCCTGCTCGAGCAGAATGCCCTTGAGCTTCTCGAAGATGGTTCCACCCTGCCCGGCGTCGGGCCCGGGTGCAGGCCCCAAAGGAGCCGAGGTTGGTTTCTGGTCAGCCGGACCGGACTTGCCGACTCGCGGCGCGTGGAATTCGCTGCCGATCGGACCAATGGTGGTTGCCATCGTGCTTGATTCCCTCCCGATGACCCGCCCAGTGCATGCACCGCCAGCGTGCGCAGGCGTACACCGTCTGGAGATTACGATTGAGCCGCGACTCGGGCAATCGCGGCCCGTCCTCGCTCCGTCCAAGAGGAAACCTTGGATGCCCCCGGTTTCGGCGCCGGCGCCAGCCCATCAGGAGATGGCCACGGGTTTGAGCGGAACCGCCGGCTCAACCGCCGGAGACAGCAGCCCGTTCGGACAGGCCGGCTCCCCGGACCCACAGTCTCCCGCCAGATTCCCGGAGCACCCGGTGACGCCGGCCGTCCCAACAAGCCAGCCCAGCACCAACCGGCAAGTCTACAGGCGTATCGTTTGACCCATGAGGCGTGCTCCCCTGGATCAACCTAAGATATGCAACAATGCGTCCGACGATATCGGGGTTAAGCTGTGCATGCTGATCGGATGGTATGGCATCGGCCGCCAAGAATCCTGCGGCCGAATCCAACTCCGCCGGGTTCCTTCGTTGTTGACTCGACCCCGCAGTTCGCCTAGGCTTATCCGCGGCTGGGGCGAGTCCGAGAACGGAGACTTCATCATGAGCATCATCCAGCTCAGAAGGCTGAGCTACGTTGTGCTGGCAGGCGGGTTCTTGATGCAGAGTTGCGCCCTGGACCTGGACACCGTCGGCGGTGCCGCCGAAACCAGCCTGGAGGGATTCTTCGCCGCCCTGATCACCGCCCTGGTCAATGGCCTGATCGAGTTCTGACCGGGTCGGTCGCCGATTTGGTGCCCACGCCATATGACAGGACGGATTCCGGGATGACCATTGCCGTCACCGGGGCCACCGGTTTTATCGGCCATTATGTTGTCAGGCACTTGACCGCCCAGGGCCACCGCTGTCGCTGCTGGTATCGCCCCCACCGCGATCGACCGGTCGAATCCACCGGCGTGCAGTGGATCGCCGGAGCGCTCCATGACCTCCGCTCCGTCCGTGATCTGGTCAGCGGCTGCGATGCGGTGGTTCATGCCGCCTTGTCTCGCCCCGGCATCGGGTTCCGCGGTGCAGAGGGCAACCTGGTGGAGTTCGCCGAACGCAACGTCATCGGCTCGCTGCAACTGATCGAGGGTGCCCGGGCCGCGGGCGTACCGCGATTCGTTTTCCTGTCCAGTTGCGCTGTCCATGAAATCATCCTGGAAGACCGCCCCCTCGACGAAGCCCATCCGATGTGGCCCGACAGCCATTACGGGGCCCACAAAGCGGCCATTGAGGCATTCGTCTACAGCTACGGCAATCGGGACGCCTATGAGATCTGCGCCCTCAGGCCCTGCGGCGTGTACGGGTTGCACCACCGGCCGACCCAGAGCAAGTGGTATCGCCTGATCAAGGCCGTCGCCCACGGTGATGTGAGCGGTGTGAGTGACTGCGGCGGCAAGGAAGTCCACGCCGCCGATGTCGCCAGGGCTGTGGGACTGCTGCTCACCGCACCCGGGATCGCCGGCCAGGCCTACAATTGCTGCGATCTGTACGTGTCCCAACAAACCGTGGCCCTCATCACCGCGCGGTTGACGAACACCGCCCCATCCATTGAGCTGACCAACCGCGGCCCCAAGCATGAAATCGACACCACCAAGCTCCAGGCGCTCGGCATGACCTTCGGCGGGAGACCCCTGCTGGAGCGGACCCTCGCGGAGATCCTGAGGGCGTAACCCCGCCAGGAGCCCGCCGGCCGGACGGCACGGCTCGGGGCTAGCCGTGCGGATTGGTACCCAAGGGCGAAGGCCGCCGATCAAATGGCTTGGGCCCACCGCAGCGCGGACACGGGCAGATCTGTTGCAGAAGATCCCACGAGTAGATGCCGGTTCCGTGGCCATCGGACCATTGAAACTGAATGGCGTAGTGACCCACCAGTGACATGTCCTCGATATGCACGTCATCCGGCACCGCTGTCGGGTCGAGGATGCGGACGCCGCTGCGCTCGTCCACGCACTCGGCACAGCCGCAGTGACACCGCAGATACTTGAACGGAAACACCGCCGCATGGGCGTCCGACCAGAGCACCTCCAGCGTCCTGGCGGGCAGGCGGGCCTTGATGTCGGCGGGTGCGGGCATCAGACTCACGCGGGTAGTTGCAGGAACTCTTTCAGGTGCGCATCGTAGAGTTCGCTCGATGCAGGATTCGAGAAATCAAGCCGCAGTTCGTTGATCACCTTGGTCCCCATGAGGAACCATTCCTGCCAGCAGGGTTGGCAGACGTTCGCGAACACCACTTCGCCGAGCGGGCCCTTGAACGGCGGCTTGGCCAGACGGGCACCGATCCGGCCGCAGCGGCAGCAGGTCACGGTCGGGCCGTCATGCGCCGCGGCGGGCGGCGCGGCGGGCGCCTCGACTGCCGGCAGCGGCTGGCCCAAGTCACCGAGCATCGTGGCCATCGCATCGCGCGGCATGATATCGCCACGCTCGGTGGCGACCCGGTAGCCGGTGGTCAGTGTCGCCACGGCGGCCTCCGTACGCCCCAACTGCCGCTGGGCTTCGGCCAAGTGCTGGTAGGCCTTGGAGAAGCCCGAATTCAGTTGCAGCACCCGCTCGAAGGCCTGGGCGGCCTCCGCAGCAGCGCCGCCGTCCAGGTACGCCTTGGCCAGACTGAAGTGCCCGAGTTCGTTCTCGGGGTCCGCCTCAACCATGTTCTTGAACCGAACGATCCGCTCCTGTACATCCATTCCGACATCCTCCGGGAACAGCGTCACACCGGCCGTCACCTTTACAACCGGAAGCGTGCATTGTAATCTCAACCGGGTATGAAAGGCGATGGTGCTCTGACGATTTGCGCGGTGGACGACCTGATATTCGCCACTCGAATTCGGACCACCGCCGCGGACTTGGGTGTCGACGTGCTCACGATCCGCTGTCGTACCGACGTGCGCGAATCCGACGCCGACCGCGCCCGCCTGGTGATCGTGGACCTGGAACTGAGCGCGGACGACGCGGTGGCGCTCATTGGTCACCTGCGTCAAAGGCACCCCCACCTGCCGATCATCGCCTACGGCCCCCATGTCGACACCGCTGTTGCGGCAGCCGCTCGCAACGCCGGCGCCACTCGGGTCTTGCCCCGCTCTCGATTCAGCGCCACGCTTGCAGAACTCTTGAGCGGCCCACCGGCCGCCACTCAAGATTAGAATCGGGTGCTGATCGGCCGGCCGCTTGTTGTGCCCGGCTTCGCGATTGCGGCCGGACGGGGTTGAGATGCGGGCTAGACGGGCTCATGTCGGCATCATAAAATAAAACGGTCGGAGGCGCCCTCACGCACCGCGTGAGCGCATCGGCCTCCAGGGCGGATCAGACACGCGGGATATTGGACAAGTCCGTTCAACCCTCGGCTCCGGCCGCACGAGCAATCGCAAATGCAGTTTTCCACGGATCCTGGGCCCAGCGCCGACCGCAATCCGCGGGAAGCGTCCATGAACCGCCGCACACAGTCACATTCCAGTCAGAGTCATTCGAGGAACATGATGCCCAACACACTGACCATCGCTGACCCCGTGACCCTGCTCGAGAAGACTGAGACCGCCCTGGCGATCACTGGATTGCCCCGATTTCGATCCGCCGATGAGCCCAATCGCTTCGAGGAACTCGGCTTCATCCCCACCGCCGGCGATCACGAGGACCCCTGCTGGGCACTGGCTCCGGTGGACGGCCCGCGCGACGAGTTTGTTGCCGTCGACACCGAGATGGCCTCCGTCCTGGTCATGTCTCACTTCCGGACCTGGTTGCTCGATCGCGGTTGGCAGGTCCAGGTGCACTGCTACTCCAGCCTGCGACGCTGGACCCTGGTGGACTGCCTGTCGGCGGCCGACGGCGGCGGCGATCGACTGGATGTCGACTACCCTTACGGCGAAGACGAATTGTCGGTGCTCGTCGACGCGGTCATCGCCGTGAACACCATTTGAGCGGCCGACCTCGCGACCCCTTCCGCCGCTCGCGCACTTGCCTTCGCGGCGTTCGACGTGTGCCTCCTTTCTATGATTGCCGGGCGTTATGGCTTGTGCTAGGCTCTGGCTGATCACGGCGGCAACGACCCTGGGGCGCCGTGACCCCGAGGCCGCCACAATCGACGCAAGGACGACCATTGGCCGAAATCCCCACACTTCAGGTCGAGCAGGTGACGCACCCGCTGCGCCAGGCCGTCCGGGAGTTCGCCGATCTGATCTGGCGAGTCACCGACGGACGCGCGTTGGGTCTGACACTCTTCGGCGGTGTGGTCCGGGGACCGTTTGACCCTGCCCGCCAGCCGCTGCGCAGCGTCCTGGTTCTGGACGAGGTGGATCTCAGCGCCCTGCGACGGTTGGCCGAAGAGGGCCTCCGTCTGGGCCGATCCAACTTTGCGGCACCGCTGATCATGACGCCATCCTACATTCAGGCGTCGCTGGACACCTTTCCGCTGGAGCTGATCGAGATCCAACAGGCCCACATCACGATCATGGGTCGGCACTTTTTCCAGGACTTGACGTTTGATCCGCAGCACGTGCGCCTGCAGTGCGAGCGGGAGTTGAAGGTCCTGCTCATCGCCATGCGCCAGGGCCTGCTGGCTGCCGCCGGCCGCGAAGACCTGCTGGCCATCCTGGGTGCGGACGCCGGCGAGGGCTTGTTGCGGACGCTCCGCGGCGCATTGTGGGCCCGCGGACAGCGTGGGCACCAGCCCGCCGCGCAAGTCATTGCGGAAGTCGAATCCTGGGTTGGCCTGCCCCTGGACGGCGTGCGCCAGACCCTGGATGGGTCCGGCAGCGACCCCTGGCAGCAATTCCAGCAGCTCTATCGAGAGATTGCCCACCTCGGGAAGATCGTCGATGGGTAATGACCGCCGGCGGTTCCGCGCAGGGGTGTTGTTCATCGGATGGTTGGTAACCCCCGCCGCCGCCGAGTTGACCGTTCCGGATCCCGGAACCTTCGTGGTCGACACCGCTGGGGTCGTCGATCCTGCCGATGAAGCCCAGATAAACGGCTGGCTCGCGGAGCTGGAGCAGAAGACCTCGGTCCAGCTCAAGCTGCTTGCCGTCGCCGGCACCGACGGCGAGGACTTTTTCGGCTTTGTTCAGCGGCATGCGGAATCCTGGGCCCTGGGCCACGCGCAGCAGGATAACGGGGCCTTGATCGCGCTGTCCATCGGTGATCGACAGGTGCGCATCCACACCGGCTACGGCCTGGAAGGGGTGTTGCCCGATTCATGGTGCGGCAGCGCAGCGCGAGACGTGGCCCGTGCCTACTTCAAGAAGGGCCGCTACAGCGAGGGACTCAAGATCCTGGCTGCCAAAACGGCCAATCGCATTGCGGACAGCGCGGAGGTCACACTGAGCGGCGCGCCGCGGATTCAGGTTCCCAACAATCGGCGGCGCGGCGGCGCCTTGCTCTGCGGCTCGTCACTGGTTCCGATATTCGTGATCTTCCTGATCCTGTCCTCACGGTCGGGACGTCGGCGGTACCGCCGGCGCTGGGGCGGCGGCTTCTGGGAAGCGCTATTCTGGGGCAGCGTGCTCAGTCACGGCAGGGGCCGGCGGTCCGGCTGGGGCGGCGGCGGTTTCGGCGGCGGATTTGGCGGTGGCTTTGGCGGCGGTTCGTTCGGAGGCGGTGGCGGATTCGGAGGAGGTGGTGGTGGTGCCAGTTGGTAACGTATGTGCGCAATGCGGCGGCACGCTGCGGAGGCGGGCCCGGTTCTGCCCAGCCTGCGGCGCTGCCGTGGCGGAAAGTCGAGGTCCATCCATGAACATCACGAAAGTGCTTCTGATGGGGGCCGGAGTCATCCTGGCCGGCGGTTGCCTGATCGGCGGCTGTGTGTTCAACGGGTATAATACGGCCGTTTCCCTGCACGAGCGCGTCAGCAGCAGCTGGGCTCAGGTCGAGAACCAGCTGCAGCGCCGCTTTGACCTGATCCCCAACCTGGTGGAGACGGTTAAAGGGCTAACCGCCCAGGAGCAGCAGGTCTTTCTCGGGATTGCCAATGCCCGCAAGGCCTACTTCCAGGCGGAGGATCGCGGCCAGAAGATCGAGGCCGCCAACCGTTTTGAGTCAGCGCTCAGCCGGCTCCTGGTCCTGCGGGAGACCTATCCCGAATTGAAGTCGAATGAGGCGTTCCTGAAGCTGCAGGATTCGGTTGAAGGCGCAGAAAACCGCTTGGCGGTTGAACGGCGCAATTACAACAAGGCCGTCGAATCGCTCAACCAATTCTGCCGGCGCTTCACCGGTCGGTTCTACGCCGGGCTTGCCAACGTGCAACCCGCCGAGTACTTCGAGGTGCCCGACGAGGCCAAAGCGGTTCCCCAGGTCGATTTCGGCGGTGGCGGTTGAGTGTCGGACGCCGCGGCCTTCAGTGGCCCAGCGCCGGGCTGCTGCAGCGATCGCTGATCGGGCGGGCGGGCAAGCCCACCACCGTCTGTTCGGCGGCCACCGCGTCGAGCACCACCGCCCCGGCGCCCACCACGGCGTCGCGACCGATGCGGACGTGCTGAATCACGGTGGCCCCGATGCCCACAAATGCACCCGACTCGACGACCACTCGTCCGGCGATGCGCACGCCGGGGCAAATGTGACTTGCCGGACCAATCACGCTCTCGTGGTCGATGAGACAGCCCGTGTTCAGGATGCAGCAGTCGCCGATGCGGCAATGGGCACAGACTAAGGCACCTGCGGCAACGACTACGCCGCACCCCAGCGCGGCGCTTTCGGCGATGTTCGCGGACGGATGAATGGCGTTGATGAGCTGCAGCCCGCTGTCCCGAGCCTGCTCGGCGAAGCAGCGGCGCGTGCGGTTGTCACCAATCGCGATGATGACCTGGTGCACACCGCGGCGCTGCAAGGACGGCAGCAATTGCAGCGAGCCGAGCACCTCGATGCCGTCGTTCGACGTACCCCGCAGGTCGGGGTCCGAATCGAGAAATCCAACCGCACGATATCGGCCTTGTTGGCGAATGATGTCCAGCACCACCCGACCATGGCCGCCCGCCCCCACGATGACACAATCCATCACGCTCGCCCGAGGGCACCGGACCCGGTCCGCATCCCGCCACAACCGCGCGGTCGTGCTACTGCCTGCGTCCCAAGCCGGCTCTGCTCATATATCGGCGGGGATGGCGAGCCGATCCCACAGAATCAAAACCCATCGGAAGACGATGGTGGCGGCTGGGGCGGGGGCGGCGGGCGGTCAGCCGTCTGAATCGCCAGGGTCACGGCCGGGTCCAATTGGGAATCCTGTTCCACGCGGGTTGACCCGGGCACATAGCGCTCGATGACCGCCGCTGAGCCCATCAGGTAGTTGTGACTCCGGGCGATGGGCGGCGTCGGGTCCGCGGGCGTATAACCGGGCACTGCCAGCGCCACAGCGCCGTCGCCCTGCAGCCGCGCCGCCAGCGTTCCGGTGACCGCTTCGGGAAAGCCTCCCGCCAACAGCAGCATGCCGCCCGCCTGGGCACCTGGTGCCCGGTCCAACAAACGCCTGAGACCGGCGGACTCGGCGGCGGCCGAGGGTCCGTCGGGCAGCCAAGTCACCCACAGGTCCAGGACATCGCCGGAGGTCAGTTGAAACTGGGCGGAGCGCCCTGGGTGCGCGAAGGCCACCGGCTGACCGGTGTCGGAGGCATAGTGCGACACCACAACCGAGCGCACCGCCGGCTGACGGGCCAGAATCACGCAGTCGGCCCGCTCCTGACCTTCTTGCGGACCGAGCAGGTAGCGATATCCCTGATCCGCAAGCAACTGCTCGTTGAACCGCTTGAGACAGTCCAGGCTGCCGCCCCACTGCACGGCGACGACATCGGCCGCGAGCCTGCGAACCAGCGCGGCGGCGCGGCCCATGGCGGGTTCATCCGCCGGACCGTCCGCATTGCAGAAGGCGTGGTCGGCTGGGCGCAGAACGCTGAGGTTGACCGTCGCGACACGCAATTCGCCGCCTGCAATCAGCGGCCTGGCCGGCTGCGCCCCCGCGGGCAGGTGTTGCCTGACTGCAGCCGCAATGTCGGGGGTGTCATCGGGAAGCACCGTAATCTGCCGGGGGGAACTGATGAAGATCTCCGGTTTGTTGCGGTAGCGGATGACAGTGCCGCGCACGGCGACCAGTTTTCCGTCGTAGGCCAACTCCGGCGGCTGCGAGAAGGCGGTGAAGTCCGCCTGGCGGACCACCACGGTGAAGTGCCGCCGATACTGGCGATCGAAATTGAGGAAGCACATCTCGCCAATATTACGGGTCGCGACGATGCGACCGTACACCACGACTTCGCGGCCATAATGCTGGGTGGCATCGCGCCACTCCACGATTGGCAGGCCGCTGCTCGGTTCCCCGGATTGCCCGACAAGGATCGGCGCAACGACCCCAAACACTCCGAACCACCAACCGTTCGTCAGAAACATGCTGACCCTCCGCGCCATTCATGCAAGAATACGGGTTGCAACGGCCGACGAGCTACCGCTATTGTACCGCCTGCCGGCGGTTTTGGAAGGCAATCGGTGAACCTCGAGCGCATGTACAGCCTGACCCGCGATCTGATCGCCATCGATTCGGTCACCGGCAATGAACTGCAGATCATGCAGTTCCTGGAGCGGACGTTGCGCCGGCGGGGCCTGCACACCGAGTTGGCCGACGCGTTTCCCAATCGGCCCAATTTGTTGGCCTACTACGATGAACCGCGGCCACGGATCTTGCTGAACACCCACACCGATACGGTCGCCCCGTGCTACGGTCCGCACGAAACCGCAACGCGGATCTACGGCCGCGGGGCGTGTGACACCCACGGAATTCTGGCAGCCATGCTCGAAGCTGCCGAGGTGCTGCATCGCCGCGGCGTGCCCGGTCTGGGCATTCTGCTGGTGGTGGACGAGGAGGGCGGCGCCCACGGGGGCGCGGCCCATGCCGGGCGTACCTGGGCCGAACCCGACCTGTTGGTTGTCGGCGAACCCACCGAGAACCGCCTGATGACGTCGCAGAAAGGGCTGCTCAAGGCCGACCTGATTGCCGGCGGATCCGGCGGACACTCCGGCTACCCGGAATGCTTTGACTCGGCACTCGATCGGTTGATCACCGCCATTCGGCATTTGCAGAGCCGTGACTGGATCGATCGTCACTCGAACGGCGGCATCACCCTCAACGTGCACATCACCCACGGCGGCGACGCCTACAACAAGATCCCGGGAATGGCGCGGGCCGGCTTGTTTTTTCGATTGGACCGCCCTCAGGAGGTCGTCAAGCAGTGGGTCAGCGCAGCGCTTGCCGAGCTCGACGATGACCGCCTGAGCGTCGAATGGCTGTCCGGCAATGATCCGATCACTGGGCTGACCACCGTGCCGGGTTTCGAAACCGCCGTGGCCGCTTATAATACGGACATCGCCCATTTTGGCTGGCGGCACTGCAAGACCTGTCTGCTGGGACCCGGCTCGATTCTCCGCGCCCACCGCGACCTTGTGAACGGCGACTGGGACGCCGGCGAGTGGATTGCAAAAGACGATCAACGCCGCGGCGCCGAGCGGTATGTCGCCCTGATCACCCGGATCCTGCGCACCGCGTCGTGACCCGCCGGCAGCCGGCATCGGCGAGCGCGTCGTACGGCTCCGCCGCGGCCTCGAAGGAAACCGCCGAAAGGACTCCACATGAACACCCCCCTGATCGAATGTGTTCCCAATTTCAGCGAGGGCCGCGACCTGGCGGTCATCAAACAGATTACCAACAGCATCGAGTCCGTCGACGGCGCGACCCTGCTGGACGTCGATCCCGGGCGGGCCACCAATCGCACCGTAGTCACGTTCGTCGGACCGCCGCCGGCGGTCATCGAAGCCGCGGTTCGGGCCGGTCGCAAGGCCGCTGAGTTGATCGACATGAGCCGGCACCACGGCGAGCATCCCCGATTCGGGGCGATGGACGTCTGCCCACTGGTTCCAATCGCCAACATCACCATGGACCAGACGGTCACCCACGCCCGCAAGCTGGCCCGGCGACTGGGCGACGAGGTCGGCCTGACGGTGTACTGCTACGAACATGCCGCATCCACGCCCGAGCGCCGCAACCTGGCGGTGGTCCGAGCGGGGGAGTACGAGGGTCTGCCGGACCGCCTGCGCGATCCGCGCTGGGCCCCCGACGCCGGGCCGAAACAATTCAACGCCCGCAGCGGCGCCACTGCGGTGGGCGCCCGAGAGTTTCTGTTGGCCTACAACGTGAATCTCAATACAACATCGACCCGCCGGGCCAACGCCATCGCCTACGACATCCGCGAGAAGGGCCGCAAGAAGCGGTCCGGCGACCCACTGGGCGGACCGCTGGTCACCGATGAGCACGGCAATGATCTCTGGATTCCCGGATCACTTAAATGTGTCAAGGGCATCGGCTGGTTCATCAAAGAATACGGCATTGCCCAGATTTCGATGAACCTGACTAACATCACCGTCACCCCGCTGCACGTGGCCTTCGATGAATGCTGCGCCAAAGCGCAGGCCCGCGGCGTGCGGGTCACGGGCAGCGAGTTGGTCGGACTGGTCCCACTGCAGGCCATCCTCGATGCCGGGCGTTACTTCCTGCGCAAACAGCAACGGTCGATCGGGGTGTCCGACCGCGAGCTGATCAAGATCGCGGTCAAGTCCATGGGTCTTGACGAGCTGCATCCATTCAAACCCGAAGAGAAAATCATCGAGTACGCCATCGCCCAGCGGTCCGCCGACCGAACCGCCCGGCTGGTGAACCTGTCACTGGAAGCATTCGTGCACGAGACTGCCAGCGAGTCGCCGGCGCCGGGAGGGGGTTCGATCTCCGCCGCGATGGGCGCCATGGGCGCCGCGCTGGCCACCATGGTCGCCAACCTATCCAGCCACAAGCGCGGCTGGGATGATCGCTGGGAGGAATTTTCGGATTGGGCGGTCCGGGGCAAGCATCATCACGACCGCCTCTTGCAACTCATCGATGAGGACACCGCCGCATTCAACGCCCTGATGTCCACCTTCGGTTTGCCGCAGGGCAGCGCCCAGGAGCGGCAGGCCCGCGAGCAGCGCATCCAGGAGGCCACCCGCCAGGCCATTGAGATCCCGTTTCAGATCATGTCGGCGACTTGCGAATCGATGGAGGTGCTGCGGGCCATGGCCGAACTCGGCAACCCCGGCAGCGTGTCCGACGCCGGCGTCGGAGCCCTGGCCGCCCGATCGGCGGTGTGGGGGGCCTGGCTCAACGTTAAGATTAATGCCGCGGGCATCACCGACAAGCAGTGGCTGGGGGAACTGCTCGCCAAGGGCAGGCAGCTCCTGCAGCAGGCTCAAACCGCCGAAGCCTCCATCCTGCAGATCGTGGAGCAGAAGATCGATTCGTAGGTGGGGTGCTTCATCGACCGCGCGGGCAGGCACCGGCCAGGCGGCCGGTGCCGGGTGTTGGGCCAGCGGCTCAGCGCGGGGTGGCCGGGGGCGGCGTGCTGGGTTCATTCGCTTTTTGGCGCTGCTGCGCGGTGACCAGTCCCTCCAGGCGATTCTTGAGTTCCGTGAACAAACTCTCAATCTGATCGTTGAGCGCGGTCAATTGTTGGGTCTGGCCCTCGGTCAGCGTCCCGGTCTGCAGCGACTGCAGGACGCCCTCGCGGGCCCGTCGGATCGGTTGAGCGCGGTCCTGGACATCCTTCAACACGGCGCGGACCGCGTTCTGTTGCCCGGCGTCAAATGCGTACTGCGTGCTGAACCGCTTGGCATACTCTTCCCAGGACGAAATGCCGGCGGTCTCGCTCACGCTGGGGCTGGCGTTGGCCTGTTTCAATCGGCGAATCCACTCCTGGCGCTGGGCGTGGGCCAACTCAACCTGCGGCGCCGGCAGCATCTTCTCGATGCGCTCCAGCGTCTTCGACCAGTCCAACTGATTGGATTGCTTGAGGACCCGCAGCCGATCCTGCAACGTGATGAACTTGGGGTCTTCCCACGGTTTGGGCTGCGGCTTGCCGGTGGCCTGCTGCTTGTTCAGCCAGTCCTGGTACATGCGGCCCATCTCGTGCTCGACTTTTTCCATTTCGCGGAGCGTCGGACCCATCTCCTTGCGGTAGTCCTCGTTGATTTTCTCGACCTCGCTGCGGATCTGCTGCTGCTGTTCGGCAGTCAGCTTATAGGTCCCGGCCAGGATCTGGACCATCCGGTCCTCTTCCTTCTTCTTGCGCTCCTCGGGCGACATGCGGGCCATTTGCCGCCGTTTGTCGTCCGCACCGGGCTTCGCTTCAGGGGTTCCGGAAGGCTTGGCCGGTTCGGTCTGTTGGGCCGACGCGGATCCGGCAATGCCCGCCGCGACAAAGAGACAAATCCACAGGTGTTGCTTTCTCATGATCTAACCCTGATTGTTAAAGGTGAGCGTCGATCGGTACAACAGGCGTAGGATAATCCTTCTGAACGAGCAGCGTCAAGGAATCCGCACCTCGGGCACATCAAGCAGTACTTCACGCCCTCGGCCTGAATGAACGCAGAATGGTCCACGGATCGGCAATTGCCCAGACAAACTTGACCCTGGAACCGCCTGCGGACCCAGCCACGGCAAATAGGACATTTCGGGACGTTCGGCCGCGATGTTCTGGCTCGCGAGCATTCACAAGTACATATACACAGCGAACCCCAGTCGGTTGCACACCGCCTGAATCCGAGCCTGGCGTCCGGGCTGGACCGGCCGCAGGCCAGCGACTACCCTGGAGCCTCACCGACAAGCACCGATGCACCAGAGGCACGCCCCGATGGATCCAGCAGACCCACCAACGACAGCCATCCGCCCCGGTGTGGCCGCCGGGTGTACCGCTGCCCTCGTGCTGGCGGCGGTGGCCGCTGCCCTCGGTCACCTGTGCCCGCCCGGCCATGACGGCACCGATGGCTTCAGCACCGCGGCGGCACTGGCCCACCTGCAGGTAATCGGCCGCGAACCGCACCCTTCGAACACCGCGGCTCACGCCCGGGTACGCGATTACCTGGTCAGCACGTTCCAGAAGGTCGGGCTGCACGTCGACACCCACCACGCCGTCGGCACCGACTTTCGCGGCAACGAGGTCCCCCTGGTCAACATCCGGGCCCTGCTGAAGGGTCAGCGGGCGGGTCCGGCCGTCGGGCTGGCGGCCCATTACGACTCCGTGGCCGCCGGACCGGGTGCCGCTGACGACGGCGCGGCGCTGGCGTCGTTTCTGGAAGTGGCACGACTGCTGGCCGCCGGCGATCCGCTGCGCAACGACATCGTGTTCCTGCTGACCGACGGCGAGGAACTGGGTCTGTTGGGGGCCCGCGCTTTGGCCCGCGACGACCGGCTGAATGACCTCGGCATGGTGCTGAACTTCGAAGCCCGCGGAACCAGCGGACCGTCGATCATGTTTGAGACCAGCCCGGGCAATGGCTGGCTCATTGGTGAATTCGGGCGGGTGGCCCCCCATCCGATTGCCACGTCGTTGAGCGACGCGGTGTATCAGCACATGCCCAACGACACCGACTTTACGGTGTTCAAGGGCGCCGGGCTGCCCGGTTTGAATTTTGCGTTCATCGGATCGCCACAGCACTACCACACCATTCGGGACGACCTTGTGCACCTCGATCCCGGCAGCCTGCGACATCACGGCCAGCAGGCCCTGGCCCTGGCCCGTCATTTCGGCAATCTCGATCTGGCCTCAATGCCCACCGCCGCGAACGTGACCTTCTTCACCCTGCCGGGCATTGGGTTGGTGCGGTACCCGCTGTACCTGGCCATTCCGCTGGCCACGACCGCCGTGGGCCTGGCAGCGACCGGGGTCTGGATCGGTCGCCGGCGCGGGCGCATCGGTCTCGGCGGGCTGGGCGGTGCCGCCGGGCTGGTCGTGTTCGCCGCCGCGCTCACCGCCGGGCTCACCTACGCAACTTGGCGGCTGCTGGCATCCACCGCCATCAGCGCTGATCCGGAGTGGTCCGGCGCCGGCTTTGGACTGGTGGCATCGGCGGCGTCGGCGGCGGTGGTCTGTCTCCGCAGCGAGCCGCAGGCCGACATCGAACTGGCAACCGCGGCGGCACTGTGGGTGGCCCTGGCGGCGCTCGCCTGCGCGGTGCTGGTGCCGGCCGCCAGCTACGTGCTGACCTGGCCGGCGCTATGTTCCGCCGGATGTGTCCTGTTGCAGGTCTGCGGCCGCGACACGACTCGTGCAGGCCCGCGCATCTGGCTGCCGACCGCGCTGGGCGCCATCCCGCCGGTGTTGTTGCTGGTTCCGATCACCCACCTGATCCTGCTGGGTCTGGGGTTGCACATGGCGGCGGGCGTCTGCCTACTGGTGTGGGTGTTGATGTGCACGCTGACGCCCCAAATGCAACTGATTCGCCGCGCCGCCGGTTGGTGGCTGCCCGGCGTGCCACTGGGCAGCGGCGCCGCGTTGCTGGTCCAGGCGGCGTGGTAGTGCTTCATGCCACTTACCGAATTCCATCCCACGGTTCGGCGCTGGTTTGAAACCCAGTTCGGCCAGCCGACCGCGGCCCAACGGTTGGGCTGGCCGCTGATCGGCAGCGGTGCCCACGCCTTGATTGCCGCCCCCACCGGGACCGGCAAGACCCTGGCCGGCTTCCTTTGGGCGATCAACACCCTGGTCCGGCAGGGGCCCGAACTGACGGACCACACCCAGGTGCTGTATCTGTCGCCGCTCAAGGCCCTGGGCAATGATGTCCAAAAGAACCTGTCGGGCCCGCTGGCTGCCATGCGGGCCCTGGACGGCGACCTGCCCGAGGTGCGCGTGCGGGTCCGCACCGGCGACACGCCGCAGCGTGAGCGGGCCGCGATGGGGCGCCAGCCGCCGCACATTCTGGTGACCACACCTGAATCGCTGTACATCCTCTTGACCAGCGCCGGCGGCCGGGAATTGCTGCGGCAGGTACGAACCACCATCGTCGATGAGATCCACGCCGTGGTCAGCGACAAGCGGGGTGCCCACCTGGCATTGTCACTCGAGCGGTTGGCGGCCCATGCCGGTGAGTTTCAGCGGATCGGGCTGTCGGCCACTCAGCGGCCGATGCAGCAGGTCGCTGCCTTTCTGGCCGGTGCCGGGCGCGACTGCCAAATCGTCGATGTCGGCCACCGCCGCGCAATGGATATAGCCGTTGAAATCCCGGACACGCCGCTCAGCGCGGTGTGCGCCCATGAACAGTGGAACGAGATCTACCAGCGGATGGCGGCACTCATTCAGGAACACCGCACCACCTTGGTTTTCGTGAACACCCGCAAACTGGCCGAACGGCTGGCCGCCCGGCTCAGTGATCCACTCGGCGAGAATGCGGTGACCTGCCATCACAGCAGCCTGTCGCGGGAGCGGCGGCTGGACGCCGAACAGCGGCTCAAGTCCGGCGCGCTGCGGGCGCTGGTCGCCACCGCCTCCCTGGAACTGGGCATCGACATCGGCGAGGTCGATCTGGTCATCCAACTCGGCTCAACCCGGTCGATTGCCACTGCGCTGCAACGCATCGGCCGATCGGGTCACGCGCTGGGCCAGGTCCCCAAGGGCCGACTGTTCCCGCTGACGCTCGATGAGGCCGTGGAGGCCGCCGCATTGCTGCGGGCCATCGAGCGCGGCGACCTCGATCAACTGCGACCGCCGGTGGCCGCGCTGGACATTCTGGCCCAGCAGGTGATCGCCGCCTGTGTCACCGATACCTGGGCCGAACAGGACCTGTTCGAATGTTGCCGCCGGGCCGGCCCCTATACCCGCGTATCGCGGGCCGACTTTGACGCCGTGGCAGCGCTGCACACCCAGGGGCGCCGCGGGCTGCTGCACCGCGACGGGATCGGCAACCGGCTGCGAGCCCGCCGGGCCGCCCGGTTGGTGGCCTTGACCTGCGGCGGTGCCATCCCCGACACCGCCGACTACCCGGTGGTGGCCGACCCGGAAGGCATTACCGTCGGCACGCTCAACGAGGACTTCGCCATCGAATCCAATGTCGGTGACATCTTCCAACTGGGCAACACCTCCTGGCGGGTCCTCAAGGTGGAGCGTGGCCGGGTACGCGTGGCCGACGCCCACGGCCAGCCGCCGTCCATCCCCTTCTGGTTTGGAGAGGCTCCGTCGCGGACCCGCGAGCTATCCGCCGAGGTGGGCGTGGTTCGCGAAATCGGGCACGATGCCGCGGCCTTGATGCGCATTGGCGGCCTGGGCGGCGGTGTCGCCACCCAGATCGCCGACTACTTGAACGAAGGGCGGGCAGCCCTCGGCGCTCTGCCCACGCAACGGCGCGTGGTGCTGGAGCGCTTCTTCGACGAAAGCGGGGGCATGCAACTGATTGTGCACGCGCCGTTCGGCGGCCGGATCAATCGCGCCTGGGGGCTGGCGTTGCGCAAACGGTTCTGCCGTGGCTTCGGGTTCGAGCTGCAGGCCGCGGCCAACGAAGAAGCCATCATCATCTCGCTCGGCCCGCATCACAGTTTCCCGCTGGAGGATGTCTTCCGCTTCCTGCATCCCGATTCGGCCCGCGACGTGCTGACCCAGGCGATCCTCACTGTGCCGATCTTCGAAGCCCGCTGGCGATGGAACGTCGGCCGGGCGCTGCTGGTTCCGCGCATGCAAGGCGGTCGCAAAGTTCCACCGGCCATCCGCCGCATGCGCGCCGATGACCTGTTGGCCGCTGCGTTCCCCGACGTGCTCGCGTGCCCGGAGAACCTGCCCGCCGGCAGCCTGGAGATTCCCCCCGACCACCCACTGGTGCGCCAGACCATCGAAGACTGCCTGACCGAGGCATTGGATGTCGACGGCTTTCTCGAAGTCCTGCGCGGACTGGCCGATGGCAGCATCGAAACGCTGGCAGTCGATACGCCCGAGCCTTCAGCATTCGCCCGAGGCATCCTGGCAGCTCAACCGTACAGCTTCCTGGACGATGCCCCGCTGGAAGAGCGCCGCACCCAGGCGGTCATGACCCGCCGGACTTTGGACACGCGCACGCTGGACGAACTCGGCGAACTGGACGCTATCGCCGTGCAGCGGGTGCGGCAGGAAGCCTGGCCGGATCCCGGCGATGCGGAAGAGGTCCATGAGGCGCTGTTGTGGATGGGTTACGTGACCGGCGCCGAGGCTCGCGACTGGCTGCCGTGGATCGAAGCGCTGCAATCCGCCGGCCGAGTCCGCCGCGACAGCGATCGATACTACGCCACCGACGGCCCGACCGATCCGAAGGACATCCTGCTGGGTCGACTTGAAGCCCTGGGGCCGGTATTCGATGACCACCCCTTGATGCTGGCGCTTCAGGCCGAGGGCCGTATTCTGCGCACCCGCCTGCAAGGTCGCCCCGCCTGGTGCGAACGGCGCCTGCTGGCCCGCATCCAGCGGTACACCCTGGACCGTCTGCGGCAGGAAATCGAGCCGGTCACACCGGCAGCCTTTCTGCGCTTCCTGGCCTGCTGGCAACATTTGCCCCCGCCGCACCGGCTCGCCGGGCCGCGCGGCGTGCTCGAGGTCGTGCACCAACTGGCCGGCTTTGAGGTCCCGCTGGCCGCCTGGGAAAAGCACATCTTGCCGGCGCGGATCAGCGACTACCGCCAGGAGTGGCTCGACGAGGTCACCCTGTCCGGCGAAGTGGCCTGGGGCCGATTGTGGGGCAGTGCCGCGACGGCGATCCGCAGTACGCCGGTGTGTCTGCTGCCGCGCGAAGCGCTGCCCTGCTGGCTCGGTCTGGCCGACGCGCCGGATTGTACGACACTGTCGGGCCCGGCCCAGGAGGTCCTCGACGCTTTGCGGGGCCGCGGGCCCAGCTTTCCGCAGGAACTCCAACGGCACTGCAACCTGTTGCCCGGCCACCTCGAAATGGGCGTCGCCGAGTGCGTCAGCCGCGGTCTCGTCACCGCCGACTCTTTCGGGGCAGTCCGCCAGTTGATCACACCGCCATCGCGCCGCCGCCACCGGGTCCGCCCGATCGGCCGCTGGTCGTTGTTCCGCGACGGCCCGCAACCTGCCCCGGATCCGGCCTTCCTCGCCGAACAACTGCTGCGCCGCACCGGCGTGGTGTTTCGCCGTACGGTGACCCGTGAGAAGTGGACCGTCCGCTGGTTTGAACTCTTGGGCGTATTCCGGCGAATGGAACTGCGCGGCGAGGTCCGTGGCGGCCGGTTCGTCGCCGGCGTGTCCGGTGAGCAATACGCCCTGCCCGAAGCCGTGGAGCAACTGCGGCGGATCCGTCGCGACAACGCCCACCAGCCGGTCAGCGTCGTGGCCGCCGACCCGTTGAATTTCCGCGGGATCCTGACGCCCGAGCCTAGGGTCCCCGCCAATACCCGTCAGGTGGTACCTGTTGGATGACGCGCGCGCTAGGCGGCGCCTTGCAGGTCGCAACGGCAAACGGGCCCACCGACCTGCGGAGCCGACCCGGGAATCCCGGCAAGCCACCGGTCCGCCTTGAGCGTCGGATCGCCCTGACGCCAACGCCGCCAGCGGTTAGAATGGCGGTGCAGTCGCCGGGTACCGTCCTGAGGAGTCGAATGGTGAATGCTCTTGGATTAATTGATGCCCTCGATCGGTTCCGCAAGATCCTGCCCGCAGTGGTCGGCGGGCTGTCCACCGACAACGCCCGCTGGAAGCCGCCGGACGGGGCTTGGTCGATTCTGGAAGTGGTCTGCCATCTGGGCGACGAGGAAGAAGAAGACTTTCGCCGCCGACTGGCACTGACCCTGGGCCAATCCACCGAACCGTGGCCGCCAATCGATCCTGAAGGTTGGGCTCTGGATCGGCGTTACAACGAAGGCAAACTCGATGAGGCCTTGCAGCGCTTTCAGAGCGCCCGCGACGCGTCGGTGACTTGGTTGCGCAGCCTGGATGCCCCCGATTGGGAACAGCGCTACGAGCACCCCAAACTGGGTTCCATTCGCGCCGGTGATCTGCTGGCGGCCTGGACCGCACACGACCAACTGCACCTGCGACAAATCGCCAAGCGGTTGTTCCAGATCGCCCAGCGCGACGGTGGCGAGTACAGCACGCAATATGCCGGTCGCTGGACCGCCTGAAAGACCCCGGAGACCCGAAACCGTGACCGCCCAGGTGACCCCCGCGCTCAGCGAGAACGCACCGCGCCTATGGATGCTGCGGCAGCGGCTCAATCCTGGCAACAGTCACGGGGCGCCAACCTGGAAGCCTGGATCGCCCTGGATCTCGATCTGCCGGTGTTGGACCTGCGCAACGGTCACGGACACCTGGGGCTCCGGCCGGTTCTGAATCCCACGCCCTTCGCCCTGCCCTTTGACGCCCCGGAAGCGGTGATGACAGCCGCGTGGGGCCGCGGTATTCTGTGGCCATGGAATCCGCCGGCCACGCGCTGCTGATGGAAGGTGGTACACTGGCCCGCCGGGTGCTGCACCAAGCCGCCGAGAAAGTCCGCCGGGCCCAACAGGAGTTCGGCGTCACACCAGCGCTGGCCACCATCCTGGTGGGCGACGATCCTTCGTCGGCGACCTATGTCCGCATGAAGCAGAAACGCTGCGAAGCGGTGGGCATGAAATCGCTGCGCCTGGACTTGCCCAAGGGCACCACCACCGCCGCACTGGTCGCCGAGATCGACAAACTGGGCGCCGATGTCGAGATTCACGGCATTTTGATTCAACACCCGGTGCCCAGCCCGATTGATCGGCGGACGGCTTTTGAAGCGATCCCGCTGTCCAAGGACGTCGACGGGGTCACTTCGGCGTCGCTGGGTCGGACCCTTCTGGGCCTGCCGGCATTTGCGGCCTGCACGCCGGCCGGCATCATGCGCCTGCTCGAGGAATACCAGGTGGCGCTCGACGGAACCTATGCCGTGGTCATCGGCCGCAGTCCGATCCTCGGGCGGCCGATGGCGTCCATGTTGATCAACGCCCACGCCACCGTCACCCTGTGTCACTCGCGGACCCGGGCCCTTCCGGACATCGTTCGCCAGGCCGACGTGCTGATTGCCGCGGTCGGCAAACCCAAATTCGTGGCCGGCGATTGGATCAAGCCGGGGGCCGTGGTCGTCGACGCCGGCTACAATCGCGGTAACATCGGCGACGTGGACACGGCCGCGGCCGCCAGGCGGGCCTCAAAAATCACGCCGGTCCCCGGCGGCGTCGGTCCGATGACCATCGCCACCTTGATCGATCACACCGCCGATGCCGCCCTGGCCCAACTGTCCTGACCCACCGTCTGCGAGCGGGGTTACCCGCTGGCCGCCGCGCTTGCACACGCATCGAAAAAGCCCAGCAGCTTGGGGCGGGCCAGGTCTGCCATTTCAGCGAGGGCCTGATAGTGGTTCGCCTCGGGGATCAGCCACAGGGCCTTGGGTTCACCGGCGCGGTCGTACAGGTCCTGCGACATCTCCCACGGGCAAATGCGGTCTTGCTTGCCGTGCATCAGGAACAACGGCGTGGGGGCGACCCGGGCGACGTAATCGATGGGGTCGCAACCCCGGCTGACCCCGGCGCGGGCCAGCACACCGGCAACCCCCCGAGTCCACCAGCGGCGCCGCAGCACCCAGCGGACCTCGGCGCGGTACTCGCTGAACGGACCGTCGACCGCCACCCCTGCGACGTCGCCGCGCTCGGCCGCCGCGACGATCGCCACGGCGCCGCCCAGCGATTGTCCGAAGAGCATGACGCCGCCGCGGTCGCATCCGCCGCGCGCCCGGGCCGCCTCGATCGCGGCGTGGGTGTCCAGAATCGATCCCGGGCGGCTGATCCGCCCGCCGGATTCACCGTACCCGCGATAATCAAAGCACAACACCTGAAAGCCGCATGCCGGCAACCACGCGACCTGCTGGAAGTGGCCGGCGACGTTTCCGGCGTTGCCGTGGCAGTGGACCACGGTGCCGCGGGCCGGCGGTTCCGCCGGGAACCACCACCCGGATAGCAACACGTCGTCGGAGGTGCGAAAGTGGATGGCCTCGAAGGGCTGCTCCGGCCGCGCCGCCAAGCGCCGCGACGGATAGTAGAACATGTCGTCCAACAGGGCCATGCTTGCTCGCCGGCTGCCCAGATCGCTCAGTACCCGGCGGCCTGTCCGTCCTTGCGCGACTCGGAAGCCCCGACATAGACATCGTTTGCCGCATCGTACCGGATGGCCTGATATCCGCCGAAAAGACCGGGCCCCTCGAACAGGGTGTGCCCCAGGCGCTGCAACGCGCCGCGGATCTGGGCCGGAACCCCAGACTCCAAGGCCACCCGACCGCCATCGGTCATGGACGTGCCGGTGGGTTCGCTGCTGTCGCGGTGGTACCAGCGGGCGGCGTCGCCGGCTTCCTGCAGGTTCATGCCGAAATCGAGGAGGTTGCACAACACCTGGACGTGACCCTGGGGCTGCATGTCCCCACCCATGACCCCGAAGCTCAGGAACGGCGCTCCGTCACGGGTCACAAATCCGGGAATGATGGTGTGAAAGGGCCGCTTGCCGGGCTCGTAGACATTGGGGTGGCCGTCCTGCAAACTGAACAACGCCCCGCGATCCTGCAAGCAGAACCCCAGCCCGTCCGGAACCAGGCCGGAACCAAAGCCTCGATAGTTGCTTTGGATCAACGAGACCATATTGCGCTGGCGGTCGCCGACGGTGAGGTACACGGTGTCGCCGTCGGACAGCCCCGGATGACCCGGCGCAATCGATCGCAACACTTTCTGCGGATCAAACAGCCGGGCCCGCTGAGCGGCATACGAGGTGGAGATCAGTTCCGACAGCGGGATCCGGGCGAAATCCGGATCGGCATAGAAGCGGGCGCGATCTTCGAACACGATCTTCTTGGTCTCGATCATCAGGTGCAGCGTCGCGGCGCTGTTGTGGCCCATCGCTGCCAGATCATGGGGCTGCAACAGATTCAGCATCTGCAGCACGGCGATGCCCTGGCCGTTGGGCGGCAACTCCCAGACGTCGTACCCGCGATAATTGACCGCCAGCGGATCCACCCAGGTGGAACGATGGGCGGCCAGATCGTCCAGCCGCAGGTAGCAGCCGTGCTTGCGAAAGAAGGCGTCCATCTGCTCGGCCAGGACCCCGCGGTAGAACACGTCGCGCCCCTCGCGGGCAATCTGCTCGTAGGTCCGGGCCAGATCCGGATTTCGAAACAGCTCGCCCTTGGCCGGGGCTTTGCCGTTGGGCAAGTAGGTGGCGGCGAAGTTGGGGTAGTCGCGCAAGCGCTGGCCGCCGATGGCCCAGTAGGTGGCGATCAGCTCGCTGACCGGAAAGCCCTCGCGGGCGTACCGCACTGCCGGCTCCAACACGGCGGTCATCGGCAGCTTGCCGAAGCGGCGATGCAGTTCGAACCAGCCGTCCACGCACCCCGGCACGGTCACAGGCAGCGGCCCGAAATCCGGGACCGCCGAAAGACCCTGATCGCGAAAGTGCTGCACCGTCAAACCCCGCGGCGAGCGCCCGCTGGCATTCAGCCCGTAGAGCCGCCGGGTGCGGGCATCCCACACCAAGGCAAACAGATCGCCCCCGATGCCGCTGCCGGTGGGCTCCATCAAGCCGAGGGCCGCGTTAGCGGCGATGGCCGCATCCACGGCGCTGCCGCCGCCCTTGAGCACCTCCAACGCGATCTGGGTGGCCAGCGGATGACTGGTGGCGGCCATTCCATGGCGGGCAATGACCTCCGAACGGCTGGCAAATGGCCGGCTGCTGGTGCGGTCTCCTGCCAGGCCGCGGTCGCAGACCAGCAGCACCAAAACACACCAGACCGCCGCCGAGGCACGCATGCCGGAATGCTCCACCATAAAAAAACCCACGGGGAAAACCGTGGGCTTGGGATCGATGCTCGCCAAATGCCACTACCGCTTGGAGAACTGGAATCGGCGGCGGGCGCCGCTCTGACCGTACTTCTTGCGCTCGACCATCCGCGAATCGCGGGTCAGGAATCCGCGCTCCCGTAGGATCGGCAGATAGTCGGGGTTGGCCAGCTTCAAAGCCCGGCCCAGTCCGAGCATGATCGCGCCCGCTTGACCGGTGGATCCTCCGCCGCCGACGTTGACGTAGACATCGACGCGTCCGAGGTTCTCGGTGGCCTTCAACGGCGCCATCACCGCCTGGCGATCCTGGGGCTGGGTGAAATAGTGATCCACCTCGCGGGTGTTGATCACGAACTTGCCATCGCCCGGTCGAATCCGCACGCGGGCCACGGCGCGCTTTCGCCGGCCGGTGCCCCAGAACCAGCGCTTCTTGGGGTCGGGATCCGGGATGGTCACCGCCTTGGATTTACTGGTCTCGGGACTGGCGGCAGTTGTCTGTGGTACATCGGTCACGGGAACAAACTCCTTCATGCACGCTTGAAGGCCAAGGGACTGGGTTGCTGCGCCTGGTGCGGATGGTCGCTCCCGCGATAGGTCTTCAGCTTGGAGAACATGTGGCGGCCCAGCGCGTTCTTGGGCAGCATGCGCTTGACGGCAAGCGCCACCAACCGCTCCGGATGCTGGTCGAAGATCCGCGCCCGAGGAGTACGCCGCAGGCCGCCGGGGTAATGGGAATAGGTGTCGTGGGTGGTCTGGGACAGTTTGTTCCCGGTGACCACGACCTGCTCGCAATTGGTCACCACGACATAGTCGCCCGAGTCCACGTGCCGTGTGTAGTTGGGCTTGTGTTTGCCCATCAGCACGGTCGCGATCCGGGTGGCCAGTCGGCCGAGGACCTGGTCCGCCGCATCCACATGAAACCAGCGATGCTTGACCGTCTGGGGCGTCAGCAAGGTGGTTTTTTGATTCGCATTAATCGCCATGGCATTCCCGCATTCAGTCGCGACCCAAGAAAGTAGGATTTGGCAGTATAACCCTGATACGGCGCATTTCAAGGCCAGGGCCCGGCCAATCTGCGGGCAGCAGATGCCGCTGGGCTCCGTGGCAGGCGGTTCCTGGGGGGGGGCATGCCCAGTCGGCCGGCCCATGCCCCCCCACCCACAAGGTGTAAAGCCAGAGTGAAGTTCATTACCTCACCTGGATCCGTCGCCTTCCTAACCTCAACGTCCACAAGCGCTAGCCGAATCCTGGGGGTTGGCCCGGCATTAGGGTTCTGGTTGACACGGCCGGGCGGGGACCATATGATGCGCCCCAGCTAGACGGAAGCCCCATCCACAAAGGGAGGGATTCCAAATCACGCGAATTGGCTGCCGGTCGAGGTGCAAGGACAGCGCGGCCAATTCATCTCCGGAGAGAGCAAGCGGTGATTCCGTCGACGTTTCTGCCTATGGGTCTTGTTCACTCGGCTGCGCAGAGTTGCCCTGCTCCCGGATTGTCTACGCATGTAGGGGTCGCTGGTTTCCCGCGGGCGGATGGTTCCGCGGTCGACCGGAATCGACCTTGAGACTTGGGTTGGGAGATCAATCAAGCGGGTCCACGCAGATCGGCTGGGCTGATTGTGTTGGACGATCCGGAAATATCGTGGGAGTTCCAAGACCGACGCGATACACTGCGAGTTAACGTATCGAAAGGAAAGAACGATGCAGAAACACGATCTGAAACTGTTTGCACTAGTGGGTCTGGTGGCCTGTGGGGCATTGGTCGGCGTCTCGGCCCTGGTGAATGCGGACCAGCGGAACCCGGTCAAGCCCAAGCCATTGGCCACCGTCAATTCCAGCGCGTCGCTCGAGAAGCTAAAAAGCCTGGGCCTCAACGGGCTGGACGACCCTCAGCCCCAGCAGCCCGTCGAACAGCGCCCGCTCAGTGTTGGCGAGATCATCAGCAACATCGAAACTCAGGCCCCCGGTGCCCTGAGCGCTGCGGACAAGCGCCTGCTGCATCGTGAGCTTGGCATCGGGCAGCGCTCCGCCAAGGGCGGCCCGGTGTTCTCGGAGCCGCAATCCGGCGGTGCGCTCAACGACGACCTGCCGCCGGCCGACATCATGTGCCACATTCTCAGCCCGAACGCCCAACCGACCAACCGGGTCGAGATTGCCACGTTCAAGGATGAGAGCTATTGGTTCTATTACTCCGGCGGCGTGCTGGCCCACCAGGTGTCGTTCATCGCCTTTCCACTGTTCGCCGGTGCCCCGCTCAAAGCCGTGAACCACGGCTTCGAGTTGAACCCGCCGTCGGGCACGGCCATCACCAGCCCCTTCGGGATCCCCTTCTGGGCCGGCGATCTCAACTGCGGTCCCTGGGCCCTGGTCTGCAAGAACGACATGGGCCAGACCGATCTGTTCCTGTTCAACGTCAACTGTGAGGAACCGATCGACAATTGCCCCGGCGACGGCGAGTGCTGCGAGCCCAACGGGACGCCCGGCTGTGACGACGCCAATTGCTGTTCGTCGGTGTGCGCGGCCGATCCGTTCTGCTGCGACACCGAGTGGGATGAGGTTTGCGCCTCCCAAGCTCAAGCCGACCCGGCCTGCGGTTGCCCGGCTCAGCCGGCCTGCGGTGTCCCCGGGACCGGTGACTGCTGCGTGGGTGGCGACACGCCCTACTGTGAGGACGCCGGCTGCTGCACTTCGGTGTGCGCAGCGGATCCGTTCTGCTGCAGCACCGTCTGGGACGACGTCTGCGCCGACGAGGCGGCCCTGGACGAGAACTGTGACTGCGGCCCCACGAAGCCCGTCACGCTGACCTCCACGCCGGACCTGGCCATCCCCGATAACGATGCCGCCGGCGTCAGCGACACCCTGATCATGGGTCTGGCTTTCCCGTTGAGTGACGTCAATGTCGGGGTCGACATCAGCCACACGTGGGTGGGCGACCTCTGCGTGACCCTGTCCCATGATGGCGGTGCCGCCGTCGAGCTGGTTCGCCGGCCCGGCCTGGCGGCCGACGGCTGCGGTCCGGGTTTCTGCTGTGGCTGCTCGGCGAACAATTACCCCGCCGTCGTTCTGGATGACGAAGGCGGTTCCGGGCCGATCGAAGCGGCCTGTTTCGACAATCTGGCGGGCTCCTTCACGCCGAATAGCCCGCTGAGCACCTTCGACGGTCAAAGCTCCGCCGGGGCCTGGACCTTGAACGTGACCGATGGCGCGGGCGCCGATACCGGCAACCTGAATGCGTGGTCGATCACGTTCACTCCGTAAGCACACCTTGCTCCTTGCCGTTACAACGGCGGCCGGCGCTTTGGATGCCGGCCGCCGTTTCTCTTTTGGGCGCTTGACATCGCCGGTCCGCCCCGCACAATCATGGCACGAACCTCGCCACACGGCCGCAGGGCGGCAAGGAACCCATTGCAATGCGTATCCATGAATACCAGGCTCGTGGACTCCTGGAACGATTCGGCGTTCCGGTGCCCCCTTCGGAAACGGTCAGCGGGGCGGAACAAGTCGCCGCTGCGTACGACCGCATCGGCGGTGGGGTGGTGGTCAAGGCCCAGGTCTTCGCCGGCGGCCGCGGAAAAGCCGGTTTTGTCAAACTGTGCCGCAGCGCCGACCAGGTCCGGCAGGCCGCCGAATTCATGCTCGCAAACCGCATGGTCAGCAAACAAACCGGCCCCGACGGCATCGCCGTCAAACGGCTGCTCATCGCCTCGGCGGTGGACATCGATCGCGAATACTACGTCGGCATGGTCATCGACCGGGCCCGGTCCACGCCGGTGATGATGGTCAGCCGCGAAGGCGGCGTGGAGATCGAAGAGGTTGCCGCCTGCAACCCGGGCGCCATCGTCAAGGAGTGGCTGCATCCACACCTGGGGCTGCTGCCCTTCCAGACTGCCAATCTGATCCAGGCGCTGGGCTTTCGTGAGAAGTCCGAGTCAGCCGCCGTCCGCAAAGTGCTCAACGGGCTGGCCGAGCTGTTCGTGAAGTATGACTGCTCCCTGGCCGAGATCAACCCGCTGGTGCGGACCCCTGCCGGCGAAATCCTGGCCATCGATGCCAAGATGACCTTCGACGACAACGCCGCGTTCCGGCATCCGGACCTCCAGAGCATGCACGATCCCGCAGAAGACCACCCCAGCGAAATCCGCGCCCGTGCCCACAACCTGTCCTACATCGCCCTCGACGGCACCATCGGCTGCCTGGTCAATGGCGCCGGACTGGCCATGAGCACCATGGATATCATCAAGCTGCACGGCGGCGAACCGGCCAACTTTCTGGACGTCGGCGGCAGCGTGACCACCACCGGCGCGGTGGAGGCGTTCAAGATCATCCTGAGTGACGACCGCGTCAAAGGCATCCTGGTGAACATCTTCGGCGGCATCGCCAAGTGCGACGTCATCGCCGATGCCCTGATCCAGGCCGGAAGACAGATCGGCTTCAAGGTGCCCGTGGTGGTTCGCCTGGAAGGGACCAACGTCGAGAAAGCCCGGGACATGCTGCGGCACGCCGAGATTGCCGGACTGATCACCGCCAATGATCTGACCGACGCCGCCCGGAAGGTCTGTGCCGCGGTGTGACCGCGGTCCGGCCGCCGGCCGCGGCGCCAGGCGGACCCACGTTCAGGCCCGCGTACCAGACCACTGGCCGCCCATGCCCTGAGACCGGCGACCGCCATGTTTGAGCGAATCATCGCGACCGACCACTGCCCCCCCGGACACCGCGTGTTCGTGCGCCATCACGACCTGGAGCTGGCGGTGTTTCACCTGGAGCATCCGGATCGTTATGTGGTCAGCGACAACCGCTGCCCCCACGCCGGCGGCAACCTCTCAGCCGGCACGCTGCACCGCGCCGTGGTGCTCTGTCCGCTGCACCGCTGGAAGTTCAACCTGCTGACCGGACATTGCGTGGGTACCCACGATGTGTTTCTCAGGCGCTACGCCTGCCAGGTCCAGGGACCCGATCTGCTGGTCGACGTCTCCCAGCCGCTGCCCATCCCACCGCCCCCGCGCCGCGATTTTTAGGGTGCACGCCCGCGCCGGAAGCAAGGATTCAACGTGCCTCGCAAACCGCGTAAGAAGCGGCGTCCAGGGTCCGCAGACCAAACACGCTCGGTCGGTCCGAACCCCTGCCTGCCGAGTCGCTGCCCTCGCCGGACCTGGGAACACCCGGCAAGCCCGGCCGGCGGGTCAGATCCCGGACGGCCTGGGTGGGGCCAACGCGGCATGGGTTCATGCGGGTCGTTTGCAACGAGGGCTCGTTCCTCTGCGCGGTACGCGTTGGCAGCCGGCGCAGTACGCGCTGGCAGCCGGCGCGGTAAGGAACCGGCGCGGGCGCAGCACGCGCTGGACCCGAACACCCGGCGACCGCGCTCGCAACACCCTGCTGCCGTGACCCCAGGTCGCGGCGGACCGCATCGCCGGCTCTGGCGGGACGCGGGTCGCATGGACGCTCGGTTCCAAACCCCAGTGGGAGGGCCGACACCTCGCGCCGGCCCCCGCTGCGCATGAGCATGCCAACCCTGCCGGGGATGCAATGGCTGCGACCGCCCTCGTCACGGGCTGGCAGGCGCGCACGGGGTCGCGGATGCGGCGAAGGACTCCAAGGTCCGCAGGTGGGCCTGGTGGCGGGCCTGGATTCGGGACACCAGGGCCGCGGCTCGGGCGTCGGCAGCCGCGCCGGCAGCACGGTGCTCGTAGGTCTGCAGCAGTTGTTTCTTGTTGCTCAAGACCATGGGCAGGACGTAGCTGAGTCCCATGTAGTGGAAGGTGGCGCTGTGGATGTCGAACGTGCACGGCGTCGGCGACTCTCCCAGCTCATTGATCAGGTCCACCAGCCAGTTGACGTGCTCGCGCTCCTCGGCCACCATGATCCGCACCGCATCGGCCTCGGCGGCCGACGCCCAGGAGACAAACACGGTGCTCTCGTGCAGGCGCGGCAGCAGGCTGCGCCGCTCGGCATGCACCAGGGCATCGAGCGTCTCAGTGAGACTCGGCGAGTTCATGGGCCTGGACCCCGGGTTCGAAAAGGCCATCGGCATACTCAGCCGCCTGGGTCTTGAAGTAGTCCGCACCCAGCGTGCCGCCGAGCAGCAGCACCACCGCGCACAGGTTGACCAGCACCAAGCCCGGCAGCGATGCCGACAGCCGCTCGCGACCGTCATCCACCATGTACATGTGCTTGATGATCCGCATGTAATAGAACAGACTGAACAAGGTATTCAGGCTGAGCCAGATCACCAGCAGGTACAACCAGCCGCCCTGGTTGGCCAGGGCGTACAGCAGCCACCACTTGGCCAGAAACCCACCCAAAGGCGGCATGCCGATGAGGCTGAACAGGCACACCGTCATCCCAAACGCCAGCCAGGGGCATCGCCGCCCGAGCCCGTTGAACTCCTCAATGCGGTCGCTGCCGGTCTGCCAGACCACCAGGGCGGTGGCCCCGAAGGCCCCCAGATTCATGAACAGGTACATCACCACATAGCAGATCAGCGCCACGAACACGTCGGTGGACGCCGATTGCTGCAGGGTGATCGCGCCCAGCATGAGCATGTAACCAGCGTGGGCGATGGAGGAGTAGGCCAGCATCCGCTTGACACTGGTCTGGCGATAGGCCGCGAGGTTGCCGACGAAGCAGGTCAGCGCCGCGAACGTCGCCACCGCCCGGGTCATCGGCTCCAACGTCTCGACCGCCGAGCCGCCGGCGGCCACGGCCAGGGTGTACATGATCCGCAGCAGCAGGCACAGGCCGGCCGCCTTGGACGCCACACTCAGCCAGGTGGTGACCTCGATGCGGGCGCCCTCAAAGACGTCCGGACACCAGAAATGGAACGGAACGGCGGAAATCTTGAAGCCGACGCCGACCAGGAAGGTAAACAAGGCCACGGCCAGGAGCAGCCGGTCCTCGCCCTGCTGGAGCGTCTGGGCGATCCGGCCGGCCATCACCGACAAATCCAGCGTCCCGAAGAGACCGTACAGCAGGCTGGCTCCATACAACATGATCCCGGCACTGGCCGAACCGAATACGACGTACTTCAAGGCGCCCTCGGCGCCCGGACGGGAGCGCTTGTCGAACGCCACGATGGCATAGCTGGGCAAAGAGGCCAGCTCGATGGCGATGACGATCATCAGCACGTTCAATGTGCTGACCATCAAGGACATGCCCAGGGCACTGCCCAGCAGCAGCACCAGGAACTCCGGAGCGTCCGGCACCGCGGCGGAGCCACCCACGCGCCACAACAGCGTCACCGCCAACAGAAACACCAACAGCACGAATTTGAAGAACACCGTCAGGCTGTCGGCGATCAACATCGGGCGGCCGGCAGCCGGCTCCATGGCCCCCTGAAACCCACCGGCGGTTTCGGACAACAACCCGGCCACCTGCACGTTCAAGCCCAGCGCCACGATCACCCCAACGGCGGCCAGGGCGGCACACACCCGCGGGCGCTTCCCGACGATCATGGCTCCGACCAGGATCACGATCAGGGTGCCGACCAGTGCCAAGTCGGGTCCAAAGAGCCGCAGCTCGGTGGCCGAGGGCAACCAGTACTGAACCAGGCTTTCTGCCATGACGGCGCCGCTCACGTTACAGCCCCACCGCGGCGGCCAGGGGTTGGGTCATGCCCCCGGCGCCGGCCACCGCTTCAACCAGCAGGTCCAGGGTTCCATTCATGAAATCAAACACGGTGTGCTTCGGGAGAATGCCCATCACGATGCACAACACCGCCATCGGCGCCAGCACGGCCAACTCGGTGCGGCTGGCCTGCGGGTACTGCTGGTACTCTTGCTTCGCCGGGCCCAGGTAGACCCGCTGAATCATCCATAGGATGTATCCGGCGGTCAGAATGGCCCCGAAGGCCGCCAGGATGGCCATGCTGAAGGCCCACGAGAACTGATCGCCCGCCCGGAAGGCCCCCAGGACCACGAAGGCCTCGCCGATGAATCCGCACAAGGCCGGCAGCCCCAGCGACGCGAAGAAGCCCAGCGTGGCCAGCGACCCGTAGGTCGGCATGGTTAGCCACAGCCCGCCGAAGCGGTTGATCTCGCGGTGATGGGCCCGCTCGTAGATCACGCCGACCAGGAAAAAGCACATCGGTGAGGAAATGCCGTGGGCCAGCACCTGGAACATGGCCCCTTGAAACCCGGTCTTGTTCAATACCGCCAGGCCGAGCATCACGTAGCCCATGTGGCTGATGGAGCTATAGGCCACCAGCTTCTTGAAATCGGTCTGGGCCATGGCGCACAAGGCTCCGTAGAGGATGCTGATCACGCCGATCAAGGCCACGTAGAAGGCCCAGTCCAGGGCCACTGCGGGGAACATCGGGTAGGCGATCCGGAAGAAACCGTAGGCCCCCATCTTCAGCAACACACCGGCCAGGATCATGCTGATCGGCGTCGGGGCCTCGACGTGGGCGTCCGGCAACCAGGTGTGGAACGGGAAGGTCGGGACCTTGATGGCGAACCCGATGCCCAGGAACAGGAACATCACCGAGGCGAAGCGGAACCCCAGCAGCAGGTTGTTGGGCTGGTTGAAGTACTTGACGATGGCACTGTCGGTGCTCATGCGGATGATGTCGAAGGTCCCGCCGGTACTGCCGGGCGCCGCGGCACTGAAGAAGTAACACGCCACGATGGCCACCAGCATCAACACCGAACCCGCCAGCGTGAACAGGAAGAACTTGATGGCGGCATACTCTTTGCGAGGGCCGCCCCACACGCCGATGAGGAAGTACATGGGCAGCAGCATGACTTCCCAGAACACGTAGAACAGGAAGAAATCCAGGGCCAGGAACACCCCGAGCATGCCGGTCTCCAGCAGCAGGAACAGCACGTAGTAGGCCCGCTGGGCCTTCTTGATGGTGAAGCTGGCCCAGCAGGACAAGAAGCTGATCAGGCAGGTCAGGATCACCAGCGGAAAACTCAACCCGTCCATGCCGACGTAGTATTCGATGGTGAACTTGTCGCCTGAAATCCAGGGCGTCCGGAAGCTGTGCCGCAAGGAGTCGGCCGACCCGTAGCTGGATCCGAAGACCGTCTGGGCTGCCGGCCCGCCGGCGTCGTCACCGAAGTAGTCGGTGAACAAGGAGGCGCCTAGGACCAGCGTCAGGGCGGTGGTCAGCATGGCCACGCGCCGCGACCACCGGCCGGGCAGTACCAGACACAACGCCGCCCCCAGGGCCGGCACAAAAATGATCCACGTCAGAATCATGGGTTCATCCACCTGTTGCGGGTGCTCGAGGCCGCCGGGCGGCACGCCCGCCGGAAGCGGCTGGCGGCGGCCCCGGAAATCGGGCCGTCAGCCTACCGCAATCATGACCGCGACCACCAGGACCGCCGCCGCGCTGAAGATCACGTAGTTCCGAATCCGACCGGTCTGAATCGCCCGAAAGCCGTCGCCGATATCGAAGGCCCCGCGGCCGAGCCCTTCGGCGAGTTGGTCGACGCCGCGGGCGTCCAGGCGATCACCGGACACCAGCGCCAACGCCTTGACCAGGCGGGCGAGGTTCTCCACAATCGCAAAGTCGAGCAGCCAGCGGTCCAGCCAGCCGCAGACCACCGCCAGCACCCGAGTCCCCCCGACCACCACGGCGTTGTACACCTCGTCGAAGTAGAACTTGTGGGTCAGCACGGTGTGGGCCAGGCGCAAGCCCGGCTGGGCGGCCAGGGACCGGGCCAGCTCCAAGCCGTTGCGATACAGCAGCCAGGCCAATAGAAAGCCGACCGCAAACGACCAGTACACAATGTTGGTCAGCGGGACGTGGGCCGCGTCGTGGATGGCATGCTCATGGCCGTCGAGCGGCGCCACCAGAACCGCCGTTCCGGCCGCCAGTGGCGCGGCATCGGCAATCAGCGGCCGGAACCAGAACCAACTGCTCAGCGCCGTCCCGATGGCCAGCGCCACCAGCGGCCACTTCATCAGCGGAATCTCGTGGGCGTGTTCGTGGACATGGGCGTCACGCGGCCGGCCCATGAAGGTCAGCCACCACACCCGGAACATGTAGAAAGGCGTGATGTAGGCGGTGATGATCGGCAGCCAGAACAGCCACTTGGGAATCCGCGGCACGCGACTGGAGCCCAGCTCGCCGGCGAAGTGCGTGCCCCGGGCGTCGCCGGCGGCCGCACCCGGGTGGTCGTCGCCGGCGGCCGCGTCGTGACCGTGAGTCGGCTCCCCCAAGAGCGCCGCCAGCCGAACCCCGGCAGCGGCCGGTGACCCGCCGGCGTGCGGGTCGGCGGCACCCGCCGGGCCGTACGCCCGGTAGAACGCCACCGCCAGAATCTCGTCCTTGCTGTAGAACCCGCCCAGCCCGGTGCCCTTCATGGTGTTCAAGCCGTAGATGCCGACACCGGAAATCGCCAGCACGCCCACCAGGAACGTCCAGCAGGTCACCGGCATCTTGTGCCGCAACCCGCCCATCCGCCGCATGTCCTGCTCGTGGTGGCACCCTTCGATGACCTGGCCCGAGCCCAGGAACAACATGGCCTTGAAGAACGCGTGGGTGACCAGGTGGAACAGCGCACCGACCCAGGCGCCCACCCCCAGCCCGAAGACCATGTAACCGAGTTGCGACAGGGTCGAGTAAGCCAACGCCTTCTTGATGTCGGTCTGGACGATGGCGATCAAGGCCGCCATGGTCAGCGTCAGGCACCCGATCACGGCAATGATCAACTGGGCATCGGGGGTCAGCAGCGGGAAGATCCGGGCCACCAGGTACACGCCCGCCGCCACCATGGTCGCCGCGTGAATCAGGGCGCTGACCGGCGTCGGACCGGCCATGGCGTCGGGCAGCCAGACCTGCAGCGGAAGCTGGGCGCTCTTGCCGATGCAGCCGCAGAACAGGCAGACACCCATCAACGTGGCAACGGTGCCGCCGCTGATCTGCCAGCCAAAGACCTGCAGCGAGGCGGCAAACAGCCCCTGGCCGGGGTATTGCCCCGCGAAGGCGGCCGCCGCCCCGTCGATCGACAGGTCGCCCAGAAACCAGGCCACCAGACCCAGGCCGATCATGAACCCGAAGTCGCCGATCCGGTTGACGATGAACGCCTTCATGGCGGCGTCGGACGCAAATTTCTTGTCGAAGTAGAAGCCGATCAGCAGGTAGCTGCACACGCCGACCAGCTCCCAGAACACGAACAAAAACACCAGCGAGGAGCTGATCACCAGCCCCAGCATGCTGAAGGCGAACAACGACAGGTAGGCAAAGAAGCGGTGGTACTTGCAGGTATGGTCGACCTCGTCGCTGTGGCCGGACATGTACCCGCGCGAAAATACGAAGATGCAGCTCGACACCAGGGTAACCATGAAGTAGATGGCCACCGTCAGGGAATCCAACTGCACGCCGAAGTGGATCGCGATGTCACCGAGGGTCACCCAGTGCACCGTCAAGGCCTCCTCGGCCGCCGCCAGCCGTTCGGCGGGTTGCAGTCCCAGCCAGGCCACCAGCACGTAGACCGCCACACCCAGACTGCTCAGGATCCCCAGGATGGCCGGCACGCTGGCCCCGGGCTTGCCCAGCCGCGGACCGGCAAACGCCAACAACCCGAACATCAGCAGCGGGATCCCCACGCCGGCGCACAGGCACAGACTCAATGTCATTCCGGTAGCCATCAGGCGCTGATCATCCTCATCCCCTGAGCCGCACGCCCTTGTCGACGTCGATGCTGGCAAAGTTCTTGTAGAAGTTCATGACGATGGCCACCGCCACGGCGGCCTCGGCCGCCGCCAGCACAATTACAAACAACGCCGTGATCTGGCCGTCGAGCGTCCCGGTGTGGTAGCGCGAGAAGGCCACCAGGTTGATGTTGCTGGCATTGAGCACCAGTTCCACGCCGATCAAGATCCCGATGGCATTGCGCTTGATCGCCATGACCCAGATCCCGATGCAGAACACCGCCGCCCCCAGCACCAGGTAATGCGTCAAGCCGATCGTCGCCACCATGCCCGCCATCGCCATTGTCCTCTAATTGCGGTCCTGCTTCGCGAGGTACGCCGCCCCGATCATCACCACCAGGAGCAGCACGCTGGTCACCTCGAACGGCACCAGGTAGTCGGTCAGCAGTCGCTTGCCCAGGACGGCCATCTGCATGCCCTCGGCCACCTGGCCCGACGACACCCACTGGCGGTTGACCAGCACGTAGCCCAGCAGGCCGAACAATCCCAGGCAGACCGCGCCGCTGCCAGCCAGGTCGCGACGACGGATCTCGAACTTCAACCACGGCGAGCTGGACGTCAGCATGATCCCGAACACGATCAGCACCAGGATTCCGCCGACGTAGACGATCAGTTGCACGGTGCCCAGAAAAAACGCCTGCAACAGAAAGAACAACATGGCCACCGCTCCGAAGGCGGCGAACAACCACATGGCCATGCGGACCACGCTGCCGGACAGCACCACGCCCAACGCCGACACGACGGTCAGCCCGGCGAACAGATAGAACAGGACATCCTCGCGCCAATCCTGTTCGGTGGCGATGCTGCGGCCCGCGGCGGCCGGGGCGCCGCCGGCGGCAGGTCCGTCGGCCGAATCGGCCGGGGCCGGAGCCGCAACCGCGGCCCACAGCAGCAGACTCATCATCACGCACCCGCTGCGGTCCATGGAATCCTTCTCTTCAAGTTCGCGTGGGACAAAACCGTTTCCAAGCGAGTGACCGCCGGGCCCTAGGACCCGGGCAGGGCCTCGATGGCCAGGTATCCAACCAACTGCCGGCGGCGCCGGTAACCCTTCCAGGCGGCCGCCGCAAACAGCCCGACCCCGACCAGCCCCGCCAGCCCGAGCACCAGGTTGGCGATTCTAGCGGCGGTTCCGTCATCGGGAAACAGCAGCATCCAGGCGGTGTTGCCCAGCAGCAGCAACATCATCATCGGAAGCATGACCTGCACGCAGGCATAGAGCACCTGGTCGATGCGGATCCGCGGCAGCGTCCAGCGGATCCAGATCTGGGTGTAGATCAGCAGCACGCATTTCAGGACGAACCACAGCGGCCCGGAGGCAAACACCCCGACCAGGAAGGTCTTGATCAGGCCATCGGGCAGCTTCCAGGTATGCGTCAGCCACGAGGCCAGCCAGGGTTCGGAGACCGGCGAGTTCCAGCCGCCGAAGAACAAGATCACCGCCAGGCCGCTGACCACGAACATGGCGCAGTACTCGGCGAAGAAGAACATCGACCAGCGAAAGCCTGAATACTCGGTGTGGAAACCGGCGACCAACTCACTTTCGGACTCCGCCAGGTCGAACGGGGCCCGCTTGCAACTGGCCAGCGACGCCACGTAATACGCCAGGGCCGCCAAGAACAGCGCCGGATTGCGGAAACAGAACCAACTGAACCAGCCGCCGGACTGCATGTCACCGACCGCGGTCAAACTCAGGGTTCCGGCGACCATGATCGGCAGCAGCAGCGCCATGCCCATGGGAATCTCGTAGGAGACCATCTGGCAGGCCTCGCGCATGGCCCCGTAGACGCTCCACTTGTTGTTGGAGGCCCAGCCGGCGATGATCACGCCGACCACCTCCACGCCCAGCATGGCCAGGACGAAGATCAAGCCGACGTCGGTGTACCGGAAGACCCACTGCGTCCCGAAGGGCAAGGCGATGAAGGCCATGATCGAGGGCACAAACGCCAGGTACGGGGCCAGCCGGAACAAGGGACCATCGCCCTCTTTGGGAACGAAGTCTTCCTTGGCGATCAGCTTGACGCCGTCGGCCAGGGTCTGGGTCCAGCCATGCCAGCCGCCGACCCGCATCGGCCCCAGCCGATTCTGCACGTGGGCACTGACCTTGCGCTCCCACCAGATCCCGAAGAGTGGCACCAGCGAGATCACCAGAAGGACGCCACCCATCGCCAGCAGATCGCGAATGAGTTCATGGCCCAGGGGGTACAACGGGTAGGCCAGCCAGGCGTGATCGGGCGACAGCCAGGCCCCCACCCCGCGTCGCAACTCCTCGAGCGCCAGCGCCCCGCCGAAGCGGGAATGCAGCGCCGGATCGTTAATCGCCGGGTTGTCCAGGAACGCGACCTGGACCACGCGAAACAATTCGTGGTGCGCCCAGATCAACAGGCACACCCCCACGGCGCCGCCGTAGAACAGCACGCCGGGGAACCGTTGAAACAGGGCATACAGCAGCAGGATCGGCGTCCACACCAACCGCCGGGTGAGCCCGCGGAGGCGAAACCGTTCGGGGTTGGGATGCCATGGCAGCCACACCTGACTCACTGTCGAAACTCCGTCACACGGGCCCATGCGGCCCACACCAAGGTCGTCCCGGCGGGGGTCCGCCAGCCAAGCCCTGCGGCACGTGCGCCGGGCGCCGACTCAACGATCCACTTCACCCATGACCACATCGATGCTGCCGATGATGGCGGGGATGTCGGCCACCAGGCAGTTTCTGCCGACCTGGTGCAGCACCGACAGGTTGCAGAAGCTCGGCCCGCGAGCCTTGACCCGGGCCGGAATCGCCGACCCGTCGCCGACAATCAGGAAGCCCAGTTGGCCGCGCGGGTTCTCAACCTCGAAGTACACCTCGTCGGCGGGCAACTTCAAGGTCTTGGGGATTTTGCCCTGATGGGCGCCTTCCGGCAACTGGTCGAGGGCCTGCCGGACGATCAGCGCCGACCAGTACATCTCCACCACCCGGATGGCGTAGCGACTCCAGCAATCACCGACCACGACGCTTTCGGGCACCGTGGTCGGCGGCATGCCCGCCGGCACCGCCAGCGCGCCGCCCGCCGGCAATGCCACCGGGATCTCGAACTCGAAACGGTCGTAGATGTCGTACGGGGCGCACTTCCGCAGGTCCCAGCGCACGCCGCTGCCCCGCAGGCACGGGCCGGTCAGTCCCCAGGCCAGGGCCTGGTCCGCCGAGATCACGCCCACGCCGGCGGTGCGCTTGATAAAGATGTAGTTGTAGGTCAGCAGGCTGTTGTATTCGGCGATCTTAGGCTCGAAATAATCCAGAAACTCGCGGCAGCGCTCGACGAAGCCCTCCGGCAGGTCGTGGGTCACGCCGCCGGGGGTGATGTAGCTGTAGGTCAGGCGGGCCCCGCAGGCCTGCTCCAGCAAATCGAGGATCATCTCCCGCTCGCGAAAGGCGTACAGGAAGGGCGTGAAGGCCCCCATGTCCATACCGTAGGTCCCAAAGGACACCAGGTGAGAGGCAATCCGGTTCAGCTCACAGACGATGATCCGGATGGTGCTGGCCCGGTCGGGGATCTCCAGGCCCGCCAAGCGCTCGACCGCCAGGGCAAAGCCGTGGTTGTTGTTCATGGCGGCGAGGTAGTCCATGCGATCGGTCTTGGGCACGAACTGGTAGGCCTGGAGGTTCTCTCCGATTTTTTCGGCACAGCGATGCAGGTACCCGATGTGCGGCACGGCCTCGAGCACCAGTTCGCCGTCGGTGCGCAACACCACCCGCAACACGCCGTGGGTCGCCGGATGCTGCGGGCCCATGTTGACCAGCATCTCCTCGGTGCGCACGTCGCCCTGAACGTCGGAATCCATCAGCAGGTCCGGTTGGGCTTCGTAGATGATATCGGTCATCGCAGTGGATCGGGGTCGCCGGTCAGCGACGCTTCGGAACGGCGTGCCCGGGTGCCTTTGACCCGGGCGCCCCCCAACCGAGCGTCTAATGAACCGGCGAGGTTAGTTCGAACTCGGTCGTTCCGGGAATCCCATGGTACTCCAGCGGAAACACATAATCCTTGCGCAACGGGAAGCCGACCCAGTCATCGGGACACAAGATCCGCCGCGGATGGGTGCCGTCGTGATCGGTCACCGAATCCGGGTGGTTGTCAAATACGATCCCGAGCAGGTCATAGGCCTCGCGCTCATGCCAGTCCGCAGCCGGCCAGACGTCGGCCACGCTGGGGATGTGCGGCCGATCGCGGCTCACGACCACGCGAACCGCGAACTCGTGCACCAGCCGCCAGCACGCGCCGGCGGGGCCCGGAGCCAGGGCGTGCAGGTCGTACACCGCCGCCAACTGGTTGTCGGCCGGAAGATCCAATCCGCTGATGCAGCGCAGCAGGTTGAAACCCATCTCGGGGTCCGCGCGCAAGAAACGGGCCAGCACCGGCCAGTGCTCCGCGGCGACCACCACGTGCGGATGGCCCGACGCGGCGCCCGCACCCACCACGGCCTCGGGAAACCGCGCTTGCAGCGTTGCCATGATGATCTCGGGGCTCACCGGGCGGGCACCCCCCAGGCGGCGGTCAATTGCGGCCGGCCGCCAGTTCCTTGGCCTTGAGCAGGTCGCTCTTGGCGATGGTGCTGTTCCGAATCTTGTCCTGCAACCGCATCAGCCCTTCGAGCAGGGCTTCGGGGCGCGGCGGGCAGCCGGGGACGTAGATGTCCACCGGCACCACCAAGTCGACCCCCTTGACCACGTGGTAGCCGTGCTTGAAATAGGGCCCGCCGCCGATGGTGCAGGCACCCATCGCCATGACGTACTTGGGTTCAGGCATCTGGTTGTACAGGCGCTTGACCCGGCTGGCCATCTTGTAGGTCACCGTGCCGGCGACAATCATCAGGTCGCTCTGCCGCGGGGTGGCTCGAAACGCCCCGGCGCCAAACCGATCGATGTCGAACCGCGAAGCCCCGGTGGCCATCATCTCGATGGCACAGCAGGCGATGCCGAAGGTCATCGGCCAGATGCTGCTTTGCCGGCCCCAATTGAGGAACCAGTCCAGCGAGGTGACCATCAACCCTTCTTCGAATCGATTCTCAATCCAACTCACGTCACGATCCTCTGTCCGCCGGGAGAATCAACTCCAGCGGCGGGCTTCCTCGGACAACGTGCTGGGCGGGTACACCGCGTCACGGGGCTGACCGGTGCTGGCCCGCACCCAGTCCAGATAGCCGTACTTCCACAGGAACAGGAAGCCGACCACCACCACACCGAAGAAGAACAACATGTCGTACAGTGCCGCCAGTCCGGCCTCCTTGAACACCACGGCCCAAGGCCAGAACAGCACGATCTCGACGTCGAACACGATGAACACCAAAGCCACCACGTAGAACCGCAGATCGAACTGCACCCAACTGGACCCGATGGCTGGCTCACCGCATTCGTAGGCGGCGTCTTTCTCGGGGTGGGCCACCTGCGGCCGAATCAACTTGCCGACCACCAGGACCGCGAAGGCCATCAGGAAACCGACCCCGCCGAAGAGCAACACCCCGACCATGAACTCGACGTTGGTGTTGCCCCGCAGGGTATCGGGGGCCGCAGCAGCCAGCATCCATGGCATTGATGACATCGGCGCTCTCAATCCTTCGCGGGCGGCTCGGACGGGCTCAAGGCCTTGATCATTTCGTCTTTCACCGGATGGGCACTGTCCTGCCAGTGCTTCCGCAGGTCGCGCACCCACGGCGGGGCCTGCTCCTGCTGCATCCACAACGGCTGGGGCGTCTGGTGGCCGGCCTTGGCCAACTCGGTGAACTCCACAATCATGCTCTCGCGGTCGTAGGCGGACATGTCATGAACGTTGCCCATGTGGATGCAGTCGGTCGGGCAGGGGTAGGTGCACAACGCACAAAACATGCACTTGGAGTAATCAATCGCGTACCGCAGCATGGCGCCGCCCATGGCGATGCCGGTATCCTTGTCGATCTTGCGGGGCCCGGTTTTCTCGATGTAAATGCAGTCCACCGGACAGGCTTTGGCGCACAGGTCGCAGGCAATGCACTTCTCGATTTCGAAGAAGTGAAACCCGCGAAAGCGCTGCTGCAGCACCGGCGCGACGTCCGGATACTGAACGGTGATTGGCTGGGCATAGGCATACTTCAGCGTAATCCGCATGCCGATGACCACCGTTCGCAAGGCCTGGTAGATATTGGAGAAGTATCCCATGGGAACCATTTGCCAGCGGCAGCACGAACGGCCGGGCGGTCCGCCGCCGGTTCACTCCCGGTCAAACACCGGGCGGACCAACCCCAAATAAGCCCTGATCCCAGCGCCCTTTACGAGACGCCGCGGAACCGCAGCATTGTAGTGAGGCACCCCGCCGAGTTCAACGGTCTGCGGGACGCTAAATCGTTGCTGCCGAAGAAAAACACCCCACCCGCCGACCCGCTGCAAATCCAGGGTGGGATCTGTTCGGGGATGTGCTACACTGCCGCGGGCGGCACCGCGCCGATCGCGACCGCGCGGTGTGCCGTGGGATTTTCCCGAGCACCAGGCAGAAGGGCCGAGCATGAAGTTCTTTCTCGACACCGCAAACGTAGACCAGATTCGATCGGCTCATGACATGGGCCTGCTCGACGGCGTCACCACCAATCCGTCGCTGGTCGCCAAGGAAGGCAAGTCATTCAAAGCCCTGGTTCAGGAAATCTGCGGGATCACCTCCGGGCCGGTGTCCGCTGAGGTGGTCAGCATCGAATGCGGCGCCATGATCGAGGAAGCCCGCGCGCTGAGCAAGATCGCCCCCAACGTCGTGATCAAACTGCCGACCATCCCCGAGGGCATCAAGGCCCTGCGGATCTGCGCGGCCGAACACTTGGCGGTCAACATGACCCTCTGTTTCCAGCCGCTGCAGGCCCTGATCGTCGCCAAAGCCGGCGCCACCTACTGCAGCCCGTTCCTCGGTCGGCTCGACGACATCGGCGAAGACGGCATGAACGTCTGCCGTGACATTCGTCAGATTTATGACAACTACGGCTTCCAGACCCAGATCCTGGCCGCCAGCTTGCGGCACCCCTTCCACGTCCTGGAAGCCGCCCGGGCCGGTGCCGACGTCGCGACCATGCCGTACGATGTCTTTGAGAAGCTCTGGAACCATCCACTGACCGACATCGGGCTGGCCCGCTTCCTCGCCGATTGGGAAAAAGCCAAGCACTGACACCGCCGCCGCCGGGGTCTTGAACGATGGAGCCGCACGGCGATGACTGCCCAGGGCGCCCCGGCCACCCTGCTGCAGTCTTAGAACGCCTTCGCCGAATCGACCAGGATGCAGATCGGCCCATCGTTCACCGATTGGACCTGCATCGCCGCCCGAAAGCGGCCGGTGGCCAAAGGAACCCCGCTCCGCTGCAACTGCTCACAGAATTGCCGATACAAGGCGTCGGCCAGCTCCGGGGCGGCGGCGGCGGTGAACGCCGGCCGATGACCTTTGCGGGCATCCCCCTGGGTGGAGAAGGCGCTGACCACCAGGCAGGCGGCCTGCACTTGACGGACATCCAGGTTCATCTTGCCGTCGGCGTCGTGGAACACGCGCAAGTGGCCCACCTTGTTGACCAGGTAGGCGACGTCCCGGGCGGTGTCGCCGGCGGCGACCCCGAGGTACACCAGCAATCCCGCACCGATCTGACCGACAATCTCATCGCCGACGGTCACCGCAGCGCTGGACACCCGTTGAACCACGGCGCGCATGATCAGTAAGACAACCCGGTGTAGGGCAGCACCCGCATGAAGCCGAAGAACACCATCGCCACGCAGGTGAGCATGATCAGCACCCGGAAGGCGGGTCGACGGGTGCGGGCGTACGCCAGACCGACCGCCGCCGCCAGCAGCAGCATGCAGCCGTAGCCCCACAACAGCCGGGCGGCGCTGTTGTCGAACTCGTGAACTTCTTCAACCCGGCCCCACAACCCCATCTGCAGCGAAAACAGCACGCCGAACATGCCCGCGGTCAGTGCCGCCCGGCGGGTCAAGGGCACCAGACGCCCGGCGGTGGTCCACGGACGGCCGTCGTCGGCGATCTGCTGCTGCCAGACGCCGCCCAGCCAGATCCAAAAAATCGTGGTCACCGCACAGCCCAGGATCAAGGCATTGAAGATCAGCGGGAAGCGCTCGTACAAGCCGACCGGCTGCGACGGCATGAATGCCAGGACCGCCGCGCACCACGCGATGCTGATCAGCGCCAGGCCGAGGTCGCCGAGGCTCTCGGTCCAATTGCGGTTGGCCACCGCCAGCACCGCGACGCCCGACACCAGCGCCGCGACCACGCAGACCCCGCTTGGCAAGACGTGGCGGAACGACCCGGCGGGCACCGGATACACCAGCATCAGGCCACTGAGGACGACGACGAACAGACCCATGGCCGCCACACTGGGCTCCAAGCCCGGCCAACTGCGCGGCGGCCGCAACAGGTAATCGACATCCTGGATCCAGGCCCGGTCGCGACTGCTGCGCCAACTGTGCCCCTGGATGGCCACCACGGCGCTCATCAGCAGTGCGGTCGCCAACAGCAGCGCCATCAGCCACAGGCTGGGCACACCGGTGATCCCGTCGGACAACATCCCGAGTTCCGGAATGACCGGCGGAATGTGCAGGCAGTGCCACACCACCGCCAGAAACAGCACCCAGACCATCGGCATCAGCAGGCAGCCGCTGTGCGTGGCATGGGTGGTCACCAGGCAGGCCAATCCCACACACAACAGAATGAAGCCTCCCGGCAGATCGCCCAGCACCCCGCCGCTGGCTTCCAGCACCGTGTAGCTCCAGGTGTGGGCCAACGCCCGCGCAAACTGATCGACCATGTAGTAGGAGCACACCAGCACGGCGAACAGGCCGGTCGCCAGACACAACAGTTGAGCCACCTGGATGCTGGGATGCTCGGCCCGCAAGCGGCCCTGCTCGCCCAACCTGCGGCGGGCCACCCAACCGACGCACGACCACAGCAGCGCCAACCCGGCGGCCAGGGTGCCGCAGCGGGCCAGCGGTGCGTGCGTTTGCACACACCAGGGCCACGCCGCCACCAGCAACCCGACGGTCAGCAGATTGCCGAAGACCGCCCAACGTAAACGGGTTCTCATGAAGGTCAACTTAGGGCTGGCGATACCCAGGAGACTGAGCAGAATCGCGAGCGTCAGGGCATTCACCATATCAGGACCGACCTATGGCTGCCGGGCAGGGGTGCGCGGAGCCCGAGCGCCGAAGCGCGGTGCATGCTTGTCGCCCTTGTAGGCGCTGAGGGGCTTCCGCTCGGTGCCCAGGCACTGTTTGAGAAACGCGATGGCCTCCGGCAGCACCTGGTCGGCATCCGCAAGCCCGGGAGTCCACAACTTGGGCCAGTCGACCATCACGTAGCCGTCGTAGGCAATCCCGGTGAGCAGTTCCATCAGGCGGGCAATGCCGACGTTGCCTTCGCCGAGGCGCTTGTATTCGTTCAAGACCCCCCCGTCGACGGCGCCATCCACCACGTGGACCAACCCCAGGCGAGACCCCAGGCGCGGGACGGCCACCGAGGACCGGTCACCGGCAGTGAGCCCGTGGAGCGGATTCCAACAGGCCTGCAATGCCGGGTGCGACACGGCGTCCAGCACGAACCACAAGTCCTTGCTCCCGGCCAGCTCGCCGCTGTTCTCGATGAGGATGGTGACCTGGTGTTGCCCGGCGAATTGGACCAGCTCCCCCAGGGCTTCGGCGATGCGCCCCAGGGTTTCCGGGCGGTTGGCGCCCGTGGGCATATCGCCGCTGAAGACCCGCACGGTCGGGCAGCGCAGCTTGCGGGCGAGTTCGATATGTTCACGCACCACCGCCTTGCTGTCGGCCACGGCGTGCGGCCGGCGGTCACCAAACGAGGCGGAGGTCCCCAGGCAGACCAAGGCGACCCCGGTCTTGTCACAGGCGTCCACGACGGCGTCACATTTCTGGACCAGCTCGGCGTGGTGCGGCAGGTGCAACTCGCCCTGCAGGCCACGCAACTCGATGCCCTGGTAGCCCAGCTTCACGGCCGTCTCGAAGATCTTCCGCAAATCCCAGGTCGGACAACAAATGGAGCTGAAGCCAACTTTCATGGATGATCCGTCGCTTGCCAGGGGTAATCCGGCGGGCGGAACCAGGCGCTCCCCGCGCGGTGGCGGTCCTGTCCGAATGCCGCGATCAACCGCCCCTGCTTCCGCCGGGTTGATCAGGGACGGCAGCAACAACTCTACAGGCAAGCCGCACCGCTGTCACCCGCTGGCTCTCGGTTTCATCGGCATCTATAATAGCCAGCCTGACTGTTTGTCGGCCCCACGCGGTTTGACTTGACCGAACGACGGGTCCTCCTGTCACGCGAGAGGTGGACCGATGAAGGTGGCCCACCACGTTGACGTTGAGCCCAACCATCCCCGGCCCGACCCTGACCCGCGATCTCGACAGCGAGACGGTGCGGGCCCTTCAGGAAACACTCGCAGAGATAACCAGCGTATCTGCAGTGATTTGCGACCCTGACGGCCGTCCCATGCTCGGGCACTCCGGTCTGCCAGAACTGCTGGCGGTGCTGCGGCACAGTCCCGTCGGCGGCCGGCGGCTGCTGGAATTGATCACCCGGCTGGCCACTACAGCGTCGGTCACGGACACGGCACTGGATTTTCTCACCCAGCCGATCGTGCACGACGGGCGCCGGCTGGGAACCATCGTGCTCGGCGGCCTGACCCATCCGGACCTGCCGGACGTGCCGCTGGCCGCGGTCGCCGAGGAGTTCGCCGTGCCCCCCGGGCAGCACGACGCCCTGCAGACCTGGCTGCGCCCTTGGCACCGCCGCGACCGCCGTCTGGCGGCCCAAGTCCTTCGGCTGATGGCCGACATCATCGCCAGGCTTGCCGCCCAGTCATTCGACTTGCACAACCGCGAAGTGCTGCTCGACGCCGTCAATCACCTCAGCGCCCTGCTCTCGGGAACCGCCGACCTCCAGGACGTGCTCGACACCATTGCCCGACAGGTCTGCGAGGTCATGCAGGTCAAGGCTTCCAGCATCCGCCTGCTCGATGAGCAGACCAATGAGCTGCGGATCAAGTCGGTGCACAACCTCTCCGAAGCCTACCTGGCCAAAGGCTCGATCCTGCTCGACGAGAACCCCATCGACCGGGAGGCCATCACCGGCAAGGTGGTCTACGTCGAGGACGCCCGCACCGACAGCCGCATCCGCTTTCGCGAGCAGGCCTCCAAAGAAGGAATCGTCAGCGGGCTGAGCGTTGGCATGACCTACCGCGGTCAGACCATCGGCGTGATGCGCGTCTACACCGCCAAGGTGCACCATTTCACGACGGCCGAAATCGCGCTGATCCGCTCGATCGCCTCCCAGGCCGCGGCCGCCATCATCCACAGCCGCCTGTACCTGGAAGCGCTCACCGCCGAACGCTACCACCGCCAGTTGGCCTACGCCGGGGAAATCCAGCGGCGAATGATCCCGGACGCCGCCCCCGCCCATCGCCACATCGACTTCGCATACGTCTACGAGCCCAGCTTCGATGTCGGGGGCGATTTCTTTGATTTCTATGCGTTGCCGGAGTCCGAGGAGGTCGGGCTGTGTATCGCCGACGTCGTCGGAAAGGGAATGCCCGCAGCCCTGATGATGGCCTCGCTGCGAACCGCCTTTCGGCTGTATGCCTACAGCGTCATGGAAATCACCGAAGTGATGACTATGATCAACATCCACATGCACCGCGAGACCATGACCAGCGAATTCGCCACCATGTTCTACGGGCTGTTCTCACACAACGCCCGCCGCCTGACCTTCATCTGCGCCGGACACGATCCACCGTTGCACTGCCGCCAAGGCCGCATTCGCGAACTGAGCACCGGTGACTTCGTGATCGGCGTCAGCCCCACCGAATCGTTCCACAAGAAGCACATTGCGTTGCGGCGCGGCGACGTGGTCCTGTTCTACACCGACGGCATCGTCGATGCCCAGAACTTCGCCGGCGAAAACTTCGGGCGGGACCGACTGGCCGACTCGCTCAAGATCCATGCGGTCGCCAACGCCTCGCAGATCGCCCGGAACATCATCTGGGATGTCCGCCGCTTCGTCGGCCTGGCCGATCAGGCCGACGACATCACGATGGTGGTGGCGAAGATCCGCTGACCCGGATTCGCCGCGGCACCCCGGCGCCCCAGGCGCGCCCTGCCTAGCGCGACACCTTCGCGGGCCGTGCCGGGCGCGGCTTTGGCAGCGCCGGTGCGCTGATGTTCAAGATCCGCTCAGACAACCGCCCCAACCCGCTGCGCTTGACCTTGAGGATGACGTTCAGCAAGTGGTGCATGGTCGTCAGGAAGTCCTGCATGTTCCGCAAGCGCTCCCGGTAGGTCTGAACTTCAGGCGAATCCCCGCCGGCGTCCTCGTCTTCGATCATCTCCTGGCATTGGGCAATGGTGTCCACCACCGGCTGCAACTCCCGTCGCCGCCGCTCACGCGTGATCGTCTCGAAGATCTGCCAGACCTCCGCCTCCGCCACGAAGTACTCCTTGCGATCGCCGCGGTGGTGCACCCGCTCGATGAGCCCCCAATCCACCAACTGCCGCAGGTTCATGCTCGCGTTGCCGCGCGAGATCTGCAACTGGCCCATGACGTCGTCCGTGCACAGCGGCCTGCAACTGGTGTACATCAGGGCGTGGATCTCCGCCATCGTCCGACTGATCCCCCAAGAGGCGGCCATTTCCCCCCAGCGCCGAACAAATAATGACCGCGAGCGCCCCAGATTGGAATCCACCATTGTTCCATTCCTTTCAATAGAGACTGAAAGGATTATACCCCACCAGCCTCCGCAGCCCAACCCGCCGTTCGCCACCGTGCGGCTGGGGCAGCGCCATGCCCAGGGGCCGGGCGGGCGGGTCGCGTTCGGCCGGAGCCGACGTCGGCGCCGGCGTGGCGTTCGCCGGCGAGGTCGGCAAGACCGCCGACTGATCATGCGGTCAGGCACCAGATCCCGGAAGGGCTCGACCATGCCAAACTTCAGGCTGTTGGGCTGCCGGTTGGGCTTCGTTACAATCTGCACCCGGAGTAGGGTGAACTCATGTCCCATCGACGGCGACAACTGCTCGTCTTCGGCGGTTTGCTGGCAACAAACGCGCTGTTGGTGTTCGTGGCATTCGCGCTCAGGCTGCCGGACCAGTTCATGGCCGGCCAGGAGATTCCGGAACCGTTTGCAAGCATGCCCGGCTGGCTACTCGGCTTGGCCAACGCCGGAATCGTGCTGCTCGTGTACGGATCGCTCGGCCTCGCCGGCGTTTGGTTCGCGCACCAGCTATCGCTTCCGGGCATGTACCGCGAAGGCACCGACTGGCGTCACGCCTTCATCGTTCCGATGGCGATCGGGGCGGCACTGGGCGTCGTGCTGATCGTCGGTGACACCCTGTTCGCGCGGGCCGCCGCAGACTGGCCCGGATTTCCGCACCCGCGGTTCCCGCTCTCGATGATTGCGGCTGCCGCCGCGGGCATCGGCGAGGAGATCCTCTTTCGGTTGTTCATCATGGGGTTCTGGGCGTTCCTGCTGGACCTGGCATTGAGACGGTGGCACGCCAGACGTCTCGCACTTGCGGCCGGCAACGTGATTGCCTCACTGGTGTTTGGCGCCGCGCATCTGCCGGCCACGGTGATGGTCTTGGGCGTCTCCACGCTGGCCGAACTCCCAGCCGTCGTCCTGGCCGAGGTGTTTGTGTTGAACGGCATTGTCGGAATCGTGGCCGGACAACGGTACGTGAAGGAAGGCCTGATCGCGGCCGTCGGGGTGCACTTCTGGGCCAACATCGTATGGCATGTCCTGTGGCCTCCCCTTCATGCCGGATAGGCGGATCGCACGCGAGCACGTCTGCCGCTGCGATGAGCGAAACCGTCTCGAGCGGCGCCAAGCGTGGCGGCCACCGCTGGGTCTGCCGCCGACCCCCTGCTCCCGGTGGCCCTTCATCGGTGACTGGGGCGGGCAGATGACAACGGTAGGAACAACCGCCCGGCCTGGCGGCGAGACCCTGCCATCGGCACTCCAGGTTCGAGGGTCAAGAACCGCGGAGGGTCCGCTCGATGTGTTCGGCATCGACCGGCTCGATGATCCCACGATCGGTGATCAACGCCTTGATCAGGTGGGCAGGCGTGACGTCGAACGCCGGATTGTAGACCGGCACGTCGGCCGGAGCGATGGCGTGACCCTTCCAAATGCGCACCTCGTTCGCGTCGCGCTGCTCAATGGGGATCTGAGCCCCGCTGGCGCAGGATCGGTCGAAGGTGCTGGCGGGGGCAGCCACGTAGAATGGGATGTCATGGGCCTTGGCCAGAACGGCTATCCCGTAGGTGCCGATCTTGTTGGCGACGTCCCCGTTCGCGGCAATGCGATCGGCGCCGGTGATGACGCACTGGATGCGACCCTCGCGCATGACGTGCCCCACCATGCTGTCGCAGATGGTGGTCACCTCGATGCCGGCCTGGCACAATTCCCAGGCGGTTAACCGGGCACCCTGCAGGAGCGGACGGGTCTCACTGCTGTACACGCGAAACGGCACCCCTTGCTCCTTGGCCACGTACATCGCCGCCAATGCGGTGCCGTACTCGGCGGTGGCCAGCCCTCCGGCATTGCAGTGGGTCAAGACCCCACCGTTCGGCGGAATCAAGGCAGCGCCGAACCGGCCGATGGCGTGACAGGATGCGGCATCTTCATCGCGGATGCGCCGGGCCTCGGCCAGCAGAGCCTGCTTGATCGCCGGCACCCCGGCACCGCGCTGTCCGCGGGCTTGGCCAACCATTCGATCCAAAGCCCAACACAGGTTGACCGCCGTGGGTCGGGCGCCGGCGAGAAAGTCACGCTGCTGCTGCAGGCTGTCGAAGAAGCCGTCTTCATCGGCGTCGTCAGCACCCCGAATCCCCAGCACCAGGCCCATGGCCCCGGCGATGCCGATCGCCGGGGCTCCGCGAACCCGCAGCATCTTGATGGCCTCCCAGACCGTCGCGGCGTCGCGGCACTCGATGGTCTGCAATTCGCCGGGCAGCCGAGTCTGGTCGATCATCCGGACATGCCCGTTGAGATCGCCAATCCACTCAATTGACTTGGGAATCGAGTCTGGCATGCATCATTCCAGCGCCGCCGAGCCGGCGGCGAATTTGTCCCGCGCCTTGCGAACCTTGTCCGCCTGAGCGCTCCTGAACTGCTCCAGGCGAGTTCCCAGCGCCGGATCCGACAGGGCCAAAATCCGGGCCGCGTAAATCGCCGCGTTCACCGCACCGGCGTTGCCAATGGCCATGCCCCCCACCGGCACGCCGGGAGGCATCTGCACCGTCGACAACAATGCGTCTATTCCGCGAAGCGGGCCGGAATCCATCGGGACCCCAATCACTGGAAGCGGCGTCCGGGCTGCAACGACACCCGCCAGGGCGGCGGACATGCCCGCCGCGGCAATAAATACCGCGACGCCGCGTTCTGGCGCCTCCCGCACGAAAGCATCAACATCATCCGGCGTGCGATGGGCACTCATGATCTGCACCTCGAACGGCACCTGCAACTCGGTCAGCCGTTCCGCGCAGGCCTGCATCACCGCCCAGTCCGATTCGCTGCCCAGCAGCAGTGCAATCTTTGGTAATGTTTCCATGGCGTCCGTCCCCAGCGAAGCGGCCCGGCTTGGGCCGGTGTGCTACTCGGTTCGCTGAATAATCATGGCGATATCGCTGGCCAGATTGTCTTCTTGCGCTTCCGGGCGCAGGTCACCGAAGTCGCCATCGGGGCCCGACGATTCGAAGATCGGCACCCCGTTATCCATGTCCAGGCGCTCGCCCTGCTCGCGATCGGCGCCGACCGCCGTGACGTACCGAAACGGGCGGCCCCAGGGATCCCTGAACTGCCCCGCCTGCGGCGCTTTGCCGGCCAAGGCCTCGGGCCAGTCGTGCAGTACGACCGCCGAATCGCGTTCCGCCAACATCGCCGCCAGGGCCTCCTGCGAGTCGTCGTCGATCCGACCCGGCGGGTAGGTTCCGGTGGCATTGTGGTAGCTGACCAGGGCCTCCCGCAGGGTCAGCACCATGTCTTCTGCCAGCCGCCGTTTGGCTTCGCGCTGAACGTAGTCGCTGATGCCCACCACCAGGGCCACCAGGACACCAAGCAGCGCGCAGAGCAACAGCAATTCCACGGCGGTCATGGCCCGGTGGCGGCGGCAACGCCCGCCCGCGCCCCGGCCACAAGCCCTGCTGCAGTGCTTCGAGATCACGGCCCACATGGGGGGTCAGTAAAACCGATTTGGCGGCCCTTGGCAAGCCCGCGCGGGGATCGTGCGGGGAGACCCGGTTGCAGCCGCAGGCACCCGGTCAGTCGTTACTCAACTGGGACAGCGGCTCGTGCATCTTGAGAATGACATCGGGGCGTTCGTAGGGATCAGGGCTGTTCAGCACGTTGGAGCGGTCATAGGTCAAGACGAAGCGGTCGGCCCGCCCCAGGGCGGATTCGATCTCGCCGTGACCGCTGAAGACGCCGCACGCCGTGAAGGTATGGCCTTTGACCGTGGCCCAGTCGTCGAGCGAGATCAACGGGGCCGCGGCGTAGAGAAAGTTCAACGGCAGCACCGACAGATCGGCGAAGACGGCAAACTGCTGGCCGTTATCCATCTGGTACGGTCCGCCCTCCAGCGGTGGGCTGGCGCAGATCCCATCACCCGAGCCGCTGGCAAACGGGTTACGGACGTTGGCCAATTCGCCGACGCCAAGAAACCCGGCGGTATGACGCTGGCTGGTACCCCCCAGGAAGTCCTCTCCGACCTCCAGGAGGCCACTGCCATTGATATCCCAGAAATGCTGCCGCAGCCGGATGCCGCCGGCGAGCACGTTGTAGCTGCCGGTGGTCCAGGTGGGCACGCCGGTGGGGTTGTCGCTGAAGGCCCGCAACTCGCGATACGCCGCCCAGCCCAAGGCCTTGTTGCGACCCAACTGCTCCAGAGGCACCATAGCGGCATCACGGGTCACGGCGACTTCGCCCATCATCTGATCGACGAAGTTGCCGCCCGGGCAATCCAGACGCAACTGCCGCCAGGCATCCAGCGGGGCTCCGGACCCGACGGCGCCCAGGTAACGGGCCAACGACTGATCGTACTGCCGGTAGATCGGCAGCACGCTGGGTGGCACCAGCGGCAGGCCTTCGAGCACCCGCCAGGGCGCCGCGTTGATGTTGATCCGGCCGTGGACCCGCAAGCCACCCAACTCGACCGTCGGCTTGTTGGCCCGCAGATAGTTCACGAACGCCGCGTGGTTGGGATCGCCCGGAGGCACCGCCGGCACCACTGCCGGTGGCGGCTGCGTCGGGTCGTAGACATTGGCGAAAGGCAGCGCCGTGAAATAATCAAACACCAGTTGACCCCACGGCAGATCCAACAGCGTGGTGCCGTCCAACGGTTGAGCGCCGGTCGGAACCCCGGCGGCATCCACCATCACCTGGGCACGGGCCTGATCATCGAAAATCGGCATGTGGCCGTTGTCGACCCAGGCATAGCGCGGCTGCAGGCGTCGGGTGGCCGCCACCGGCGTGGCCCCGATCGTCCGCATGTTGGCATAGCGCATCAGCAACAGCAGGGACGCGGTGTTGGGATACGATGCCTCCAGGCCCAGATCCGAGGTCATCGCGTGCACCGGGGCCACATCGTTTCGACGCACAGCGTCGTTGGCCTCACCCAGCGTATGGGTCAGGCAGTAGTCGGGCTGCGTCTGCGGCGGCACCGGCGCCTGATACTCCGGCACGGTGACCCGCCAGGCCCCGCCGGCTCGTGGCAAGGTACTGCCGGCGATGGTCGGTGCGTTGTCGCGCTGCAGGGTGGACTCCGCAGGACAGTCCTGCCCGAAGTTGCTGCCGGGAGGAATCTCGATCTCGTCGCAGATCACCCACTCGTCGTTATACCCGCCGCCGGGCGGCATCAGCCGCAGCAGTTGAATCTTGTCGCCCTCGGCGGGGGTCGCGGGAACGTTCATGAGGGCATCGGGACTGATGTTGTCCAGGCTGGACAGGTTGGGATCGTTGGTCACGAACACGTAACCACTGTTGCCCCCCAGATCCTGCACCGGGATGACGTTGTCAGCGCTCTCGGTGAACGGCATCCGAGGCCAACGGGTCCCGTCGGACTGAACGTAGGCCAGGGCATAGGGCGTGTGATGCTCGACGACGTCGCCGGGATTGGGACCAACCCGCAGGCGGCCGTACGGCGACAGGTCGATGGGCACCTCGTGCGGATTGGTCAATTCGACGGCCAGGTTGCCGGCCCGCCAGTACAGCTCGGACAGATAGGGCTGCTTCTCGATGCCGTAGAACCCCGTGCCCGTCGCCGAGACCACCCGGGTCGGAACGTCCGCGACGGTCGGCGGTGCCAGCAGCGTATTACCGCCGGGGTTGCCGCTGTCATAATCGGCGAAGTCGAAGAAGTTCGCCGCCAGTTGGGCGGCCTGGTCGTCAATGGCATCACCCAGGTTGGCGGCACCCCCCACCAGGGCCGCCGAGTTGGTCACGTTGCGCAGCATGACCATGAAATACTGCTGGACGGTCTCGATCTCGCGCCGCGTGGGATAGTTGATGTCCCCGACGCTCCACAGCGAAAACTGCATCCCGCCGTAACGAACGTCGGACATCGGTTGACCGGCCGCGTCGCGCGGACGACCGTAATGACCGCTGCCATCGACGGTCAGGCGCAGCGGCACCTTGGGTGCCCCGGTCAGCGGATCGATGAACGAACGATCACCGACCCCATTGACCAGGTAATTCAGGTCGGCCGCCGGATAGTCTTCCAGCGCCGAGTCCGGATTGCTCGGATGCATCGTGTACGGCGTGTCCAGCGCCGGATCGTACGCCGGCAGCATGCGGGTCAGCAACACCGGGACCGTGCCCCCACCCGACCCACCGCCGCCCACCGCACCGGAGGACACCGCTGCGGCATCAAAGGTGCCGTTGCGCAGCAGCAGATCATCGGTGCTGACGGTGGTCAGATGCGGATGAATGGCATAGTCCGGGCTGTTGGGATTGGTCCAGCGCCAAAACACATCCACATCGTAGACGCCGTGCCCGTCGGGGTTGACCCCCGGCTGATCGACGATCGGGGTCCACTGCTCGACGCCGTCGGTGTTCTCGCCCAGCGGACCGTAGATGGCCTGATAGAGCGGGCCCCGGCGCCCGCCGCTGTCCTGCATATCCTGGCCCAGCGGTCCGTAGCGTCCCAGTGGATCGGGCGGATTCCGCGAGCGAAACGGCAGCAGGTAGCCGCGATGCCGCAACAGCCGCTCGGTCTCGACGCCGTAGGGCCGGCGACCCATCAACAGCGACACCGCCTGCCCGCCACCATCCAAGCCCAGGAGGTTATCCAACAGCGTGCGATGGCCCTGATTCAGGTTGACCATCCCCCCGTGTTGCAATTGGCGAACGGCGACGTACACATCATCGAATTCGTCAAAACCGGCATCACCCGGGCTCAGCTCGGGCTCGCGCAGGTCCTCGGCCACCACCCGTCTCACGGCCGCCGGATAGTCGGTCCCGAACTCCAGGTTGCCGCTGCCATTCTCATCGTCGCAGGGCAACGGGGTGCGTTGCGGGCCACCGGTGAATGCCGGCGGTCCCTTGAACTCCGTGGGATCGACATCAATGGTTCCGTTGCAGTCGGTGTCGTCGACGTCATCGGGCCAGGCCAACCCATCCGGGCCGTCAGCGTCGGCCGGGAAGAAGTCCAGCTCACCGCCGCCCAAGAGCGACAGCCGCGTCCAGCGCGAATCCCAAATCCCGTCGGCATCGGCGTCAGCCAGGCCGCCCTGGCGCGTGACGGTGTCATCAGGACAATCGAAAGGACAATCGAACAACGGGTCGGCCGTAACCAACGCATTCAGCGGCCGAATCCGCAAGGGATGATCGGCAACCATCCGCGGCTCCAGCCCCGTCGGCGTGAATCGGACGTCGGCACGACCGTCCCAGGCCCGCAACAAGTCGGTGACCGCAAAATACTCCAGCACGCCCGTGCCGGGGTCGTCGGGGTCATGAGAAGAAAGCCATGGGTCGACACCGGGAATCGAGGCATACCTGGGCAAGCTGTCGGTGTTGGCGGGGAATCCCGTGGTGGCCGCGCCCTGCACATCCACCGGCAGGGCGACGTACGGGACCGGCCCCGGTGGAGCGACGGCCGCACCGAAGACATCCTGCCGCACCGACCGTTCGGCTTGCCCCAGGATCCGCTCCAGAACGTCGTCCAGAACCATCGCCCGGTGGTGCTCGCGGCGGGCGGCCTGGATGATTTCGGCATCGGTACCCATCAGCGCCAGGAAGCCGACACTGGATGCAAACAGCGCCCCCAGAATGAAGATCACGAACAGCATGATGTTCCCGCGGCGCCGGGCGCCGCCGGGCCGTCGATTGCGGACCGGGCGCCCGCCGCAGCCGGCGGCTGTCGAACTCTGGGGTTGGCAACACGTTGCGGACATCAACATCTTCCTGAGCAATCATGCCGGCTCCCAAAAGCGCCGGCTCTGTAACATCTATCGTGCCAAACAAATGGCTAATCAAGGGCCTGCTTGCGATCGCTCCCCGAGCCCACCGGCACCACGAACACGTGGCGCACCGGTGTGTCCAACGATCCGGCGTCATCGAACACATCGACGGTGATCCGCAGCGCCTTGGGCCAAAGCGGATCGGGACCGTCGGCCGTGCGGACCGAGTCAGTGGCCGTGTTCATCAGCCCGTCCTGATTGTTGTCGAGCATCTCCAGATTCCGCGAGTACCACGTGTGCGTGTTGTAGCTGGGTTGAACCGCGGCGGTTTCCGGGTCGATGTCGAACACATTTGACTGCATGCCGTTCACACCCTCAATGGCGTCGTAACTGAGCCCGAAGCGCGGTTTGAGCGACTCATGCACCTGGTGCAACGGGCTGCCGTCCGGCGCAAAGCTGCCGCCCACCCCCAGCATCGCATTCTGCCGCAACTCCACCCCGCTCTCGGTCCAGATCTTCTGGGCCAGAATCTCGAACTCATCCAGGTGGTTGGGCTTCTCCGATCCGCCCAGACCACCGGGCGACGGCGTCACCGAGTCGGTCGGCGCCGAGCTGTAGAATGGAGATCCGCCGAGGCGGGTGACGCCCGGCTCCTTGAAGGGATCGATCCACAGGACCTCCGGCAGACCCGCCTGCGCCAGCCGAATGTCGTTGGGGGTCCACTCCACCTTGAAGGAAGCGCAGTTGGGCAAGAAATAATGGGCCAGACGCGAATCCAGACACATGGGCGGCTTGAGATCCAGATGACTGCGAGCCAGCCACCACGCCGGGACCGCGCCGCGATAGAACTGTGTGCCGCCACCCGAAGTGATTTGAGCCATGGTCAAGTTCCGCGGCAACAACACCGCCCCAGGTCGATCCGGCATCCCGTCGCCGTTGAGATCCTTGATGGTCAACCAGTCCAGACTGTTGGTACCGCCGAAGAAGCGTTGCGAAATCTCGTAGCCGAAGCGGAAGTCCTGCAGGCCGGCCGCCGGAAACCCGCCGGATACCGGCCCGCCGGCCGGCGAAACCACATCCAGGCCGCCGCCAAGCAGCCACAGCAGGTAATGCTGTTCCCACTTGGAATCGATTACGCAGAATCCCGGCAGCGCGCCGTCGTTGGCGTATTCCACGCAGTCGGCCCGGTTGCCCCGCGGGTCGTTGGGGGAAAGCACGTGGGCATGGCGGTCGCGGTTGTGGGTGTCTTCCCAGGGATCGGGGCTGTTCTTGAGCAGGACCGCCCGGCGCGCCAGATGCCAGTCGCGAGCCACATCCTGGAGCAGAACGGTGCTGCCCGGGGCGAACGGTCGCTGGTCCATCGTCGGCCCGGAGGCCAGCCGGGGGATCAGCCGCAAACCACCAAACCAGTCGTCGGTGGCCTTGGCACAAGCCGAAGCCACAGGCGGGTCGGGCTCCTGGTAGCACAGCGCCGCTGCCCCACTCAACGTACCCAACTCGGCGTGGTTGTAGACCACCAGCACCGGACCGTCACTCCGGATATCCCCGAAGATCTTGCTGCGCTCTTCGGGCAGATTGGACACGAACATCAGAATGTCGGCTCGCGGCAGCAGCGGGATGTTGTTGTCATCGGCCCGCGAATCATAACTGCCGTCCGGCGCCCCGCTGCCGCTGGCGGTGGTGTAGCGGGTGTCCAGCGGGTCGTAACCTTGTGTCGGATTCTCCCGAAGTGGATCCGTGCTGAACCGCCGGCCGGCGATGCCGTCGAAGACACCCGCGCCCGTAGGATTGTCATCTTGGTCGCGCTGCTCGTGGGTCCAGTATGCCGGTGCGGGGTTCGCTTGAATCGCCAGCACGCTCTGTGAAGGCACCACGCCGGCCAACTCGCGGGTCAACTGCTGCTCGAACATCCGCAGCGCGCGATCGATCTCGCTGAGCTGGGTCAGACGACCGGTGCCGTCCAAGGCGATCTTGAAGACTTGGCTGGCAAGCCCCATGAGCACCAACAGCAGCCCGAGCGCAATCAGCATCTCGACCAGTGTGAACCCCGACTGCAATCTTGACGGATGTGTTCGCCTCGGTGAGCACATGGACCATCCACCTGCCACGACCCTGCCGGGTCCTGGATGCCAGCTTGGGGCACTTCGATCGGCGTCAGCAACAGGCGCTTGAAGCGAGCGTTGCCAAGGCGTCATGAAACACCCGGACTGGTCATTTCCCTCTGTCGTCCATAAAGATGCGGCCCGGATGAACCAATACGGAAGGCAGGACCGCCTCTGGCTGCCACATTATGCCATGCACCCAACTGTCCAGTCCGGGCGTGGTCCGAGAACGGGCCATCGACGCCGTAGCCTCACCGCCCCAGACATCGCAACTGCAACAATAATAATGAGTTATATAATACGACAGGTCGGCACCGGCCACTGGAGAACGACTGCCAGGTTGGGTGGATCCCAGCAGCCTACTCCCCCCCCCCTCCGCCGCCCCCTCCGAATGGTGGGTGACGAAGCGGCTCAGGGTCTGAGGGTCAGCGGCTCGACCCGAATCTCGACCACCGGGTTGGGGCCGCTGAAGCGCACCCCGCCGTCGGCCGGGTTTCGCGAGCCGGGCTCGACCGAGGGCGGGAACACCCAGATCACCCGATTGCGCCGCAGCGCGCCGGCCCCGTTCAACGCACCATTGGTCAGTTCGAGCGCCGGATCGACCGCCAGGTCCGCAGGACGAACGTCTTTGTCGAGCGTCAGCCGGGCCAACTCATCGGTGCCACCGTCGCCGTCCTGCAGGTACTCGCGCTGGGTGACCCGATAGACGATGCCGCTCTGCTCGTCGATGAACGCTGAACCCCGCGGCAGCATCGCCGCCACCTTGCACGAAGCGTTGGCCAGCGGTGCCAGGGCGGCCTGCCCGGCGGCCAGCGACGGCGAAATCGACGGCAGCACAGGGAGGTCCTGCGACTCCACGCCGGCAAAGGCGACCGACGGCACCCCGCTGCTCTGCGACTCCACGATCAGCAGGGGCACCCTCCAGGCAATCGGAAACAGCACATCATCGCTGTCGGGTAGGGCCCGCGGCGCCGCGAGCGGGACCAGGGTGTTGAAGTCCTGTCGCGCAAAGCGGCTGGCAGGTCCGCGGCGCAAGGTCACATAGTAAAACAGGAAGTTGCGGACGTCGCCGGGGGAACGCGGCACCCGGGTCAGCAGGTGAAATGCCGACCAGGCGAAGGTCTGGCCGCGCAGCAACTCCTCCCACTGCGGATCCTCGGGCGTCAGGGTCTCGGGCAGGGGCGGAAACACGCGCTCGCGGAGGCTGACCACCGCCGCCCCCACCCGCGACAGGATCGGGTCACTGCCCGCCAATGCCACCTGGGCGGGCATGCCCACGGCTCGGTTGTCGATGAGCGTGTCCGGATAAAACTCGATCAGCAGCGGAGCCTCGGGGACCGTCCGGTTCAAGGTCTGAGGCGGCGGGTTGGCCGGCAAGAACCGGGAGCTGTCACTCAGGGCCCAGTTCTCCAGGTGCAGGGCGTGCACCCGTGGGCGAACCAGCGGCAGACCGGCCGCATCGAGGTCGGCGGCGCCGTCGCCGTTGTCATCAACCAGGTCGGCGGTGTCCCAATCGCCCAACAACGCGTAGCTGGCATTGTCGTCCAAATCCGGCACCGTGTCCGGCGGCAGCAGGGTATCGTTGCGCACCGCGGCGGTGTTGTCGAACAGGTCACGGCGGCTGTCCACCAGGCACTTGCCCTGGACCGCGAACTTGGCCAGGCTGGCCGCCGCAGACGCCCGGGTGTGAGCGGAGTTATCCAGGGAACTCTTCCAGGCGATGGGCAGCACCGCCCCAATCATCAGCAAGCCGAATCCCAGAATCACCGTGGCGATCATCAACTCCACCAGCGAGAAGGCCGGCCGGCGGGCCAGCGGCGACGGCGCCGCGCCTGGCTGCCGCGTGGGATTCATGTGCTCGGTCCTTCGGGTTCGCCCGCAATCACCCGGCCGGTTTGCACCTGGATGTACAGCGGCAAGGACTGCTGCTTGAGGAAGTCGCGAGGCAACTCCGGCTCACTAAACGGATCGTAGTTGGTGATGGCCTGCCGAAAGGCATCGTCATCGTAAATCAGCACGCCGTCCGCCGAGCCGAAGTGAATCGGTTGCGGCGGGCAGCGGTTGTCGACCACGGCATTGTGCAGGCCCTGCACCGGATCGAACGGCGCCGTCACCGCCAGCCCGGTGCGATACCCGGGGTGCTCCGACGGCTGGCCGCCGCAGCGGTTGTCCACCAGGTCGGCCGGCGGGTAATCGGTCACGTCACGATCCACGATGAACGCCCGCCGATCGCGGAGGACCTGCCCGTTGCGATCGAACAGGATCACGAAGAAGTTGCGGTGGTACTGCGTGCCGGCGCCGTCCGGCCCGTTGTTCGGCGTGTACGGCAGGATGCCGTCGTCGGCCGGATCGCGATATTCGTTGGACGCCAGTTGCTCGGGCGTCCACTGCAGGTGCACCTCGAGATCCAGGCAAGCCACCGCGATGGGCGCCAGCCGCATCGGCAGCGGCAGCATGAACGGCTCCACGTCGCGCAGCACGAAGCGATCCTCGGTCACGGTGGCGCTGGTCGGGTCGCTGACCGAGTCCAGCTGCGGTTCGATGGGCCACAGGTACTGGGCCTGGTCTTCCGGCCGGACATAGCAGAAGAAGCCGACCACCCGCTTCTCGGTCATGGCGGTGGTTCGGACCCGCTGCAGCAGGCCGACGGTGAGGTTGATGGCGTCCTCGCGTTTGCGGGCGTCCCACACCGACAGTGCCGGAACGCTGAGCCCCAGAATCAGCACGATCACGCCCACGACCACCAACAGCTCGGTCAGGGTCAGTCCAGAGCGCCGACTGGGATCATGTTCTGAATCTCGGGCTGCCATCGGAAATCATCACCTGCCTCACGGGACCAGGATGGTCTGCAAGCGCTCCTTCGCGCCGCCGCCGCCGACCAGGTCGTCCTCGTTGTACGGACTGTCGAACACCGGTTGCCCGGGTGACGCCTGGCCGCCGAGGACATTATCAAGGTACTGGTGCTCAAGTGTCTTGTCAGCAGCAATCTGCAACTCGCCGTCCAGCCCGTAGCTGAGCACCACCGGCCGGCGGCTGTTGGCCTGCACCAGCCGCTGCGACACCCAGCCGTGGGCACTGGGTGATTCCTCCTTGTGCAAATTGGCAACCGCATAGTACTCGATGGGCCGACCCCAGACATCGACCAGGTAGGTGACCTCGCGGTCGACCGCAGGGTCGAAGCTGCCGTTGCCGTTGAGGTCGAAGAAATCCTCGGCGGTCGGTGCGACGACCTTGAACTGACCGGGAACGCCATCGAGCAGCTCGCGACTTGCCGGGGTGGTCTCCAAGGCCCACACCAGGGCCTTGGTCGCGCCGTACGGCACATAATTTGCGCTGGGCAGATGGTCGGAAACCGGCGAGACCACCTGCCCACTGCTCGGGCTGATTCGGACGTAGCCACCGATGCCGCCGGGCATCAGGTTGGGCATCTGGATGTCAACCGGCGGGTTGCCGAAACGCGAGCCGGGTGTGTAGGCCATCAGGTCGTCCGGCGGGAACGCCCCGTAGCGCTCAGCGGCCCTGGGGACGGCCTTATAGGGGTCCTCGTTTCCAAAGGCCTTGATGGCGGTCGATACTTGGGCCAGCATGTTCTCGGTGGCCCGGACCTTGACGGCCTCCAGCACGCCGCGGCCGACCAGCAGCACCGCACCGAACAGCACGGTCAGGATGCCCATCACCACCAGCATTTCAACCAGGGTGAAACCGCGGCAGCACCTCGCGCGTCCGGCCGGCAGGCGACCGGCCGGCCGAGCCGACACCGGGCTAACGCTGGAAGTTGCCAATGTCGTCCTCATTGCCCCACAACCCGTCGTACCCGGGGCTGAGCAGCAGGTAGGAGTCCTTGCGGACCGAGACGTTGCGGGCGGTGACCTTGCGATCCCACAAGAAGCGGGCCAGCGAGTCTTCGAACGTGGTGCCCATCAGTTGGCCGTCGGGCATGGCGGGATTGGGACCGGGCGAATTGGCGCTGCGCAGTTCGTGCAGGTTGCCGCCTCCCAGGTCTATCCCGGTCAGCATGACATTGCCGTCGAACTCGGCGCCGGTGTACAGGGAGTTGTCCATGATGTCGTAGGAACCGGTGACCGGATTGTTGAAGTTGCTGTAGTCAGTGGTCATACGGCTGGCTCCGGGGTTGGCCCGGTAGTACAGGATCGGAAAGCCGAATCCATCCACCAGCACCAGTTGCTGGACGTAGTCATCGCGCGACCCCCAGTTAGAGCCGACCGCCGGCAGAGGGATGCTGGCCACCGGGTTGTCGGGGTTGGGCGGCTGCAGGGCGTCCTCGGCCAGGTCCAGCATGGTCTTGACCGTGTCCTTATCGACGTCGATGTAGGCCGGCAGCCGGGAATGATACGGTTCCAGGTCACCCGATCCGTTGGGGCAGTTGCCGCGGTCCAGGGCATACAGGCCGTCCTGGTTGTTGGCGCAGTTCTCGACCATGTTCGTGTCGTCGGCCCAGTAGCCGTTGCGATTGATGTCCTTGAACCCGGGCGAGCCCAGCAGGTCAGCCCCGACCATGGCCCAGGCCAGCAGGTTGGCACCGGTGACCCACATCGGCCGGATCTGCTGGCTGACATACGGATTACTCGCGTACACCCGGTCCAGCGCCCGGCTCGAGGTCACCCCGGTGGCATCGCCGGCCGAGGGCGGGTAGTTGCCGCCGGTATCCTTGCGAAAGGCTTCCAGCCCGGCGGCGACCGCGTTCATGACCCCCTGGGTCTTCACCTTGCTGCCGGCCCGCCGGACCATGCCGATGGACGGCAACAGCAAGCCGATCAGCACGGTGATGATCCCGATGACCACCAGCAGCTCCACGATGGTGAAGCCCCGGCGGGATCGGGCTTGTGATGTCTCGCTGCTCATGGGTCGTTCTCCTGCCCCCTTGGACCGCACGGCCTTCCCCGCGGAAGCGCGGCCCGCCCGGCTTACTCCTCGAAGTTATTGATGTCGTCCGTGGTTCCGAAGATCCCATCCGGGCCGGCGCTGATCAGCAGGTAGGTCTCACGGTTGACCGGCTTTTGCTTGCGCAGCGCGGTCAGTGGATCGGCCCCCTCGACGCCGCTGGCGGCCTCGGCTTTGTGACTGTGAATGTACCGGGCGAAGGGCATGCGGATGTTGGCAGCAGTCAGGCTGGGATCGGTCAGGTCATCGGGCTCGGCGCGGTGGCCCATGTGCTTGATCTGATGGTCTTCGGTGGCAAAGCGCCAGCCCGCTTCGCCGGAGGTCGCCCCGCCGCCGACCAGCCCGTCGGTGGCTTGCAGCGAGCCGGTAAACAGGTCGTTGTCCAACTGATTGTAGTAGGGCACGTTCTCCGGATCGTAGCGGGCAAACGCATCCGGCCCGGTCCCGCCGGCGACTTCGTTGCCGCACAGCACGTTGCCCCGCGCGAAGGCCTTGTAGTACAGGATCGGATGGTCAAAGGCGTCCACGATGACCCACTGGTTGTTCAGGGCCGGGTCCACGCTGGTGGGCCGAAAGCCACCGACCTGGGCCTCGCCGCTGGTGCTGGCGGTGCGGATGGTGGCCTTCTCGTCGAGCACGTAGATGCTCTCGCGCGGATAGAGGCTCTTGTAGTTGGGGGCATTGGGATGGTTGTAATACAGCGTCGGTGCCCCGCTGGGGTCGAACCGCCGGGCCTTCTTGGGGTCGACGTAACCTTCGGCGTCCTTACCCCACATGGCTCGAGCCAACGCCTGGGCACCATACAGCGTGGTGTCACCCATCGAGCCGCTGAATCCCGGCGGGGCCGGCAGGTCGCTGCGGTCGGTGGAATCGTAGCCTTTGGCCGAACTGGGATAGTCGCCCAGGTCATTGCGGAAGGCTTCCAGCCCGCTTTCACAGGCGCTCACGCGGGCCAGAGTGCTGGCCTTTCGGGCGGCGTTGCGGGCCCCGCGGAGCGACGGCATCAGGATGCCGATCAACAGGCCGATGATGCCGACCACCACCAGCAGTTCGACCAGGGTGAACCCGGGCTTCGGTCTGACTGTCCGACACATCGGCGACTCCTTTAGCTGGGCGTTCACTGGACGTCGGGACCACCGGCCTGGGCCGCCTTCCGGGCGCGACTTCCTAGATGCCTCCGGAGACGCTCTGGATCAAGCTCACCAGCGGCATGAACAGGGCCACCACGATGAAGCCGACGATCAGACCCAGCACCACGACCATCACCGGCTCGAGAATGCTGATCAGCGACGACACCGCGACGTCGACCTCTTCATCGTAGTTGTCGGCGATCTTCATCAGCATCTTGTCCAGATCACCGGTCTCCTCACCGACGTCGATCATGTTGACCACGATGGCGTCGCACACCCGGGCCGCCCGCAGCGGATCCGCAAACGATTCTCCTTCGCGGATGGCATCGTGCACCCGGCCCAGGGCCCGGGCGTAGACCTCGTTTCCGGAGGTCTCCCGGGTGATGTTGATGGCTTCCAGAATCGGCACACCGGCCGCGATCAAGGTGCCCAGCGTGCGGGTGAACCGGGCGATGGAGGACTTGCGCAGCAGCGACCCCATGATCGGCACGGCCATGTAACAGCGGTCCAGAAAATAGCGCCCGCCGCGGCCTTGTTTGAGTAGTTTGATGATCAGGAAGACCGCCACCGGGGTCATCAGCACGATGGCCCAACCCGGCGGGGTGCCTGTGGCGAACCAGCTGGAGGCCACGATCAGGAACTCGGTGACCTTCGGCAATTCGGTGTCGAACTCCTCGAAGATCTCGCGGAACTTGGGCACCACCTTGACCATGATGAAGCCCACGACCATCGCCGCAAAGCTGATCACCACCGCGGGATAGATCATCGCACCGATGACCTTGCGTTTGAGCTTCTGGGCCTTCTCCATGAAGTCGGCCAGGCGCTGCAGAATGACGTCGAGCACACCACCGGTTTCACCGGCGGCGACCATGTTGACGTACAGCCGATCGAAGCCCTTGGGGTGTTTGCCCATGGCTTCAGACAGCGTGCTTCCGCCCTCGACGTCGTCGGCAATGGACCGGATGATGGCCTTCAGCAGGCCGGGCTTCTGCTGCTGCTCCAGGATCCGCAGACTGCGCAGAATCGGCAGACCGGCATCCTGCAGGGTGGACAACTGGCGGGTGAACGAAACGATCCGCTTCTGGGAGACCCCGCCGATGGCAAAGGGGGTGCCGCCCTTCTTCTTCTCGGTGGTGGTCCTCTTCTTGCCGCCCTTCTCGCGAATCCGGGTCGGGAAGTAGCCCAGCGTTCGAATCTTAGCCAGTGCTTCCTCGGGCGACGGGGCGTCAACCTCGTCTTTGACTTCCTGACCGGCTTGGTTCATCGCCTCATACTGAAAAGTCGCCATCGAAAATGTCCCCTGGCAGTTCGCGGTGGTCCGCCCGCAGCTCCAACCGTCGGCGCACCCGCCCCGCCGGACTAGGCTTCCTCAAAGATGGTCTCGCGGACGACTTCCTCGATCGTCGTAGCCCCGTCATAGATGGCCTTCAAACCGTTTTCCCGAAGGGTCCGCATGCCCTGCTTGAGGGCCTGGGCCCGGATCACCGCGGTGGACGAATGCCGCATGATCAGCTCCCGGAGATCGTCGTTCAGCAGCATGATCTCGAAGATGCCCATCCGACCGCGATAGCCGGTGTGGTTGCAGTAATCGCAACCCTTCCCATAGTAGAAGACCTTGCCCTGGACGTCTGCCGGCTTCAGATCCAACTCCATGAGCTGCTCTTCGGAGGGCTTGAACTCCGCCTTGCAGTGCACACACACCCGCCGAACCAACCGCTGGGCCACAATGGCTTCCAGGGTCGCTGTAATCAGGAAGGGCTCCAGCCCCAGATCCAGCATTCGGGCGATCGCCGAGGGCGCATCGTTCGTATGCAGGGTGCTGAACACCAGGTGTCCGGTCAAGGAGGCCTGGACCGCGATCTGGGCGGTCTCCAGGTCACGAATCTCACCCACCAGGATGATATCGGGGTCCTGCCGCAGGAAGCTGCGCAGGCAGCGGCCGAAGGTCAACCCGACATCCGGGTTCACCTGGCACTGCACCAGACCGTCGATATCGTACTCCACCGGGTCTTCGGCGGTCAGGATCTTGACCTCGGGAACGTTCAACTCGTTCAGGGCGGCGTACAGCGTGGTGGTCTTTCCCGAGCCGGTGGGTCCTGTATTGATCAGGATGCCATTGGGCTTCTTGCACAGTTGCCGGAAGGCATCCAGCTCCATTGCACCCATGCCGATGCGATCCAGATCCAGCGACACGTTGCCGCGGTCCAACACCCGCAGCACCACGCTTTCGCCGTGCATGGTCGGCAGCACGCTGACCCGCAGGTCGATGGGATTGCCGCCCATGGTCAGCTCGATGCGACCGTCCTGCGGCATGCGGCGTTCGGCGATGTCCAGGTTGGCCATGACCTTGATCCGCGACGCCAGGGCGATGGCGATGTGCTTGCCGGGAGCCACCATCTCGTAGAGCACGCCGTCGATGCGGTAGCGCATCTTGAATTCGTCTTCGAAGGGCTCGAAATGAATGTCTGAGGCTTTGTCCTTGACGGCCTGCAGCAGCACCAGGTTCAGCAGCCGAATCACCGGCGCGGAGTCCATCATCTGCTTGAGGTCGTCGAGATCGACCGAGGTGTTGCGGCCTTCAAAGGCCTTCAGCCGATCGTCGGAGGCCATCTCCTCGATGAGCGACGAAATCGACTCGCTGACGTCCTCGGGATAGTAGCGATTGAGGGCCTCCTCAATGTCCTCGCGGGTGCTGATCCAGGCCTGGACATTCACGCCCAGCAGCGTCTTGAGATCGTCGGTCGCCTGAAAGTTGTCCGGGCTGGACAAGGCAATCGTCAGCAGGTTCTTCTTGTCATCGAAGTCCACCGGGACCACCTTGTAGGTGTGGGCCATCTGGGCCGACATCAAGGCCACCGTCGCCGGCTCCACGTCGATGCGCGACAGATCCACCGGCTTCATGCCCACCTGGGCGGCCAGGGCCAGGTGCAGGTCTTCCTCTCTGATGTATCCCAGTTCCACCAGGATCTGGCCGATGGGTCCGCGGCGTTTCTTCTGGATGTCGAGGGCCTCGGAGACCTGGGCCCGGTTGATCCGCCGCATCTTGATCAGGATGCGGCCCAACTGCCGGCCCTTGAGCTGCTCGATCGGCGGCATGTTCATCAGGTCAGCCATGGAAACGCTCCCGGGGCGGCCGGACCAACCGCCTGCGTCGCTCAAGTGGTCCGCAACACATCGCCGTCTTCGCTGCTGCCCAGGTCCTGATCCAACAGTTGCTCATTGCGCTGGTAGGCCTCGATCTTGTCCTGGACCTCGCCGGGGTTGACCGCCTTATCGACGGCCTCCTCGGCCGGGATGATGCCGTCGGAAAACAGCTTGAACAGATGCTCATCGAGCAACTGCATGCCGAATTTCTTGCCGGTCTGGATGCTGGAGTTGATCCGGTAGGTCTTGTTCTCACGGATGAGGTTGGCGATCGCCGGCGTGGTGACCATGAATTCATAGGCCGCGACCCGGCCCTTGTCCACCCGAGGACACAACGCTTGGGACAGCACCGCGATGAGCGCCACCGAAAGCTGCACCCGGATCTGCTCCTGCTGGTGGGTGGGGAAGGCATCGATCAGGCGGTTCACCGTACCCTGGCACCCGGTGGTGTGCAGCGTCCCGAACACCAGGTGGCCGGTTTCGGCGGCCGTGATCGCGGCTTCCATGGTCTCCAGGTCGCGGAGTTCGCCGACCAGGATGACGTCCGGGTCCTGCCGCAGCACCCGCCGCAAGGCTTCCGAGAAACTGGGCACGTCGGTGCCGACCTCGCGCTGGTTGATCACCGACTTGTGGTGCGAGTGGTAATATTCGATCGGATCCTCGATGGTCACGATGTGCCGATCAAACGACTGGTTGATGTAGTTGATCATGGAGGCCAGCGTGGTGGTCTTGCCCGAACCGGTCGGCCCGGTGACCAGGAACAGGCCGCGCGGCCGGCGGCACAACGCCCGGCACAGCTTGGGCAGCCCGATCTCCTCCAGCGACATCAACTTGTTCGGAATCAGTCGCAACACCAGCGAGATGTTGCCCTTCTGCCGAAAGACCGACACTCGGAAGCGACCCTGATCGCCAAAGGCGAATCCAAAGTCGGTGCCGCCTTCCTCCTGGATCTCCTGCTGGTTGCGGTCGGGCGTGATCGACTTCATGAGCGCCACGGTGTCGTCGGGATCCAGCACCTTGGTCTCCAGGGCCCGCAGCCGCCCGCTCAGGCGGATGGTCGGCGGACGCCCCACCGAAATGTGCAAATCGGAGGCGCCCTTTTTGATGACGGTCTCCAGCAGTCGGTCAATATGAACGGTTGCCACCGAATTCCCGCCTGGGCGCCTTAGTCTGCGCCCTCATCGATCACCAGCGACTCTGCCTGGGCCACCCGGGCCACTTCCTCGACGGTGGTCATGCCTCTCAGGATCTTGAGCTTGCCGTCCTGCAGCAGCGTCCGCATGCCGCTGCCCCGGGCAGCTCTGCGGAGGTGGGTGGCACTGGCCCGGTTGAAGGCCAGCTCCCGGATTTCGTTATTCATCAGCAGCATCTCGAAGATCCCGATTCGACCGCGATAGCCGGTCCCGCCGCAGCGCTTGCAACCGGCGCCATGGTACACCGTTTGGCCTTCCATTTCCTGCGGCGTGAAGCCCAGAACCTTGAGCATCTTGGGGTCGGGATCCGGCTGCTCGACTTTGCACTCGACACAGATGGTCCGGATCAACCGCTGGGCCAGGATGGCCTGGATGGAACTGGCCACCAGGAACGGCTTGATACCCATGTCGATCAATCGGGTCACCGCCGACGGGGCATCATTGGTGTGCAACGTGCTGAAGACCAGGTGGCCGGTCAGGGCCGCCTGGATGGCTACGTCCCCGACCTCTTTGTCGCGAATTTCACCGACCAGGATGATGTTCGGCGCCTGCCGCAACATGGCCCGCAGGATGCGGGCGAAGGTCAGCTGGATATCGTCGCGGACCTGACACTGGTTCATGCCCGTAAAGTTATACTCTACCGGATCTTCCGCGGTGATGATCTTGCGGTCCGGGCGGTTGAGTTCCTGCAGGGCGGCGTACAGCGTGGTGGTCTTGCCCGAGCCGGTGGGGCCGGTCACCAGAAACATGCCGTTGGGCCGCTTGATGATCTTCTGGAAGACCTCGTAGTCGTCATCCAGGAATCCCAGGGCCTGGATGCCGATCCGCACCGAGTCAGGCCGCAAGATACGCAGCACGATGCTCTCGCCGTGATACGCCGGACACGAGCTGACCCGGAAGTCGATGTCGTCGTGGCCGATCTTCATCTTGATGCGGCCGTCCTGGGGCACCCGCCGCTCAGCGATATCGATGCCCGCCAGAATCTTCAAACGGGTGGTCACCGGCCCCTGCATGCCCTTGGGGATGTCGTCGCGGACGTAGCACACCCCGTCGATGCGATAGCGTACCCGCACGCGGTTGGCCATGGGCTCGACGTGAATGTCTGATGCCCGCGACCGCACCGCCTCGCCGATCATCATGTTGATCAGGCGAATGATTGGGGCATCGTCCGACTCGTCGTCCATGATCTGCTGCAAGTCGGCACCGGCCTCATCGATGCTGACGCTCAAACTCATGCTGGCGATGCTCTTGGACAGCTCATCGCTCATCGGATCGATGAAGTTGTCGATGTAATGCTTGACCTTGGACAACGGGGCCAGACTGGTCTGGATATCGGTGTTCAGCCGAAACCGCAGCATGTCGATGGTGTCCAGGTCCAAAGGATCGGTGATGACCACCCGCACGCGGTTGCCCTCCTTGGCAATGGGCAGGACCATGTGGCGGCGGATCAGGTCGTGGGGAATCAGCTCCAAAGCGCTCTTGTCGACCACGTCGGCCGTGAGGTCGACGTACGGCATGTCGAACTGCGTCGCCAGGGCCTTGTAGACATCGTCCTCAGAGCACATCTCCAGCTCGATCAGGGCCTCGCCGATGCGCTTGCCCTGGTTCTTGGCGTACTCCAGGGCGTCGGCCAGACCGTTGGCCGACAGGACACCCCAGCGGAACAGGATCTCACCGAGTTTCTTCTGCTTGCGAGCCATTCGTCATGCCTGTTCGCAGCAGCCATCACCGACGACGGCGGCCGGTCGGAAGGAGCGAAAACACAGGATGGAAGTCCTTAGCGCGACCCGCACCGCGTGGATCGGTGCGTTCCGGCCATTTTACCCCTCCGCCGGAACGACTTCAAGCTGTTACTTCAAGCCGGGTTAGCGCACAATCCGATGAACAGACAGGGCCCGCGCCGCGCCCCCGGAAGTGCCGGCCCAGCCACCCGCCCGGCAGCGGGTGCAGCCGCCGTCTCGGACAGTTGAAAGGCCGTTTGGTTTGGCCTATACTTCCGGTTGCCCTCAACCGCGGTCACACGGATGCGCACGGTTCCACGTTGGAGGTTCAGCCAAATGCGATTCAAACGAGCGCTTAAGTATCTGCTGCTGGCCGGCAGCGGAACCGTGCTCTTCGTGGATGGAACCAATGCCGGGTTCGCGCGCTGTGCCGGCGACATGGTGCTGACCGCGGTGAATGCCTGTTTTGTCTTTGATTGCACCAACGGTGCCCTGGGCGGCACCATCGAATTCTGCGGGCCCGAAGCCGCCGATAACATCTTTTTGGACTGCCCGTAACCCCCCCACGCCGATCTCGGCGGGATGGAGCCAGCCATGAATCCCAAGCGAGGCCTTCGAACGGCCGGGACCTTGTTGCTCACTGGAGCCGCCATTTTCCAGTTCGGCCTGGGTGCCTGCGCCGATCTGACCGCGTTTCTCAACCCCTGCGGGACCCTTCTGGCCAACTGCACCGCCGAAGAACTTGACACCCTGCGGTTCTCGGTGCCGGACTTCCAGAATGATCCCAGTTGCACGATTCCCGGCGCCTGCGGTGACTTCCCGTTCGGCAGTGGCCCCGGCCCGCGGCCTCAAGGCAGCCCGCGCTGATTCATGCGGGCGTTCATGGCCCACCTCAAACAAGGATGGTCTACATGCTCAAGAAGGATTGGACGCGCCGCCACCTGCCATTGCTGTGCGGCGCCATGGTGTTCCAGGCCGCCGGTGGCTGCTCCCAGGAGTTCATCGATTCACTGGCGCCCACCCTGGTGTCGCTGACACTGAATGTGCTGCTATCGTCAGTGTTCGGCGGCCTGCCCATCGGATTCTGACGGCCGCCGATTCCGACGGCAACGGCCTGCTCCAGAACCACGCCCTGGAAGCCCCGCCTGCCAAGGCGTGGGCGCGGGGCGTTCCCTCCCGACACCGCGTGCCGCCCCACCCCGGACGGCGGTCCGGACTAGTGCACAGCGGGGCGCGGCCCCAGGGGACCCGTGCCCGACTGACCCGCGCTGGACTCCGCAATCATCATCATCATTTCGGTGGTCTGGTCCTGCAGTTGTTGCACGGTGGTGTGCATCTTGCGGTGCGTTCGGGCGATGACCTCGGCGGCCTCTTGGATGGGCGCCTCGTCATCGTCAGCCTCGGCGGGAACCGCCGCGCCGGGCATGCCGGGCACCTGGCTGCGGCGCGGAACCGCCAACGGATCGGCGGCGATGCGGTAGGCCTGGTTGGCCTGCTCCAGGAAGGCGCTGAACTGCTGCACGACCGCGGACCGCTGGCACAACTCCTGCTCCTTAGTGCTCAGGGCCTGGGCGTGGACTTGCAGGGACTGCTCGTATTCCTTGAGTTGCTGCTCGCGGACGGCCAGGCGCTGGGCCTGCTCCTGGTGCACCCGCCGGGCGTCGCACAATGACTGCTGCTCGAGTTCCAGCTTCTCGGACTGGAGCGCCAGGCGGTCGCTGCGCTCGGTCAGCGCCCGGGCATTGATTTCCAGCTCGGCGTGACGTTCGGCGACCGCCCGGCCGGTGGCGTCGATTTCCGCACTGCGTTCGCGCAGCATTTGCCGCTCCAACTCCAGGTCGCGCCGCTGGTCCTCGAGGGCCGCCCGTTGATCGGCCAGCTCCTGCCGGCGTTGGTCGTATTGGGCGGAGAACGTTTCGATCTCGGACCGCCGCGAATCGAGTTCATCCGCCAGTCGGGACAACTCCGAACAACGGGCTTCCAGCTCGGCTTCGCGGTAATCGAGATCACTGTGGTGTTGCTCCAAGGCGGCCCGGCGCGTGGACATTTCGTACTCGGCGGTCTCAAAGCGCCGGCTCTGCTGCTGCACCCACTCGGTCTGGTCCTCCAATTCCTGGGCCAGCTTGCGGAGCTGAATCTCGCGGTCGTGGACCTGTTGCTCGCGGCGGGCGAGTTGCTCCTGCTGCTGCACCATCTCCTGCTGCAGCGCTGCGAACTTGCCCTGGAGCGTGCGATCCCGGTCGCCGAGGGCGGCGATCGCGCGCGGCGCTGCGGCGTCCCCAACGGGCCTCCGTTCGACATTCGGCAGGTCGACCATGAAGCCGACGCGCCCGATAAGCAGCCGGTCCTGCCGCCGCAGGTAGGCCATCGGCTGCTCCTTGCCGTTGATCTTCAGCGGCCGGCTGCTGCCCAGATCGCAGATGCCGATGCCACGGGTGGTCGCGAAAATCAGGCTGTGCGCCCGGGCCACCTCGGGGTCCTCGATGCACACCGCGGCCCCGGTGCGACTGCCGATGACTGCCGCGCTGGCCCGGATGTCCCAATCCTGGCCGGTGTCCACCCGCACCAGGCGCAGCCGCCGCGGCATGACCAGGGGGTCCTCGAAGGTCAGCGGTTCGTTGGGACCGGCGGGTTGCGACGAGGAAATGGCCACCTGGATGCTGGCACTGCCGACGCGAATCACGTCGCCGTCGCGCAGCACGGTCAGGTCCACTGCCTGGTCCTGACACATCGTGCCGGTCTTGCCCAACAGGTCGATCAGCAGGACGTCGCAACCGGTGTTGATGATCGCCGCATGCGACCGCCCGACGGCGTCTTCGCGAACCACGATCTGGGCATGGCGCCGCGAACCGATCAATGAGACGGGCTGCGACAGGCTCACGATCCTGGGCTTGCCGCCGGAGACGGTCACCGTGGCGATCACCCGAATACGCTGGCTGGTCTGGGTGAGTGCGTCCTGGGTTGGAGGCGTGTCGACGGTGTGCATCACATGTGTCCCTTCTCGAGGCCGGCACAAGCTGGCAGTCCCGCGGGTCGAGCGCAGCGACTGCTGCGCGCCCCGGATTGCGTCGACCCGAATGGCGTCCGTCCAGAAGGGACTCCGGCCCTTCCCCGTGTCAATCCGAAAGATACGATGCGGCCGGGTTATTGGGCAACTCGTTGCAGCCGATAATCAATGCACTATGATTAGCGGTCCTTCGGATATGTATTCCGTCGGCGGAATCGTGGGTCGAATCAAACAAAGTAGCATGGCCGGCGCCAGATTCCGCTCCCCCGGGCGGGCCCGGCGGCCGCTCATGGCCGGAGCGCGGTGGTGAACATCCTGGTAACCAACGACGACGGACCCGGCGCTGCCGGGCTGATCGCCCTTTTCAATGCTGCCGCCAACTTTGGGCGCCCGGTGGTGGTGGTCCCGCGGGTGCAGCACAGCTCGAAGGGCCATGCGGTGACCGCCGGCCCGATCGACATCGAATGCTGCCACGATCCCCGGTTGCAGCGCGTCTTTGTGTGCGCCGGCACCCCGGCCGACTGCGTCCGGCTGGCGCTGCTGCACCTGGATATCGGCCCGGTCGGGCTGGTGCTCGCCGGGATCAACCACGGGGCCAACGCCGGCGTCGATGTGTACTACTCCGGGACCGTCGCCGCCGCCCGCGAGGCGGCCTTGCTGGGCACGCCGGGCGTGGCCGTGTCGCAGTTGATGCGGCCGCAGTGGTCCGATAACTGGGACCGGGCCCAGCGCTTCGCCGAGCAGGCCCTGGGGGCGATCCTGGGTGAGCAGGGGCCCGGCCACCCGCTGCTCAACATCAATCTGCCCGACCCACCCACCGGCGGTTCGCCCCGCGGCATCTGCTACTGTCCCCTGACCCGCGAACCGCTGACCGCGGCCTACAGTGCCCCGCCCGACCCCAGCGCCACCCGCTACCAGACCGACTACACGGGACGCTACTTCGACCGCCCGGCGCCCAGCGGCTTCGATTTCCACGCCCTCACCCACGACTGGATCACCATTACACCATTGCTGTCGGACCTCAGTGACCCCGCCGCCCTGGCCCGCATGAACCCCCGCTGAACCCCG
>CAZUGO010000053.1:0-1886 GCA_964619935.1 uncultured Planctomycetales bacterium | reverse complement strand
ACGGACCCGGAGAAATTTGACCTCGCGGTCGCGTTCTCGCGCATCGTCTTTCCGTACCTCCTGTTTGTCTCGCTGGTTGCGCTGCTGGCGGGGGTCCTCAATTCTCTCGGGCGGTTCGCCGCCGCCGCGGCGACGCCCATCATGCTCAACCTCTGCATGATCGCGGCGCTGTTGTGGCTGGAGCCGTACACTCAGACGGCGGGCCATGCCCTTGCCTGGGGCGTTGCCGTTGCCGGCGTCGTCCAATTCGTCTGGCTGTGGGTCGTGTGCGCGCGGGCCGGGGTGCCGGTGCGCCTGCCGCGACCGCGTCTGTCACCCGAAGTGCGGACGCTCTTGAGGCGGGCGCTTCCTGTCGCTCTCGGCGCCGGCATCTATCAGGTGAACATGATGGTCAACACCATGATCGCTTCCCTGCTGCCGGTGGGAGCGGTGTCTTACCTGTTCTATGCCGACCGCATCCACCAGCTTCCGATCGGCGTTGTCGGGGTTGCGGTAGGCACCGCCCTCTTACCGCTGCTGTCGCGGCAACTTCGCGCCGGTCATCTGTCGGCGGCGCATCACAGCCAGAACCGAGCTCTGGAATTTGCCCTTCTGCTGACCCTGCCGGCGGCGGCGGCGATGGCCGTGATTGCCGAACCCATCACTACGGCGTTGTTTCAGAGAGGCGCGTTTGATGCGGCCGATGCTCGCGCCACGGCGGCAACTTTGATGGCCCTGGCCCTCGGGCTGCCAGCCTACATGCTCGTGAAGTCGCTAACCCCGGCGTATTTCGCGCGCCAGGATACCAGAACACCCGTCAAGATCGCCGCCGGCACCGTCGCGCTCAATGTCGTACTCAATCTTGTGCTGATGTGGCCCTTCCTGTACGTCGGAATCGCCCTCGCCACCTCGCTGTCGGCCTGGGCCAATGCCCTCGCGTTGGCGATCATTCTGCACCGGCGGGGCTGCCTGAAGATCGATGCGCGTCTGCGCAGCCGTTTGCCGCGCACCCTCGCCGCCACCGCGGTCATGGCCGGCACGCTTGCGCTTGTGCAGTGGGGACTGCTCGACTGGCTTGCCGGCGATCAGCACCATCGCGTCGCCGCCCTGGTCCTGCTGGTTGTCGCCGGTCTCACGAGCTTTGCACTCAGCGCACAAATTTTCGGCGCAGCTGCCTGGGCCGACATCCGGGCTCTGCGACGCAGCTGATCCGCGCTTGGTGGTGATGGCGTCGTTGCGGCGGGGCTGACCTTGCTTGACCGGCCATCCGGAAGTCGCCATAACCCGCGCTTCGAGCACATCCGACCTTCCGGCATATCAATGGAACGCATTTTCTCTGGGATCCAGCCCACTGGCAACCTCCACCTGGGCAACTATCTCGGCGCAATCCGCAACTGGGTGCGCCTGCAGAACGACTACGAATGCCTGTTCTGCGTTGTCGACATGCATGCGATCACCGTGTGGCAGGATCCGGCGGGGTTGCGGCAGGCGACCCGGGAGACCGCCGCCGCCGTTCTTGCCGCGGGCGTTGATCCTTCCCGGAACATCCTGTTTGTCCAGAGCGCGGTGCCCGGTCATGCCCAACTGGCGTGGATCTTCAACTGCGTCGCCCGACTGGGCTGGCTCGCGCGGATGACCCAGTTTAAGGAGAAGGCGGGAAAGCATCGGGAAAATGCGTCCGTCGGCCTCTACGCATATCCCAACCTGATGGCCGCCGATATCCTGCTCTATAAGGCGACTCACGTTCCGGTCGGCGAAGACCAGAAGCAGCACCTGGAGCTCACCCGGGACATTGCGCAAAAGTTCAACAATGACTTCGGCGTCGCGCTCTTTCCCATCGTCGAGCCCCTGATTCTCGGGCCGGCCACCCGCGTGATGTCGCTGCGTGACGGCACCAGGAAAATGAG
>CAZUGO010000052.1:0-16175 GCA_964619935.1 uncultured Planctomycetales bacterium | reverse complement strand
GCGGTTTGGCACCTCGATGTCGGCTCATCACATCCTGGGGCTGTAGGCGGTCCCAAGGGTTCGGCTGTTCGCCGATTAAAGTGGTACGCGAGCTGGGTTCAGACCGGCGTGAGCCAGGTCGGTCCCTATCTGCCGTGGGCGCACGAAGCTTGAGAGGATGTAACCCTAGTACGAGAGGATTGGGTTGCACGTGCCACTGGTGTACCGGCTGTCTTGCACAGGGCAACGCCGGGTAGCTACGCACGGAAAGGATAACCGCTGAAAGCATCTAAGCGGGAAGCCCCCCTCGAGATGAGGCTTCGGTGTCCGCCTTCGGGCGGGCTGAAGGCCGCAGCAAGACGAGCTGTTCGATAGGCGGGAGGTGTAAGTACAGAGATGTATTCAGCTGACCCGTACTAATGGCCAAAAGCTTGATCACATTAATGAAGCGCTGTCCGCAATCGTGCGGCAGCACACTACCGCTCAATGGCATTCATTGGGTGACGACGCCACAGACCCTGCGTGACTCCACTATTTGAACATCACCCCCATCGGGCACGCTGTCCGATGGGGGTTTTTCTTGGGTCTCAGGCACGTTCGGGGGCTGTCTGTCCCTGAGGGGCGCCGGCGTCCGCTGCACCACTGCACCTCGGCTCGCAACCGCTTCCCGCCGGCCGGGATGCCCCGCGGTCATCTGGATGCGCTCAATCGCCCCCGCGGGCTACCAGCGCGGCACCCCGCCTGGGTTCATGCAAAATGGTACCACGACAAGTAACAAATGGTGGTACCATTTTACTAAAACGGTATCATCAAATGGATCAAACGGTGGTACCATTTACTATAAATGAAGATACCATTTGGTAATAATGGTGGTACCATTTTTTCTGAAATGGCGTGGGCTTCGGGTGCGGGCCCCGCGGGTGGGCCTGTACCGGCCTCCTGGATTCAGTCAGCGGGGCGGCGGCGCCATTGGCCCGAGTCGCTGGCCTGCCTCCCTGCCCGTCTCCACGTCCGCCGGCCCCGCCGACCCGGTAATCACTTTGGCCGGTTTTGCAGGGCTGCCGCCCGGGTCGTGCACCGGCCCTTCCCGGGCCGATCGCAGGTAGCGGGCCACCGTGTCACGGTGGATCCCCAACTCCCGGGCGATCCGCCGCCGTGACCAGTGCTGAGCTCGAAGTGCTTGAATCGCGTGGACTTGTGCCATCTTGAGTTGATTCGCCATGCCAGGCCTCTCTCGATCCACCACGGATCGAAGGGACCATCATCGCGAATCAACGCCTCCTCAAGATGGCCGGTTTTCAAGTGATAATCAGTGGCCTAGTTTGGGTGATCGGCGAGACCGCGGCCCAATGGTGCTGGTGGGCGCTTACGTCCAAAGAGACGCTACTCATCCCTCCACTGGCGTCCGTTCCGCAGCCTCGGAGATCAGGCGTGGGCCTATTGCCTGGTCGCGGTGACACTTCCTGTTCCATCGTCGCACCGCCCACCCCCATTACCCATCCAGGTCCACGACTCATTCCCCTCCATTGCGTCCGCGGAGCTCAACGTCATTGTGAACGTGGACGTGGTCGTGCCGCCATCCTCTGAAAAACCATGCGGACCTATCGTGACGGTGTCCCCGCTGACCGACCCGGACAGGCCCGTGGCCCCCTTCAAACCGTCAACGGTGAGCACGCAGCCACTCTGCGAGATCGTCAGAATGTCATTCCAATTGCCCTCAGATCCGCACGTGCTGGTTATCCCCGTGTTGACCAGATTCCAAACGCCCGCCACATCCGCACACGTCTCCGTTTCCATGCAGTCGGGCGTGCCGTCGCTGTCGCTGTCCGTATCAGGCGTTCCGCAGCCACAGACTCCGGGCTCCAATTTATCTGGGTCGTCCGGACAATTGTCACTAGTATCCCCACATTCGACCACGATGTTGACGACGTCAGAAGCGCCAACGGTCCCCGCGCCGTTTGTCACCGTGCATTCCTGTCCGAGGGGTTGATCATATATTTGAACATCGTATGTTTCGCCTTCGGCTACGGGGTGGTGGAACTTAAATGCACCATTGTTGGAGCGCGACAGGTAATCACTGCCGTTTTCAAGCACGACGGCGCCCGTCAGGCCTGTGATTTCTCCGCTGACGGAGAACGCGCATGTCAGGTCAAATTCCACACCGTCGTATAGGCTGTAGCCCCTCGAGAGCAGGTCATCGAGCAAGTGGGCCTGAGCCTCGGTTGTTCCGGGACGTGCATAGTAGAGCTCGTCTCCAGGCCCAAGATAGATTTGCTCAAACCGCGAGCTATCATTGAATATAAACATGGTCTCTCGAAGCAGTTTATAGCCTGTTCCAAGTTCATTAACGCCAACGGCAAAGGAAGAAGTGCTGAGGGGATCATCGTAATAACAGGCTTCGGCGCATCCGAGCCGCTCCCGGATGTAATCAAAATTGTAGTACGGCGTTGGATCGGGATCCTCCAAGGGGTCATGCCGTTGAGCCAGATTCATGTCCAGGACGACGTCATAGCATGGACCAGATCCTTCCATGGTGGGTGGCGGGTGCAAATCCGTGAGATCGCTGGAGATCAGCTCCTGGACTTTCACGCCGCCTTCCCCGTAATGAGTCAAGTACAGCTCGTTGGCGTCGAACTGCGTGCTGTAATACAAGTAGAACGGTTTCACATTCGTAGGGTACAGGATGGCGATCGGCAGAACATGGCAACTGATGGGAGAATAAGCCCCCACGGCATCGATTACGACATAGTATGTATGCGAGTCGCTATCCGAACTCGGCGTGATGGACCACTCTTCACAGAATGCGGAGCCTGCGCCGGCACTACAGGCCGCAGTCCGTATGTCGATCCCTGCACCCTGCTCCCCCATTCCGCATTGCGACGAAGCGTCGGCAGGGTCGCCGTCGCAAATGTCGATCGTAAAGCCGGTGATGGAGTCATTATCTGGCAAGGCTTCAAGATCGATCCGCACGGTGACCTGTTCACCCGCGTAGGCGCTCGTGGCCGGTGGAATCGCGACGACAGCGCTCTGGCTACCCTGCCCACTACTATTCCCATTCTCGCTTCCGCCACCCCCACCGTTCCCGCTTCCGCTTCCGCTGCCGCCGCCCGGCGGGCAACCCGTTATGGCCAACGGAACGGCGATCAGAATTGGCAGAATCGATGGACCGATCATCGGGGAGTCATTGAAGCGTCTCACGTGTTTGCCTCCTTTGACAAGCGTGCAGCGTCACCAACTACACACCTGCGGGTGCGAACCCAGGGCTCAGAATCAAGCCAGGGATGATCTCTCCGGAGTCGACCATGCTAGCAGATCATGAGCGAAATTGCCAGGGGTTTCGATCCAATCTGACTAAAGGGGTCAGGAGCAGTCAGGAGCCCTTTTTTTTCTTCCCGGTTCGTCGGCACAATGAACACACCTCCACAGGCTGCACCACCGCCAATTCTCCGCGCTCCAAACCAGGCGAGCCCGAAGAGCGTTACGCGCGACATACCGACAGACCGCCGGAACATGATCGTCCGGTTCAATCGGACCGTCCGTGATAGAGATGCCCACTGCCCGTGGTCCGACGCTTCGCACACGAGAACCATTCTTGACCGGGCGGCTATCCTGGCCTGCGAGCGATCTGGATCCTCACAGCCCAGGAGCGCCCCATGCCCCGTTATTCCAATGATGCGACCGCAGGATCTCTTGGCGGGCGGTAGGTGGCTGGACGCCGGAGCGCTCGTGAAATGGCTTGCCGTGGGATCGGGATAGCAACCCACGGATAAGAGCGATAGGATAGGACTCGCCGTGATTGGATGAACCGATCGTGGGTCATCGCAAAGCCCGCGTAGTGCCTGTCGGGAGTTGCGGAGACGAGGCCGAATTAATCATGCTGACTCGCAGGTCGGTTGTCGCAATAGCCGCCCCGGTCAGAACCACGATGATTGTCTTGCAGGTCACAGTTCCGCACGCGGCTTCGGGGCCCCGAGAAGAATCCGGGCACCTGGATCGCTTTCACCCGAAATCCAATTGACGACGCAACAAGAGTGCGGTGGGGAGATCGCCCGCCGGCTCGATCGGCGAGCTGTCCTGACGAGCCCGGCTCCCTTCCGCTTCCCGATTGCCGCCACGGTTGCGTAAAGTGCGGATGGAACCAACCCGTGCTGATCCCATTCAAAGCTCAGGTAAGGGTAACCCAGTTGGAGTGGTGGAGTTGCGCCTTTCGCCGGATCGGTTTATCAGCCTGGGTGCGGAGGCGCCGCTGTTCAGCCTTGATTTAGCGGGGCTCACACAGATTGAGTAGATGGCGGCGAGCGCACGAATCCTTCAAGGCATGCGAAGGTGCCTTCTGCATTGACACGGGTCCTTGCCGATGGTCTAGTGATCGCAGGCAGGGAGGAGGCCCGCCATCTTCATCCACATCGGTCCCGCGCGGCCGGCACGTTCCTCTGGCATTCGCTCCGAACCCGCGCCGCATTGGTGAAGGCCGGCGATACTCGAACCGCCGGTCGGTCCATGAGATTGTGGTCTTGCGCATCGTAAGGGTCGGCCCCAACACAAGAGGAGAAGTCCAATGACTGCGAGGTTGCGAAACGCCTGTTCGATGAAACGACTGCAAGTGGGTTCCGCCGACGGAAGACAATGGAAGGCACGTCATTGGACCTGCGTGCCTGTGGTGCTGTTCGCCATTGCGGGTGGCCGCATCGCCAACGGATCGCCGGTGGAGCAGTGCTACATTCCGAACGCGGGGTGGTGCCCGGGTTTGGCCGGCCCCACCATTCAGGACGAGCACGGACAGTGGCACACCATCGGATTCGGTGCGACGATGGGGCTGGAGTTCGTCGAGTTCCACCGCGAGTTCCTGGGCCAGTCGGACGATTATCGGCTGTACGACATTTGCGTTCCTGCGGGTCCACCCGAGGACGCTGTGGTTCCGGTTTTCGCTCAGCCCGGGTCCATGTTGAAGTTTGGCCACACCAGCCTGAATCTGTTTGCCCGGCCAGCCGGCTGCGACATCACGCTGGGGTGCGGCGGGGGAGCCCCGACCGCTTGGACCCCGCGCCCGGCGACCCTGCGCCTCCGAAACCCCACCTTCCACGCCAACACCGATATTGGCGTGGGGATGGATCTGGATAGCCTGTTCCACGGCAACGGACACGTGAGCATCGGCGTCCACGATGGCGGGGGCGACATGCTCAGCACGTTCAATGCGACACGGGACGGGGCGTTTTTTCAATGGCACAAGAACATCGACAACATCTATGCTGACTGGGCGGTCGGGCAATACCAACTGCTGAACAACACGGGAACCCCTATTTTCTTCAGCGTGGCACCGTCCGCCGTTGGCGTCGGCGGCACTGGAAGTGCGCTGCATCGGCGGCGGCAAGCGGACGTCTATCAAGGAAACGCGGCTCCCGGGGCGAATCAATACGGGGCCATCCCGCGGATCGGCTCGGACCTCTACATCGCGGACAACAACAGCACCAACCGCAATCTGCTGTACCACTATGGGGTCCGCGAATGGAACACACTGAACGGCTGGGACGTGGATGCCTGGACCATTCTGAATCCTCCGGCAACCGAGTGGTATTTCTCAGTGACGCCGGGCTCCACGGGGGCCGCCGGCAGCGCGGTCCTGGCCCAGGCGGTCAAGGGGGGTGATGTATTTGCGTCCGGCCCGGGAACGAACACTTTATACCGGGCAGAATTCCAGCTCGGCCTGGCCGCTGCCGCGTCCGACAACCTGGAAGGCTTGGAGGTGGACCAGCAAAAGCGCGTGCAGGCGACCAACGATTACGATCGTCCCGGCATTGCCCATCGGCCCCGCCAGTGGTTCTCTCTGCGCTCCGGTTCGACGTTCGGGGTTGAGGCGGGCGGCACCCTGGTCGGGCCCAACGATATCCTGCGGTTCAACGCAGATGGGGCCCTGGTGATCGATGTCAGTGCCGCCACCTTGGGGCTGGCGGCCGCAGGGAATGAACTGGACGCCTTGGTGATGGTGGACGTTGATTCCTCCGAAACGCTGACCGCGGGCGACGAAATTTACTACTCACTGGCGGCTGGCAGCCCCGCGCTGGGGGCGAACTCGCCCGCTGATATCCTCTGCCGGGTATACAACACCGGCGCCCCGTGCCCGGCCGGTCTGGTGACCCGGACCGCCGCGTCGCTGGGGCTGCTGCCGGCGGACGACCTGGATGCGTTGGACGTCCGGATCAATCCCACGAATGCCGGGGCCTGCTGCCACGCCGGCGGTGCCTGTACGGATGGTGTGCCGCCGGGGGCCTGCCCCGCGCCCGATACCTTCTGGGGGCCCGGCACGGTATGTGCGGCCGCGGAGTGCCCATCGCCGCCGGGTGCCTGCTGCCTCCGGGATGGGGGCTGCCTGATGCTCAGCGATTTCGACTGCTTGTTGGAGCCCGGTATCTTCCAGGGCGTCGGCGTTTCGTGCCTGGGGCTGGAGTGCCCGCCGCCGCCACCCAACGACGAGTGCTACAACGCTTACGCGATTCCGTACGACTACCCCGACTACTACGAACCCGGTTCGGAGTATTACGAGTTGCCCGCCGAGTATACCGACAACTCCTACGCCTACACCACGGACGGCGACTCTTATGAGGTGCGCAGCTACAGCGCCATGCCCAACCTGCAGATTCCGGACAACAATCCCGGCGGCATTAACCACTTGATTGAGGTGACAGAGCCGGGTGCCATCCAGGATGTGAACGTCGACCTGACCATCCTGCACAGCTTCGTGGGCGACTTGTGCGTGGAGTTGGAACATGGCGGCGCGGTGGTCAGTCTGATTGCCCGGCCGGGTGCGGAGTCAATGGGCGACCCGTGCCATCTGGGTCCACCATTCGGCTGCAACCAGGAGAATTACAACAACATCGTTCTTGACGACGAGGGCACATCAGCCATCGAGTTGCAGTGCACGCCAAACCTGACCTCGCCGCCCAACTACACGCCAAACGAGCCGTTGAGCGCCTTCGACGGGATGGACAAGTTCGGCCCCTGGATTATCAGGGTCCGCGATATGGGGCCCGGGGATCTCGGCGTGCTGTTGAGCTGGTCGCTGTCGATCTCCAACGATCCGGGTTACGCGCAGTACTCCGATCCGCCCTATACCTGTCACGACCACCAGGTATTCTTCCCACCGTACGGCAGCGGAACGATCTGGTATTCCTACGACGTGCCACCGCAGCCGACGACCCAGTCCATCGGACTCTACACCGCGGCAACCTACGACGACTATGCACTTGGCGGCTACGCGGGTGACACGCGGATTGCCCTGTACTACGCACCCAATTATCCAAACGACCCCTATGGCTGCGACGGGCTGGAGGAGGTGGCCTGCGGCGATAATCACTACGAGGAGTACTCGGAGGAGGACCAGGGCTACGGTGCCTACGGCTACTTGGAGTATTACGATCCGGCGCCGGGACGGTATTACGTGCAGTTGTCAACGGTTGGCGATGCCAACCGCGGACAGATCCGGTTGCGGGTTGCGGAACCGCCGGTCGAACTTCCCTGCCCGATGTGTGCCGCTGACCTTAACGAGGACGGGACGGTCAACGCCGCCGACCTGGCCCAGTTGCTGGGTGCCTGGGGCATGCCCGGGTGCAGCGGGGCCACGCCCTGCTGTGCGGACTTGAATGGCAGCGGTGGGGTCGATGCGGCCGACTTGGCGCAGTTGCTGGGAGCCTGGGGTCCGTGCCACTAGTCGCCCGGATATGCTGATGTGACTCGCCGGCCCCCGTCCTCTGGCTCAGAGGATGGGGGCCTTTTTCATGACTCAGCCGGATTCCAGCCGCGAGGCCCCGGGAGGGGTGCGGCCCCCCGCAGCGGGCATTCCGCCCCAGACCGGCCTGGCGGCACTCAGGTGAAAATGTCAGATGTACAATCGCCGCCTGGGTAGCGGATCTCGTGCGCCCGGGCCGGGCCTTGCGGTTCGGCGCCGAAATCGACAAAGAAGTTCTCATTGATCTTCATCCCGCCGTCGACGGGATCGCAATCGATCTGCAGAATATGGGAGCCCTGGCGGGCCATGTCGGGATAAAACTGGTTGTCCCAAGAGCTGAACAGCGAATTGGTCACGTAGAGCCGCCGGCCGTCGAGGCTGATCTGGAGCATCTGGGGGCCGCCGCGCAGGGCGTGAGCGCCCAGCGTCTGGGCCCTGCCGAGCACGCCGCCGCACCACACCTGTCCGGTGAGGCGCGGCGCGGCGGGATTGCGGATGTCATACTGCCGCAGATCGCCGTGCAACCAGTTCGAAAAATACAGGAAGCGATCGTCCATAGAGACCACCAGGTCGGTAATCAATCCGGGCACCGGGAACGGCCAGCCTTCCTTTTCGACGGCGTCGACCGCGATCACTTTCTGAGCATTCCAGCGGCTGCCCTGTTTGTCGAAATGCCACATGGTGCTGGACAGCGCCGCGCCCACGAACCCGTGGGTGCTGTCGGGGTCGTGCAGGAACCGGACTTCCAGCGGGATCAGCCCGGTCTCGCCCAAGTCCTGACTGTGAACGATTTCGCGCTGCTTCCAGTCCCAGAAATGAATGTGCCGCCCATACTTGCCGGCATGGGCCTCCTGGGGATCAAAGCCCGGGCCGAAAGTTTTGGGGGCAGCCCACTCGGTGCTGACCATGACGTTGTGCCGCGGCTGATACCAGAAATCGTAATTGTAGTGCATCCCGGCGGTGCTGCGTTCCCAGCGACCCTTGATGTTGAAGGCGTCATCGAGCATCAGGAAGCCGCCGGGTCCGTTGCCCTGAGCGTCACCCAGCATCGAGATCATGATCTCACCGGTGCCCAGGCAGTGCACCGTGTGCGGGGCGCTCAGATTGGTGCGCTTGACCGTTTCGGGTTCGATGACCTTGTGCAGCTTGGGGGCCCGCGGATCGGCGGTATCGATGATGTGGATCCGGGAGGACTGCAAGCCGGGCACCAGCAGAAACCGCCGGTGCTTCTGCGAATCGCCGTGGCAACTGCTACAGGCGTTCCAGCCGAAGTGGTGCAGCTCGTCGCCGATGTTCGGCATGGGCAGACGATGGATAACCTGGGAGTAGGTCGGCGATCTTGGATCGACGTCGACGGTGGCCAGGTAGTCCGGTTTCTTGACTTCGGTGCCGACGTACAACGCCACCACGTACAGCAACTGCTCACGCTCGGCGCGAATGGCCTCTGCCGGGGAGGCATAGCCGGGTCCGCCGACCCGCGGAAGGGGTTTGGAGGGGTTCTGACCGTATGCCCGCCGCAGCCAGCGGTCCGAGCAGATCGAAGCGGCCGCCGCAGCGGCAAGAAAATCGCGTCGTCTCATGATGCAAACTCCAACTGTCGACTTCGTCCCGCGCGAACGATGATCGGAAGGTCCGATCACAGAACATGGTACTCAATGAGACCGGCAACTCAAGCGGCCTGGGGTCTGGACCAGCGGCGCGCTGCAGCTGAGGCGGCGGACCCCATGCCAGATCACGGGGGCCGAGGGCCGCGCATTTGTGGTGCTCAGGCGCTCCAGGCGCCCAGCAGGATGGCGAGATCGGCGGCATTGACCACGCCATCCCCGTTGAGGTCGGCGGGGTTTCCGGGGTTGGGCCCCCAGGCGCCCAGCAGTAACGCCAGGTCGGCGGCATTGACCACACGATCGTCGTTGAGGTCGGCTGGGTTACCGGCGGCATCCAGCCCGCCGGACAGGCAGGTCACCAGTCCGTTGCGGCCGCCGGCGATGGCTTCCCAGGAGCCGTCGCCGACGACATCGGGGAGGACCCCGATGGCATCGACCGGTGTGCCGTAGTTCAGCGAGTCCAGGATCGCGCCGCTGACGCCGTCGAGGAAATAGACCAGGTTGTTGTTGAACAGTGTCCCCACCGCCACGTCGTTGAGGCCGTCACCATTGATGTCGGGAATCCGAGCCACCGAGGCGGGCTTGTCCGCCAGCGGCGTGCTCCAGACCAGGTGTCCGGTGCGGGTGTCAACCGCTCCGGCAAAGGTGGAGAAATGGGCCGGGACCGCCTCCGGATGGCCGTCTCCGGTGACGTCATCCAGCAATTCCAGGCGGGTCGACGTACCGAAGCCATTCAGGGCATATTCGGCGCCGCCGCTGACCGCATCGAGTCCGTGAATGGTTCCGCTGAAGTCCACCGCGGCGATGTCCGGAATGCCGTCGCTGTTGATGTCGTGGATCTGGGCCAGGCCCCAGACGCTGGTGGCGGATCCGGGAATGTAAGTCCATTCCAGGGTGCCGTCCGCGCCGTCAATGCCGTAGATCCGGCCCTGCGTCTCATCGCCATTGGCCGCGCCGGCAACGGCATCGGGGACGCCGTCGCCGGTAAAGTCGGCCACCCCGATGACGCCAAACACCGGACCGCCCACGGGCCGCTCCCAGATGGACGTGCCCGAGAGGGCGTCGAGGCAGTAGACCCGCTTCGGGCCGGTGTCGTTGGCGTCGTCGCCGGTGCTCGCCAAGACGTCGGGCAGGTCGTCGCCGTTGTAGTCCTGGCTGCTGTCCACCTGGTAGACCCACCCGCCGTCACCATACTCATCGGTGTCGTGGGTCCACAAGGTGCTGCCGGTCTTTCCGGACAGCGCCCGGATCAGACGACCACCCCAGGCGGCGCCCACGATCACGTCGGGCACCTCGTCGCCGTCGATGTCCTCGCGGATCTGCAGGCCGTTCTGGCTGTAAACCGAGCCGGCGGGGATCTCATGGGCCCACAGCACGTCGGCGATTCCGTGGGAATTGCCGTTGAGGCAGCGGACGAAGTCATCCTCGGAAGCCACCACGACGTCGGCGGCGCCGTCGCCGCTGACGTCGGGTATCCAGACGATGGCCTTGGGGCTGTTATCGAAGCCGCCGGTGACGGTGTAGGACCATAGGGAGGTGCCCAAGGGATAATCGGCATCGACACCGGAGCCACTGAGCGCCACGTTCAGATTGCTTTGCCCCGGATCGCTGCTCGCGACCGTCAACGTACCGGCGAAACCCGCGGCCGCATCCGGACTGAACCACACGCCGAGGTTGGCCGTCTCCAGGGTGTCGAGCGCCAGCGGCAAGGTCACGCCGGCATCCAGGTAGAAGTGGGCATCATCGATCGGTGCCGCGGTCAGCGTCAAAGCGGAATCACCCTGGTTCTGCACCTCCAGGAACCAGCGCGTCGTGGCATTCAGCCGCACGGCGCCGTAGTTGTGGGCGGCGGCCGTCACGGCAATGTGCGGGCCCGCATAAACCGCCGATCCGCTGAGGCTGACCTCGGCGTCCCGGGTAACCGGATCATTGGATGCCACGGTCGCCACGGCGCTGAGTGCTCCGAAACCGCCGGGCGAATAAACCACCGGCAGCGTGTCGCCCTGGCCCGCCGGGAGGGTCATGGGAAAGACGGCCGTGGTCGCCAGCGCGCCGGGGGGAGCGAAGCTGACCCCGGCGATCACCAGGTCGGCGTCACCGGTGTTCGAAATGGCCATGTTCCACGTATTCATGGTGCCGATCGTGGTGTTGCCGAAATTGTGGTCGGCGACCGGAATGCTGATGGCCGGTGTGCCGCCCCCGGCGAGATCGATCTTGTAGAGGGCATCCTGGCCGAAGTTTGAGCCGTTGTCACAGTACCACAGGAACGCGCCGTCCCAGACCACGCCGGCCGGATCGACACCCTGCGAAGGATGAGATTCCAGCAGGGCGCCGGACGCTCGATCGATCTTGTACAAGGCGTCGCCCCAGTAATCGGCCATCCAGATGGCGTCATCGACAATGCACAGATCCCAGGGCTGGTTGTCGGGTGCCCCGAACTGCTCGAGCACGTCACCGGCGCCGTTGACTTGGTAGAGCTGGGCGGGGTCGGGGTAGTATTGCGCTATCCAGAAGTCACCCGCGTCGTAGGCGATGCCGGACACGTAGTGGGCCGGCAGGTCCACCTGATCCAGCAGTCCGCCGTTCCAATCGAGCTGCATGGCAACCGCTGGGGTGGACGAGCTGCCGGGATGGTCGGTGGTCCACAGGTACGTCCCGTCGAAAGTCAGCCCGTAGGCGTCTTCCTGCGGGCCGATGAACTCCAACACGTATGCTCCGGTGTCGCGATCGATGCGGTACACCTCGCTGCCGTTGGAGCCGTAGATCCCACAATACAAGTCGCTGCCGTCGAAGGCCAGGCCGGAAGCCCCTTCGGGAATCTGATAGGTGGCAACGATGGTCCACTGGCTTCCAGTGACCCGGCGCTCCTGCGGCCGAGCGGCCGGTGCAGACCCGGCAGCCCAGACCGAGGCACAGGCCGATCCCAATAGCAGGCAGGTGATCATGCGCGTCATCACGGGCAAATCCTCCATTCTGGCATTCGGCTGACATGAAGACCGTTCCATCATAGCGGCGAATGCCACCGCCATGCCAGCGCCGCGACCTCGGGTCACAATTTCCAGCCCAAACGCAAGGGGGGATCTTGTGTCTCCCCTCCCCACGGCGGTGTCGGATCAGGGCGGTCGACAGATCCGCCCCGATCGCATCCGCTGACGATCCGATTGTGCCGGACGCAGCGGCCTTTGGGGCCGAGCCCCGCCGGCACCTCATTCATGATGTGTGCAATCGCCGGCCCAACCGCCTGGCGTGCCGAGCCGCCGGTGGTGGGCTCAGCCGTTGTCGTCGTCGTCATCGCCCGGCAGGTCGCCGCCGTCGTCATCATCGTCGCCCGAATCCGGCCGCGTGCACCGGCCGTCGAGGCAGATACCGTCCGCACAATCGGCATTGTCGTGGCACTCCGGACACTTGCCGGCACAGCCATCGGGCAGGCACACACTGCCGTCACCCTGATAGTCGCCCAGTATGCCGCACTGATCGGCGGTCAGTCCTTCAGTGCACGTGGCGACCACCGTGCCGGCGCAGCGCGAGCCCTGGCACAAGCAGCAGGCACCGGTTTCGAGGCACAGGCCGCCCACGCAGCGCTGCCCGGGGTCACAATCGGCATCGCCGGCGCACTGGCAGGGGACCTGCTGTGCGCAGGGCGTGCTGCCGGCGGGTGGCGGGGTGAAGATCAGCGCCCAACTGATCAAGGTCCCGAGATCGTCGGCGGCGCCGTCACTGACCTGCAGCGTCCAGTTACCCGCCGAGTCCTCGCCGTCGAAGGTCGACAGCGGGTGGTTCGGCGTGAAGCGCCCGGTATTGCCCGCGGTGCACGATGCCTCGATGGTCCCAGTGGCGCGGTCATCATCCAGGACCGTGCCCGAGTAGTTGTCGGCGGAGCAACCGCAGCAGACCCCCGGCTCACAGGTGTCCGGCTCCAGGCCCGGGCGGCGGAGCAGTTCGATGGGGGCGCCGCCGTTGTGCGACAGCATGACGCACAGGTCACCCACCCACGTGTGGTTGATGTTCACCTCGACGTCCAGGTCTTGGATCGCGAAGGACACGCCCATCGCGACGGTGTCGCCGACGCCGCCGGGATCACTGTCGGGGATCATCGCATTCGGACTCGAGCCGATGGTGACCTGCTCGCCGGCCGCCGCGCAGTCGCTGTCGTCGCCCAGGTAAGTGCCGCCGGCCGCCGCACAGTCCAGCGCGGTCAAGATCGCGCAGGCGCTGTCGGAGCCGTCGCAGGTGCAGCAGGCACCGGCGGGCAGCGGTGCACAGGCATCGCCGTCACAGAAAGCGCCGGCCGGGCAGTCGGCGTCGGACGCGCAAGCGGTCAGGCAGCCGTCCGCGGCCTTGCACGGAGCCCCTGTGCTCACGCTCAGGGTGAAGTTGCCCTGAGCGTCCCCGAAGCCGTGTACCAGGATGAGGTACTCAATGCCGGGGTTGCCGCACCACGAGAACTCGGTGGTGAAGCCGCCGCAGCCGACGGTGTCGTCCAGGCCGCCCACGCAGGTCAACGCACCTCCGGGGGACGCCAAACACACCGGGCAGAGCGCGACCGCCTGGTCCGCGCAGATGCCGTCCCAGTCGGTGTCGCAACAGAAGGCGTCGCCGGCACAGACGGCCGCTTCGCACTTGGGATCATCGCAGCCGGGGCCGCCGTTGGGCGTGCAGCAGTTGCTGCCGGCAACTTCCCTTGGATCGCATCCGTTGCAGAACACGCTGATCTTCGTATCGTAATCGGCTTGGTTGCAGGTCGACGCGGTCAGGGTGGTGCCGTTGCCGATAACCGAGTACCACACGCCCGGGGCGCTGACTGCGGTGCCACAACTGGCACCCGGCACGTTGTCCGGAGCCGCCTGCATGGTGCTGCCGTCGATCTCGGCGGGTACGGCCAAGGCCACGGCGGCGGCACAGGCATCGTTGGCAGGCGGCGCCGGGGCGCACAGGCCGTCGCTGCAACGCTCACCTGCGGGACAGTCGTCATCAGTCAAACAGCCGCCGGAACAGTCGATTGTGACGGAGTAGCTGTTGTTGCCGCTGCCGCAGGGCAGGCCGTCGAACAGCCCGCCAGCGGTACAATCGCCCGGGGCTACGAATACGGCGTACACCCCCGCGGGCAATTCGGCGGCGGCCGTTTCGATTGGCTGGCATCCTGAGGAACAACCCACGCTGCCGACGACCGTTGGCGTGCAGGTGGCCAAACCATCGACGATGAGCGCCACCCCGTCGAACGCCGAGGTCAGCGTGGCACTGACGGTCCCGCCGGGATGCTCGAGTGCATACCAATCGGTGTCGCGGGTGCCGGCGTCGGCCCAGGCCGTGCCGCAGAGGGTGTCGCCGCAGGCGGCCGGCGTGACCGCGGGCGGTGGCGAGGAGCAGCCGCCGCCATTGGTGTCCTGGCCGCACGGCTCGCCTTCGTCCAGGCCGTCCGGCGGACAGGTCACCTCGCAGGCGGTCGAGCAGATCGCGCACAATTCGCCCGCCAACCCGGCGCACAGGCCGTCCCACTGCATCGCGCAGCAAAACGAATCCGCGGCACACACGGCGTCGCAGCAGGCCGGATCGTCACAGCCAGCCGAGCCGTTCGCCGAACAACAGTCACCGGCTGCCCCGGATGGACAGATACCACCACCGCCGGCCCCGCAGGAGTCGCATTGGATCACCGCCGCGTCGGCGCAGATCTGGTCCCAGGCGGTCTCGCAGCAGAACGGATCCTGGCCACAGATCAAGGCTTCGCATTCGGGATCCGCGCAGCCCAAGCCGCCGTGTGCGATGCAGCAATCGGCATCGCCGGGAAGCTTGCTGCAGCCAGGGCACAGCAGGAAGGCGGAATCGGCGCAAATCTGATCCCAGGCGTTGTCGCAACAGAAGGGGTCGAGGGTACACACCATGTCGCAGCAGGCCAGATCGTCGCAACCGGGTGTGCCGTTGTTCTGGCAGCAGTTGCCGGCGCCGGGGCTGCAGGAATCCGACGGATTGCACAAATCGCCGCAGAGGCTTAGGGCCATGCTCACGCAGAGTCCGCTCCAGAGTTCCTCGCAGCATGACGGCATCATGGTGCACACGAGGTTGCAGCAATCGAGAGTCTGGCAGGCCGGATCGGGCCCGGCGGCACAGCAGTCCTGGTCGTTGGCGCCGCAGCCGGGGGGCTGGCAGGTCCGGCTGGGTTCGTCACAGGGCACTCCCGGGCAGGGGGCGATGCCGGGCGTACAGCCACCTGCAGGATCGCAGAACTCCTGGCCGTCGCAGAACTGCCCGTTGGCACACAGGGCGTCGTTCGGCACGTTCAGGCAATTGCCGTTCACACAGCCGTCCACCGTACAGTTGACGCCATCGTTACAGTCCACGGAATTGCCGCTGCAGACGCCGCCGGCACACACGTCGTCCTGCGTGCAACTGTCCCCGTCATCGCACGGGCTGCGGTTCGGCGGGTGCACGCAACCGGCCGCCGGATCGCAAAGGTCGGTGGTGCAGGGGTTGTTATCGTCGCAGTCGACGGCCTGGTGCAGGCAGGCCCCGGTGCCGGGATCGCAGTTGTCCGTGGTGCAGATCAGGTCATCGTTACAGTCATTGCTGATGCCGCTGCATGATCCGCCGGCACAGTGGTCAGCAATGGTGCAGGCATCGCCGTCATCGCAGGGTTCGGCATTGGGTTCGTGCAGGCAGCCGACCGCTGGATCGCAGGTGTCATCGGTGCAGGGGTTGCCGTCGTCGCAGGTGAGGGGGAAGTGCTGGCAGTTGCCGCCGGCCGGGTCGCAACTGTCCAGCGAACAGGCATCGCCGTCATCGCAGTCATCAATATGGGGGTCGTGGCGGCAGCCGACCGCAGGGAAGCAGGCCTCGTCGCTGCTGGGGGTGCCGTGGTCGGCGGGGCTGGGGAC
>CAZUGO010000051.1:0-40638 GCA_964619935.1 uncultured Planctomycetales bacterium | reverse complement strand
CTCTGTTCTCCTTACTTTTTGACTTGCTTTAAGACGTGTGGTTACGCTTTATGACCGTTCTTCGACGTGGTCAGCAAAGTGCTCACGTGAAAAACAACGTAACCGAAGCCGATGTGATTGCCAAGGGTCTGCCGTCGGCGGCTGACCGCCGCCAGCCAACCAACAATGTCATTCCAATGGCGAGATTCATGGTGGTGCACTCCTGAAGGGTTCCTGAACGATCGAGTCCGGACGGGCGCGTCGCCCCCAAGACGAGTCTTGTCGCGACGCATTGACAACGTCGATGAGCTGCGCCGCGAAGTGAAGGCATGGGAAGTCGCGCGCGATATTGTCGGAACAAAAGCGGATTGGCAGCTCACCGCAGAGGATGCACGGATAAAGCTCAGGCGGCTTTATCCATCAGTTAAGAAGTAATGGAGCACTAGCCCGCATCAGGCCACAACCATCCGAAGAACCCGCCGGTGACCAGCCCGTAGACGATGCCATCGAACACGAACTTGAAGGTGGTCGCCCAACTCTGCCCTTTCCAGATGGACTCCGGAATGCTGCTGGTGGCGTAGCCCAGAATCGCCACCGTGGCGCTCACCCGGAAGACGGCCATGTAGGCCGCTCCCCGATCCAGCAGCAACCCAGCAACGTAGGCGACAAACACGCCGATCAACAGCGAGAACAAGAACCATTGCACCAGACTGGTGCCGATCGCCGGCGGTCCGTTGGGCATCACGGTCATGCACCCGACCGGACCGCGTTTATACTTTTCGATCATCTCGGGCGAACCCATGTCCTTCATCGATCCGGCGGACGGAAACGCGTAGGAACCGGGTGGCACGGCGGCGGCGCGCAGGTGCTCCAGCAGGGTGTCTTCCTGCGGCAGCTTGCGGCAGTCGCTTTTGTGGATCGGCAGGACCATATGTATAATCGAACTGACGATGAACACGCCCACCGCAGACAGCACAATTGGCAGCCACAACGCAGTCACAGAAACCATCATGCACCTCGCCTTCTCAAATGAACCGTGCAGCCCTCCGCCGGCTGGGCGCTGGGACCCGATGGCCGACCACCCGGCTGCATTGGAAATGCGGACCGCCGATATGGTGCCAGGGTTCCGGCGACCCGTCAATAACAGCCCTTCGCCAAGGTCCGACCGCCGATGAATCCGGGCCAAACGATCAACCCGGTGGTGCTGCTGGTCCTGGCGGTCGGGATGCTGGGGGCCATGATCATGGTCGGCTGGCTGCTGTTCCGCGGCCGGCCGCAGTCCGGCAGCACTCGACTGACAGGGCACTACCAGCGCCTCGGTACTGCCGCCCCGGATGATCCCTGTCCGCGGGGCCACCGCCGCCGCTACCAGGAATGCTGCCGGGCCGCCGATGTCAGCCGGTTGACCGCCGACGTCAACAACTTCCTGCTGCAGCGCTGGTCGCGGCGCTCGCGGCTCGGTCGGCGACAGAACCAGACCATGAGCCAGCGCCTGGCCGACCACCCGTTGCCCGAAGCCACCCTGCCGGATTGGGTGAGCCACCCCGAGCGGCACCCGTTCCCGATTGCCGGCGAAATCCTGAGGCGCTGGACGCCCGAACCGCAGATGGACCCCGCCCCGCCACGGGCGGGCATGGACGCCGATGCCAACGATCTGTTTTGATCCGGGCCGCAGAAGCCGCCGCCGGCCTCCTGGAATCCGCTGAGTTCATCCGTTACCCTGCGGTTGCAGACATCCGGAGGACCCATGTCGTCAGAAGCCACCGCGGTCACTGCGGAGCACTTTCAATATATTGCAGCGCACAGCCGCGGCGACGACGCTTTCTTGCATTCGCTCAAGCAGGCCGCGGCGGCGGCCGGGCTGCCCGAGATCTGGATCGCCCCCGAGCAGGCCTGCTTCACGCGGATCTGGCTGCGGGCCTGTGCCGCCCGATCGGTGATCGACATCGGCACCCTGGCCGGCTATTCGGCGATCAGTATGGCCCGGGCGCTGCCGCCGGGCGGCAGGGTCCACACCATCGAGGTGTGTGACCGCCACGCCGATTTTGCAGAACACTGGATCGGCCGGTCCGATGTCGCCGAGCGCGTCACGGTGCACCGCGGCCAGGCCCGGGAGATTTTGCCGGCGTTCGCCGACAATTCGGCAGACGCCGCCTTGATCGATGCCGACAAACTCAACTACCCGGCCTACCTGCAGGAGTGTCTCCGCATCGTCCGCCGCGGCGGCGTGATCATGGCCGACAATGCCTTCGCCTTCGGCCGGCTGCTGTCGTCTGCGACCGACGACCCGGAGGTCGAGGCCTTGCGCCGCTTCAATGACCAGATGGCGGAACACCCGCAGCTCGACGCGGTCATCGTCCCTCTGGGCGACGGCTGCTGGTTCGCACTCAAGCAGTAGCGACCGCCGCGGCGGGGCTCGACCATGGCTACTCGGGCGGTTGCAGTACGGCGTCCTGCGCGGAGGTCAGGTTGCGCAGACCCTGGGCGGCCTCGAGCATCATCTGGGCGATCTGAACATCGCCGCTGTTGTGGTTCTCGAACAGGTTGCGGAGGGCTTGGAAGGAATTGTGGGCCCGGGTGAGCACTTCTCCCAGGCTGCCGGGTTGCACGATGCCGCGGGACTCCAAGTCCTGCAGAATCTGCAGCGGCTGATTGCCCAGGATGAAATTGGGCATCAACGACGCGGCATACGCGGCCCCTTGAATCTCGCTGGGCGGATCGCCGGCGCTGACCGACCCGCGAGGCATGTGATGGTAGCGGATGGCCTGGCTTAACGATTCGGGAAACTTCCAGTTGGCGCACACTTCTGATCCGACGCGGGCGTGGTTGGTGCCCAGGTACTGCTGCTCGGCCTGCATCAAGCCGATCTTGGCATCCGCCGTGGTGGCCGCCAGCACCCTGGCGTATTCCGGTTCCTTGTTGTATTGCAGAATGACCACGCCGATGTCCTGGAGCAACCCTGCGAGGAAGGCCTCATCAACACACCGTGACGGCAGCCCGCGGGCCACCTCCTTGGCCACCACGCCCAGCAGCAGCGACTTCTCCCAATGGGTTTGATAGTCGAACGTCGAGCGGGCGTAGTCCCGAACCACGTTCATCAACTGGTAGCTCAGGCCGATGGTCCGGACTTCCTTCATGCCCAGCACGGTCAGGGCCCGCATGATGGTCGAGACCTTCTTGGTTTGGGCATAGTAGGCCGAGTTGGCCAGCCGCAGCAGCTTGGCCGACAGCCCGCCGTCGGACTGGATGATCTCGGAGAGCTTCTGGAAGCAGGCGTTGGGGTCCTGGCACATTTCGATGAGCAGCACGGTGGCGGCCGGCAGGCAGGGAATCTTCAAGTCGGCATAGTCGCGGAGCTGGACCGCGGCCGGCGGATCGGCCGCCGCCGCAGCCGGTGATCCCGCGGCGGGCACGACCCGGCCGCGATGGTCGCGCTCGGCCTGTTTTCGCCACTGCGCTTCCAGCGCAATGATCTCGGGAGTCTTGTGCAGATTGTGCATGGCCGCCTCGGTTGAATCCTCTCGTCACCGAAAGAGACAGAGCGCCGGATCACGAACGGGATGTCCCAGCGGGGTACCTCAACAAACATACGAATGAACCGCGGCAAAAACCAGGCCATCACCCGGGCCTGCGGTTCTGAGGCATCGCGTCCCGACCGGCGCCTCCGGACCTGTGGCGGCGCCGCCCGTTATCGGGCTTGACCGCGGCGTGTTCGGCGGTCACGCTATCCGGCCATGGACACCCGTCGCGTCATCCTGGCAGTGCTGCTGGCCCTGGGGGCCCTGTCCGCCTGTTTGGATGACCGGGGAACCGTGCTGCCGGGCGAAACCGAGCCCCCGCCGGAGGGCACGCTGTGGGTCCGCCTGGTGCACTTGTCGGACCCGCAGATCCTGGACGAAGAGTCACCGGCCCGGATCGTGGGTGCGGAGCTGCTGGTCCCGCCCGCGTGGCGACCGCAGGAAGCCTACACCACGCAACTGCTGGACGGCACCATCCGGGCGATCAACAATCTGCATCGCTCTGGGCAGGCGGTCGACTTCGCGGTGATGACCGGGGATGCCACCGACAACAGCCAAGCCAATGAATGGCGCTGGTTTCTGGAGGTCATGGATGGCGGAGCGCTGAATCCACTCTCCGGGGTGGACGACCGCCCTGCCATCGACCGGCCACCCCCGCATCTGGATCCTCATGCACCGTTTGTGGCCGAAGGCCTGTACCGCCAAGGCCTCCATGGCCCCCTTCCGGACATCCCGTGGTATGGGGTGGTCGGCAACCACGACCGCTTCGCCGTGGGCGCCTTTCCGATCATCGACGTCGGCGAGCTGCGGCTGGCTCCGCTGCCCTTTGTGTATCCGGTGAGCCTGTTGTTCCCCGCGCTGCTGCTGCCCACCACCCGGCTGGCATTCGGCCCGATCACACCGGCCCACCCCGGGCCGCCCACCCCGCTGAACGTGGCCACCTGGATTCCGGAAAACCCTGAGCGCCGTTTTCTGACGACCGCCGAAGCCATCGGCACCCATTTCAGAACCCGCAGCACGCCGCCGGGTCATGGGTTTGCAGCGGGCGGCCCCAGTTGGTACAGCGTCGCGCCGCGCCCCGGACTGCGGCTGATCGCATTGGATACCGCTCTGCCCGACGTCCCGGTCCCGTCACTGCCGCATGTCGCCGGTACCTTGAGCACCGCGCAGATGCAGTTTCTTGCCGAAGCCCTGGACCTCGCCGAGCAGCACGACGAGTGGGTCATCGTCGCGACCCACCATCCCAGCCAGGATCTGGTACTGCTGGGATCCCCCACCGCGCCGGATGAATTCCGCGACCTGCTGCGCCGCCACGATCGCGTGCTTGCCCACCTCGCCGGTCATTTTCATCGCCATCGGGTCATCGATCGCGGCGGGTACCTGGAAATCGAAACCGGGTCGATTCTGGATTACCCGCAGGAGGCCCGCATCATTGAGATTTGGAACACCGGCCCCGACCGCGTCACCCTGCGCTATCGGATGTTGTCGCACCTGGATGCCACCGAGCCGACCGACCCGCTGTACTGGCTGCGGGTGGCCGCCTTCGATGGGGCCGTCGAGGATGCCGGCCTGGCCAGCGATGCCGTCCATTCGCAGCTCACCGCAGCACTCGCCGAGCGGGCGGCCTCGGCCATCGAGCGCCGCCGCTGGATGCATGGCGACCGCTCGGATCGCCGTGGCGAGTTTGCCGTCACGCGGAGGCAGCACCCATGACCGAGGGCCCCACCGTGATCATCGATCCGGCAGAAGATCAGCGCTGGATGAAGGCGGCGCTCATGGAGGCCGCCCGGGCCCTGGAGCAGGATGAAGTGCCGGTCGGTGCCGTCGTGGTCCACGACGGTCGGATCATCGGTCGCGGTCACAACCAACGAGAAATGCTCCAGGATCCCACGGCCCACGCCGAAATGATCGCCCTGACCGCCGCCGCCGAGCAGCGCAGTTGGCGGCTGATCGATTGCACGCTGTACGTCACCCTGGAACCCTGCCCGATGTGTGCCGGCGCCGCGGTGCTGTCCAGGATCTCGCGGCTGGTGTATGCAGCGGCAGACCCCAAGGCCGGCGCCTGCGGCACGCTGTACCGCCTCCATGACGACGCCCGCCTGAATCATCGCATCCCCACCACGGCCGGGGTGCTGGCGGACCCGGCCCGCGACCTGCTGCAATTGTTCTTCAAGGACCGCAGATAGCGACCACACCGACCCGGCAGCGGTGGCTGCGCTGGCCCTTCCAGCGCCGGCGGGCTCAGGGCCGTCGGCGGCCCAGTTGGCGGGAGTGTAGCGGCCGCCGCAGCACAGCGGACAGCCCCTGTGCGGCCCGGACCAGGCCATCGAGCTGCACCCCGGTGCGAATGCCCATTTGTTGCAACAGGTACACCAGATCTTCGGTCGCCAGGTTGCCGGCCGCTCCGGGCGCGAACGGACAACCGCCGACCCCGCCGGCCGCGGCATCGAACGTTCGGATCCCCAGCAGCAGGCCGGCATAAACATTGGCCAGGGCGGTCCCGCACGTGTCATGAAAGTGCAGGGCCAGCCGGTCCGCGTCAACCGCTTCGAGCACCCGGCCGACCGTGGCGTTGACGTCGGTCGGGACGGCCGCCCCCACGGTGTCGCTGATGGCCACCTGGTCAATGCCCATGGCCAGCAGCTCGCGGGTCACTTCCAGCACCCGGCTGGCGTCGACGGGCCCTTCGTAGGGGCAGACAAAGCAGGTCGAGACGTATCCACGCACCGTCATACCATGGCTCGAAGCGGCGTCGACCAGCGTGGCAAAGGTGCTCAACGACTTCTCGATGGTCATGTTGATGTTCTTGCGGGCGAAGGTTTGGGACGCCGCGGTGAACACCGCGATGCGGCGAATGCCGCTGTCGATCGCCCGCAGCAAGCCGGTCAGGTTCGGAACCAGGGCGGAGAAGGTGACGCCGGGGGCCTGCGGCAACTGGGCGATCAACTCAGCGGCATCGGCCAACTGCGGCACAACCCGTGGATGCACGAAGGAACCGACCTCGATGTCCCGCAGCCCAGCAGCCACCAGCCGCTTGATGAACGCCAGCTTGTCGGCCGTGGCGATCATCTCCGGCTCGTTCTGCAGGCCGTCGCGCGGACCGACCTCGACGATGGTGACCGCCTGGGGCAGTGGCATCAGACCTCTTCCGGTTGCAACGTGGCTAACAGGGCGCCCAATTCCACCAATTGACCTTCCCGGCAATGCACGGCCTCGACCTGCCCGGCGTGAGGAGCCGACAAGGTCATTTCCATTTTCATGGACTCCATGGTGATCAGCGGCTGGTGGGCTGCGAAGCGATCGCCGGCGACCACCTGGATCTGCAGAATCGTGCCCGGCATCGGCGCCGTCAGGTGTTCGGTCACGCCCTCCTGCCGATGGGCGGCAGCCCGCCTGGCACTGCGGTCCACCCGGCTGTACGTATGGACCCGCCCACATAACCACACCTCGATGACGGCGTCGTGCTGCACCACATGAAACGGCAGGACCGCTCCCGCCAGGTACAACTGCCCGCTGCCATCGGCCGTGAATTCACAATCGACCTCGACCCGGCAATCGGCCCAGTGCACGACGTGGCCGCGGTCACCCATCCGTTCGCAGCGGATCTCCAGCGCTTCGGCCGAGTCGGGGTCCTTCAGGGTCACGATGCTCATGAGCACAACCTCCAGCCACCGCCGCGGGCCCACGGGCCGGCAGAACCGCTGCTGCCGCGGGTCGCACCGCGTCCGGCCGGCCGGGCGGACAATGCCGCAATGATCAGCGCGGCATCGCTCGGCGGGCCGACCCCGGCACCGTCGAATTCGTCCAGAAAGTGGGTATGCAGCGCCCCGGCGGCAAACCGCGGATCGGCCAGGACGGCCTGCAGAAACTCCAGATTGGTTCGGACCCCCATGATCACGAAACGGGCCAGGGCCCAGCGCATGCGGGCGAGCGCCGCTGCACGATCGCGGCCCCACACGATCAGCTTGGCGAGCAGCGGGTCATAATGCACCCCGATGACACTGCCGGGGGCAACCCCGCTGTCGACCCGGATGTGCGGTCCGCCCGGCGGCACGTACCGCACAATCGTCCCCGTCGACGGCAGGAATCCGCGCCGTGGATCCTCGGCGTAGACGCGGCACTCCAGGGCGTGGCCGCGCTGGGCGAGTTCCGCGACATCAAACGGCAGCGCCGCGCCGGCCGCGACGGCGATCTGGGCCGCCACCAGGTCGAGCCCCACCACCAACTCAGTCACCGGATGCTCGACCTGCAAGCGGGTGTTGACCTCCAGGAAGTAGAACCGGCCGGTTGGGTCCAACAGAAATTCCACCGTCCCGGCACCGCGGTACCCGATGGCCTCGGCCAGTTGCACCGCAGCCGCGCCCATCTGCTGCCGCAAGGCGGAATCGACGGCCGCCGACGGTGATTCCTCGATGATCTTCTGATGCCGCCGCTGGATGGAACACTCCCGCTCGAACAAGTGGACCGCGCGGCCGTCGGCGGCTCCGAAGATCTGCACCTCGACGTGCCGCGGCCGGCTGAGGTACTTCTCGAGGAACACCCGCCCGTCACCGAACGCGGCGGTGGATTCGCGCTGGGCCGCCTGGACCGCGGCCTGCAACTCGGCCGGCTCCTGCACCAGTCGCATGCCCTTGCCCCCGCCGCCGGCCGACGCCTTGACCAACACCGGGTAGCCGATGGCCGCCGCTTCGGCGCTGGCCTGCCCCAGGTCGGCCAGATCGCCGGCACCGCCCGGCAGCACCGCAACACCGGCGGCTTGGGCCGCCCGGCGGGCGACCTGCTTGTCGCCCATCGCCCGAATGACCTCCGGCGACGGGCCGATGAAGGTCAGGCCTGCGGCGGCGCAGGCTTCGGCGAAGCGGGCATTCTCGGACAGAAAACCGTAGCCCGGGTGGAGGGCGTCGACCTGGTGGTCCCGGGCGACCTGCAGGATCTTGTTGATGTCGAGATAGGTCTCGGCGGCGGTCTCGCCGTCCAGGTGACCGGCTTCATCCATGCACCCCACGTGCACGGCCCCACGGTCGGCGTCGGAATACACCCCCACCGCCCGGATGTCCAGTTGCTGCACCGTCTGGGCGATGCGCACGGCAATCTCACCGCGGTTGGCAATCAGAATCTTGCGAAACATGCCAGGTCAGCGCCCGTCCAGCCAGGAAGGTTTTCGTTTGTCCAGGAAGGCATTCAGACCGTCCTGGCCTTCGTCGGAGACCCGCCGGGCGGCGATCCAGCGCGTGGTCATGATCTCGGCCGAGCCCCAATCCGCGTGGCGCACCGTCCGCAGAATCTCTTTGCACGCCGCGACGGCCTCGGGGCCGTTCTGCTCGACTTGGCGGGCGATCGCGGCGATCCAGTCATCCAGCTGTCCGACCTCCTCGACCCGCTCGCTGATCAGCCCGATCCTCAGGGCCTCGTCGGCGTCAAACCGTTCGGCGGTCAACCCATAACGCCGGGCGTGGCCGTTGCCGATCTTCTCCAGCACATACGGCGAGATCACCGCCGGAACAATGCCGAGCCGCACCTCGCTCAGCGAAAACACCGCCGTCCGCAGGGCGACCGCCATGTCGCAGGCCGCCACCAGACCGACGCCGCCGCCGATCGCTGCCCCGTGGACCCGGGCAATCACCGGCTTGGGACACTCCCGGATGATCCGCAGCATGCGGGCCAGGCGGCCGGCATCGGCGATGTTTTCCTCGTAGGAATAGCCGACCATCCGCTTCATCCAATGGATGTCCGCGCCGGCGCAAAACGACTTGCCGGTGGAGCGCAACACCGCCAGGCGGGCGTCCTGACACTCGCCGACCGCCTCAAAGGCCGCGGTCAGCTCGGTGATGACCTGGTCGTTAAAAGCATTGTGCAGGTCCGGCCGGTCGAGGGTAACCGTCGCGACCTGGTGCTCGACCTGGTGACGAACAAACTCAGCCATTCCGAAAGACTCCTGCTGGCCGCAGGACGGCAGCGCCGCCGCCGGCCCGCTCACATGCGAAAAACACCATGACTTCTGGGGATCGGCGGTGCGTTGAGCGCCGCGGCGATGCCCAGCCCCAAGACCATCCGGGTGTCGCGCGGATCGATGATGCCGTCGTCCCATAGCCGCGCCGTGCTGTAGTAAGCACTGCCTTCGTGCTCGTACTTCTGCAGGATCGGCCGCAGCACCTCCTGCTCCTGCACCGCGGTCATCGCGGGAGCCCCCTGGCGATCCAGCCCCTCCTTCTTGACCGTCAGCAACACATTGGCGGCCTGCTCGCCGCCCATCACGCTGATCCGGGCGTTGGGCCACATCCATAACAGCCGCGGCTGGTAGGCCCGGCCACACATCCCGTAGTTGCCGGCCCCATACGAACCGCCGATGATCACTGTAAACTTGGGCACCGCCGCGTTGGACACGGCGGCGACCATCTTGGCTCCGTCTTTGGCAATGCCGCCGGCCTCATAGCGCTTGCCGATCATGAAGCCGGTGATGTTCTGCAAGAATACCAGCGGCACGCCCCGCTGGCTGCACAGCTCGATGAAGTGAGTCGCCTTCAGCGCGCTCTCAGAGAACAGCACGCCGTGGTTGGCCACGATGCCCACGGGGTAACCCCAGATGTGGGCGAAGCCGGTCACGATGGTCTGGCCGTAAAGCGCCTTGAATTCGTGCAGTCGACTGCCGTCGACAATCCGGGCGATGACCTCGCGGACGTCGTAGGGTTTGCGGATGTCCTTCTGAACGATCCCGAACAGCTCCTGGGGATCGTAGCGCGGATCTTCGGCCGCCCGGGTCTTGAGCGCCGTGCCCGCGGGACGATGCAGGTGTTCGACGACGTGGCGGGCGATGGCCAGGGCGTCCTCGTCGTTGACCGCGTAGTGATCGGTGACCCCCGATACCCGGCAATGGACGTCGGCCCCGCCCAGTTCCTCGGCAGTCACTTCCTCGCCGGTGGCGGCCTTGACCAGCGGCGGTCCTCCCAGAAAGATCGTGCCTTGCTCGCGAACGATGATCGATTCATCGCTCATCGCCGGCACGTAGGCCCCGCCGGCCGTGCACGAGCCCAGCACCACGGCAATCTGGGGAATGCCGGCCGCCGACATTCGAGCCTGGTTGTAGAAGATCCTGCCGAAATGATCGCGGTCGGGAAACACCTCCGCCTGCAGCGGCAGAAACGCCCCCCCGGAATCCACCAGGTACAGGCACGGCAGGTGATTTTCGGCGGCGACTTCCTGGGCCCGCAAGTGCTTCTTGACGGTCATGGGAAAGTACGTGCCGCCCTTGACCGTGGCATCGTTGGCCACGATCAGGCACTCGCGACCCTGGACCCGCCCGATCCCGGTGATGATCCCGGCCGCCGGTGCGGCACCCTCGTACAAGTCATGGGCCGCCAAGGCGCTGAATTCCAGAAACGGACTGTCGGGATCGAGCAGCTTGTCGATGCGATCGCGGGCCACCAGCTTGCCGCGCTGGCGATGCCGCTGGATGGCTTCAGCACCCCCGCCCTGCCGGGCCGTGGCCAGCCGTTGCCGCAGCACGCCCACCAATTGATCCATGTGGGCTCGGTTTTCCAGGAAGATCGGATCGGAGGTATTGACTTTGGTTTGCAGTACATCCATGGGCTGACTGGGCCTGCGCCGCTGCTGTGGGCCTCCCCGATTGGGCCTGCGCACTATAACGTGAACCCGCCAGTGATGATAGTGATCGTTGGGCGGCCGCCTGATTGGGTTCCGGGACAATGGCCGGTATCATGAAACCATGGAACCGCCGTCCTCCTGCAACCGTCGGGTTCGTCGACTCGCGGCGCATCCTCGGGGCACGCGCCTGCGGTCCTCCCGGCAACGCCGCAAACCTCAGGTCCGCGGGAGGCCGTTGATGGCAGCGTTGACCGCCGGCCCGGCGGCGCTGGGGGCGCGTGCAGCCGCGGCACCGCCGTTCGCTGTAGCGGAATCCGCCGGCGAGCGCAGGGTCGGGCCGGGCCACCTGGACCCGGGGATGGGCAGATGACCCCGGGCTCCGCCAGACAACGCTCGCTGCCGGTCCTGGCTGTGGACGTCGCCGGCAAGTCGCGAATGGGTCGCCGGCGAGCCGTCGCCCTGATCGCGGTGCACCTGCTGATTGCAGCCCACATCTGGCACTATTGGTACAGCGGATCGACGCTGTCGCCGTTGGAGCCTTCGGAAGCCGGCTACACCATTCGCAACGGCTTGATCAACGCCGGGGCGATTTTCTTCTGTGTGCTGATCGTGGCCACCGCGGTGTTCGGACGCTTCTTCTGCGGCTGGGCCTGCCACTTGGTGGCCTACCAGGACCTGGCCCGGTGGATCCTGCTGAAGCTGGGCCTTCGGCCGCAACCGCTGCGTTCCCGAATGTTGATGTGGGTGCCGCTGTTTGCCGTAGTGTGGCTGTACGGGCGGCCGCTGCTCGATCGGCTGTTGTCCGCCGAGCCGGCCGGCGGACTCGGGTGGCATCTGACCACCACCGACTTCTGGCAGACCTTCCCCGGTCCAGGCATGACGATGCTGACATTCGGCGTATGCGGCTTCGTGATCGTTTACGTTCTGGGCGCCAAAGGATTTTGCACCTACGGCTGTCCCTACGGCGCCTTTTTCGGCGTGGCCGACCGAGTGGCCCGCGGCCGCATTCGCGTCACCGACGCCTGCGACGGCAGTGCCCAATGCACGGCGACCTGTTCCTCGAACGTCGACGTGGCGGGTGAGGTTCGGCAGTACGGCATGGTCATCGACCCCGGCTGTATGAAGTGCATGGATTGCGTTTCGGTCTGTCCAAACGACGCCCTCTATTTCGGTTTCGGCCCACGGGCGCCGCAACCCAGCGCCGGCCTGTCGGCATCCCGGTCGGAGTCCCTCAGCCGCCGGGAAGAATGGCTGCTGATCGCAGGCTTCGCGGTTAGCTTCATCGTATTCTACAATCTGTATCGCATCGTGCCGTTTCTGTTGGCGGTTGGGCTGGGCGTCATCAGTGCCTGCCTGATGCTCTTGGCGGTGCGACTGCTCCGCCGGCCTGAGGTGGCCCTGCAGAATGCTATCCTGCGGCGCCAGGGACGCCTGACGGCCCTCGGGGGGCTGTTCGCAACCGCCGCGGTGCTGGGCATCGCATTTCTGATCTACGGCGCGCTCATCCAATACCACACGCGTCTGGGCACTCGCGACTTCGAGCGTGCCCACCAGACCCGCACCGCTGGGAACATCGCCGCCGCGACCGCCGCCGCACAGCGCAGCGCAGCCCACCTGGCCATCGCCGAAGCCTACAGCCCGATTCACCCGCGCGGCTTCGGGCGCATGCTCGGCCAATTGGCCTTGTGGAGCGGCGACCCCGGCCGCGCTGCCGATTGCCTGCAACGCGAGTTGGACGGCAAGACCCGCAATCCGCTGGTGTTCATTCTGATGGGACACGCCCAGCGGAGGCTCGGCCATTCCGAGCGGGCCCTGGCGTATTATCGGTCCGCCCTGGGCCGCGGCACGCCCCCGGCTCTGAGCTACCGCCGACTGGCCGCCGAGCTGGAGCAATCCGGCGCGTTTGAGGCCCAGCGCGAAATCCTGATCAGCAGCTTGAACGACTACCCTGGAGACGGTGACCTGGCGCTGGACCTGTGCAAACTGCTGCTGCGTTGTCCGGACGAGCTGCTGCGGGATCCGCTGTTGGCCCGGGTGATCGCCGAAGAAACGTGTGCACACAACCAGCGCTCCCACGCCGATCTGCTGGCCATGCTGGCGTGGCTATACTCCGCAGACCAGCAGCACACCGCCGCCCTGGCCGCGGCCGAAGACTCCTTGCGACTGGCTCGCCGGCAGGGTCTCACCGAAATCGCCGAGCAGATGACCGCCGCGATCGAAGTCTATCGCCTGAACGTCGCGCAGCAGCGGCGTCATCCCTGACCGGCCCGGTCCGATTGGACCGCGTTCTGCAAGGCGTGGTACCATGACCAACGCAACGATCCAGGAACCACCCATCCCTCACAACCCCAAGTTGCGGCAGGCGGTGTTCGAGAACCCGGCCAAAGATTATCCGACCCGAATCGTCTATCACCGCGCCGCCGACGATCGACTGGTCATCACGTTGTCGGATCCCTTCGGCGGCACGACCCAGACCGAGCGCTTCGAACTCACGCGACTGCCAGGCTGATGGGTCCGCCAGCCTCCCGAAATCGGCGTTGCCGGCACGGGGCTGCGGATCTGCGGTGCGTTGACGCCGCTCTGCCCAGTGGATACGCTAGGGACAGCGTGCGGCGGGGTTCTGAACCGGTGCGGCTTGGGATCCCATTTTTTCAACAGGGTTCACCAAAGGAGTTCCCCATGAAACGCATCGTCTTGTTGCTGGCGCTGGCGACCGGAACGCTGACCACGACCGCTGCCGTTGTTTCCGCGCAGGAGTGCCCGTGCGATTGCTACTTCAGCGGCGATTGTGCCGGGGGATTCTGCAATTGGGGCAGCCTTCCCGTCGAGGATTCCTGCTTCTGGCGAACCCCGAAACCACAAGGCCAGGTCGGCGCCGGATGCAATCAGGACTATGGCAGCTGGGGACAGTGCGACGGGATCTGCACCGCATCCAACCAAAGCAGCCCCACGCCGTTCACCGGGCGAGACATTGCTCAAGTGACCGCTGGGATCGCCGAACTGACCGACGGGCTGCTGGTCATCGCCGCCGAGGGGGGTGGCACGGTCGATCTGGGCATCCTCGAAGATGATCCCGATCTGCGAACCGACCTGTTGCGGGTGGTTCAGGAGATTGCCCTCCTGGTCGCTCCGGCGATCATCGACATGGAAAGTGGACCGGGCTTTCGCGTTCGCGCGGTCCACGACGCAGCAGTCATCCAAGGCATCACGCTGGCCACCGAAGCGCTGCTGGCCGAAATCGGGCAGACCTCGGGCAGCCCGTTCGTGGAACAAATCGACCCGCCGCTGTTGGACAACCCCACCTTGAACCGCCTTTGCCAGGACAACCTGGCCGAGTGCCTCACCGACAAGATCCACGATATGAGCCGCTTGTTCGCCCCGGCCGTTGATTCGGCCCCGATGCGATCCGCCCGGGGTGCCGGGTGCACGCTGCTCAACTGCCCGGTTGACATCAACAATGACGACACCGTGGATGCCAACGATCTGGCCATGCTGCTGGGCGACTGGGGGGGGTGCAACGCTTGTCGCGCCGATTACAACAATGATCAACTCGTGGATGCCGCTGATCTGGCAACGCTGCTGGGCGCCTGGGGTCCCTGCGGCCTTCAGTAGACCCTGACTGAAACGCTGTTCGCAGCAACCGGTGCGGCCGGCCTGATGCCGGCCGCTTTCATGCGCGAGGCTGCCGCCGGAGATTCCGATCGTGGATGCTGGATTGACCGACACTGGCGTATTGCTCACCGGCGCTTCCGGCGGAATCGGCCTTGCCGCCGCCCGGGCGTTCGCCGCCGAAGGCTGCCGGTTGGCACTACACTATCACCGCAATCGCGAACCGCTCGAGACCCTGGGCGGCGATATCCTGGGCCGCGGTGTCGCGCTGCAGGCCGATGTCCGCTGCGAGTCCGACGTGCGGTCGCTGGTCGAACAGGCCGTCGCCGCGCTTGGGCGGGTGGACGTGCTGGTCGCCAACGCCGGCATCTGGATCCCACAGGCCACCCCGCTGGCCGAGATGTCTCTGGCCCAATGGAACATCACCGTGGAGACCGACCTCACCGGAACCTTCCTGGTCTGCCGGGAATTTCTGAAACACCTCGCCACCGTGCCCCGTCAATCCGCCGCCATCGTGCTGGTGGGCTCAACCGCCGCTCTGTTCGGTGAGGCCGGTCATGCGGATTATGCGGCCGCCAAGGCGGGCATCGTGCATGGATTGACCGCCACCCTGAAGAACGAAATCATCGAGGTCGCGCCGCGCGGCCGGGTCAACTGCGTGTGCCCCGGATGGACCGACACCCCGATGGCTGCCGCATGTACCGCCGACCCCCAGGCCGTGGCTCGGGCGACCGCCACCATGGCCCTGGCCAAGATCGCCGACCCCAACGACGTCGCCGCCGCCATTGTGTTCCTGGCATCCGATCGCCTGGCGGGACACATCAGCGGTGCCGTCGTCCCGGTCGCCGGCGGCATGGAAGGCCGCGTACTCCGACCCGCCTGATGGGCACGGAAGGAGGCGCGCATGCAATCGCCGCCGCGTGATCGCGGGATCAGCGGATCGGCGTTGCTTGTTGCAGCATCATCCAGGCCTTCTCGCGGAGCATGTCGGCCTCCTGGGCCAGCGCTTCAGCCTCGTGCTCCAATTGCAGGGCTTCCAGCTCGAGCTGATCGAATTCGCGGCTGACCTCCCCACGGAGGTCGCCGGCGGCAGGTCCCTGACGGTCGTGGTGCTCGTGCATGCGTGCCGCGGTCCCCCCTGCCCGGCGGCGCATTCGCTCCGCCTTCTGGCGCAGCAACTCCGACTGACGCGACATGCGGTCCGCCTCCAGTTCCTGGCGCCGGGCTTCCAATGGCCGGCGATCAAACCGCGCATCCTGATCGGGCCCGCGGTCGTCGTTTCCTTCGAAGCGCATCGGGGCCGCATCGCCGCCATCCGCTGGTCGCGGGGGTTGGGGATCGATCAACCGCACGAAGGCACCGAAGATCTCCTGGTGGCGGGCCGGCCCATGAACGGTGATGTGGTCATCGTGAACGCTCACCAGAACGGGCACATCGTCGCGGACCATCAGCTCAGACAGCATCTTGAGCTTGCCCTTCGACAGGTGATAGTCGCGCATGATGGCGCGACCCTCGTCCGGACGCTGCCCTTGCGGTGGCTGACGTCCGCGATCACGGTCACGATCCCGGTTGCCAGTCATGCGCTCCAACTGCTCGGTCAACCGCCGCATCTGGGCTTCGAGTCGCTCCAGGCGCTCCCGAACATCGCCGTCGTCGGGACCACCGTCGAAGGACGCCAGCCGGGGGTGTCCGCCGAACTGCCCAGCCGGCGTGACCGCAGCCTCGGCACCGTCCGGCCGGCCGTCGGGCTCCTCGGGACACGCCAGCGCCGAGCGCCAGCCGCCCAGGCCCAATACCAATCCCAGTGCAATCGCATGACGAAATGTGGCGTTCATGGTGATGGTCTCCTTATTCTCCAGAATTCAGGTTGGCTTCAAGGTCGTATCCGGCCGACTTCGGTGGACCCGACCTCCCGCATGTAGGTCGGTAGGTATCGATAGTACACTTCGAGCATCAGGGTACACAACGCCGTCTGGTACACCCGGCCGCCATAAGGCGCCCACTTGCCGATCGCGGGCCAACTGCCTTCCCGCGGGCCGCCGCGCTCCTGGCGATCGAGCAACTGGCGGGTCAGGGCCTGGTTCCAGCGCTGCCACTGCGATCCCTGGTGTTGGTACAACGCCAGGGTTGCATAGTACCAATAATAGGTGTTCGGCTGCGACTCCCAGTCGGGAAGGTGTTGCATCAGGAACTCGGCGGACATCTGCATGCGCGGCTCCTGGGGCGTTCGGCCGAGCAACTGCTGCACGAACATGCCCTCGGCGGTCATCGCCGGGGTGGCATCGCGGCCGGGCTGGTAGGCGTAACGCCCCGGCTGCGACGGCGTGCTGACCCGATCCAGCCAGCGGCCGGCCGCTCCGTAAAGGCCCTCGGGCAATTCGATGCCCGCTCGTTCAGCGCTCTTGACCGCCATGGTCTGCCATCCCAAGACCGAGGTGTCGCCGCGCTGGCCCGGATCGTACCGCCATCCGCCCTCCGATCGATTGCGGGCCGCGTGAATGAAGGCCACCGCCCGGCGAACCGCGTCCTCCAGCAGCGGATCGGCGGTCATCCCGTAAGCCTCGGCCAATGCAATTGCGGCGATGCCGTGGCTGTACATGGTTTCCGTTCCACGGAGATCACCGGTCGGCCGCTGACCGGCCATCAGCCAGCGCACGCCGCCGGCCACGGTGTCCCGGAAAGGGCCGTCGCTGATGTGGGTGTGGTCGGCCGCCAGGAAGCACAACACCGCCAACCCCGTCAGGGCGATGTCGACTTCGTAGTCGGTCGTTCCGGCACATTGACCGCAACCGTCATCATAGCCCGACCCATCCCAATGACCGTCCGGGCTCTGATGGGCGGCCAGCCAGCGCAAGGCCTGAGCCACCGCCAACTCCGTTTGCGCGGTGCCGCCCCTGTCCTCGACCAACCGGGCGCGACGGTCGCGTGCCCGATAACCGTAGGCCGACCCCGGCCAGCGGTCGGCCACCACCGCAGGCACCCGGTCATCCAGCACTTCCGGCGGTAGATCATCGAGAAGCTCGGGCAGCACCGGCCGCGGCAGGCCGCTGCTGGGCGCTGCGACCACCGGCCCCGCCAGACTGGAAGGCTGCAGCGAGTTCGGGGCGGCGGACGGCGGATCCACCGACCGGAGCGCTGCAAGCTGCTTTGCCTGCACCGCAACAGGGAGCATCTCAGGGCCGCGCATCACGGCCGCCGGCGCTGGCAATGCCTGGGCGGATTCCGCAACAGCGCCGGAGGGCTGCTCCCGCATCTCCAGGTCGAGCGGCTCCGCAAGCGGAAGTCCGAAGGACAGCGCGGGACGCTCGGCCGCCGACTCATGCGGTACTTCCGGAAAATCGGCGGCGGCGGCGACCAGCCGGTCCGTCGGCAGGGCGCCGGACAGCGGCAGGCGTGCATCCGGCAAGGCGGCAGTGAGCGCCGGCGGAATGACGGCGTGCAGCGCGGGCATTTCGGGTCCGCGACTGATCCACTCCGGGGCTCGGGGCCGAACGGTCGGCGCCGCCGGCTCCGTCAGCGCCTGGACGATCGGTTCCGGCTGGGCCGCTGGCCGGACCTCCGGCACATGAACCTCCCAATCCACGTGAGGCTCGGCAGGCGTGTCGTCGATCGGCGGCAGCACCTCCGGCGGCGCCGCATCCGGACGGCGCCACTCGACCGCCACCGATGACAGCGGCGCCCGGACATCGACGGCTTCCTGAGCAATGGGAACATCCACCGGCGACATCGCTGGCGCGGTGGGCGACCAGACTTGCTGCGGGGCCCCGGCCAGCGCCGCCGCCGGAAGCGCGGCGTCGGTCAACGATCCCCGGATCTGGTCGGCGAGATCCTGGACGGCCGCCGTGGTCTGAAGGGCCACTTGCGTTCCCCCCTGGCGGCGCCAGGCATCCGCCAGCGCGCTGCCGACTTCCCAAAAAGACAAGAGCAGCAACAGCACCAGGTGCACAATGATCGACGCCAACAGGCACCGCACCACCAGGCTGAGTTTCCCATAGACCGCCTGGCGCAGCAGAAAAACCAGCAGGGCCAGCAGCAGCAGGGTCAGCAGTAACCACCACAGCACCTTCCGAGCGTGCCCCCAGAAGGCCGCCAAGCTCAGGGCACCGACTTCGCGGAATACCTCGCGGGAGGCCGACTGGTAGACGTCGTACTGCGTGGCCGGCGCAACGGTTCCAAGCACACCGGCCCGATCTGAACTGAACAGCAGCCCGAATCCGCCCAGATACAATGCGGCATCCAGCTCATTGGCCGCAGAATTGACTGGAACGCCCAGGTTCTCGACGTGGATGCAGGCGCCATCGAGCAGCCGCGTCCGATACAGATCGAAGCCGCCCACGCCGCCAGGTCGGTCAGATGCGAAGTACAAGAAGTCGCCCGCCGGGCTGACCTCGGGCGCCCCTTCGTCGGCCGGCGTGTTCAGCACCGCCAGCGGCCGGGCCGCCTGCAACTGCCCGTCGTGGACGTCCGCGACGAACAGATCGTAATCGTGATCCTGGCGGTCCCGCCGGATGGTTGCCGACCAGGGGTCCGGTCGCGGATCGGCAGGCGGTTCCGACCGCGGACGATTGGAGGCGAAATAAAGCCGGGTGCCATCAGGGGCCAATGCCGGGCCGTATTCATGGTACGGCGTGTTCACCGCCGGCCCCAGGTTCAGCGGTGGCAACCAGCCGTCGGCACCCCGCCGCGCCATCCACAGATCATACCCCCCCAACCCGCCGGGCCGATTGCTGTAAAAGTACAAGGTCTGGCCGTCGGCCGTGAGTTGCGGCCCGAGGTCGTCATCGTCGCTGTTGAGCTCATGCAGCGATCGAGCGGCGGCCCAATGGTCCGCACGGCCCGCAGCCTGGTACAGTTCCGCATTGTGACCCGGCCGCCCGCGGACAAAATACAGCTCCGCCCCGTCGCGACTGAGGTGGGGCTCATAGTCATCGCCCGCGCTGTTAACGGCCGGCGCCAAGGGTCGCGGCGGCTGCCACAACACGTCCCGCAGCACGGCGGATGCGAGCGGCTGTCGGATGGTCCGCCCGTCGGTGTACTGCAGCAACCGCCCAGCCACCCCTGCCGCGGCGACCGCCACCGCCAGGACGCCCACCCCGATGACCCACCCCCGTTTTGCCGCGCTGCTCACGACGTCACGACCCCTCGAAAACGCGTCTAGCGAAGCACCGTGTCGAGATAGGGCTGAGCCACGCCGGCGCCCTTGCAGACATCAAGCACGCGCACCACATGGTCATAGGCGGTGCGTCGGTCTCCGCGAACGGTCACCTTCTGCTGGGGATTCGCCGTCACGGCGTCCTCGATCAACCGCCGCAACTGACCGGCATCAAGCGACCGGCCGCCGACCCCCACTCGCCCTTCAGCGTCAATGTTGATGATCATCTCGCGCAGCGCCACACTGATCGGCTCGGCCGTTTCAGCCGACGGCAACGCGATGCTCAGCTCGCGTTCGGTCTGACGGATGGTGGTGGCGATCAAGAAGAAGATCAGCAGCAGAAACACCATATCGATCATCGGGGTCAGCTCGATGGAGATGCCGTTCTGTGCGTCATCAGCAGCACTGAGAATCATCAGGAACTCCTAGACCCGGGATACTGCCCAACGCAGCGGTTGAAGCGCCTGCCGCCCGGGGCGCCCCGCCTACCCCGGCGCCGCCGCAGGGGTCGACGGCGCCACCGCAGCGAGCCCGCAGACCGCCGGATCCGCAGAGGCGCTGGCACGGGCCGCACCCGGACAGTGGGTTTCGCCGTATTCCTCGACGAACTCCAGCATCAGTTGATCCATTTCGCTGACCCGCCGTTCGATGCGCGCCGCGATCCAGTGGTGGGCAATCAGAACCGGAATGGCCACCAGCAATCCGGCAGCCGTCGTGATCAGTGCCTGGTAGATGCCCCGGGCCAGCAATTCAGTCTTGCCAAGGGCCTCGGCCGACAAGGCCACCGTCTGGAAGGCGGTGATCATGCCGAAAATCGTTCCGAGCAATCCCATCAGCGGACAAATGGCTGCGATGAGCGAAAACACCCGGAGGTACTTGCGCAGCTGGAGGGTGACACGCTGCCCGGCTTCCTCGATGGCTTTCTCCAGAACCGCGAGCGGGGCACCCAGTTTCTTGATCCCCGCGCTGAACACGGCCGCAACCCCGTTTCCGGCGCGGGTGCAGTAGTCCAAGGCCCGCTGCTGGTCTTCCAGGCCGCCGCCGAGCACCTCCCGGAGCCCCGGCACGAACTCCGGCGGGATCACGCGCCCGCGGCGCAGCGAAAGGGTTCGTTCGACAAACAGCGCCAACGCCACCAGCGAGCACAGCACGATGGGAATCATCATCGGTCCGCCCTTGACCACAAAATCCCAGACCGACTGTACCTGCACCGCGTCGACCGCGGCGCCGTCACTGAGCGCCAGCCACACTGGGATGGTTGTTCGCACGGTTTGACCTCCTTGACGGATCCCGCACCACGGAACCGGCGAATCACCGGCCCGGGAGGCGGGCCTGCCCCAATTCGCTGAGACGCCGGGCAGCCAGTTGATGCCAGCGCTGCTGTTGCGAGTAACGATCGACCACTTGCTGGTACTGGGCACGCGCCTCGGCCACCTGTTCCAGCTTCTCGAAGCAGCGACCGGCCTCGTATAACGCCGCCGCGCTCCACTGTGCATAGGCGAACAGAATGTCGACCTTCAGCAACTCGGTGACTGCCTCGCGATAACGATGCATCGCAAACAGGCACTCACCGATCTGAAACTGGGCCCGGGCCGCCGTCTCGCCACGATGGCGCTCCACCACTTCGGTGTACGCCGCGATGGCCGCTTCATGACGGCCCTGGTTCTCCAGGGCCCAGCCACTGCCGAACTGAGCTTGGAACCAGCGCTCATGGCTGGCGAACCGCCGGCGGAACTCGGCGAACACGCCCTCGCTTTCGGGCCACTGCTGCCGGCGGGCGTACACCTCACCCAGTCGGAGCCATGCAGACGCCTGGTGGTCCGGTGCGCAGGATTCGCCCACGGCCGCCAGGTGAGCCACCGCCCGGTCATCGGCCCCGTCGACAAACAGGGCTTCGCCACACAACAGTCGTGCGGAGCAGACCCACTCGGCCGGCGGGTGGTCGCCGAGAAACCGCTCGAACAGCTCGGCGGCCTCTGCCGAACGCCGCTCATGCAAGGCACAGACCGCCTTCTGGTAGACCATGCGCCGCCGCAGCGCCGCCGGCAGATCACGGCCGTCGAGTTCAGCGATGCGCTGGGCGGCCTGGTCATGCCGGCCCGCAGCCAGATCGAGTTCGGTCAACTCCACGCCCGCCTGCACGCTGACGGCGGGGTGGTGCGCAGACCCAAACAGCTCGGCATACACCGCGGCGGCTTCGTCAAACCGCTGCAAGGTGCGCAGGCACCACGCTTTCTCGTAGCGGACGGCAGCCTGCAATTCGCGATCGTCCAGCCGCGAGCCGCCGCGGTCGAGATCCTCGATGCGCTCCAACGCCTCGCCGGCCCGCCCCTGGCGGCCGATCGCAATCGCCAATTGAGCTGCCGCCCGGCCGGCGTCCGCATGATCGGGATGATCCTTCAGGAAGGCTCGCAGGGCCGTCTCCGCTCGGGGGTATTGTTCGGAAGCCAGCAGTGCCTGGGCTTCGTGAAAGGCGGCTTCGCCGGCCACAGAACCGTCGGCAGCGCCTCGGCCGAGTTCACGAAAGTGTGTGACCGCCGCATCATAATCGCCCGTGCGGACGGCGATCGATCCGAGGTGCCGGCGGGCATGGGCGGCGAACGGCGCGGCGGCGGTGTGTTCCAGGGTCCATTCGAACTCCGGCCGGGCGTCTTCAAACCGCCCCAGGGCCATGAGCACCTGGCCACGTTCGAAGTGTGCCTGCAAGCCCTGGCTGCCGCCCGGAAAATGCTCCAGCAGCCGGCCATAAGCCTGCAGTGCCGCATCCCACTGCTCGCGCCGCTGGTGGGTCAGCCCCAACTTGAGCAGGGCGTCGCCGGCCGACGGAACGTCCAGGCCGGCAGCCAGGTAACGCGTGAAGGCCTGCTCAGCCTCCGGCCACTGCTGCCGGTGGAAAGCCATATCACCCAGCGCGAAGTGGGCTGCCCGAAAGTCCTCAGCGGCGTCGGCCACGGCCCGCAGTCCGCTTTGGGCCTCGTCGTAGCGACCCTGCTCATACAGCAACATTCCCAAACGAAAGCGCGCGGCCGGCGCCCGGGCGTCGGCGGGATGACGGCTCAAGAACGTACGGTAGGCGGCCTGCGCCCGATCCGAATCACCACCCAGGTAGGCATTCTCCGCGGCCAGAAAGGCCATCGCGGGATCATCCGAATGGCCGGGGTCCAACTGCAGGAATTCGGCACAATACCGGGCGCTGTTGGCATAGTCGTGCGACCGATGCGCGGCATCCGCCAGGATGCGGAGCACCTCGGGCACCAGGGCGTGGCCTGGAAACCGCGAGCGAAAGGCCTCGAGGACCTCAACGGCGGCCGCGCCGCTGCCCGCCGCCTGCAATGCCAAGGCGTCGTTGAACATCATCTCGGGCAGCAGCGGACTGTTGGGATAGCGCTGGACGACGTCCTCGAGGGCGCGGTGCGCCGCGGCATGCGCGCCCTGCTCCAGATGACATCTGCCGATCCAGTAGACCGCCCGATCGGCGAACCGCGGGTCGCCGGCCGCCGACAGATCTTCGAAACGGGTCAGCGCGGCGGCATAGTCGCGACGTTCGAACAGGACCCGGCCCAGCAGCAACACAGACTCGGCCCGCAGCGGGGCGTCGGGATACTGCTCGATCAGGCGCTGGACGGCGTCCGCCGCGTCATCAAGCCGCCCCTGCTGCCGCAGCAACTCGGCCATTCCATACATCGCCTCGGCGTGGTGGGTCCGATCGTCGGAGGCCAATACCTGTTGATACCCTGCAATCGCGGGCTCCACCTGCCCCAGGCGATGCCGGCAATGGGCCAAGCGAAACCGTGCCGGAAGGCGGTAGCGTCCCTCCGGGTAGCGCTCCAGCAGCGCTTCGAGCCGCGCCGCCGCGGCCGGGTAATCCGCCGTGGCCATCAGGGCCAGCGCTTCCAGGAAGGAGACCCGCTCCATCCGCGGATCGTCAGGCCAACGGGTCCGTGCCTGGGCACACACCCCCAGCACCTCCTCAAAGCGCTGCTCACGGTACAACGCTTCGGCCCACAATACCGCGGCCTCGCCGCCCAGTTCAGGTTGCGGCTGGTCTTGAGCCACGCGCTGAAGCAGGACCGCAGCGGCGGCGCCGTCACCGCCCTGGATCAGGCAGCGCCCCAGCAGGATATCCCGCTGGACCGCCAGTTCGCCGGAATCGCCCGCCGCCGGCGATGGCTGGGTCAGTTGTGCGACCGCAGCGGCGTAGTCCCCCGCTCGATACAAACACACCGCCAGCCCGTATCGTGCCGCGGGGACCTGCGCGTGATCGGGATGTCCGTCAATGAATCGCCGGTACTCGGTGGCCGCAAGATCATAGAGTTTGCGATTCAGCAGGCCGTTAGCGGCGTGGTAGATGCTCAGCGCCGGGCCGGGCGGCGATCCGGGATCGCCGTGGGCCGACGGACCGTCGCCGGCAACCCAAAGGATCGCGGCCGTAAGCAGTGCGCACCGCCGATGCCGTGGCATGGTGGACCTCCCCTGCGGTTCCGTCAGAAGGCCAATAAAGGGTGACCGGCGCTGGGCCCTCAGAAGTCATCCGCTGCCGGGAGTGACCCGAGAACGGATGCTGCTGCAATCGGTGGATCACCGGTCGCCGTCGTGCAGCCGCTCGATGACCGTCTCGAGCTGGTCGGCCAGCTCCTGATGACGCTCGGCTTCGTTGTCCAGATCCTCGGCCCGGCCGGCCAGCGCCTGGGCCTCGCGCTCCTGCGCAGCGGCTTGCTCGGCGAGCAGTTGGGCGTGTTTCAGCAGTTCAGCCCGCGGACCATCGGCCTGGGCTCCGGCGCCGACCGCCAGCCGTTCGACCTGGACCTGCCGATGCTCGACTTCGCGTTCCAGCGCTTCGGCCCGGGACTCCAGTTCCTCGGAGTGTCGTTCCAACGCCCCGGCCTGTTCCAGGGAGCGGCGCATCTGGGCCTGAATCTCGGCAATCTGCACCTTGAGGTCCATGGGCACCGCGCTATCGAGGTTCCATGAAACCCCGGGGAACGCCGGCGCGGCAGGCGGTGGAACCCTCGAGAACGGGGACGCCGGGCCGCGGTCGGTCGCGGGATCAACCAGATCCACAAAAGCGCGAAACACCGCGTGGTCCGACTCGGTCCCGTGGACCACGATGCAATCCTTCTGGCGGCTGACCAGGATCGGCACGTCCGAACGGACCATCAATTCGCTCAACGCTTTCAGCTTCCCGAGGGGCAGGTGGTAGGCCCGCTCGACGGTCTGGCTCGGGCCGCCGGCGGTCGCGCCTTCCGCCCGGGGCACACCCGCCGGACGCGCCACCGCGATGCGCTCGAGCTGCGCCATCAGCCGCTCCATTTGGCGCTCGAGTCGCTGCAAGCGCTCGTGGACATCCTGCGGCTGCCCGGTGCCGCCGCGATTCGCCAAGTAGGTTTCGAAGGTGCTGTCGCCGCCGCCGACCACCGGAGCGCTCGGGGCCCGCGGTGTGCTGGGTGCCGGCGGTGCCCAAGGCGCCCGCGGCAGACGCGGTGCCCGGGGTGCGTTCGGCAGCGGCGGAACGGGAACCGCCACGACCGGTTCGGGGCGATCCTTCTTGGGGTCACAGGCCCACGCCGGCGTCACGGCCCAGTTGGCCAGCGCCAGCCCGCCGGCAAGCAGCACGGCCCATGCGGACAATCCAGGGATGGTCTGTTTGGTCATGATCATGGTCAGTCTCCTTCCAAATTGACGCGATCTGAATGTGGTCATCCCGATGCCCATGGCCGGAACCGGATTCTCGAGGCGGTTGATGTATTGCTTGGTCTTGAGCAGCGCTTCGGCGTAGACGCGCCGTCCGCGGGGCATGAGCCAGGTCACCCAGGCATCACAGCAGACTTCGGCCTCCTGGTGCAATTGCCGGCGGATCCACCACACCAGGGGATGCCACCAGAATAGCGCGGCAATGACCAACTCCGCCCAGCAGACCCAGTGGTCGCGCCGTCGCAGGTGAGCCAGCTCGTGCAGCACCACCACCTGCCGCCCGGCGTCATCCAATTGCGACCACAACGGTTGAGGCAAGACCAACAGCGGACGATAGCCGCACCAGATCATGGGCGACACCATGGCCCGGACCATCACGGTCCGCGGCAACCGCGGCAGCCCGATCGCTTGCGCGGTCGCGGCCAGCAGTTCGGCGGTTCGCGCCGACGGGGCCGCCCCGCGACGCAGGATCAGGCGGACGCGACTGAACCGCACTCCGGCCCACAGCAGGAAGGCGCCGCTGCCACACACCCACACACCGGGCGGCATCGACGGCACGCCCAGGACGAAGTCGCGGACCTGACGGACGCGGCCCACCAGCAGGACCGGCAGATCACGGAGGATCACGGGGACGACGTCATCGGACGCACCCGCCGCGGGTGCCGGCGGAGTCATCGGCGGTCGAGCGACCGCCCCCGGCTCGCGGCCGGGACCCGGCCAGGCCCGCGTAACCCTCGGGGGAATCGTGGCGGCCAAATCACCGACCGCCGGCGCAACCGCGCCCCAGTCCATCCCCCGCGCGGCGTGATCATCCGAGGCAGCGCTGGCGCTGATCTCGGGGTCGCGGTCCGCGGCGGCAAACGCCGGCCCGCGCGGTGCAGCAGGCGCGGTCAGCCGAACCGCATCACGGGCTGCCGCAGGCGGCGGGTGCCGATCGAATCCAACCGCGGCCGCCAGCGTCGCCACCTGCCGCAAGGCGTCTGCTCCATAGCCCACGGCCGCTCCCAGCGGCGGGCTGATAAACAGCAGCAAGGCCATCAACCACAAGGTGTGCCGGGTGGACGGGCGACAGGGCAGCACCCGGCAGAGGACGGCGACCACCGCCACCACGGGCGCCACCGCCAACGCATTCCACCACAGCAATTGGGTCAGGGAGGTCAGCCACGGCGCCATCAGGTCGCCCCTATTGCGTCGGTCGGTTCGGCTCGGAATCCAGCCCGTCGATCAGGTCGTGCAAAGCGGCTATTTCTTCAGCCGTAAACTTCTGCGTCTTGATGAGTTGCAAAGCCAGCGGCCCGGCGGCACCGTCATAGAGCTGTTCGACAATGGCCCGGATCCGCGAGCGGCTGACCCGCCGGCGGGTCAGACTGGCCCGGTACACGAAGGCCTGGGCAGACTTGTCGCAGGTCACAAAACCCTTCTGCTCCAACCGGGTCAGCAGGGTCTGGACCGTGGTATAGGCCCAACGCCGACCGCGCTGCCGCAGGTGGTTCCACAGGTCCCGCACAGTGCCCGGGCCCTGGTCCCACAAGGCCCGCAAGACCTCCAGCTCCGCATTCCCAAGATCGAATTCGCGGCTCGCCAACGATGATTGCTCCCCAAGGAGGAAAGTCCTACAACTGTCGGAGTAAGTCTACTACAGATGTCGGAGGCTGTCAAGGCTGCAAGTAGCGGGAGGCCGCTCGGAAAATCGCCCGGTGGGCCGGTCTGGGGCATCCCGCTCCAACATTGCCCGGGTCGGGTACCTCGGACCCGACCCGTCGGGGTCGCGGCGTTAAGCCCTGCGCCGCCATCCACCCGATCGCCGGCCGCCAGCGATCCTCCTCAACCTGCGGCGTGGCCGGATGTCGGCCGCGCTTCGTGCCCGTCAATAGAAGGCGCGGGTCCACGCGGGTCCCCGTTCCGGCGGCGGTCACTTGAGCGGCAGCTCCAGGATGTACACCCGGCGATCTTCGTAGACCACCCACTCCTTCTTGGGGCGCTCCAGCAGGAACTGATCGACGCCCTCGGCCAGGTCCTGGACGTAATCGTTGAACGGGTTGACGTAAATGTCGCCGTTGCGAATCCGTCGCCGTGAGAAACCGCCCTTGAGCACCAAAAGATGGGTGACGCCGTAGTCCGTCACCAGTTGGTTGACGGTCGCCTGGTCCGTGGCATAGGTGGCCCGAAATGCGGCTTCAGTACGCCGCTTCATCTCCGGATACAGGGTCGAATACCAGCAGTGGGCCAGCTTGTAGTTGCACAACACCGAGCGGCGGCCCAGAATCGGAATATCGTCCATTTCCTGAGGGTGTCCCGCGAACAGGATCTTGTCCGGCAATTCCGTGCGGATGAACGTGCACATGGCGGCACGCTTCTCGCGGCTGCCGACCTCCCGGCCCTGCCGGTAGTAGCCGCGATACAGATAGATCCCCCCGCCAATCAAAGCCAGCAACGCCAGCCAGCGCAAACCGCGCCAGCGAATGCGGGCCAGGCACAAGTCCCAGTTGTGGCCCTGCCACAAGGCCAGCAGCACCGCCATGGAATAACGCGTGTAGCGGTTGGGCATGTAGAAGTGGATGAAGAACCAGTCCGCCAGGGTGTAGCCCAGCAGCGACGCCAGGAACAGCGCCGTCCAACTGCGCTTCCAGCCGATGCCGCGGTTGCGGGACCACAGCAGGAAGATCACCGCGCTCCAGAAGACAAACGGATGATCCACATGGTCCAGAATCTCGTCGTTCAGATCATCGACCGGCAGGTAAGGGCTGCGGTTGAGCCCGCCGCGCAACATCTCCGGCATGTCCTTGAGCACTTCGTAGGACGTCAGCGGGCCGATCCGCGGAGACGGCGTCAGGTACTTGTACAAGATCGGCGTGGCACCGAGCACGCCGGACGCCGCCAGGATCGGCAGGAACCGCCAGGCCTGCGGGCGCTCGTTTACCAGCATCAAGCCCCAGAACACCGCCGAGACCATTCCGATCATCACCGCTGAGACGGGGTACGCCAGGGCCGCGAAAGGCATCAGCACGCACAACCACTTCCAGCGGCGCGACTCCAGCAGATAGACCGCCACCAACAGCAGCGGGATCATCCAGGCTTTGGAAAAGCCGCCGGCGAAGTACTCAAACTGATCCGGCCAGAAGGTGATCGCCACCGCGCTGAGGAACCCACCGCGAAAGCCGAGCATGGCCTGGCCGAGCATGAAGAACAACCCGCTGCACAACCCGCAACCCAGTACCGCCAGCACCTTGGTCAACCACAGCACATCGGTGAAGTATGTGCCGACGTAGTAGATCCCGTTCTGAACCGGGCTCTCATTGTACCTGGCCAGTTCGAGAAGCAGGTCGTCCGCGCGATACGACTCCTCGTGATGATATGCAGCCCAGTGCGGCGATTGGCGGACGTCGGCCTTATAGGTGGTCTCTTTGGTCAGCGCCGGCCAGTGCTGATAGACCGACAGCGACCAGCCGACCACGCAGAACAACAAGGTCCACAGCACAGTCGAGCGGGTCCACAGCGAAACGAAAGCGGGCCTCGGCGGCCCAGGGTTATCGGGTCCGGGGGTGGACCCTGCGGTCGGATCTAGATTCTGGGCCAATTTCGTCCTCCATCGCCGGTCTGGCAGCGGCGGCGACGCCGCTCGGTGATCCTGTTCCTACTATCGGTCAGAATAACCGATTTTTCGGCAGAGGGGGCGTCCCGCCTCCGACGTGCGCTTCATGGAGGCCAACGCGTTCGGTATTCGGACTGCTGGCCCGGCAGGTGCGCTGGGCCTGGAGGAGCCGCAGGCCGAAGCCGCTCAGCAACCCGCGAGACCCGGGGATGTCAAATCTTGACCCGCTGCAAGAGATTGCTCCGCGCGGTGCCCGCAGGCTGTTGTGGCGCTTCGGTGTTCACACCCCCCAGCCGCAAGGCCCGCAGGCTGATCCCCGGACCAACGGGTTCAGTGCGACTGGGTCGTCAATCCGCCACCACCCGGCCGTGCCAAGTCGACCGGGTCGTTCTGCCAGGTCGACCCGGTCGTTCTGCCAGGTCGACCCGGTCGTTCTGCCAAGTCGACCCGGTCGTTCTGCCAAGTCGACCCGGTCGTTCTGCCAGGTCGACCGGGTCGCATCCCCTGTGGGAAGACGGCTCCGTCGATCCGCAGTCGAGAGCACCGCGTCTCGATCCCGGTTACTCGAGACCGGGTCCGCCTCCGGGCACATCCGTCTGGAGCGTGAAGGCGTTGGGAGACCAGCCGTTCGGTTGGGACGGCGGCAAGTCGCCCGGGCCAAGCGAATCTGATATCATCCGTCGGCCATGATCCGCCAATCGAAAGCTGTGAGTTGCGGGCTGTGCCTGGCTGTGGGGCTGAGTGTGTTGGGCTGCCGCAAGACGGGGTCACCGGAAAAAGCCGCAACTTCAGAATCTCCTGCAGCCGCAAAGCGAATTGGGGTGTCGCTGCTCACCGTGCAACATACGTTCTATCAAGACCTTCGGGCGGGAATGGAACAGGCGGCGGCCCCGCTGGGCTACGAACTGCTGATCACCAGCGGTGAGTTTGATGCCAGCCGCCAGGCCAACCAGATCGATGACTTCGTGGTGCAACGGGTCGATGCCATGGTCATCTGCCCGTGCGACTCGCGCAGCGTGGGGGCCGCCATTCTGGCAGCCAACACTGCCGGCATCCCGGTATTCACCGCTGACATCGCCAGCACTTCGAGCTTGGGCAAGGTGGTCGCGCACATCGCTTCCGACAACCGTGAAGGTGGGCGGCAGGCGGCCCGGCTGATGGCCAAGGCGCTGGGCCAGCGCGGAAACGTCGCCATCCTCTCGCACCCCGAAGTGACCAGCGTCAGCGATCGGGTAGCTGGCTTCAAGGAAGAGCTGGCCCACTATCCGGAGATCAAGGTAGTGGCCGAACTGTCCGCCCAGGGCAAACGCGATCAAGCCGTCCGGGTTATGGAAGACCTGCTGCAGTCCCACGCGGATCTCGACGGCGTGTTCGGGATCAATGATGATTCCGCCCTCGGCGCCTTGGCGGCCATCGAGGCGGCCGGCCGCCTGAGCCGCATCAAGATCATCGGGTACGATGCCACCCCTGAGGCCCGCGCCAAGATTGCCGTGGGGGCCATTCGGGGTGACGTCATTCAGAACCCACGGCGCATCGGCGAATTGACCATCCAGACCATCCATGAGTTCTTCAGCGGCAAGACGCCGCCGGCGGTCATTCCCGTCGAGGTCGGGCTGTACACCGCAGACTCCCAATGACGGCGCCCGCGGCGCTGCCGCTGGATCCGCGACCATGGGCGGCCGGTCTGAGCAAGGGACCCGCTTCGTGTTGTTGCAATGCCAGCAGGTGTCGAAGGCCTTTCCCGGAGTCCAGGCTCTGGATCATGTCGACCTGCAGGTCCAGGCCGGAACGATTCACGCCCTGGTCGGCGAGAACGGGGCGGGCAAGAGCACGCTCATGAAAATCCTGGCGGGGGCCTTGCAGCCGGATGACGGCCGCATCGTGCTCGGCGGCCAGGCGGTCTGCATTCGCGATGCCCGCGAGGCTCGCCGACTGGGTATTGCCATTGTCTACCAGGAATTCAACTTGGTCACGCATCTGTCGGTCAGCGAGAACGTCTACCTGGGCCGCTGGCCGCGCACCCGGCTGGGTTGGATTCGCCGCCGGCACATGAACGAGCGCGTCGGTGCGCTGCTCAAGTCGCTGGGAATCACCCTGGCACCCCACCATGCGGTCGCCAGCCTGTCGGTCGCCGACCAACAGATGGTCGAGATTGCCCGGGCCCTGGCCGAAGACGCCCGCCTGCTGATTCTAGATGAACCGTCGGCGGTCCTGACGCCACACGAACTTGGCACGCTGTTCGCCTTGCTGAAGGCCTTGCGCGAGCGCGGCGTGGCCATCATCTATATTTCGCATCGCCTCGACGAGATTTTCGAACTGGCCGACCGGGTCACGGTATTGCGTGACGGCGCCCACATCACCACCGCCGACATCGGTGATGTCCGGCGCGAGCAGCTCATTACCGACGTGGTCGGCCGCCCCTTGGAGGACGAGTTCCCGCGGCGGGTCTGCCGGATCGGCGATCCCGTCTTGCAGGTCAAGCACCTGACGGTTCGCGGGTGTTTCTCGAAGGTCAGTTTCGTGGTGGGCCGTGGTGAGGTCTTCGGCCTCACCGGCCTGGTCGGGTCCGGGCGCTCGTCGCTGCTGCGAGCGCTGTTCGGCGACCTGCGGGCCAGCTCCGGTCAGGTGACCGTCGGCCGCACCACCGGGCCGTTCGCGAATCCGAGACGGGCCATGGCGGCCGGGGTGGCCTATCTGCCGGAGGATCGCAAGCGGTCGGGATTGCTGTTGGAGCGCAGCGTCCGCGAGAACGCCACCCTGGCCGATCTGCCGGCCTACTCGCGCGGCGGGCTGCTCGACTTCGAGCGCGAGCGTTACGCCACCCGGACCCTGATGGCCGACCTGCACATCAAGGCCCGCGATACCGAAACCCGCTGCAACACCCTCAGCGGCGGAAATCAGCAGAAGCTGCTGCTGGCCCGCTGGATGGGGCGGAGGCATCGCGTGGTGCTCCTGGACGAGCCCACCCGCGGAATTGATGTCGGTGCCAAGTACGAGATCTACACCTTGATCAATCGCCTGGCCTTGGACGGCGTGGCCGTGGTCATGGTGTCTTCGGAACTGCCGGAGGTCATCGGCATGGCCGACCGCATCGGGGTCATGCATGAAGGACGGCTGCGCGGTATCTTGAGGAACGATGGCCGGCGGACCACGCAGGAACAGATCATGACGCTGGCCAGCGGTGAGTCTTGCCATGACGAATGAGCGGCCCGCGCCGGCCCGATCATCGCCGAGCATCGTGGATCGGCTGGTCGCCGTCCGCATGCTGGTGGTGCTGGTGATCCTGGTGGTGCTGGCCCGGATCCTGACCGGCGAGGTGTTCACCCGACCCGAGAATCTGATCAATGTCGCCCGCCAGATTTCATTTGAAGCCTTGATCGCCTTCGGCATGACGCTGGTCATCGTCACCGGCGGCATTGACTTGTCGGTCGGGTCGCTGGTCGCCCTCAGCGGCATTGTCGCCGCTTTGGCCATGGGGGCCTCCGCCACCCTGGCGGCGCCGCTGTGTCTCGTCATCGGGCTGGCCGCCGGCATCGGTACCGGCACGGCGGCGGGCCTGGTCAGCGGATCGATCGTCACCCGTTTTTCGCTGCCGCCGTTCATCGTCACCCTGGCGGCCATGCTCATTGCCCGGGGGCTGGCACTGATCTTCTGCGACGGCGTTCCCCTGCACCAGGGGCTGCCCGAGTCGCTCAGCGTGCTGGGCCGCGGTTTCCTTCTGGAGGGCCGGATCGGGCGCGTGTTGCCGGTACCGGTGCTGATCATGGCCGTCGGGTTCGTATTTTTTCACGTCCTGCTCACCCGCACGGTATTCGGCCGCAGCGTGGTGGCGGTTGGCAGCAACGAGGAAGCCGCCCGTCTGTCGGGCATCGCCGTGAGCCGGACCCGGTTGCTGGTCTACGTGATCACCGGCGGCTTGTGCGGCCTCGTCGGCGTGTTGCTGGACGCCAAGCTGATGGCCGCCGATCCCAAGATCGGCGACATGTGGGAGTTGAATGTCATCGCCGCCGTGGTGGTCGGTGGGACCAGCCTGTTCGGCGGCCGCGGCACCATCCCCGGCACGCTGGCCGGGGCGCTGATCATCGGGGTGCTCAACAACAGCCTCAATCTCCAACAAGTCCCCGGCTTCTGGCAGAAGGTGGTCCTGGGCGTGGTCATCCTGCTGGCGGCGCTGTTGGACTCGGCCCTTCGGCGATTGAACCGCAGCTCGTGATCGAACCGGCGGTGATCCTGCTACGGGTCGTCTTCGCGGCCGGGCGCGACGATCCTGCCCAATGGGTGTGGTGGGGCCTGGGTGCTGAAGCGCGTACGGGTGCCGCTGGACCTGGGTCTGCGGATTCCTGGGCCAGCGGCTCGCCAGGCGGACCGGCCGCCCCGATGCGCCCCACTCCCCCATCAACCCGCCCTACGGCGTGGCCTGCTGATCATGCTGCTCCCGGTGCCGTGCGGGTCGCTGGTCGCCGCCGAGTTCAGCATGCAGCGCCGCCCGGCCGAGCCCGGTCAGGCCGAGTCCTTGAAGGCCGCAGGCGCCGCCGCGTGGGCCGGCAAATCGGCGAGCCCGCCCCCGCAATAATGGTGCATCCACAACTGCGTGGCGATTACCGACATCAGTCCCATGTCCAGGAAGCTGCGCCGCGGCGTGATCCGCCGCTTGGCTTGCGACCGGCGGGCGTCGTTCACACCGGCCTCGCGGAACAATCCGGTGGCCCGCAGCGATTCGGGACTGAGCAGTTGATCGACCCACAAAGGCCGCTCCGGCCCCAGAAAGGCATCGGCCATCGACGCCCGGAACATGGTCTTCTTGCGGGCCGCGATCCGCGGCGGCACCACCCGGGCGGCGACCTGCCGCAACAGCCACTTGTTGGTCAGACCGCGCAGCTTGTAGTACGGATGGATGGCGGCGCAGAACTGCACGACCTCTTCGTCGAGGTAGGGATAGCGGGTCTCCACCGACGAGTTCATCGCCGCTCGATCGCCCTTGGCCATCATCAGCAGGCCGGGCAGCATGACCTTATAGCCAACGTACAACGATTGGTTCAGCGGGTGCCACCGGCCAACCCGCGCATTGGGCAGATCGAGATCATCGAACGGGCAGTGGTCACCCAGCCGGGCCCACAGGTCGCGGCAGAACAGCGATTCCCGGGTTTGACCCATGAGTTCGGCGATTTCCTGCTGCACGGTGCGCACCCCGTTCATGGCGTCACGCCGCGGCCGATGCGCGGCGCCGCCGCCGATGGCCAGCAACATGAATTCATGGATCATGCGCGGCAGAAACGGCACCACCGGGCGGAGGATGTCGCGGCCGATCCTGTGTGACTTGAACCACACGTAACCGGCCAGCGCTTCGTCGGCCCCCTCGCCGGTCATGGCCACCTTGTATCCCTGCTGATGCACTTCCTCGGCCAGGCGCATCAGGCAGGCGCACGACGTATCCATCACCGGTCCTTCCGCAGCGTGGATCAGGTCGGGAAAGGCGGTGGCGATGTCCAGGCGGTTGAAGGTTCGGGTGGTCAACCGGGAACCCAGGACCGCCGCCGATTCGGAAGCCTGGGAGCGCTCGTCCGGCCCGGCGCCATCCAGACCCACGGTGAAGCAGTGCATCGGTTCGGCGCGCTGTTGGGCGCACAGCGCCAAGGTCACGGTCGAATCGAGGCCGCCGCTGAGGTAGCAAACCACCGGCACGTCGCCGCGCAATCGCCGAACCACCGCGTGCCGCAGCAGGTGCTCCAGTTGCTGCACGGCGGCCTGGTCATCGGCGAAACGCTGCTCGCTGCCGCGGTCCGGGAAGTCCAGGTCCCAATACTGCCGTTTGTGGATCCGCCCGGCCCGGACCTCCACCATCTGACCGGGCAGCAGCAACGTGACTCCCTGAAAGAACGAGCGGCTGGTGGGCGAACAGAAAAAGGTGAAGAAGTGGTTGATTGCCGCCACATCCGGCTCGGGCGCGACCAGCCCCGAGGCCAGCAAGGCCTTGACCTCCGACGCCCACAGCAGCCAGCGGTCGACCTGGGTGTAGTACAGCGGACAGATGCCCATGCGATCGCGGGCCAGCAGCAACGTGCGGCGGGTTCGGTCCCACAGCGACACCGCGTATTGCCCGAAGGTGTGCTCGAACACCGCCGTACCGTGATCTTCATACAGATGCACCCACGCCTCGGTGTCGCAGTGGGTCCGAAAGCGATGCCCGCGACTCAACAGCCGGCGGCGCAGCTCGGGATAGTCAAACAACTCGCCGTTCACCGCGACCCAGACGTCCCCGCCTTCGTTGCTCAGCGGCTGTCGCCCGTCGGGAATGTCCACAATGGCCAGCCGGCGTACGCCCAGCGCCAGCCCCGGCTCGACGTGAACGTGTTCGTCGTCGGGTCCGCGATGGGTGAGCGCAGCGGTCATGGCCAGCAGTCGCTCCACCGAGAACGTGCGGGTGCCCGCAAGATCAATCGCCCCGGCGATCCCACACATTGGCGCCGCTGCTCCTGTCATCGAGTCCCGGTTGCCGGAGCCCCGCGGGCCTCGACCGGCGCCAGAACGTCCGGATCCGGCAAAGGCAGTACCTTAGTTCCGGCGCTCGCAAATTTCCATAGGGTTCAGCGCCGCGACCTGCCGGCGCCCGAAGGCCTCGCGGCGAATCCGCCGGCGCCCAATGTCGCACCCCATGAACGACACGCCGGGGTCTTGCACCGTGGTGGGCCGAGCCCGCCCTACGGTTGCGGATCGGCAGGCGACTCGGGAGGGGACTCGAAGTTGTCGGGCGGAGGTGTGGGTACCGGCGCGCCGCCCTGGGATTGAATCGACAGGATCAGATTGGCGGGGTTGATCAACGACGGCAGGATATTGGGCTTCGGCTCGCTGCCCAATTCAAACGCGTTGACCCGACCCCGCAATGCCGCGCAAGCGACCTGCTCGCGAACGAACTCGTAAGACAGATCCTTGTACTGATCGAAGGTCTTGCTGGCCAGCCCGCCTTCCGGGCCGCGGCCGACCATCGAGTAGTGGTTGGGAGCCAGGTTCATGTAGGTGTCCAGGTCGTCATCCAGAATCGGCACGCTGAGCACCGACCACGGGATCAACTGCGGCGGCACCGCAACGTTAATCATCTTGAAACAACGGTCCACGGCCGGGTCCCTGGTGAGCACCTCAAATTGCGCCTTGGAGGTCAAGGTCGCCAGGCGACTGAAGCCGTTGGCCGAAGCGCCGGTGTTGGGCCGGGCCAGGTACAAGTTCGCTTCGAGCACTCGGCCGTAAATGGGTGATGTCCCGGCCGGCGCGTAGTACGGCGCTCGATCGCCGTAGTGCGTGTCCCGATGATTCACGAAATTGATGAAGCGCCCGCTGACCGTTTCGAAGGGCAGCGGATCATCACGATTCAGGCTGGAACCCAGGTACACGACGTGGTCGACCGTCCGCAAGCTGTCGGGAACCCCGGTGAGGACCGGCGGTTCGTTTGCCCGCCGGCCGTCGGGCAGCCGGGCGCCAAACGCCAACTGGGCGACCCGCGTCCCGGCGGAAAAGCCGATGATGCTCAGCAACCCGTCGCGCGGATGCCGCTGCTGGTGCAACGCGCACATCCGGCGCAGCAAGTCGGCGCCGTGCGACTGGCCCTCAAAATTGAGGTGCTCTTTCACGACGCTGGTGCTCTCCGACCAGTGGACCAGCAGAATCAGCAGGTTGGGACTGTCGCCGGCCGGGTGGTAACGACTCTGGGCGATCAATTCGGCGGTCCGCAGAAAGTGCTGGGGCTGATCGCCCGATCCTTCGGCAAAGATGACCAGATTGGTGTCGTCGAGCACCTCCGGCACTGCGGCAGCGCTCGGCGAGTAAATCTTGCAGGTGGGTCCTGGCCGGTTCTTCCGGTACACAAACGCCGGGGAGCCGTAAGCCGCGACCAGTTCGGCGGCACCCTGCCCCAGGTCCAAGGCCGACCGTTCGATCGGCGGAACCACTCGCTGGGGACCCTGACATCCCGCCGCCAGGCCCAAACCGAACAGCACCGCCGCACACACTTTGCCCATCACCAAGCTCCTTGCAGCCGGCCATCGCATGGCGGTTGCCGCTTCAGGACCCAGGAGATTCCACAACGCCTGCTGATCCTGGCCGCAGCTTCGGGTACGGCTCACGCACCGCCGCAGTCGCCTTGTTCAGACGCCGGTCTGCTCAATGGTATCGGCTTCGCCCGCCTTCCGGTACGTCCGAATGTGGCCGGAATCGCGGCAGATGCCCAACCGGCGGCGCCCCCTGACTCGGCCTTGGCGCTTTCGGAGAGAAGCCCCACAATACCACTACACCGCCGGCCGGTGGTGCCGAACCGGTCTGGTCATTGAACTTGATCTTGGAGGCCTGCCCCATGAACGCACCTGCGTCCTGTCCCGCGATCCGCGTCGCCGCAACCATTCTGCTGCTGGGATTCGCCCACTGCGCTCCGATGCCGTCGATCTCCCGGTCACTGCCGGGCACGATTACGACGATCATCATGGCCCGCCACGCCGAACGGGATCCTGGGTCCAATCCGCCACCGACCGAACCCCTGAACGCCGAAGGCCTGGCCCGAGCCGCGGCCTTGGCCGATGCCCTCGACAACGCAGGCATCACGGCAATCTACGTCGCCGGGCTGACCCGCAACCTGCAAACTGTTGAACCGTTGGTCGGGCGCATCAATGTCGACCCTACCCTGGTCAGCCCATTGGAGTTGTTGGATACCAAGGCCCTGGCTGATCAACTGGCCAACACCTGGCTGACCCGTCACGCCGGAGGGGTCGTCCTGTGGGTCGGCAACACCGGCCCGGTCACGGGTGCTCAGTCCGGCAACTTGCAGGAGATCTACATGCGTTTGGGAGGCACCAACCGGCCGCCGACGCGCTACCAGGATCTGTACTTCATTACGATTGATGACCAGGGCCGTGTCGCGATCGATCCGCAAGAGTATGGCGGGCCCAGCAGCCAGGACTGATCCTCTGTTGAAGCGGAAAGGATCGCTGTCCTCCTCCTGCCCAGGTTCGTATATTATATTTATACATTACTCCAGATTGGCAGCCTTCCAGAATAGGCTTGCCGTTGGATCTGCCGTCTTGTATATGTATGTTATACATGAGTAGCTTGATCGGTTTGTTTCCCGGTGCTCGGCGGGTGTTGCTGGCGGTGTTGCTGCGGGATCCCTCTCGGCCTTGGTATGTCCGTGAGCTGGTCCGCGAGTCTGGCTTGATGCCGCGGGCGGTTTCGGTGGAGTTGGCCCGGTTGTCCGGGGCGGGGTTGTTGCAGCGGCGCACGGTTGGGCGGCGGGTTTACTTCCAGGCCGACGCCTCCAGTCCGTTGCTGGCGCCGTTGCGCGAGCTGTTTGTTGCGGCCGGGTCTGTGACGGGTGGTCCGGTTCGCCACGCCGAGGCCCCGGCCGTCACCGCGGCTCCGGCGGTCGTCGCCTCAGGGCCGGTCGGGCCGCCGCCGCCGGATGTGTTCGCGGCGCAGCGGCCGTTGCTCATGGAATGGGATTAGTCAGCCGGTTTCCACCGTCGACCCATCCCGCCGAAGCAGCCAGGGCTGCGGCAAGCTCCTGCAATCCCGGCTAACCTGATCCCGCGAATCTGCGGCTCTTGCTCGGGCTCGGATGAAGCCGTATAGTTTCTGATTCGGAAGTCCACCTGCGGATGTGGCGGAATTGGCAGACGCGCTGGCTTCAGGTGCCAGTGACCGCAAGGTCGTGGAGGTTCGAGTCCTCTCATCCGCAATACCTTTCAATACAATCACTTACGACAATTCATGAGCCTATTTGTTTGGGGTGTGATTGGGTCTCAAAAACGCAGGGTGTGCACAAAGTGTGCACAAAGTGATCACGCGCCAGGGGCGTCAACCACCGGGTTTCGATACCCTTGGGGCTCTGAGGGAGTGAGTTTTTTTCGTCACCACGATAGCCAAGTGGGGGTTCTGACTGCTCGCTGCCTTTGGGGGGGGGCCTGGCACTCAAGGCGGTCAGGCCATTCCTGACCGCCTTTTCTTTTCATAGTGATCGTGGGCGGCTAGAATTGGTGGGGTGTGCACCAAAGTGATAACGTGCGGGACGAAGCCTCGCCCATCTTCGAATGAGCGGGCGTCCGCCGACTCTCTTTTTGGTAGTGTTGATTCCGTGCAGCACCGAGCTACAGACATCTTCACGCCGGTCAGATTCGCGGAAGCCAACTATGTCATGAGGGAACATCTTGAAAACCTCCTCGTTGATGCGTTAACAACTCCCAACATGAATACACTTCAACAAGTTTGCCCTGGCCACATCACCACAGTATGTACTCCCGACATGACTTTCGAGCTAAATTTAGCATTGTTGCACGCTTTTGACCAGCTCACAGAGGAGGATCCGTTGCGAAATGGCACGCATAGTCATGGCGACTATTTCGATCGCATGTCTTGCCGGTAGCATTGCGATATATGCGGCTAGCTTTTGCAGGATAGTCTCTACGGCGCCCACACGTGTTGTGCAATTAGATCGAGGATGCCTGTCATGGCACAATACACCCATTGAGGATACTCATGGATGGAGGGTTGAGGCAGGGCACAGTTGGGCATCTGAACGAATACTGCCGAGATTTGCTTCGCGTCCAAACTCAAACGTGTGGGTTGTTGTTATTCCGTTATGGATACCCGTGTTTGTGGCGTTCTCTTGCTCGTGGTTAGCAAGTGGCCCCCTACACCTTCCGTGTTTCCCTGAGAAGTTTTGGCTGTGGTTGAACACGACAGTTCCTTGGCTCCAACCTGAGCTGGCGTTATTCGATTGCTCAAAAGACAAGGCACAGGCGTTAACACAGGCGTATCCAACGCAAGTGGCGAGCTATCCTTTAGCCGCACTTGTGGTTCTTTATGTGTTTGCATGCTCTCCTTATCTGAGATCGCACGTTATTTCCCGGGGCCAGCATTTTCTGTTGTTGTTTTCGGCTGTGGAGATCCTGATACTCCTTGGATTATTGACCGTGTTCTTTGTCAGAATACGTGAGAATTCTCGGAACGAACTTCGCAAGCTCCTGCGAGCTAGAGGTATACTGCTCTGCACCACGTGTGGGTACGATCTGCGTGGTCTAACCGCGCTACAGTGCCCGGAGTGCGGGAGTCTAGTGGGTTGCTAATTTAGGAAACCTCGGTGTATCGCTAGATTGGTATGCTCAATCAGGAGGAACTCGCATGCGTCAATACTGCAATGCTAATTCTAACGGCGCGAAGAAGTCGTTAACCTCTGTAATCTTCAGGAGCTTCGGTGCATTCCTCGTGCTCGTGTGCCTCGTGTCGGCAACCGCTTTCTGACCGGTCTTCATTGTCATGAATCTCTCTGGCAACGGGAGTGATTCCTGTTGATCGGCAGCCGAATTGTTCTGGGTCCTGTCCTGGTGTGTCATGCGGTGCGTTCACTCCATTGGGGGGGGCTCTGGCCCCGCGGCGCCGGAGTTTATCGCTTTGTGGACGCCCGGATGGGCGGGCAAGCCGGGCTCAGCGCATAGGGAGCGAGACAGAGCCATCCGTGG
>CAZUGO010000050.1:0-17219 GCA_964619935.1 uncultured Planctomycetales bacterium | reverse complement strand
ACCAGGTCGTTTTGCCAAGTCGACCAGGTCGTTTTGCCAAGTCGACCGGGTCGTTTTGCCAGGTCGACCGGGTCGTTTTGCCAAGTCGACCGGGTCGTTTTGCCCGGTCGACCGGGTCGTTCTGCCAGGTCGACCGGGTCGTTTTGCCAAGTCGACCAGGTCGTTTCGGCAAGTCGACCGGGTCGTTCTGCCAAGTCGACCGGGTCGTTCCGGCAAATCGACCGGGTCGTTTCGCCGAAACGACACAGTGGTCTTGGCGGCACAAGCCGGATGGAGAAAGTAACCGCGTGGCAGATCGCAACGCGATCCGGCGTCGTAGCGCCGGAGCACGTCGGAAGTGACTGGGGGTCAACTCCCTTGTGCAGGTGGCGGGCTCAGCAGACCACTATACCTTATTATTACTAGCGCTCCGGTCCTTGCCGATGGGAAGGACGATTCCCATCTGGTCGGAGCCGCGGTTGGGGCCGCGATTCAGCCGGAGCCGCAGTCGGAGCCGCGATCCACTCGAAGGTGGATGTATCCGTAGGCCTGGGCATGCATTCCATGCCCGGGCGCGCTTCAGCGTTGGGCCTGGGGTTCGACTCGCGATCCGGCTGCGGCGGTTGCGCGCCGATTCGCTGGGGCGGAAACACTTGCAACACCCGCATCACGAATCCCCTGCGATTCTCGAAGGGCTCGAGTATTCCGCGGGCCGCCAGAATGGGATTCAGCACGGTCAGGTAGCCAAAGCGGCTGTAGACGTCTGGAAAGAGCATGGCCTCAATAAAGCCACTGTGATCCGCCAGGGTCACAAACTTCATGAGATTTCCCCGGGCGGTGCTGTTGATACGGTCTGCGACCATCAACCCGCAAACCTCCACGGGGCGCCGGGTATCGACCTGCAATTGTCCCAGCGGCGTATACTGTGACCAATCGATCACCTGGCCGCGGTCATTGCAGCTCAGGCAGGTCAATGGATCGAGGGATATCGGAAAACCCAGCAGGTCCAGTTCCTGGCGCGCCCGCTGCTGAGCATCCGGCTCGGTCAGCGAAATGGGCGGCGCTTGCGGCGAATCCGGGCGGTCGTCGGCCCACAGCAAGGTCTGGTGGGATGCACTCGGCGGAGTCCAGCGCCGCAGTTTCCAGAACAGTTCCGGCCGACTGTCGCCCAGGGCATCCAGGGCCCCGCTGTCGAGCAACAGCCGGGCATCCGCCGGGGCGGGCCGGACCCGGTGCAGAAAATCGGTCAGCGACCGGAACGGGCCGGCCTGCCGCTGGATGCCGCAGCGCTCGCTGCACTGTTCGGTAAGACCGCGGATATGCGACACCGGCAGTCGAATCATCGGCCGCAGCCGCCGGCAACCCTCGGGATGATACTCCACGCTGAAGTGGGCCCGCGAACGGTTGACACAAGGCAGAACGAACCCGATCCCCAGGCGGCGGGCCTCCAGCACATACAGGATTTGCGGCAGGGTCGGCGAGTGGGCATAAAAGCCGCGGTAATTGGACAGAATCGCCGCAAGGTAATGCGCCGGCCAGCGCCGCTTGAGCCAGGCCCCCTGAAAGGCCTCGACGGCATACTCTGCCGAGTGCGCCTTGTTGAACATGAATCCGCAAAACCCTTCCAGGGTGGCCCAGACCGCTTCAATCTCGTGGGTCCGGCGACCGCCGGACCGGGCCCGCTCGTAGAACTGCTGCTTCAGGCGCCCCATCAGGGCCGCATCTTGTTTGTTGAGGGCCCGCCGCAGGACGTCGGCATTGCCCAGATCCATGCCGGCGAATTCAGTGGCCACCTGCAGGATGTGTTCCTCGAAGACCATCAAACCGTAGGTCTGGCCCAGAATGGATTCCAAGGCCGGATGCGCGAATCGAGGCGCTTCCAGTCCCTGGCAGCGCCGGGCGAACTGCTCTTTTTTGCCTTGGTTGGCGGCCCCCGGGCGGATGATGGCGACCACGGCCGTCAGGCAGTCGATGTCCCGGCAGTCACACTGTTGCAACAAACTGGTCATGGCCGGCGATTCGATGTGGTGCACGCCGCGGGCCTGACCGCCGGCGATCATGGACCAGGTCGGTGGATCCGCATAATCGACATCACGGGCCAGATCGACCGACCGTCCGGTCGTCCGCTCGATTTCGTGAACCGTGTCGCGGAGCACCGACAGACCGGCCTGACCCAACAGGTCGATCTTGATGAAGCCCAGGTCTTCCACCGCGTCCATGTCATACTGGGCCACCAGAAAGCCCCTGGCAGAACGCTGCACTGGCACCAGGTCGGTAAGCGGCTCGGGCGACACCACCAGCCCGCAGGGATGCATCGACCAGTGCCGCGGCAGACCGGACAGCCCGCCGGCCAGTTGGAAAATGGTGCGGTAGGGCTCCTCGTCGACCGCGACGTCCCGGGCTTCGGGCAGCGCCGCAATCGCCGCCCCGAGGTCGTCGCTGTGCATCCGCCCCAGGCGGCGGGTCAGGCGCTGAATTTCCTGGGCCGGCAATCCGAAGACCTTGCCCAACTCCAGGACCGCGGCCCGGGTGTGATAGGTGTTGGCACATCCGATCATCGCCACCCGATCGTGTCCCCAGCGCTCATATACCCAGCCGATGACCTGCTCCCGGCGATCCCAAGGCAGGTCCAGGTCGATGTCCGCCAGCTTGCTGAAGCGGGCCCGCTGGACATTGATGAACCGATCGAACGGCAAATCAAAGCGAAACGGGCAGGCGTGGCTGACACCCAGTGCGTAGCAGATCAGCGAGTCGGCGGCAGATCCGCGGGCCAGGGTCGCGATGCCCTGATCGCGGCAGTAGCGCACGATCTCGTCGAACACCAGAAAATATTCCGCATAGCCCACCTCGGCGATGATGCCCAACTCGCGCCGCAGGCGCTGCAGCACCTCCGACCACGCCGGACGGCCACCGCCGATGCCGCGCAGCGGCGCTTGCTCGAGATAGCGCCGCCGGCAGCCCTCCAGACAGCGGGCCCGCAGGTGGGCGATCGCCGATCGGCCATCCGCGGCGGCAAACGCCGGGAACCGGTTGACCGCCAAATCAAAGGTGAAGCCGCATTGCTCCGCAATCTCCCGGGTGTGCTTCAGCGCATCGGGTCTGCGCCCAAACAGCCGCTGCATTTCCTGCGGCGTTCTGAGATGCCAGGCTCCGGCGGGTTTGTCCGGATGATCCTGGTCCAGCAGGGTCAGCGTACCGATCGAGGACACCGCCAGCAGGGTGCGGGCCTGGGCCGCGCTGCTGCAACGGGACTCGCAGACGGCCACCACCGGCACCCCGGCGGCATCGGCTCGGCGCGCCCGACTGCGGGCCCGGGTCACGTCGGCAGAACCATGAATGGCCAGTTCCTGGTACACCCGCCGTCCAAAAGCCGCCTTCAAGGCGTTCACCCAGTCCGGCCAGCCGACCTCCGACACCGCGCCCATCAAGCAGATCAATCCATCGGCGTGGGCACACACTGCCGCTCGATCGGGCGCGGTGCCGCTCAGATGCCGCAGGCTGATCAGCCGGCACAGATTGGCATAGCCCGCGGCGTTGCACGCCAACAGGGTGAGCGTTGCTTCGGCGCAGTGCAGTTCCGTCCCGACAATGGGCGTGACCTCGACCTGGGCACAGGCCTGCTGAAAGGCCACCGCGCCGTAGACCCCATTGAGATCGGTCAGCGCGATGGCCGGCATGCCCTGCTGCCGGGCAAACCGAGCCAGATGTTCCGGCCGGGACAACGCCAGCCCAAAGGAATAACAGGAACGGTTGTGCAGTGACACGTACATGTCACCCGTCCGTCGGATCGCGCTCGGCGGCTGGAGCCCAGGCCTCGTGAACGCGCATCAACGCCCGCGTTCCATAGCGCTCCCGAATGGCATCGCACACCCGAACCAGATCACTTTGTTTTCGGCGGTTGCCGAACAGGTCCAACTGGCTGAAGCCGCTGTACACTTTGGACAGCGTCACCTGGACCAGGCGCAGGCGAACGCGGCGGGTCCACAGCCGCTGCAGCAGACCGCGAAGCAATGGATAGATGGGGTCGGCCGAATCGGTCGGTTCAGGCAGCGTGACCTGACCCTGATGCTCATACATATCGGTATACCGGATTTTGACCGTCACGCTGCGGATTTGTTTGCGATCCGCCCGCAGTCGCCGGAACGCCCGGTCGGCGAGCTGCCGCAACACGGCCTCCACGAATGCGCGGTCCGGGGTATCGGTCTCGAAGGTCTGCTGCTGGCCGTAGGATTGTGCCGCCGGCGCGGTTCGCTGCACGATCCGGTGATCGATATTGTTGGCGAAGGCTCGCAACTGTGCCGCCTGGCGGCCGACCAGTTCGGTCAGCCAGTTGACCGGCATTTCTGCCACCTGACCGATGGACACCAAACCGGCAGATCGAAACAGGCGTTCACCCACCGCACCGACACCAGGCAACCATCGCACCGGCAGCGGGTGCAGAAAACGCAACTCCTGCGCCCGCCCCGGACCGATGATCTTCAAGCCGTCGGGTTTGTACCGTTTGCTGGCAATGTGGCTGAGCAACTTGGTCCCGGCCAGCCCCTGGGAAATGGTCACCTTCAGCCACTCTTTGACGGTGTGCCGCAGCCGCCGGGCCACCGCCTCGGGATCACAACGCCAGGCGCTGCGGGCGGCCGTCAGATCCAGATAGCCTTCGTCGATGCTTTGCTTTTCGATGACCGGCGTGAACTCCTCGGCCAGCCCGAAAATATGGGTTGAAAACTGCTCATACAAATTGAACTGCGGCGGCACCACGATCAGTTGGGGACAGCGCTTGCGGGCCTCGCTCATCGGCATGGGCGTGTAGATCCCAAAGCGGCGGGCTTCGTAACTGGCCGATGCCACAATGCCGCGATGCAGATTGCCGACCGCGATCGGCCGATGCCGCAGGTGGCGGTCGGCAGCCTGCTCGACCGATGCAAAAAAGGCATCCGCATCAAAATGAAGGATGGCTCGAACCATCAGCACAACCGCCGCACCAGGGTGTGAACCACCCCCTGGATCACCAGCTCCGACATCGGAATGACATCCGGACAATTGGGATTTTCCGACGACAACCGGGCGATCCCGTTGTGGACGGTCAGACGTTTGAGCGTGGATTCACCGTCGACCAGCGCCACCACAATCGCTCCCGGATGCGCCAGGGGTGTGAATTCCCCCACCACGATGTCGCCGTCGCAAATCCCGGCGCCCACCATGGATTGGCCCTGGACCCGCAGGGCAAAACTGCGTCCCCGGGCTTTCAAAATTGCGGCCGGATCCAACGGCACACAGCCACCGTCAACGGCCTCGGGACCGCCCGCGTGAATCACCGGCAGCGGCCAGTCAGCCCCGTCGCCACGGTGCCCATGCGACCAACTGCCACCGTAACATTGCAGCGCTTGCATGGATGCTCCACCCTAAAATTTGCTGAACTCGATGGCCGCAGTGTATCCTAACAAATACCCAACTTCAAGCCGAGACCCCAAACCGTCTACAATAGACTCGGGAGACAGGACTTATGAGCGACGCCCAATTGGGATTCGACTGGCAGGAACCGGCGGCGGCGCGGCTCCCCCGGGCCGCGGCCCTGGCGGCCCGCCTGCGGCAACTGGCCGAGCGCAACGTCTATCTCGGAACCTCGAGCTGGAAGTACCCCGGTTGGATCGGGCAAATCTATGATCCGACCCGCTACCAGCAGCGCCAGAAACATTCCCGCAAAAGGTTCGAGACCGAATGCCTGGGGGAGTACGCCACCGTGTTTCCCACGGTGTGCGGCGATTTCTCGTTCTACCAGTTTCCTTCAGCACCCTTCTGGCAACGGCTCTTCGCGCACCTGCCGGTCACGTACCGCTTCAGCCTGAAGGTTCCCGAAGACATCACTGCGGAGCGCTTTGCAAACCTGCCGCGTTACGGCACCCGGGCCGGGCAGGTCAACGGACACTTCATGGACGCCGCCCGGCTCCAGAAGCGGTTGCTCGACCCGCTGAGCCGTCACCGGGGGCAACTGGGCGTGATCATCTTTCAATTCGGCACCATCCACGACGGCCCCTGCAGCCGGCCGGCCGAATTCATTGCCCGGATGCGCGACCTGCTCGCCGCCCTGCCGACCGCCGAGTACCGCTTTGCCGTCGAGGTCCGCAATCCCGGCTTTCTCGAAGACCCGGCATACTTCGAGTGCTTGGCGGATCACCGCATCGCGCATTGCTTGAACAGTTGGACGCACATGCCCACGATCGCCCAACAACTGGCCCACCGGGCAGCGGCCTGCGCCCCCCACGCGGTCGCTCGATTTCTGCTGCGCCCGGGACGAACCTACCGCCAGGCGGTCGCCCAGTTCAGCCCCTACGAACGGGTCCAGGAGGTCTATCCCGAGGGCCGCCGGACCCTGCAGCAACTCATCGAGCAGTGCCTCGACCAGGGCCCCTTGTTCGCCTACGTCAACAATCGCTTCGAGGGCAACGCCATCGAGACCCTTGAGGCGGTCATCTGAGCACCCCGGATCACGTTCGGGGCGCGGTTCCGTGGTCCGGTCCTGCCGCAGGGGTCTGCCCCGGGGTCTGCCCCCCACCGGGGGCGCGGGAAACGCCGGCAGACATCGAGAAGAACTCCGGCCGAATGAGTCCCGCCGACATGATGGTGGTCACGGCCTGCTCGACGCTCCAATCCAACTCCACCAGGCTGCGACGGTGCAGCACTTCCAGGAAACCGGTGGTCGGATTGGGCGTCGACGGAATGAACACGATGGCCAGTTCCTCGCCGCTGATCGAATCCTTGAATTGGTTGGTGACAAACCCCACGGCCCGGCTGAACTCGTTGGGAAACGGGACCAGGACCACTGACTGAAAGCCCCGGCGCTGCTCCCCCCCGAACGACACGATGATCTGCTTGCATGAGCGATAGACCGTCTTGACCAGCGGCAACCGGTCCACCAGTTCTTCCCCCAGCGCCAGCGTCCGCCGCCCCACCACGTTGGCGGTGATCAATCCGATGGCGTACAGCAGGAACAGCGTCAGGAACACGGAGATGATCGAGATGGTCCACTGGATGTGTACCGGATAGGCACCCAGACCCTTCTCGGCGAGGTCCCGGGCCTGCACGCCCCAGGCCTCCAGGAACGATGCCCCCCAATGGTCCAAGAAGGCCTCGACCAGCCACAACGACGCGTCGCGCATCATGCCGAACACCACGCGGATCAGCCACACCGTCACGACAATCGGCAACACGGTCACCAGCCCAGTGGTCACCCGGGTCCGAATCAGGGCCATGGCCGTGGCCACCACGCGGTCCCGAACGCGGGGCCGAGAAGCCTTGACGTCACTCATACACTTGCCTCCTCGCCCTCGTCATTCGCACGGGCGGCCCCGAGGGTCACAGGCATCCGGCATTGATGGAATGCGGCAGCATGATCCGACCGCGACTTGGCCCGCACACCGAACTACTCCATGCGGCAAGGCGCCAGCGGTGCAGCCATACGACGGTCAGTCTCCGGCGGATCCGCCGCCGCGGCCGCCGGAAGGTCGACCGCCGGCACCGGCCGCCCGGGGCGGGTGATCATCACCACCGCCACCACGATGATCCCCATCGCCGTCAGCGTGCTGCCGCCGATGGGCTCGCCGGCGATCGCCCAGCCGAGCAGCACCGCCACCGTCGGATTCACGTAGGCATACGTCGACGCCCGCGCCGGTGTGCTGACCTGCAGGATCCAGATGTAGGCACTGAACCCCACCAACGAGCCGAACACCACCAGGTAGCCGAAGGCCAACCCGGAGTTCAGCGCGATGGCGCCCGGAGCCAGCCGCGCGCCCTCGCCGACCACCAGGCCGGCGACAAGCAACATGGCCCCGCCGGCGAGCATTTCCATGGCCGTCGCCTGCAGGGCCGACGGCGGCAATGGGCAATGCCTGGAGTAGATCGAGCCGCACGCCCAGAGCGCCGAGGCGATAAGCAGCATGACCGCCCCAACCCAGTCGGTCGATTCCGCGGTGCGGTTCCACGGTTCGATCAGGACCGCCACGCCGACGAACCCCACCAGCAGCCCGAGGGCCTGCACCGCCGTCGGCCGCAGACCTCCGGGACGCACCCAGTTGAGCAGGACCATCCACAGCGGCACGGTGGCCACCAGAAGCGCGGTGATGCCGGAGGCCACCCATTGCTCGGCGCAGGAGACCAGTCCGTTGCCGCCCAGCAGCAACAACCCACCGACAACGGCCGCACTCCGCCAGTGCCTGAACTGAGGACGCGGCGCCCCCCGCCAGTGCACGACCGCATACAGCAGCACGCCCGCGGTCATGAATCGCGCGCCGGCCATCATCAGCGGCGGAATGGTCTGCACAGCGTAGCGAATTGCCAGGTAGGTCGATCCCCAAATCAAATAGATCGCCGCGAACGCAGCCGCCACCGCCCAACGCGACGGCCGCCCGGGGACCGCCGGGCTCACGAGCCACCCCCGGCGCCGTCGAGCGGCAAGGCCCCCGATTCCTTGAGCGTCTGCAGGACGATCGTCGTCCGGATACGACGCACCGCCTTGATGGCGCTGAAGTGGGCTTCCAATACCCGATTCAGTCCGGCGGTATCCGGGGCCCGGACCTTCACCAGGTAGCAGTCCTCACCGGCGATCTTGTGCACCTCCTGGACCCCCACGATCTTCGACAGTCGCCGGCCAGTCTGCGGCGTGCTCGCCGGCCGCTCCTCGGTCACGAACACGAACGCCAGAACCCCCAGCCCCAGCGCTTCCGGATCCAGCCGGGTCTCATAGCCCTGGATCGCCCCGCGGTCCTCCAGCTTGCGAATCCGCTCGAACACCGCCGACGGGGTCAGCGCGATCCGCCGGGCGATCTCCGCCTTGGAAATCGAGGCGTTCTTCTGAAGAATGTCCAGTATTTTTCGATCAATCGTGTCCATTTTTCTCCAATGTAGCAGGAATAATGGCACATTCAACTGCCTCAGCGCTAATGTGCCGTTGATTCAAGGGCCTCGGCCCCGGGTCATCCCCGGGCCGTTCGGCGGGGCCCGAGCGCGAAGCCGCCCCGCAGCGACGCTTCTCAAAAAAATTTCAGCACCCAGCTTCAGGGCCGCCCGGGGGCTTCCGATAGGGATAGGGTGGACACGGAGGTCGTCCCGCACACAACCGGCGCCGTTGTGGCTTTTTGAACTGACTGAACTGACTGTTAACAAGATGCAAGGAGAACTGTACATGACGACTGCGACCAATCAGCAGGGTGCCTGCGCCACTTCTTTCGGAACCAAGCTCGCGTTCGAGAACATCTCGGAGCCCGGTTGCTACGTCTGCAACTGGAGCGGCCACCTGATTCGCGTTCCGGAAGACGGCGTTGCGCCCGGTCGTTCGCCGCTGCTCACCATCGTCGGCTGCGAGACCCTGTTCGTCACCAAGATCAGCGACAATCCCTACATTCCGCTGACCAAGGCCAAGGTGCTGGCTTCGAACGCCGACCTGAACGTCAACTTCTAGACGGCGGCAGCACTTCGAATCCGCGGCGGGACGCGCCCCCTGGGGACGCGTCTCGCCGCTCTTTTTTGGGCGCCCCGCCAGCGGCGATGCTGTTCCTCGGGGATTCGATCCCATAGAATCCATGGATCACCAATGGAGCCTTCGAAATCCTGCACCCGCCGAGGAGTTCACCCCCGTGCACCCAATCGAACCCCTGATCCACCGTTACGAACAGGACGGCGACCTGCCGGCTCAGGCCATCCGTGGGCTCACCGAGGATGATCTGAACGCCACGCCCATCGCCGGAACCTGGAGCATCAAGCAAATCGTGCTGCACCTCATGGACAGCGACCTGGTGGCTTCGGACCGCATGAAGCGGATCATCTGCGAAGATCGCCCGCTGCTCATCGGCAACGATGAATCGGCCGCGGCGGCGAACCTGCCCTGGCAGCATCTGGACGCCGCACTGGCCTGCGCGCTGTTTCGCAGCAACCGCTGCATGACCGCCCGGTTGCTGCGGCACCTCCCGGAGTCCGCCTTTGCCCGCTGCGGCGTGCACAATCAAACCGGAATCCGCAGCATTCGCGACATTTTGCAGACCTACGTCGATCACGTGCCCCACCACATGACCTTCCTCAGACGCAAGCGCGAACTCCTGGGCAAGCCGCTGCCGCCGGAGAACCGGACCTGACGGCACCACAATCGGCCGAAGGGGCAGACAAGACATCCGCAGAACAGGTTGCTAGAATCGAACGGTTGTGAGGGAACTGCACTGCCCTGCTGGGGAAGGAGAAGACCATGGCGAATTGCACGACACGCTGCTGCGCGCTGCTGGCGGTGATGACCCTGTTGCCCCCGGCCAGCGCCGACGTCGTCAGCCTCGAGGCAACCCGGGACGCCAGCATCATTGAGCATCCCGATGGCATCCTGGCCAACGGCGCCGGCCAGTACTTTCACGTCGGTCGCACCTACCAATCGGAACGCTACATCCGTCGGGGGCTGATCGCCTTTGACATTGCCGGGCACATTCCCGCCGATGCGATCATCGTTCGCGCGGCACTGATGCTGAACCTGTCGCAGAGCCAGCCTGGCGAAGACATCATCACCGTGTATCGTTCCACCACGCCCTGGACGGAGGGCACCTCCGATCCGCCCGGCGCTCAAGAGGGGGCCGGCGATATCGCGACTGCGGGTGATCCGACGTGGCTGCACAGTTCCTACGACCAGGGTTTCTGGGTCACCCCGGGTGGCGACTACGATCCGAACCCCGGCGTCCGCGCCCGGGTCGCCGAACCCGGCACCTACCACTGGACCTCGCGGGTGCTGGTCGCCGACGTCCGGGCCTGGCACGACGATCCCTCGTCGAACCTCGGCTGGATGCTGGTCGGAAACGAGGATCGACCCGGCAGCAGCAAGCGGTTCGATTCCCGGCAGCATCCCGACCCCGCCGTGCACCCGCGGCTGGTGGTTGACTACCGCGCCCTGACCGCGCTGGACTTCGACGGTGACGGTCGGGTCGCCGGCCCCGATCTGGCGTTGCTGTTGGCTGCCTGGGGGCCGGCCGCCGACAGCCGGGCCGACCTCGACGGCAACCACCAAGTGGACGCGGCCGACCTGGCCATCCTGCTGGCCGCCTGGAACCGCGCCGACCCCTGAGCTGCGGCGCTCCTGCCGAACACCGCCCGATGGACACGGCGGCAGGCCGGACCCCCGGATTCTGCGCACGGCCCTCGAATGGACCCGGATTGCCCCGTACAATCCCGGTCGTCGACGGCGTTGTCCAGCAGAACCGAGGGGTCCACTCCACCAGCCTACCCCAGCGGGAGTCAGACGTGAGCGCCTCCGGATTGCAGGCCGAAATCAAGAAGCGAAAACCGTTTTCGCTGCCCGAGCAGGAGGCCTGTCTCAACGTGCTCAAGACCCAGGACAAACTGCTCAGCGAGTTGAACGCCTTGTTCAAGCAGTTCGGTTTGTCGCATCCCAAATACAATGTGCTGCGCATTCTGCGCGGGGTCGGGCGTCCGGGTCTGCCTTGCCAGGAGATCGCCGAGCGGATGATCAATCGCGTGCCCGACATCACCCGGCTGGTGGATCGCCTGCAGCGCGACCGCCTGGCGGTCCGGGCCCAAAGCGGCAGCGATCGGCGCGTGGTCCTGGTCCGCCTCACGCCCAAGGGGCGGCGCCTGCTGGGCCGCCTGGATGAACCGGTCAACGAACTCAATCGGCGACAACTCGCCCACCTGACCCGCAGCGAACTGCGGCAACTGAACCGCCTGCTGGTGAAGGCCAGGCATCCCGAGACCCACGACGGCGCGATCGAATTTCGGCGCCGCCTGAATTTATTGAAATCTTAACAGGCCTCGCTGAAGCGGCTCGCCGCGGCCCCTGGGCCCCATTGGCGGGCGGTTGCGGCAGGCTGCGGTATTCCACCATCGACCACGACCTGCGATCGCCGCCTGCGGCAGTCCGGCCGAACCCGTTATAATCCGCCGCAGGGTATCCCGCATTCGATCCTGACCCATTGTTGGAGGCACGCGCATGAACGGTGCACGCGAGAGTTCACGAGTTCTCGGGCGGATGTGCCTGGTGCTCCTGGCGGCCGCCCTGGCCGGAACCGGACAGCGCTGCCTGGCGAAAGACCCCTTGAGCGGCCGGGTGAGGATCGACGGCTCGAGCACGGTCGCCCCGATCATGATGGCTGCCGCGGAGATGTTTCAGGCGGAGCACCCCAAAGCGCGGGTCACCGTGGGCATCTCGGGAACCGGCGGCGGATTCAAGAAATTTCTGGAAGCGCGTGCCGACCTGCGGACCGACATCAGTAACGCGTCGCGGCCGATCACGCCGACCGAGCTGAGCCGGGCTGAGCAACTGGGGGTCCAGTTCTTCGAAATCCCCATCGGCATCGACGGCATTGCGGTGCTGGTCAATCCCGGCAACGACTTCGTGACCTCGCTGACGGTCGGCGAGTTGCGTCGAATCTGGGAACCCGGCAGCCAGATCAGCCATTGGAACCAGGTTCGCCCGGAGTTCCCGGATGTGCCCCTACGACTGTACGGGCCGGGAACCGACAGCGGAACTTTTGACTACTTCACCGAAGTCATCATGGGCAAGGCCCGGGCCTGCCGCAGTGACTTCACCGCCAGCGAAAGTGACAACGTGCTGGTCCAGGGGGTTTCCGGCGACGCCGCCGCCCTGGGTTATTTCGGCTATTCCTACTATGAGGCCAACAAGACCCGCTTGAAGCTCGTCGCCATCGACCCCGGCAACGGCAGCCCGGTGCGCCCCAGCCTGGATTTGATTCGCGCCGGCCGGTACACGCCTCTATCCCGACCGATGTTCCTCTATATCAACGCCGAGTCCTACGCTCAGCCGGCGGTGCAGGCGTTCCTGCAGTTCCTGCTGGACAACGCCCCGTCGATCGTGGAGCACCCGCGGGTCAACTTCGTGGCGTTGCCGCCGGCGCTTTACGATGTCGCCCGGCAGCGCCTGGCCCAGGGGGTCCATGGATCGGCCATGGCCGGCGCCGACAACGCGGATCTCATGGAGGTGTTCGGCGGCCGCGGCGGCTCCTGACGGTCGCAGGAGATCCGCCATGCCACGGTCTGCCGTTGAGGTTCGGGAACGTCTGATCCACGGCGCCCTGCTGCTCAGCGCCCTGCTGTCGATCGCCACCACGCTGGCCATCCTGGGCGTCCTGGCGTTTCAGTCGATTCGCTTCTTCGAACACGTTTCCCCCTGGGAATTCTACTTTGGGACCCGCTGGGCACCGTTGCTGTATCCGCAGAGTTTTGGGGTTCTGCCGCTGGTTTGCGGCACCTTCCTGGTGGCGGCGGGCGCCCTGCTGGTCTCCTTGCCGATCGGGCTGGGAACGGCCCTGTTCATGAGCGAATACGCCCCGCCTTGGCTGCGCGGCCTGCTCAAGCCGATCCTTGAGGTTCTGGCCGGCATCCCGACGGTGGTGTACGGCTACTTCGCCCTGACCTTCATCACGCCGCACGTGCTCCAGCCGCTGCTGCCGTCCACCGAGGTATTCAACGCCCTGAGCGCAGCCCTGGTGGTGGCCATCATGATCATCCCGACGATCTCGTCGGTATGTGATGATGCCTTTCGAGCGGTGCCGCGTGGGCTGCGCGAAGCCGGCTATGCCCTGTCGGCGACCCGCCTGGAGGTCTCGACACGAGTGGTGTTTCCGGCGGCCATGTCGGGCGTGATTGCGGCAGTCCTGCTGGCCTTTGCCCGGGCCATCGGAGAAACCATGGCAGTCACTCTGGCCGCCGGCATGACTCCCAAAATGACGCTCAACCCGTTGGAAAGCATTCAGACCTTGACGAGCTACATCGTCCAGGTCAGCCTGGGCGACACCCCGGCGGGGAGCATCGAGTACCAGACCATCTTCGCCGTCGGCCTGACCTTGTTCGGGATCACGCTGCTGATCAATGTCACCGCCCAACGGGTGCTCCGCCGCTTCCAGGAGGTCTACGAATGAGCGAGTCCATCATCGGCACCTTCGCGCCGCGGCTCGCCCGACGGCGGATGTGCGGCGCCGGCTTCGTCGTCGCCTGTGCGCTGGCCAGTGGCTTCGGAATAGCGGTCCTGACCGTGTTGCTCATCCGTGTTGGCGCCGAGGGCGGATCGTGGATCAGCTGGAAGTTCTTGAGCGGCTTTCCGTCGGTGCTCACGCCTGAACGGTCAGGACTAAAGAACGCCATCGCCGGGACGTTGTGGCTGGTCGCCCTGACCGCCCTGTTCGCCATTCCCGTCGGCGTGGCCGCGGCGATCTACCTGGTGGAATACGCCGGGCGCAGCCGTTGGACCCGACTGGTCCACCTGAACATCGCGAACCTCGCCGGCGTGCCGTCGATCGTGTACGGCATCCTGGGGCTGGCGGTCTTCGTGCGCTGGCTGCGCTTTGACCGCAGCGTGTTGGCCGGGGCCCTGACCATGGCCCTGCTGATCCTGCCGGTGATCATCATTGCCACCCGTGAAGCCCTGGCGGCGGTGCCGGGCTCGATTCGATCGGCCGCCTTTGCCCTGGGGGCTACCCGCTGGCAGACCATCTGGCATCACGTCCTGCCGGCAGCCCTGCCCGGCATCCTGACCGGGACCATTCTGGCCCTGTCCCGGGCCATCGGCGAGACCGCGCCGCTGATCATGATCGGGGCCCTGACCTTCATTCAGGCGGTGCCCGAAGGCCCGCTGGACGAGTTCACCGTTCTGCCGATCCAGATCTACAACTGGGTGGATCAGCCGCAGCCGGAATTCCACCATCTGGCTGCAGCCGGTATCATAGTCCTGTTGGGCATCCTGCTGCCGATGAACGCCCTGGCCGTTGGAATTCGTGCGTGGCAACAACGAAAACAGAAATGGTAGACATCATGGATCGGGCTCCCGACGCTCCTGCAGACCGCGGCACCCCGCTCCGCCCGCAGGCGCCGCTGATGTCAACGGTCCGCCGGCGGGAAGCCGGCGCCAAGGTCATTGAGGTGCGCCAGCTGACCATCCGCTACGGTTCGTTCGCGGCCGTCCGTGAGGTCTCGCTGGATGTTCACGAGCGCGAAGTCACCGCCATGATCGGCCCCTCCGGTTGCGGCAAGAGCACCCTGCTGCGGGCCATCAACCGCATGAACGACTTCATCCAGCACACCCAGGTCCAAGGCAGCCTGTGCTACCGCGGCCAGGACGTGTACGCCGCCGATTGCGACCCTGTGGCGCTGCGCCGTCGCATCGGAATGGTCTTCCAGAAACCCAACCCCTTCCCCAAGTCGATCTACAAGAACGTCGCCTGGGGGGCGTGGATCAACGGCTACCGCGGCGACATCGCCGAACTGGTCGAACACTCCCTGAAGCGGGCCGCCTTGTGGGACGAGGTCAAGGACAAGCTCCAGGCCAGCGCCCTGGAACTGTCCGGCGGCCAGCAACAGCGGCTGTGCATCGCCCGGGCGATCGCCCTGAACCCCGATGTGCTGCTGATGGACGAACCCTGCTCCGCCCTGGATCCAATTGCCACCGCCCGCATCGAGGACCTGATCGACTCGCTGAAGCAGGATTACACCGTGGTGCTCGTCACCCACAACATGCAGCAGGCCGCCCGGGTATCCGATCGCACCGCCTTCTTATACATGGGCGAACTCATCGAGGTCGACCGCACCGATCGGTTGTTTACCACGCCGACCCGCCAGCGGACCCAGGACTACATCACCGGGCGCTTCGGATAAGGACCGCCCCATGACCCTTCACTTCGTGCACCAGTTGGATGCGCTTCGCCGGCGTTTGCTGAGCATGATCAACCTGGTGCTGGACATGGTCACCGAAGCCTGCGAGGCCGTACATCGGCAGGACGTTCCCCTGGCCGAACGCGTCGCCGCCCGTGATCCGGATGTGGACACCGCCGAAGTGGAGGTCGAATCCGAAGTCATCCGCCTGCTGGCCCTGTACCAGCCGGTGGGGGCCGATCTGCGACTGCTGTGTACCATCCTGAAAGTCAACAATGACCTGGAACGCATCGCCGACAGTTCCGTAAACATCGCCCGGCGGGTCCGCTACCTGTACGGCACCGGCGTGGTGCGGAACCTCGATCTCGAGGAACTGGGCGAGCGCTCCCAGGCGATTCTGCGGCGGGCTACCGACGCCTACCTCCGGGAAGAAGTGGAACTGGCCCGCAGCGTGCTCGTGGAAGACCAGATCGTCGACGAGATTCACGTCCGGGTGATTCGCCAGATCATCGACCAGGCCATGGCGGACAGCGGGCACATCGCCGCGTATCTGGACGCCTTGACGGTCGCCAAGAACCTTGAGCGCATCGCCGACCTGGCCACCAACATCGCCGAGGACGTCATCTTTCTGGCAACCGGCCAGATCGTGCGCCACGGCTGGTCCGCCGACTGAGTCCTCGGACCGCGACCTCACCACAGGACGGCCCTCGACTCCTACCTGTCGACCTCGAAGCGCGATACAAATTACAGTCGCCTAATGCTTGAGCGGCGGGCGGGATTAGAGTTCCTAATAATCACAAGCCGTTTGCCCGCTAATCGTTGCAGGATCCTCCGGTCGCCTCGGTGGTCGACCTTGCCACCGATGGGCTCGGATCTGTCAAGAAACGGCCGACTCACCGTCAAACCGCTGCTCAAAGCGTCTACACACTATGGAGTATGTGTCCCTACGATCTTGATTATGAACGTTTCACCCACTCCCACTGTGGGCGTCCAACCGATCCACCGTTGACAATCCACTAGCGTTTATTTGATTCCACCGGCGGGAGTGCCGGTCGGCACTGGCGGCCGGGGGGCCAGGACTGAACCGAGAAACCCAAGGAGGTGTCAATCACGGGGCCCGGCGCGGCAGCGCACTGGAGAGGTCGTCCCGGTTGTGGACAGCACGCGGCATCGTGACTCGCCGCCGACATGAACGATTTTCCTTAGATTCTTCAGAAGGAGCAGAAAATGAACGCACGAAACGGACTATTGACGGTGTGCGCGTGTTGTTGTTTCATTGCAACCGCCACATCCGCTGCCATGGCACAAGTCGACGGCAATCCGCCGACGGTGACCATCGACATCAAGACTGACAATCCCGCCGACCCGGCATTCAGTTGCAATGCCGACCTCAACCTGACCGTCTGCAACGTACTCCTGCAGTTCGACGAAGCGACTGACAACCTGTTGAGCGCCGCCTTCTCGAACATCACCACCGATGACCCGGCGGGCTTCTTCCAGTTCCCGGCGGCCATGGGTGGCAGCAACACCGCCCCGCTGGCGTTGTTCTTTCCCCTATTCCCGCAGTTGATCTGCGACAGCTTCGTGACCATCGCCCT
>CAZUGO010000049.1:0-93555 GCA_964619935.1 uncultured Planctomycetales bacterium | reverse complement strand
GATCGGTTTGGCTCTGGACTGTTCCCTTCAAGGATCTTCATCGTCGAGAGAAGCGGACGACACCGAACGGCAGGGTCCAGTAAAGTTTTGCTCGATACCTTGCCGGATTTGGCGGCTCCTGCCCGTATTACCGGGCGAGCGCGGGTCAGGTCCGAATTCCACAGTTCTGGGACGCTGTAATTGACTCCGGACCACCTCTGGCCGATGCCTTGTAAAAAGGATCCGAGAATGTCATGCCCTCACCACGCTTAACACCCGATTTTCGAACGCTGTTCGAGTCGGCTCCGGGACTCTACCTGGTGCTCGATCCAGATCTGGTCATCATCGCCGTGAGCGACGCCTATTTGGCCGCGACCATGACGAAACGGGCGGAGATTCTGGGCCGCCAGCTCTTCGACGTCTTTCCAGACAATCCCGAGGACCCCACGGCGACCGGGACCCGTAATCTCCGCTCCTCCCTGGAGCGGGTGCAGCGACACCGCGTCCCGGATGCGATGGCCGTTCAAAAGTACGACATCCGCCGCCCCGAAGCTCAGGGCGGAGGCTTCGAAGAGCGCTACTGGAGCCCCATCAATTCGCCGGTGTTGGACGCGAGCGAAGCGCTGACCTACATCATTCATCGAGTGGAGGATGTGACGGACTTCGTGGGTCTGAAACAGCGTGGCGTGGAACAACAGAAACTCACCACGGCGCTTCAAATCCGAGCAGAACAAGTGGAGTCTGAGGTCTTCTTACGGGCCCAGGAAGTCCAGGAGGCCAATCGTAAACTGCGCGCCGCCAACGACGAGCTGGATTGCTTCTTTACCCTGTCGCTCGATCTGTTGTGCATCGCGGGAACGGATGGGTACTTCAAGAGATTGAGCCCGGCGTGGGAGCGTACGCTCGGCTTCTCCATTGATGAGCTATTGAGCAAGTCATACCTTGAGTTTATTCACCCGGAGGATCGGGAGGCCACGATCGCCGAGTCGGCCAAGCTGGCCATCGGGGTGGATGTCCTCAAGTTCGAGAATCGGTACGTCTGTAAGGATGGGACTTATCGCTGGCTGCTGTGGTCGGCCACTCCGGCGCCCAACGGTCACACCCTCTATGCCGCAGCGCATGACATCACCGAACGAAAGCGTGCCGAAGACAAAATACGCGGCTTGCTGGAAGCGGCGCCGGACGCCATGGTCATCGTCAACAATTCCGGAACGATTGTCCTGGTCAACTCACAGGCCGAGAAGCTGTTTGGCTATACTCGGCGGGAATTGCTGGGGCAGGCTGTGGAAGTCCTGATGCCGCACCGCTTTCGCGAGGCCCATCCCGTCGACCGGGACCGCTACTTTGAGCGGACCCACGCTCGGCCGATGGGTGCGGGCAACGAGCTTTACGGCCTGCGCAAGGACGGCAGCGAGTTCCCCGTCGAAATCAGCCTGAGCCCACTGGAAACAGAGGACGGTGTGCTCGTCAGCAGTTCGATCCGCGACATCACCGAACGCAAGCGCGTCACGACGGCGCTTCATGAGAGCGAGCAGCGCTTCCGCCAGCTTGCCGAAGCGATCGATGACGTGTTTTACCTCGCAGCGAGCGACTCTTCCCGGGTCATCTACGCGAACCCGGCTTTTGAAAAGATCTGGCAGCGCGACGTTGCCAGCCTGTGCACTGACATCCGGGTCTGGAGTGACGCCGTTCATCCCGACGACCGCCAGCACGTTCAGGAATTGTTCTACGGCCAGGGCATCCAGAGTCAGTTTGACATCGAATATCGCATCATCCGGCCGGACCGCAGCATTCGGTGGGTGCGTGATCGCGGCTATCCGGTTCGTGATGCCAACGGCCAGATTCACCGGATCGCGGGTATCGCGGAAGACATCACGGAGCGCAAGACAATCGAGGCAGACTTGCAACGAACCCGGGATGAAGCTGAGCGGACCAATGGCTACCTGCTCTCGCTCGACCGCGTCAACCAGGCGCTGCTGCAATGCGAATCGTTTGATCACATTGGCCAGACGATCACGCAGTCGCTCGTTGACCAATTCGGGGCGTACTTCGCCCGCCTGTGGCTCGTGAAACCCGGTGACCTCTGCAGCGATTGTGCCCTGGTGCGGCATTGCCCCGATCACGAGAAGTGCCTGCATCTGATCGCCAGCGCCGGTCATTACACGCATATTGACGGTGACCACGGTCGTGTCCCCATCGACTCCTTCAAGATCGGGAGGATCGCTCAGGGCACCGGCAAGCTGGTTTCCAGGGATGTCGTCAACGATGAACGAGTTCACGATCGCGCCTGGGCCGCACAGCACAATCTGAAATCCTTCGCCGGCTTCCCGCTCGCGCGCCATGGAAGGGTCTTGGGAGTCGTGGCAATGTTCAGTCAGCACGAGCTGCCTGATGCGCTCGTTGACGTGCTGGATCTGCTGTCGCATTCCGTCGTCTCGGCGATCGAAAACGTACAACAACGTGAGGCCGCGCGGCAAGCCAGCCAGGCCAAGAGCGAGTTCCTGGCGACCATGAGTCATGAGCTGCGCACGCCCCTGAACGGCGTGATCGGCATGACCGAACTGCTACTGGACACCCAGTTGGATGCCCGCCAGCGGCGCTTCGCGTGGCTGGCGAAATCGTCAGGCGACTCACTGCTGACGCTGATCAACGACATTCTGGACTTCTCCAAGATTGAGGCGGGCAAGCTTGAGCTCGAATCCACAGACTTTGACCTGCGCTGCACCGTCGAGCGCGTGGCTTCGTCCCTGGCTGCGAGCGCTCAAGACAAGGGGCTGGAGTTGATCGTTGGCATCCACCCCGACGTGCCGCCGTTGTTTCGAGGCGACCCCGGCCGCCTGCAGCAGATCCTGACCAACCTGGTCAGCAATGCGATCAAGTTCACGGACCAGGGCGAGGTGGTGATCCGAGCGACGCTGGAGCACCAGGATCCGCAGCGAGCGGATGTGCAATTCGCGGTGAGCGATACCGGGGTGGGCATCCCGCAGGACCGCCTGAACCGCTTGTTCACGCCGTTTTCCCAAGTCGATGCATCGACCACTCGGAAGTACGGCGGTACAGGCCTGGGTCTGGCCATCAGCAAGCGGCTGGTCGAGATCATGGACGGCCAGATCGGCGTGAGCAGCGAGGAAGGAAAAGGCTCCGTGTTCTGGGTCTCCGTTCCCCTGACCAAACAATCCGTGGACAGGCCACCCACCAACGCCGACGGCGGCGACCTCCACCGCCTGCGCGCGCTGGTTGTGGATGACAACGCCACCAATCGCGAGATTCTGCACCAGCAGCTGACCAGTTGGGGCATACCCCACCAGACCGCCCAGAGCGGCCAGCAGGCGCTGGCCATGCTGTGCGACGCGGCGATGTCAGGCAAACCGTTCGGGCTGGCCATCCTGGACATGGAGATGCCCGGAATGAACGGACGAGACCTAGCCAAGTGGATCAAGGCAGACGCCCGAATCCGGGACATCGTGCTCATTCTGCTCACTTCCGGACCGCAGGAACCGGAATTGAACCAACTCCGCTCTGAAGGCATCGCAGCCTACTTGGTCAAACCGGTGCGGCAGTCTCAACTTCTGGACACCCTCACCGAGGCCATCGCCTGTACGGGACCAACCGCTGGTCGTGGTCTGAAGGTCGGACCTACCCCGGCCGCAATGCCCCGCCGCAGGCTCAAGGCGGGTTCCAGGGGGGTACGGATCCTCCTGGCCGAAGATCATGCGATCAGCCAGGAGGTGGCCTCCACCATCCTTCAAGCGGCAGGCTATCAATGCGATGCCGTCACCACCGGCAGGCACGCCCTTGATGCGGTATTGGCCGACCCGTACGACCTGGTGCTCATGGACTGCCAGATGCCAGAGATGGATGGGTTCATGGCCACCAGGGCCATCCGGCAGGCAGAAGCGCAGGGGCGGGTGAAGGGAGCGCGGGCAGGTCGACTACCGATCATCGCGCTCACCGCGAACGCGATCAAGGGCGATCGAGAACGCTGCCTGGAAGCGGGCATGGACGACTACCTGAGCAAGCCACTAAACCCGGCGAGGTTGATCGAGCTGATCGAATCCCGGTTGATCCAGCCCCCCAATCCATGCACGCCGGGTGACCCTGGACTGCCGCACGAATCACCGCGGCTTGAGTCCGGACAGCACACCACGACCGCAACCGAGGTGCACGCTACCCCACCGCCATTCGACCTTGAGAGGCTCCGAAAGCAATGGGGCGGCGATACGAGCTTCGTCCAAGCACTGATCCCTAAGTTTCAAGAGCAGGCTCAGGGCGAGCTATTGCACCTTGAACAAAGTGTTGCGGCCGGCGATGCCGAGCAGACCAGGCGCGTGGCACACGGTCTGAAAGGCGCGGCCTCATACCTCTGTGCGGCCCGAGTCCGTGAGCTTGCCGGCCAGCTGGAAGCCATGGGACGTGATGCAGACCTCAGCAAGGCAGACCCGGTGCTCACGGCGCTTCGCAGGGAGCTGGAGCGGTGCCTGGAATTCGCCTTGCGGTTTGAGGTGGCCACCATCGAGCGACAACCCGACGTTGGAGTGAGTGATGCGAATCTTGATTGTGGACGACGATGAGATCGCGCTGGACGTGCTGACCCACGCCCTGACACAGGCCGGCCACGTCGTCAAGGCGGCCAAGGATGGGACCACGGCCCTGGAAATCCTGCGCGCGGATGCTTGTCGATTGGTCATATCGGACTGGGAAATGTCCGGGGTGGATGGCCTCGAACTCTGCCGCCGAATGCGCCAGGAAGAGTTTTCGGGGTATGTTTATTTCATTCTGTTGACCGCTCGCGATGGCGCGGACAGCGTGGTCGAAGGCCTATCGGCAGGGGCCGATGACTTCCTGACCAAGCCGTTTGATCCGGCAGAGGTGCGGGTGCGGGTCCGCGCCGCCGAGCGAATTCTCTCCCTGGAAACCCGGGATGTGGCCATCTTCGCCATGGCCAAACTGGCCGAGTCCCGCGATCCCGAAACCGGTGCCCACCTGGAACGGGTGCGGTCCTATTCGCGGCTGATCGCTCGGCATCTCGCGCAGCAGGAGCGGTTTCGGTTGCAAGTGGATGCTGAGTTCGTCCGGCTGATCTATCTGACCAGTCCGCTGCACGACATCGGTAAGGTGGGCATTCCTGACAGCGTGCTCCTGAAACCGGGCCGGCTGAGTGACCGTGAGTTTGAGATCATGAAGACCCATGCGATGATTGGGGCCGAAACCCTCGATGCGGCGGCGCAGCAGTTCCCCGGCGTGCGATTCTTACAGATGGCCCGGGCCATCGCCCTGACGCACCACGAACACTACGACGGGACTGGGTACCCAGCCGGGTTGACCGGCGACGATATCCCCCTGTGCGGGCGCGTCGTGGCGCTGGCCGACGTTTATGATGCACTGACCTCCAAGCGCGTTTATAAGAAGGCCATTTCGCACGAGGTGGCCCGCGGCATCATACTTCCCGAGCGCGGAAAGCACTTCGACCCGGCGGTGGTCGATGCCTTTGTGGAAAACGAAGACGAATTCATTGCGGTGCGAGACCGGCTCGCAGAGTCGGAGCTGGTAGCGGTCTAAGTCCGGGAGCGTTGACTGATGAAGACCATCCTGGTTGTAGACGACAATGCGATCTGCCGCGAGCCGATTGCAGCGGCGTTGCGTTCGAAAGGATACGAAGCGCTGGAAGCCGCAGACGGCCAGGAGGCACTGCGAATCACGCGGACACAAACGGTGGACCTCATCCTGCTCGACGTGACCATGCCGGGCATGGACGGTCTGGCCGTGCTGGACGTGCTGCGCCAGGACCCGCAGTGGAAGCATCTGCCAGTCATCCTGCTCACCGACGTTGCCGAGAAAGCCCATGTGCTTCGGGCCATCAAGGTCGGGGTCCAGGGATACCTGCTCAAATCAGACTTCTCGCTGGACGACATGCTGTCAAGAATCAAGAAGTGCACCCGCGCCAGGGACTCCAAAAACGCCGGGTCCCCTGCACAACCGCAGCAGGAGAATTCGCCCCCGGTGTCGACGACGGCGCCCGTCGCCCAACGCGCCTGCCATGGCGGGGCAGACCGTCCCGTCCTGGCGCCGATGGACAAGGACAGCGTCTGGAAGCGCATCCACGATGAAATCCAATTGTGGTCCGCCAAGCCCGTGCTGCAACACATCGTGGCCCTGACCCGGAGCAGTACCAGTACGCTCGATGAGGTGGCCAGCGCGCTCCGGCAGGACCCGGCCCTTGCGATCAAGGTCATGAAGGTCGCCAACTCCAGCCTTTACTGCACAGGGAAGCACGTGACGACGCTGCCGGAGGCGGCTCAGCGGATCGGTCTGTCGGCGGTTCGCAATGCAGCCATGGCCGTGCTGGCCATCGAGCATCTGGACACCAACGTCCTGCCCGATTTTGATCCGCAGCACTTCTGGGAGCACTCGCTCGCTTCGGCTGTCCTGGCTGAGTCGATCGGCGCCGCGCTCGAACTTCAACACGCAGATCAACTATTCCTCGCGGGTCTATTCCATGATACGGGGCGTTTGGTTCTGGCCACCATTTACCCCAAGGAATGCGAAGCAATACTGACTTGCGCCGCTTCGCAGAATGTAGACTTACAGACCCTCGAACGTCAGGTCTTTCAGATCAGCCATGCTGATGTCACACGAGAACTGCTCACCCAGTGGGGTATTCCCAAGACCGTGGCCGAGGCCGCTGCGTTGCATGATCTTCTGCCTCCCCAGATCCAACGGGCGTCACAGAACCCCGCGAACGTCCAGGCTGTGGCCCTGGCCAACCGGTTGGCTCATGCATTGGTCCTGGGCGACAGCGGGAACTCGATGCTCCTCACAATCCATGAACACATCGAGGCGCTGGGATTGAGCAGCGCAGCGATCCGCACCATCACCCGTGCCGCGATAAACAAGACGAGGGACATCTCGACGTTCTACTCCACGCGGGAAAATGCCCAATTGCCGCTTCCATTCGCCAGCCAACTCGCCAAGCAGGCGGGCCAACCAATCAAGGCCGCAGTCCTCGCCGGTGAAGATTCTGTCGACCCGCTCACCCTGTTCTGCGAACAGCTCGGGTGGTCGGATATCGCCGACCCGCGCGTGGCGGTGCTTTGGATTGCTGGAGCGCAGGACCTAGCAAAGCGCTTCAGCCAGCTCCAGGATCAGGAGGCGAAGCTCGAGCGGAAGCTCGGCATCGCGATCGCCTCGCCAAACCACTGCAGCGCCGCCCCAGCCGATCTGCTGAACGGACGATCCTTTGCAACCATCTGTCTTCCGGTTCGCTACGAGAAGCTGGTCGAGATCCTGGGACGCGCCGGATGTGACTCACCGAAGAATGATCGCTAGGCGCCAAGGCCTTGGAAACGACCGACGAGCCTCGGCGGCTCCGCAAGGCGCCAACCGGATCATTCCCCTGAAGTACAGACACGCTGATGTTCAGGAGCTGGTGGGCGTTCCGGATCACATTCGAGGTCTCGTGCAGCGAATGGCGTGAGCATGACGGGCCGGTCATGCCCGACGTCGTACACCGGATGGCTTCGATCCAGAAGCCGCCGCGACGAGCTTCGTCGAGACCCTCGCGGGCCCTGGTCCGTGAGGGCCCTGAGGAGGCTGCCGCCCGGTTATGGCGATCGGGCGATCGCCAGGGGGATGGAGCCGTCCTTGCGCGGCAGGGGGTCGGGCGGCTGGATGTGCACGCCGTCGCTGCTCAGGGTCGCCTCGCCGCGTTCGACCTTGGCGGCGAATGCCAGGCACTCGTCGTACAGGGCCGCCAGCATCTCGGCTTCACTGACGGTGCGGGTTTGCTGCCCTTGCACGTAGATGATTCCCTTGCCGCGACCGGCGAACACGGCGACATCCGCCCCTTCGGCCTCGCCGGGCCCGTTGACCACGCAGCCCATGACGGCGACCTTGACCGGCACTTTGATGCCGGCCAGTTTGCGTCTGACTTCGGCGACCAGCTTGATCAGGTCGATTTCGATTCGGCCGCAGGTCGGGCAGGCGATCAATTCGGGTTCGGTGCGGCGGCGCAGGCCCAGGCAGCACAGCAGCTCCTTGCCATCTTCGGCTTCGAAGACCGGGTCGGCGGCATAAGAGATGCGGATGGTGTCGCCGATGCCTTCGGCGAGCAGGGTGCCCAGTGCGGCCACACTGCGGATGCGGCCGGTCTCCGGGGTCCCGGCATGAGTGACGCCCAGATGCAGTGGATGATCGAATCGTGCGGCAATCGCCCGGTAGGCGTCGATCACGATTACCGGATCGATGCTCTTGGCGCTCAGCACGACATCATGGAAGCCGCGGGCCTCGAATATCCGGAGGTAGTCCTCGATGCCTTCGATCAGCAGCCGGATCAGCCCCTGCCGGTAGTTGCTGTGCAGGGACGATTTCTGGCGGGCCCGGGTGTCCTGGTCGCGGCGCTCGACGATGCCGCCTTCGTTGACGCCGATGCGGATCGGGACGCCGCGCTCTTTGCAGGCATCGATGACCCGATGCACCTGGTCACGGTCCTGGAGGTTTCCGGGGTTCAGGCGGATCTTGTGCACGCCAGCCGCGATGGCTTCCATGGCCCGCTCGTAATGGAAGTGAACGTCGGCGATGATGGGGCAGGGCGACTGCTCCAGGATCGACGGCAGGGCCGCGGTGTCCCGCGCTTCTGGAACGGCCACCCGCACCAGGTCGGCTCCGCTGTGCACCAGGCGGCGGATCTCGGCCACCGTGGCGTCTATATTATAGGTATGGGTGCTGGTCATCGACTGGATGGAGACCGCGGCGTCGCCGCCTAGCAGCACCCCGCCGACATCGACCTGGCGTGTTTGTTTGCGGGGCATCATCAGCGGGTCTCCAGAGCGGGCAGGGCCGCGACCAGCGCCAGCCATCGGTCTATCGGTAGCACTTCGGCCCGGGCTTGAGGATCAACCGCCGCCGCCGCACAGGCCAACTGGACGGCCACGGCCGAATACTGCTGCCCCAGATTATAGTGCAGGGTCTTGCGGCGGTGCGAGAACCCCAAACGAACCACCTGGGCGAACCGCCGCCAGGAGGGGGGATCGGCCGCGGCGGCGGGTCGGACGTCCAGCCGCAGCGCCGTGGAGTGCACCCGCGGCGCCGGCCAGAACGCTTGGGGCGGCAACTGGGCGACCCGGCGGATGTCGCAGCAGGCCTGCAGCACCACGCTCAACACGCCCCAATCCCGCGTGCCGGGCGGAGCGACGATGCGATCGGCGACCTCTCGCTGCACAGAGAAACACAGCCGCTCAAAAGGCAGGTCGCAAAGCAGGGCATTGAGCAGCAGCGGCGAGGCCACTTGGTACGGCAGGTTGGCCACGCACATGAATCGTGGGATGCCGGGCACCCGTTCAGCGGCCGCCCGCAGCGCGGCGAGGACGACGGCCGACAACCGCGACTTGGTCTCCAACACATCGCCGTGAATGAGCGTGCTTCCTGGGTGGTCACCGAACTGCCCGGTCAGCACTCCGAACAGCCCGCGATCCAGCTCGACGGTGACCACCTGGGCGGCCTGGTCCAGCAGCAGGCCGGTCAGGCTGCCGGTCCCGCCGCCGACCTCCAGGACCACTGCCTGGCGGTCCAACTCGGCGGCACCGACCAGCTTGATCATCAGGTTGCCGTCGATCAGGAAGTTTTGTCCCAGCCGCTTCTGCGGGCGCAGCCCGCCTGCCGCGAGCATGCTGCGTATCTGGCTGAGGCTCTGCGGGGTTGCCACGGGCGGCTCCGGGGTTCTGTGGGCCATCATTGTCTTGTTATAATACGTCATCACCGGTTGGTGCAGTACCGGGCGGCCCATGCACGTCGGGCGTACCGCCGGATTTCTGGTCATTGGAGGAGCGCGATGAAGTCCTGGGAAGTGCTCAAGAAGGCCTCCGACGGCATTGGGGTCAAGGCGCTGGCCGGCGCGCTGCGGCTTTCGCCCGCGCTGGTCTACAAGTGGTGTCAGGAATCCAGCCGGGAGGATCCAGATGCCAGTGGCGCCCGCAATCCGCTGGATCGGGTCGCCGCAATCATGAAGGCCACCGCAGACACCGGCGTGATCAATTGGTTGTGCCACGAGGCCGGCGGATTCTTCGTGCGCAATCCGGAGGTGCGTGATCACGACAACGAAACGGGATTGCTGCGTCGCACCCAACTGCTGGTCCGTGAGTTCAGCGACCTGTTGTCGACCGTCACCCGCAGCATCGAGGATGACGGTCAGATCAAGGCCGTGGAGGCCGATCGGATTCGCATCAAGTGGGAGCAATTGAAGGGCGGAGCGGAGGGTTTCGTCGTGGCCTGCGAGACCGGTTGCTATCAGCAGGAGCGGCTTCCATGACCGATCCGTACAGCGCGAAGGTGGCCAAGAAGCTGGCCAAAGCGGCGGCCAAGGCCCGCAAGAAGCAGGCGACCGCCCCCGATCACGGCCAGCCGGGCAGCCCTTCGGCGGCCGAGCGCTCGGCCACGGCGGCCGAACAACAACTGCTGATTCGGCGCCGCCAGATGTGGATCTCCCTGGTCGGCGTGCTCGCCGCCCTCCTGACCGTGGTCATTGCTTTGACCCAGTGCAGCCCCAGAAAATGAAACCGTGGCCGGCTCGGGCTTGTGCTTCAGGCGAAACACTCGAAAGCAGATGGCGTTGATCCGCACGTCGTGTCACCAGTCGATCACTTCGCAAGGACATCGATATTTCCGTTGTGCGTGGCGACGGCCAGGTGTGCTCCTCCGAGTCCCAGCCGGGCGCGCAGACTGTAGCGGCTCTGTGCGAAATCCTGCAGCGGGGCGCCTTGGGTGCGGATGCGACCATTACTGGTCCGGCACTCGAGGTCAGTCGATACCTGCGGATCCACCGCCAGCCGAATGTGGCCGTTGTGGGTGATGATCGACCCATCCACCGCCGAGGGACCGCGGAGTTGGGCCTCGATTCTCCCGTTGCTGGTCTCCAGGTGCACGGTGGAGCCTTGGATCCGGGCAATGATGTGGCCGTTGTGGGTGATGGCACTCACGGCAGCGTTGTCGGCCACTTCGATGGGACCGTTGTGGGTCAACACCTCGCAAGCCTCAGACATACCCTCAATCGTCACGGCGCCGTTGTGCGTGGCCGCACGCACGGCGATATCCGGGGGCAGTTGAATGGTCATGTCGGCCCTGGCCGCCCAGCGGCGCTTGCGCGGGTGTTTCCAGGTGAGTCGCAAGTCGCGGGTGCGGTTCTGCGAGTTCGACACCAGATCCAGTGCTTCCAGGCAAGCCTCGGCGTCTTCCGTACTCTTGCCACCGGCCTTCAAGGTGACCGTCGCCTTGGCGCTGCCCGGGCCGGCCACACCGCGGACCCGGATGGAGCCATTGTGCGTCTGGGCCACGAAGGTGTCGATGTCCTCCAGCGAGAGTTCCAACGTACGGGTCTCTTCCACCCAGAGCTTGGTCCCCAATGAGCCGCCGATGTCGATGACCAAACAGCCGTACACCGGCAACAGCCCGGTTCCAATAAGTACACATAGGGTCCCGCGCCTTGCATGCATGGGTTCAGTCCTTTCTGTGGAGAGTCGGAGCCGGCGGCCACGATGCCGCCTCCGACCCTATTTGACCGCTAACCATTGTGGTCCGCCATCGTCACGCTTTCTTCGGAACTCGCCGCCCGGTATTCGCCGCCCGGGAGCCGCCAGGCCGGTGCGGCCGCCTTCGGAAGCAGGTCTGACCGCCGGCCCACGATTCCAATTGCCGCCAATATACATACAATACCGCCATGGCTCCTGATTCGCACGCTGTCTACCAATCTCCGCTGGTGGCCCGCAATGCGTCACCGGAGATGGCCGCCCTGTTTTCGGCACACCGCCGGATTCTAACCTGGCGGCAGCTCTGGATCACCCTGGCCGAGGCCCAGCGCGAATTGGGGCTGAACATCAGCGCTCGCCAGATCGCGCAGATGAAAGGGGCCTACGCCCGCATCGATTTCAAGGCAGCAGCGGCGTACGAGCAGGCGCTGCGACACGATGTCATGGCCCACGTCCGGACCTTTGGCGACGCGGCCCCGGCGGCACGAGGCATCATTCACCTGGGGGCCACCAGCGCATTCGTGGTGGACAACGCCGACCTGCTGATCATGCGGCAGGCCGCGGACCTCATCCGCGACTGGCTGGTCAATGTCATCGACGCCCTGGGCCGCTTTGCCGAGGAGCACGCCCGCCGTCCGACCTTGGGCTACACCCATTTTCAGCCGGCCCAGTTGACCACCGTGGGTAAACGGGCGGCGCTGTGGTGCCACGAGTTTCTGCTGGACCTGGAGCGGCTGGAGTTCGAGCGCGCCCGGTTGCAGTTTCGGGGCACCGCCGGGGCCACCGGAACCCAGGCCAGCTTCCTGGAGTTGTTCGGCGGCAGCAAGACCAAAGTGCGGCAACTGGATCGGCTGGTGGCCCACAAGATGGGTTTCGACAAGACCTATCCGGTGGTTGGCCAGACCTATTCGCGAAAGGTCGACGCCTTGGTGGTCGGCGTGCTGGCGGGCATCGCCGCCAGTGTCCACCGCATGGCCAACGACATCCGCCTGCTGGCGGGCCTGAAGGAGATGGATGAGCCGATCGAGCCGACCCAGGTCGGGTCCAGCGCCATGGCCTACAAGCGCAACCCCATGCGCTCTGAACGGGCGACGGCCTTGGCACGATTCGTGATGTCGCTCTCGAGTTCTCCGCTGCACACCGCCGCCGAGCAGTGGTTCGAGCGAACCTTGGACGATTCCGCCAACAAGCGCCTGACCATTCCCGAGGCCTTCCTGGCGACCGACGGCATGCTGGTGCTGATGACCAGCGTGGCCCGTGGACTGGTGGTGTATCCCAAGGTCATCGAATCCCGCATCGGCGCGGAATTGCCGTTCATGGCCACCGAGAACATCCTGATGGCCGCGGTCCAGGCCGGCGGCGACCGCCAGGAACTACACGAACGGATTCGGCGGCACGCCCGCAAGGCGGCCGAGCGGGTCAAGCAGCAGGGCGGCGACAATGATCTGATGAGTCGCCTGGCCGGCGACCCGGCGTTCGCCGCGGTCGATCTGCAAGCCGCCCTGGATCCGGCCGGGTACGTCGGGCTGGCCGCCGAGCAGACCCGGACGTTCATCCGGGCGCAGGTGCAACCGATTCGCCGGCGGCATGCCGGTGCGTTGCGCAAGAAGATCCCGCTGAAGGTGTAAATGATGGATCGTGCTGAATTGATCCGCCGGATCGCCGGGACCGCCTACCTGGAAGGGCGGTTCACCCTGCGCTCCGGCCGGACCAGCGACTATTATCTGGACAAGTATCGTTTCGAGACACAGCCCGATATCCTGCAGGCCATCGGCGAAGCCATGGCCGAATATGTGCGCCCAACCACCACCTTGCTGGGCGGTCCGGAATTGGGTGGCGTGGCCCTGGCGGCCGCGACCGCGCTGGTCTGCCGCTTGCCGTTCATCATTATTCGGAACTCCCGGAAGGACTACGGAACCGGCACGCTCATTGAAGGGCTCATCGGGCCTACGGATCGTGTGTTGCTGCTGGAGGACATCGCCACCAGCGGCGGGCAGGTCCTGGAGGCCGCCGAGACCATTCGCCGAAGCGGCGCCGCGGTGGAGCGCATCGTGGCGGTCATCGATCGCGAAGAAGGCGCCCGGCCCCGGATCGAATCCAGCGGGTTCGAGTTTCACGCCTTGCTGACGGCGGCGCAAGTGCGCGCCGCTCGCCGATAACCGCAACACGCTATCGGGCGGCTTATCTGGACGGCTTTGCGGCAAGGGGCTCGCGCTCATCTATGCCCCAATATCTCGGCGGGAAATCACGGCTAAAGGTCCCACGTTTCACATCCGTATACCAGCGTAGGCACGTCAATCGGCTCGGCGAGAGAGGTATTACGGTGTACATTCTGGGCATTTCCGCTTTGCATCATGACCGGGCGGCGGTGCTGCTGCATGACGGGGCGCTGCTGGCGGCGGCCGGTGAAAACGGCGGGCCGCCCGGGGGTGCCGCTTCGGCCTTTCCGCGGGCGGCCATCGTGGAGTGCCTGGACCACGCCGGCCTGACGCCGGCCGATTTGGACATCGTCGGATTCTATGATCGCCCATCGGTGACGTTGAGCGCGCTGCTTCGCACCGCCGTGGTGGCCGCACCCGGCGGTTACTCCGCCGTGCGGGGCGGGCTGCGACAGTGGGCGCGCCGGACGCACAGCGTTCCCGTGGAGTTGAACTGGATGGTGCAGCAGGGTTACCACGGGCGCTTCGTGTGGATGCACCACCACGAAGCCTACGCGGCGAGCGCCTTCTTCGCCTCGCCGTTCGACGAGGCGGCGGTGATGACCATCGACGGCATCGGCGAATGGGTCAGCAGTGCCCACGGCATCGGCCGTGGCAACCGGGTGGAGATCACCCACGAAGTGCCGCTGCCGCATTCACTGGGGTTGTTGTACTCGGCGTTGAGCGACTACTGCGGGTTCAACATCCAGGCTGGGGAATACAAGCTCATGGCCCTGGCGCGCCACGGTCAGCCGCGCTATCTCGACGCCCTCGAGCGGATCGTCACCGTGCATGCCGACGGTTCCTTTCAGATCGACATGAGTTACTTTTGCGAGCGGGGCGGATGGACCACCACCGCACGCAAGCTGCACGCCTTGCTGGAGGTCGGGCCGCGGACTGCGGCCCAGCCGATGCACCAGTTCTATAAGGATGTGGCTGCGTCGGCCCAACAGTTGACCGAAGAAATCGTTTGCCGTTCGGCGGCCACCGCTGCCCGGTGCACCGGCCTGAACCGACTGGTCATCAGCGGGGCCGCGGCGCTCAGCGGCGCCGTCGGCGGACGGCTGTTGCGCGAAGGTCCGTTCGATAGCGTATGGTGCCATCCCGCAGTCGGTGATTCGGGCGGGGCTATGGGTGTGGCCTTGTTTATTCGCCATCACCTGTTGGATGAAGCCCGCGAGCCGCGGGGCAGGAACGACATTCCCGGGCGCGCTGCCGCCCGGCCCGCAAGCGATCGCGCCCGCACTCGACGGGACGTGCAGTGGTCGTCCCTGCAGGATGCCGTGCAGGCCCACATTCCAGCGCGCGCCGGCTTCTTGTGGCGCGACCGCCGAACGGCTGGCGGCTGGCGGCGGTCGCGGATCGAGCTGCCGGCGGCGCCAGCGACCGGTGGCACCGCGAGTGATGCGCTGCGGCCCGGTCGCGGCAGCGAGGGAGCCCCATCGTGATGCCACGGCCGGCGCCGGTCAACGAAGCGGCCCTGCGGCGATTCGCCAAGCAGTGCTTTGCCGGCGGCGTGCTCGCCGGGGCGGTGGGTGTGTGGGTCGTGGACTGGCCCAGCGCGGCGCTCGCTGGTTTCGGCCTCGGTGTCGCTGTGCTGCTGGCCAGCGAGATTCGGATCTCGGCCGTCCGCTGGGTTCAGGGGCCGGTGTCTGCGCTGGCCCGGCCACTTCGGGCGGTGCTGTTCAACAGTGTGCTGGCGGTGGCTCACTACGGCGTGCTCACCCCCCTGGCGGCGGCGGCGCGCCGCCTGCGCCGGCTTCCGGCGGCCTCGGGACCTGGCCCGATGGGTAACTCATTCTGGCGGCCGCGAAAGTCCCGTGTTCGGATCTCGAGTCATACACCGCTGTAGCGGTTCTGGAAGACCAAGGAGCGCATCGATGGCAAACGGCAACACCGTTACTGGGGACCGCGGGCGTTTTGTCGATCACAGCCGAGCGGCACGCCGTTCGCTTGCCGGAGAATTCGTCGATTTTCTGAGATACAACCGCAAGTGGTGGCTGGTGCCGATCGTGGTCTGCCTGGCGCTGCTCAGCGTCATCATCGTGGTGGGCAGTTCACCGGCGGCGCCGTTCATCTATACCCTGTTCTAACCGGTGCCGTGAGCGAGGAGCGTGATGCACCCGGCGAAGCGAATGATCTTTATGGTTCTGGCGGTGACCCTGGCGGCCGCTGTCTTGGAGGGCAGCGCCCGGGTGGTGCGGACCGTCAGGAAGGCCCCGGTGCGAACTCGCCCCCGCGGGCCGATGTTACAACCCGATGCCCTGCTGCATCACCGTTGGGTGTCATCGCTGAAGGTTCAGGACACCAGCCGCGAGGTCCCCTACTGGTTGATCACCAACCGCCAGGGTTGGGTTGAAACCGACGATGTGCCGCAGGCCAAGCCGGCGGGCACCTATCGGGTGTTCTACGTGGGTGATTCGAACACCCAGGGCGTGGTGCCGCCCCAGGACAAGATGGTCGAGTCGGTCGAGCGCGAGTTGCAGCAAGAATACCTGGGCAGCGGACGGCGCATCGAGGTCATCAATGCCGGGACGTCCAGCTACTCCTTCCTGCTCTACTACCTGCAGATCAAGAACGAGATTCTGCCGTATGACCCCGACTTGGTGATCATCAACGTCGACATGACCGATGTGGTGAACGACTACGTCTACCGCAAGACCCGGGTGGTGGATGGCGACGGGGAGGTGCTGGCCGTTCTGCCGAGCACTCACATCGACACGACCCGCTATCGCATGACCCCGTCCGGCATTGTCGAGTTGCACGCGTGTGCTCCGCTGCAGCATTGGCTGGTCAATCACTCGGCGTTCTGCTACTACCAGGATCGCCTGTGGCAGCACGTCGCCGGCGGCACGCGGGCCGACAATGCGGTCGACGGCATGTTGGATCGCCGGGCCAATTGGCTGGCATTGGAGTGGACCGCCGAAATCGATGCCAATGTCGCTGCGTCGATGGGCACCTTGCAGCGCACCCTGCGGCTGCTGCGGTCGCACGGGGTCCGCGCCATGGTCACCGGCGTCCCGCATTACCCGCAGTTTTCCGGGGAGTGGTCGGCTCGGCCGCACCAAGCTCTGGCCGAAGCCGTCGCCGCCGAGGGCGCCTGCTACCTGGACGCCTACGCGGCCCTGAAGGGGATCGTCGGCGGCACTCCGGTGGAGCGCTACTACTGGGGATCAGATCCGACCCATTTCAACGCCGCGGGCAATCGCATCTGGGCGGACGCCCAGCTGGCGTTTTTGCGGCGGCACCGCCCGGAACTGCTGCCGCAGCGTTCGACCGAATGACCCAATGCAGCACGGCTGGCTTCACGGGGTCAGACCGGCTGTGGCATGTGGGGCCGGCGCCGACCGCCCCCCTGACCGGGAACCGGCCCTACGCCGCTGTGGTTCTCAAATGGTATCACGAGAAATAGCAAATCAAGATACCGTTTTATTAAAATGGTACCACCGTTTTTACCAAATGAAGATACCGTTTTGTATAAATCGTGGTACCGTTTGACTGAAATGGTGGTACCATTTTGGTCGAAGTCCGGCTGGCTTGAGGGTCTGGGCCCCGCCTGGGCCCGGCGGTCCCGGGTTGGGGCCGGCACTCGCTGAGCGGGTCGGGCCCGGCAGACGGTCTCAATGGGGGCGGCCCCCTGGAGGACGGAGCCGCACGGGTCCGCCGTGATCGGACTGCCGGCCAGGCTGCAGTCGGGCCGTCGAACTGCCGTTACCTATTAGGCACGGGCGACCGCCGCCGTGGTTCGGCGGACCTGGAACATTCGGGGGTGCAGCGTCTGATGTCGAAGCACGATCCCACGTTCATTCTCGGCATTTCCGCCTATTATCACGACAGTGCCGCGGCGCTGATCCAGGACGGCGTCATCGTCGCCGCGGCTCAGGAAGAGCGATTTACCCGCAAGAAGCATGATCACGACTTCCCGCGGCAGGCCACCCGTTACTGCCTGGAGGAGGCTGGCATCGAGGCGGCCGATCTGGATTACGTCGGGTTCTACGACAAGCCGCTGTCCAAGTTCGATCGCCTGCTGGGCACCTACCTCAGTTACGCTCCGAGTGGGTTCCGATCGTTTTGCCGGGCCGTGCCGTTGTGGATCGGCCAGAAGCTGCACTTGCCCCGCGAATTGGATCGTGAACTGGACCGGCAATACGGCAAGCGCTACATCTTCGCCGAGCATCACGAGTCGCACGCGGCCAGCGCCTTCTTTCCGTCGCCCTTTGCCGAAGCTGCCATCTTGACCATCGACGGGGTCGGCGAGTGGGCCACCGCCAGTTGTGGCGTCGGCCGCGGCAATCGCATCGAACTGACCCACGACATGCGCTTCCCGCACTCCTTGGGACTGCTGTACTCGGCATTCACCTACTACTGCGGGTTCAAAGTCAATTCCGGCGAGTACAAGCTGATGGGTCTGGCGCCATATGGTGAGCCGCGCTTCGTCGACACCATCATGAACCATCTGCTGGATCTCAAGTCGGACGGTTCCTTCCGGATGGACATGACCTATTTCAACTACTGCCAGGGGCTGACCATGACCTCGGAGCGGTTCCACGCCCTGTTCGGCGCGCCGCCGCGGCGGCCGGAATCGGAACTGACCCAGTTCTACATGGACGTGGCGGCTTCGGTGCAGCAGGTTACCGAGATTGTGGTGCTGCGCCTGGCCCAGGCCGTCCAGCAGCGCACCGGGATGTCGCAGTTGGTGCTGGCCGGCGGGGTGGCCCTGAATTGCGTGGCCAACGGGCGCCTGCTGCGGGAGGGCCCCTTCGACGACATCTGGATCCAGCCGGCGGCCGGCGACGCCGGCGGCGCCCTGGGGGTGGCCTTGTTCATCTGGCACCAGTTGCTGAACGAGCCCCGGCAGCCGGCGGCCGCCGATGCCCAGCACGGCTCGCTGCTGGGGCCGGCATTCGACAATGCCCGCATTCGACAAATGCTCCAGGCCCGCGGGGCCCGCTTTCAGGCGTTCGATCACGAATCTGAATTGCTCGATCGCGTCAGCCAACTGCTGATCGAAGAGCAGGTGGTGGGTTGGTTCCAGGGCCGCATGGAATTCGGGCCGCGGGCTCTGGGTTGTCGCAGCATCATCGGCGATGCCCGCAGCCCGCGGATGCAGTCGGTCATGAATCGCAAGATCAAGTTCCGCGAATCGTTCCGGCCGTTTGCGCCCTGCGTGCTGCGCGAGCAGGTCCACGACTACTTCAACGTACCGCCCGGGCAGGACAGCCCGTACATGCTGCTGGTCACCGATCTTCGAACCAGCAAGTGTCACCGGCTGGACGACGAACTCCGCGGATTGAGCGGCGTGGATCGTTTGCTCAAGACCCGCCGTTCGGTGGTGCCGGCGGTGACCCATGTCGACAATTCGGCCCGGGTGCAGACCGTCGATGCGCTGCGCCACGGGCGGTTCTACCGGCTGATGAAGCGCTTCTACCAGTTGACCCGCTGCCCGGTGATCGTCAACACCAGCTTCAACATTCGCGGCGAGCCCATGGTGTGCAGCCCGGAAGACGCCTACCGCTGCTTCATGAACACCAACATGGACGCCCTGGTCCTGGAAGACACCCTGCTGCTGAAGTCCGAACAACCTCAGGCCACCGAACACGAAGTCGACGCTTACCTGGCCGAGTTCGCGCTGGATTGAGCGGGCGGCACCCGCGCCGGCAGTGGGGATTGCTGCCGGCAGGCCGGGCTTGGGTTGGGGCGCCGCGCCGTGCAGTGCTCACTCCGCAGCATCGTGCAGCAGGATCCGCAGGGTGGCCTGCGGCCACAACGTCACGGTGCAGGATCCGCGGACCCGCCGGACCTGCGGCGGGGTCGCCAGCAGATCGCCGCACTGGGCGGACCACATCAATTGGATGTCACCCACCTCGAAGTAGTCGGCCCGGCCCAGGGCTGCCGCGGTGGGCAGATACTGGATGGTCGCTGCCGGCGGCGGCTCAATGGCGTGCAGCGGGACGAAACACAACGGACCGTCCGGAGCCACCACCAGCCGTCGCAGCCGGTTGGTTTTCTTGAAGTCTTCCAGTTGATTCCAGAGGGTCGCCAGGGGCGGTGAACCGCCCAGGAGCCAGTCCCCGGGGTCGGGTGCCCGGCCGGAACCGCGGAGTGCCGTGATGGTTTGCCGGCAGGCCGCCTCGAACGCGGCGCGGTCCAGGGTCGCGACCTGCAGGGCTCCGAAGGCGTCGCCCGGGGCAAAGACGTAGAACGCCCAGGCCCGGGTCGGTCCGACGAAGTACTCGATGAACAGCTCCTTTCGCGGAATGCGCTGGTCGCCGCCCTCGCCGACCGACATCAGTTTGCTGCCCAGCAGGTCGCCGGTGCCCAGGGGTTCCGGCTGGGCCGCGCCGGGAGCCGTTAAGGTTCGTCCGGCGGTCAGGGCCTTGGCTTGTTGGGCGACCTGGAACGCCCGGTCGATTTGGTTCTGCGCCAGCAGGGTGACGATCATGGACTCGAAACCTTCGCGGACCCGGCGGGTCAAGTCCGCCCGGGTTTCGATCAGCACGTCGGGCAGCACCGTACCCCGGTGGTCGCGATAGTCCGGCAGTTGGGCGAGTTGCATCCAAGTGTCAAACGAGCCCCGGCCGGCGATGAAGCGATCCACGCTTTTTTGCAAGGCCTCGGCCACGCCGTCGTTGGTCTGCCGCAACTTCGCAAGGTTGGCGGTGCAACGATCCATGGCCGCGGGCGGGGAGTGGCCCTCAGAGGCCTGAATCAGGGCGGCCTCGGCCGCATACCACCACGACGAAGTTCGTTCGAACCCATCGAGATGCTCTGCCGGCGGCGCGGAGCCGGTCCACACCTCGTTGCGGCGCTCCAGCAAGAATCGTTCGTGGGCCAGGCGGGCGCCGAGCAACTGTTCGTGGACGCCGCCGGCGGGCGGACTGCCGTACTGTTTGAGGACGCTCAGGGTCTCATGAATGGTGCCCGGGGGCACGTCATAGTGCTCGCGGGCCAGGCGGGCGACCAGGGTCAACAGCCAGCCGGCCAATTCGCGGGCGGCGGGGGTCTCGGCCAGCAGGGCGTCGTAGGCATCCAGCCCCTTGTTCACGAGGTTGTCCCAGCGGGTGCGGCTGGGTGCCGCGGTCGGCCACTTGCGGACCCACTCCTGGGCATAGTCGGCGGTGCCCCGCAGGGCTGCGGAGGGGTCCGCCAGCAGCGGCTGGAAGCAGCGCTCCGAGGCCTGTTCGAAGGCCCCGCGGTCGATCAGATGAAACCCGAGGATCAGGCGCTGCTGCGGTTCGAGCTTGGTGATTTCCTCGTCAGGAATGTGCGCCAGGGCGATCAGGTCGTCCAGCGGTCGGGCCTGGCGGGCGCCGGCTTGGAGCGCGGCTTCCAGGGCATCCAAATCGCCCAGCAGCGGGTTGAGCCAGGCGCTGACTTCGGTCTCGAGGTCGGCAGACCAGCCGGCCTCGACATAGCGCCGGGCTCGAATGCGGGCGGCATCGGCGGCCTCACGGGCTTGCCGTAGGGCGGAAGCCGCCCGTTCGAGTTGCGGCCCCAGCAGTGGGCTGGAGTCGTCAATGAACCCCTTGGCGGCGCGCAGGTGGGCTCGGGCACGCTCGACCTGGACCCGGCAATGCAGGTCACCGCGAAAGTTGACGATGGCCAGTTTCTCGGCGAGCCCGTAGTTGCCGGCGGCGATGGCGTGTTCGATTTGGGCTTCGGCCGGATCCCGGTCCACGGCACGCAGCGACGGTGCGCCCAGCAACAGGCACAACGCCACTGCGGCAGCGCGCGTGACGGCCGGACACCAGCGGGCGCGGGGTCCGGTATCAGCGGGGCTGATCGATGACATCCTGTCCCTGGGTCCCGCCACGTTCTAGTGGGCGGCGCGCCGCGGGCGGGTCCGATTTCTCGCGCTGGGTCTGGCGGGTGGCCTGATCCTGGCGGTAGTCGGCCGGCGCCGATTCCGATCGGGTGCTGCGGCAACCCGCCAGAATGCCGCCCAAAGCCAGCAGCAGTGCCATGAGGATTCGCATGACCATCGCCTCCTGTGTCGTCGGTTTGGGTTGCAGGATCCGATTCAACGGCTGACCCGTGCGACCCGCAATCCGGAACCGGCCCCGGACGAGCCGCCTGGTGCGCGGCCAGCGCCCCGGCCGATGGTCAGCGGTGATCGGATGGCCGCGGTCGATTGTCCGGCACCGCCGATAATCTCCCGAATGAACCCTGATTGTCCGGTGCCCACGGTGCGGGCCCCCCCTGAGGACCGCAGCCCCGGGTTGGGCCGGCTCTGCCGCCCGATGGTCGAACCGATGGCCGACGCCGCCGGCGATGCGGCCGACTGGCTGAGCACGGCGGTCTGACCGGGGATATTGGCTTGGCTGTCGTCGCCGACATTCTCCAGGCGATCCGCGGCGGTGATGTATTCGCCGACCCACGACCGCGCCGCGTACTCGGTGCGAACATCGTCGCGAAACGAGGTGGCCGCGGCCAGGTTGAGGTCGGGCATGGCGGCCCAGGTGTCTTCATCGTCGACGGTGATGCCGACTTCCTGCGGTTCCTGCCCTTCTTGGGCAACGACCTTGCGGTAGCGCGACAACTGCACGGTCTCGCCGTCGGCCAGCCGGGCTTCGCAATCCGAGTCGAAGGTTCCGAACTCCGAGACCGCGGCGTCGGTGTCGTGAGCGGCGTAGATGATGGATCCGGTGACCTGCAACTCGCCGAGGGGGGTGCTCAATAGAATGTAGTCCTTGTGCTCCCCGGCGTCGAAAAAGGCGCGCACGCGGCCCTCGAGCACGTGGATGTCAATCGGTGCCCGCCGGCCGCTGCGGCGGCGGATCTGCACGTTGCTGCGCTGGTACACCTCGACCACAATGGTGCCGTCGAACCCGATGTCAGGGGCCCCGAGGCCGCTGGTGAAGAAGATCATGGCATAGGAATCATCGCCGGTGACAATGCGATCGCCTTCTTCGAGGGTCTGGCCGACACTCCAGGCGGTCGGTTGGTCGTCGGAGCGGATGATCGACCCCTGGCCCAGCGGAGCCGTCAGGATGCCCAGTTGAGCGGATGCAATCGGCGCGCCGCCGCACGACAGGGCGGCGATGGCCAGGATCCGTCGAAGCATGATGGGCGCGGGCATGGGGCTCCTCCGTGTGGGGGTTGGTGCTGCTCATACTCTAATGATCGGCAGGACCGGGATCAATGATCGCCCGCTTCTGCCATTTCACAGAGCCGGTTGGTGCTAACCCGCCGGGCCCGACTCCGCGCCACCGGTGGCGTCATGCAGCGTGCTGCAGCGGTGTCAGCGAAAGGTGAAACTCAAGGTCAGCCCGTAGATCACCCGGTCGTAGGAGTACAAGGCCTCGCCGAGTCGGTTGCGGATATTGGAGTCGTCTTCAGTCCAGGCGATCTGACCCCGGACGGCCAGGGTCACTTGGCGGTCCAGCTCGAATTCGCGACTCAGCGTCCAAATGTACCGCTGCACGAAATCACGGCGATTGCGCAGCCGGGCGTCCCGGCTGTTGGGTTGCCAGTAGTCCTCCCAGGTCCACTGCCCCGAGAAATCGAGCAGCAGGTCGAGCGGCAGCGGACAGGCCAGTTGGGCACTGAGGCTGTGCCCGCTCATGTCAAAATCATCGCCAGCGGTCTGCTGCTGCAGGAAGCGGTAGCCCAATGACGCGCTCAGCCAGCGCGAGTCGCCGTGTGCCTCACGAGGGCGGGAGACATTGACGCTTTGAAACACGCCGACGGTGTGGTACTTGCCATCACGGTTCTCGCGGAGCGTGCCCAGGGCTTCGTTGTAGTCGCGCGGCTCGTAGCTATAGAACAGGGTTGTGTCGGTGAGCGGCGTTCCATCCTCATGGAACCGTTCGACAACCCGCAATGATGGGGTGATGCTGTGTCGGGCCAGGAATGCCTCCCGATCCACCAGGTTGTAGTCATATTCATACTGCAAGCCGGCGGTCACTCGGTCGTTGGCGAAGTAATTGATGAAGGCCCGACCGCCGTAGGTCTGGACATCGAATTCCTGCAACGCGGCGTGCCAACTATTGAAGGTACTGCCCCCCAGGCCAACCAGCAGCCGCGGCCCCAGCGGGACCACGTAGCGCGCGTCGGTGCTCAAGCCGAAGCGAAAGTCGTCATCGGTGGACAGGCCCACTTCCAGCGACGTGTCATCGCCCAGCAACACGACGTTGGTATCGTAATTGAAGCCCATGTCCACGCGGAACTGGAACCGGTCGGTCGGCGCTTCGGCGGCTACGCCGTGCCTGACTTGTTCGGACAGGTGACTGGCCCGGGCGATCTGATCGGGATCGCGCGAGAGTTCGCTGACCCGGGCGAATTCGGCCGAAGCCTCATCGAACCGCCGCTGATCGGCGTAGATCCAGCTCCGGTACCAGGCGATGTTGGCTTGCATCTGCGGCTCGGGATCCAGATCACGGGCCTGGTCCAGAGCGGCGAGCGCTGCATCCGGATTGCCGGTCTTGTAGTGGGCGACACCCAGAAAGAAATAGCCAAGGGCCTGGGCAGACGGCCCGCCGACCCCGGCGGCGATGAACTCCTCGAGCAAGCCCTTGCTGTCCTCGTAGAGATCCAGGCCGGCGAGCGCGATGGCGGCATCGAGCTTGGCTTCAACACGGTCGGGTGCCAGCCGCAGGACCTGTTCGAAGGAATGCCTGGCTTCCTCATATCCATTCTGTTGCAGTTGGCACAACCCCAACCAGTAACGGGCGGCGACATCTTCGGGCTCGGCCTCGAGCAGTGCTTCGAAAAGGAGTTGCGCCGTCGGATAGTCGCGCTGACTGAAGGCCACAATCCCCTGGTTAAACTGCACGCGCCGGCGGGTCTCCGGCTCCGCGCCCGCAGGGCGGGCGGTCAGGGCGACCAAAAGGCATGTCGCCGCAAGCCGCACCACCTCATTGCGAACGATCCGATGCTTGCTGGTGATCAGATGGATGGCACTACCTCCTCGACGACCTGGGGGCCGACGAGGCTGGACAGTGAATCGTCAATCGGGTCCGCGATGATGTTGGTGCTGACCACCGCGATCTCGGTGAGGATGAAGTCGCGCAGTTCGTTGGTGGTCACGCAGGCACCGAAGATCGGTGCCAGGCCGGCCAGTGCAATCACGCCGAGCTTGAGGCGGCGGCGCAGGGTGGTCATGAGCAGCCCTCCTCCGAACCGAGTCGCGGTCATCGCAGGCTCAGCAGCAGCGAGTCCAGGGTAAAGAAAATGGTGTCGCGAAAAACGATCGAGGCCGACTCGGCAAACAAGGTGGCCAGGTCGAAGTCCTCCTGCAGCGGGCAGGCCGATTGCACCAGCAGTCCCATCGACAGCACGGCAAACCATCGTCTCGATCGCCGGGTGGCCCCCGTCATCAGCACGCACTCCCAAAGTCGGCTCAGGCAGACCGATCGTTTTATACTGTTCGGTCTTACCCCTTGCAATCGGCAAGCAGGCCGCGCTCGGCCCAGTCCAAACCGATATCGCTACCGGTGAGGGGACGCCGTAGGGCCGAACCCCATGGCTCGGCCCGACCCGGGACGGCGGGAAAAGGTGAGTTCGACGCGGTCGATCCGACCACCCCACCCAGGGCTTGGGCGGCTGTGAATCGTTGGTCTTGGGCTTGCGGTATTGCCGGTTCCGGAGCCACCGCCTGGAAGGGCGACCGATTGCCTCTAGAACCGCCTCGACCTCACGTAAGTCGCGCACAAGCACGCAATTAGAGCGATCTAATTTCTGTGGCCGGGGCGCTGATTTCAAACTGTAATTAGGTAGGATGGAAATTGGTCACCATTCCGGGCGGGATGTAATTTGAGGCGCTTACATGATGTATGATTGCTTGCAATCCACCCGGGTGCCTTGGGTGGTGGGGTGGATGGCCTTGTCCTGGTGGATCCTACCGAGTTCCGCCCAGGAGCTTCCGGCGGCTGCGGGTCTGGCCCTGTTCGTGGAGCCCGTAGAGCCGGTGATTCGCCCGACGGATCGTTACGGCACGGTTGCTGGAGCATCCTTCCGCAAGTGGCGCCCGATGTGCGGCAGCTCGGAGGGACTCACCGAGCGCCAGTTTCGCGACCTGATCGCCGCCCATGCGGCCCTGGAAGCCCAGTCGGGCGGCCCCCGCTCGACCCGCGGCACGGGTATGAACATTACATTCAGCTTCAGCCCTTCGGTGCCGCTGGCGGTCTCCAATGCGCTGCAGTCGGTCGCCACGTTCATCGAGAGCCAATTCGGCGACAACCTGACCATGAATATCAGCGTGGATTGGCAGAGCATGGGTGGCGGCGTGCTGGGGGCGACCGGCAGCTTTGAATCCAACCTGTCGTACGCCTCGGTCCGAGACAGCTTGGTGGATGACATGGACATCGACGACAGCATCCAGGCCGAGCTACCGGGCGGTACGACCGTGCCGGTGCGCTACGACGAGGCCCGCTCGGACGTCACCGACGAGGACACCGTGGCGTTGACCTGGGGCAATCTCAAGGCCCTCGGTGGCGGGCCGCCGAACACCGTGGCGTCGATGACCTTCAACAGTGGCTTTAACTGGGATTTCGATCCCAGCAACGGCATCAATGCCGGCGCCTACGACTTCAGGTCGGTTGCGGTACACGAGGTCGGGCATGCCATGGGCTTTGTGTCGGATGTGGATGATGACTGCTCTGGCGCCGCCCACACTCTGGCGGTCATGGATCTCTTCCGCTTTCGCGACACCGACGGCTGTTGTGACTACGATCCGGACACGCTGGCCGAGTTCACGGTGACCCCGCGGCTGGTGGATTGCAATGCGCCCAATGACGCCCACACCACCGATCTGATCAGTGCCGAGTACCGTATGTCCGACGGCAGCCCTTCTCAAGCATCGCATTTTCGGTTCAGCGTCGACGCCATCATGGATCCCAGTATCGCTGCCGGTGAGAGCTTTTATCCCGACTTTTTCCGTGCGCCCGACATGGCGGTTCTCGACGCCATCGGCTGGGACACCCCGGTCGAACCCGACTACATCGTGCTGCCGATATTCGAACATTTCCCGGCTCTGGTGCTCGATTCCGAGGTCTGGTTGGGCATTGAAGGGGCCTCGGCCAGTACCCGTGGACGCAACGAGCCCTCGCCGGAGTTGTCGCTGCGCCTGTCGGGCAGCAGCACCGGTGGCAACGAGGTTCGCACCGCGTTCATCGACACCACCGACTTGAATGACCTGGTCTTGAATTTCTATTACGAGCCCGGCGGCACTGACGAACCGCCGGACGTCGGTGACGATCTGGTGTTCGAATACTGGAACGGCGACGGCAACTGGGTGGAGGTCGTCAGCTTCACCGGCGATGGGGCGTCGGACAGCGACTATGCGTTCGTGTCCGTGCCGCTGCCTGCGGCGGCCAGCCATCCCGAATTTCGCCTGCGGGTGCGAGCGGTCTCGGATGAGCCCGGAAACGACAACTGGTTCGTCGACAACCTGTGTCTGGGCAGTGCGGCCTTTTGCGCGGAGCCGTTTGAATGCATCACCGCGGCGGACTGCGACGACGGCGTTGCCTGCACGGTGGAGAGTTGCACAGGCGGGCTGTGCGGCAGCTCGGCGGACGACGGCGCCTGCGACGACGGCATCCCCTGCACCATCGATGCCTGTGATCCGGCGTTGGGAGGCTGCGTCCACACCCCCAGCAACAGCCTGTGCGACGACGGGCTGGCCTGCACCTTCGGCGTCTGCAGTGCGGCGGCCGGCTGCCTGTACTCCGCCAACGACTCCCTGTGCGATGACGGCGATCCGTGCACCTCCGACGTCTGCGACCTGGAGGTCGGCTGCCTGAATCCGCCCAACGAAATCTGCGGCGGCTTGAGCCTGGTGGTTGAAGATGGTAGCGCCGGCTGCGGAACGCCCGGTGTCGGCGTCTGCACGGTGGTGGTCCAGATGCCCACCGCGGCGGATCGTCTGCTCAGCGTCGGTTTTGCGGCGGTCAGTACCGACGCGGTCGGGGGATTCTACCAGATTCCGGCGGCCGTTGGCGGTAGCAATACCGCCCCCAGCGAGTTGTTTCTGGATCTGTTCCCCGATCTGGTGTGCGACAGCTACGTGACCATCGGTTTGCAGTTTGTGCCCACTGGCGTGACCGACAGCACCACTTTGGATCCGGATTTTGACCCCGACCTGTTCAATTGCATCGATGGCTGCGGGGGCCTGGTCGGCGGCTGGTACAATGCCGATCCGCCCAACGGGCAGGGTGACGCCGCCAACTATCCCGATAACCGCGTGATCATTGCCCAACTCGCCGTGCCGCAGGGGGCCACCGTGGCCGGTGATATCGTGGTGTTCATCAACGACGGAATGACCGAGATTCCGTTGTCATTTGAATGTGTGACCGATGGTTGCACTGCCGACCTGACCGCTGACGGCGTGGTCGACGCCGCCGATCTGGCCCAGTTGCTGGGGGCCTGGGGAATCAACCCGGGTAGCCCGGCTGACTTGACCGGCAACGGCGTGGTCGATGCCGCCGACCTAGCCCTGCTCCTGGGCTCCTGGGGTCCCTGTGCATGAGATTAACGTAGGTGTGAGGTTCGAAACAATCGATGAGGGCACATTTCATGATCCATTTTCGTAGTTCCAATCGAAGCCGGGCATGCTGGCTGACTGTGGTGCTGTTCGCTGCAACCGGGATGCCGGCTGTTGCCGGGCTGCCGATCTACGACGAGCCGGCGGACTTCGAGGTGCTGGACCCCGACGGCAATCCCACGCCGGGCCCGAACTTCATTCGGACCATGCCGTTCTGTGGAAGTACCGAGGGCAGTGTGACGGTTGAGGACCTCAAGGCCCACCGTGAGTGGGTTCGTCAACAACAGGCCACCATCCAGCCGGAGGTGGTCACCAGCGCCGGGTTGCGCGGCGAGCGCGCGGCCCAGGGCGGCGGCGGTTTGAACATCACGTTCAACACCTTCGGCGTTCCGGCGGTGGCCCAGGACGCCCTGGCCGACATTGCGCTGTTCATCGAGAGCCGCTTCGGGGACAACACCAGCATCACCATGGATGTGATGTGGCAACCCATCGGTGGTGGGACGCTGGGTTTCACCAGCTCAGGCATGACCACCCAGGGGTACAGCACGGTTCGCGGCTTGTTGCAGGGCGACATGGACGACAGCGACGGGATCCAGGAGTTCTTCCCGCCGGGCAGCACCATTCCGGTGCGTTACAACGATGCCAGCGCCACGGTGGTCAATGAGAATCTGGTGATCCTGACCATGGCTAACTGGCGGGCTATCGGCGGGACCGGCGTCCTCAATGTCGCCGACATCACCATCAACAGTTCAGTCAACTGGGATTATGTTCCCAGCAACGGCGTGCCGTTCAGCGCTTTCGATTTCTGGGGGGTGGTGATCCACGAGGTCGGGCATGCCATGGGCTTCATCTCCGAGCAGGACAATCCCAGCGCCAACAACATCGCCCTGCTCGACGCCTTCCGCTTTCGCACCTTGGATGGTTGCTGCGATTATAATCCCGAGACCCTGGCCGAGTTTGGCACCACGCCACGGCTGGTCGATTTCAACACGCCCAACGACGGCCACCACTTCGACCACATCACCCATGAATGGGATCTGGCGGACGGCGATCCCGACCAGGCGTCGCATTGGCGGCAGGGCGAAGCCGGGCTCATGGATCCCAGCACGGCCAATGGGGAGACCTCCTATCCGGAATTCTATTTTGAGTCGGACCTGACGGCCTTTGATGGCATCGGCTGGGATTACCCCATCGAAGACGGGGGCGTCCCCTTGCCGTTGGTCGACACCTTTCCGGGTGTGACCCTGAACGCCACGCTGTGGACCGGTGTCGACGGGGCCGACGGCAGTACCCGCGGGCAGAATGAACCGAGCGCGTCGTTCTCATTGAACCTCAACGACGATTCCATCGGCGGCAACCGGGTGCGGACCGCCATTCTGGACGCGGCCGGGGTCTCCGACCTGACCCTGCGATACTACTTCGAGACCCAGGGCGTCGACTTCAACCCGCCGGAGGTCGGCGAAGACTTGATCGTGGAGTACCTGAACAGCGCCGACGACTGGGTGGAGATCAATCGCCATTTCGGCGACGGCACCGGCATGACCGACTACGTGCTGGTGACCCTGTCGCTGCCGGCGGCGGCCATGCATTCCGGGTTGCGCGTGCAGTTCCGCACCGTGTCGACCGAACTGGGCCTGGGCGATGGCGATTGGTTTGTGGACGATGTCTGCATCGGATCGTTCGCGGACTGCACGGTGGGCTGTGAGGTACCTTCGGAGTGCCCCGGATTTGTCAACCCCTGCACCCTGACCGAATGCATTGCCAATGAGTGCGTGGACACGCCGATTGCCGGATCCTGCGACGACGGCGACATCTGCACCACCGATACCTGCGCGGGCGGCGAGTGTGTCGGCACCCCTCTCGACTGCGGCGACGGCATCGGCTGTACGGTCGACACCTGTGATCCGGTGAACGGTTGCGTGAACACGCCGTCCAACGGTTTGTGCAACGACAGCAACCCCTGCACCGACGATAGCTGTGACGCCCTGAGTGACTGCGTGTTTACCCCGAACGACCTTTGCGGGGGCATCGAAGTTCTGGTGGAGGACAAGTCCGCGGACTGTGCCCTGGCCGACACCGAGCTGTGCAATGTCTACATCCAGTTGGGGGACCCGGCCGACCGCCTGCTGAGCATCGGGTTTGTCGCTATTGCCACCGACGATCCAGACGGCTTCTTCCAATTTCCAGCGGCCATGGGCGGCAGCGATACCGCGCCGCAGGAGATCTTGATCGGCTTGTTCCCCGACCTAGTCTGCGACAGTTTCGTAACCATCGGGTTGAAGTCGGTGGCGATCGGCGCGACCGACTGCACCACGCTGGACCCGGACTTTGATACCAACGGCTTCAACACCGGCGGGGCGATGGCCGGCGGGTGGTTCTGCAACAACCCGTCGGGCGGTCAGGGCGATGGGTCGGCGTATCCCGACAACCGCGTGCTGGTGGCCCAACTCTCAGTGGGTTCGGGCTTCAACGCCTCCGGCGATGTCACCATTTTCATCAATGACGGCATGGTCGAGATCCCCGGCTCGTTCGTCTGCTTCAGCACGTGTCCGCCTGACCTTAACGGGGACGGCTTGGTCAATGCCGCCGACCTGGCCCTGCTGTTGGGGGCCTGGGGGCCCAACCCCGGACACCCGGCGGACTTCAACAGCGACGGGTCGGTCAACGCGGCCGATCTGGCGCTGTTGCTCGGCGCCTGGGGGCCGTGTTGACCACCCGCCGACCCGACGGCAGGACCGGTTCGAAGGCATTAGAGGCAACTAATTGTCGCCCCGCCGTTGCGGTTCGGGCCGGCTCCATGGATATAATGGTAGTTTACGCGCTCCTTCGATAACGAATTGCATCTGACGGCACCGCGTTCGGTTACGCGTCGGCGTACACGGCACCGTTCGAGTTGACTTTGACCCGCTAGGAGGATCAGGATGATGAATCGCCAGTTGCTGTTGGCTGCGGTGTTGACGTGCGGGGTGGCCATTCGACCTGCTCCGGCCCAATCCGTGCCGTTCGGGTCCGATCCTGTGGCCCAGACCGTCGACCCCGCCGCCGAAGCCCTCGCCACCACCGTGAACCGGACCTTCGGCCTGATTGACAGTCGTCTGGAAACGATTCCCGCTCCCGCCACGCTCGACGGCCCCTTCGTTACCGAGATTCAGCTCGACGGCGTGCCCTACCTGCTCGAACTGGGGCCGTATTCGGTGCGCACCGCCGATTACGTGTTGCTGGTTCAGGGGGATGACGGCACCCTGGTGCCGCATGAGCCCGGCCCGATCCGGACCCTGCGCGGCTCGGTCACCCAGCTAGAGGGCAGCCGGGTCGCCGGATCGCTGTTGCCTGAGGGGCTGCTGCTGAAGATTGATCTCCCCGGCGGTGATGTGTTCTGGATTGAGCCGGTGGCGTCCAAGGTCCCGGAGGCTGCGGCTGGGTTGCACGTGGTCTACCACAGCGATGACATTGCGACCTCGGGCGGCGAATGCGGCAATGCGCTGACCGAAGCGCCTGCCGAAGAAGACTCTGGCCGTTCGACCTTCGGTGGGCTGGCCTGCGGCACCGGTCTGTGCTTCGCCGAGATGGCCAACGATGCCGACTTCGAGTTCTACCAGGATCACGGCAGCAGCGTGGCCTTGGTCGAAGACCGTGTGAACGATGTGGTCAACGCCATGAACCTGGAGTACGAGGCCGACGTGGACATTGTTCACGTTATCTCGGCGATCGTGGTGCGTAGCAGCATGGTCGCAGACCCCTACACCAACATCTCGGGAAGCCTGTCGCTGGTCAACGCCGTGCAAGCCGAATGGGAGAACAACCTGGATTTTATCCCGCGGGACATCACCCAGTTGTTTACCGGCATTAACGTTTCCGGCAGCACCATCGGCCGCGCCTTTACCATCGGCGGGGTGTGCACCAGCGGGGCCTACAGTTTCTCGCAATCCGACTGCTGCGGCAATTTCGGCTGCACCACCGACCTGCACGCCCACGAGAACGGGCACGTCTGGAACGGCATTCACTGCTCCCCCTGCGGGACCATGACCACGCCGCTGGCCTGTGCAAATTTCTTCTCGGCCTTTTCCCAGGACCGCATCGAGCTGCACCGCGACAGCCGGATCTGTCTGGCCACCGGCGGTGGGCCGGCCTTGCCGTTCTTCGATCCCTTCCCGGACGGGAGCTTCGATCCCGCCAACTGGTCGGAAGTCAACGGCAACGCCGCGGTGGTGGCGGCAGGCGCCGGTGGTCCGAGCAATCCGCCGAGCGCGCCGAATGCCGCGCGTTTGGACGGACTCGACTCGCTCATCACCCAACCCATGAATCTCAGCCCGCAAAACGCTCCCGACGGTGCTTTGGTGACCTATTCCTACCAGCGGACAGGCTTGGGGGATTCTCCAGAAGCCGGTGAGGACCTGCTGGTCGAGTACCTGAACAACGTCAATGACTGGGTGCTGCTGAACAGCCACGCCGGTGGCGGCCCGGACATGCTCGATTTTGAGGAAGTCACCTTTCTGCTGGACGAGGACTCCGGCAAAGGCGATGCCCTGCACTCCTTCTTCCGCCTGCGCTTCCGCGTGCAGAACGGCACTAGCACCGACGATTGGTTTATCGATGACGTCGCCGTGGATGCCGAGTTGGGTACCACCGCGCTGCCGTTCTTCGATTTTGTCCCGGAGAACCCGCCGCAGAACCCCGTCAACCCCGCGCTGTGGACCGGGATCGACGGCGTCCAGGCCAGCACCCGCGGAGCGAACGAACCGACCGGGACTTTGTCGTTGAATCTCAACGGTGCCACCCAGGGCGGCCAGAACATCCGCAGCGCCATCATGGACACCACCGGGCTGTCCGATGGGGTGTTGTCCTACTGGTACGAGGCCGGTGGCACCGACAATCCGCCGGACGCCGGCGACGATCTGTTCGTTGAGTACCTCAATGCCAACGCCCAGTGGGTGGAACTGGCTGCGCATCTCGGCAGCGGCGCCAGCATGAACAATTACGTGTTTCACTTGATCGTCCTGCCGGAGGCCGCCAAGCACGACGGCTTCCGAATTCGCTTCCGCTCCACGTCGGATGCTTTCCCTGCGGACGACGACGACTGGTTCGTCGACAACATTTGCGTCGGAGACCAGGCCTTCTGCCTGGACCCGGTCGAGTGTGGGGTGGCGGCCGAGTGCAACGACGGCATTGGCTGCACCATCGACGATTGCGTCGATGGATTTTGTATTCACACGGAGAACAACGCCTTGTGCAATGACGGTGTCGGGTGCACCATCGATGAGTGCGATAGCCTGGGCGGCGGATGCCAGAATACGCCCAGCAGCAGCCTGTGCAACGACGGCATCTTCTGCACCTCCGATTTCTGCGACGCGGTCAGCGATTGCCAGCACACCGGCATTGACGATCTGTGCAACGACGACAACCCCTGCACCGATGACACTTGCGCCGCCGGCAGCGGATGCACGTTCACACCGAACGACCTCTGCGGCGGGGTGGTCATGGAAACCGAAGCTCAGGACTCGGGCTGTTCGGACGACTCCTTGGCGGTGTGCAGCGTGTTCGTGAGTCTGCCCGACCCCGACGACCGACTGTTGAGTATCGGCTTCACTGACATCACCACCAACGATCCGGATGGGTTCTTCCAGTTTCCGGCGGGCATGGGCGGTTCGAACACCGCGCCGCAGCAGGTGCTCATCGATCTGTTCCCCGATCTGGCCTGCGACAGCTTCGTGACCATCGGCCTGCAGGCGGTCGCGGCGGGAGGGGAAGACTGCACCACCCTGGACCCCGATTTTGATGCCACTGGGTTCAACAGCGGCGGGCCCGTGAGCGGTGGCTGGTATTGCAACAACCCGCCGGGTGGCCAGGGCGACGCGGTCAATTACCCGGACAACCGCCTGCTGGTGGCCCAGTTTGTGGTCAACACGGGCTTTGTGGTCTCCGGTACCACCACCATCTTTGTCGGTGATGGCATGATCGAGATCCCCGGCGTGTTCGAGTGCCTGCCCGGCTGTTCAGAGGATCTAAACGGCGACGGTGTGGTCAATGCGGCCGACCTCGCTCAATTACTGGGTGCTTGGGGACCGAACCCCGGCAGCACCTCGGACCTCAACGGCGACGGCACCGTGAACGCGGCCGACCTGGCCCAGTTACTGGGTGCCTGGGGGCCGTGCTAGAATCAATGGCTCGGCCGGAACCGCGCGGGCCGCTGCCAGCAACACTTGTGACCTGCGGGCGCTGCAAGGACGGCGCCCGCAGGTTTCCACTTACGCACCGAAGGAGTCAAGCCATGCGCTATGGCGTTGCACTGGGTCTGATGCTGATCGGGGTACCGCTGGTGTCCGCAGTGGAGACCCCCGACCGGCCGCTGGATCCGCCGCGGCCGTTTCACCTGGACAGCGGCCTGCAGCCCAATCTCACCGCCACGCCGGCCGTGGTGTACACTCAGGAGCTTCGGCTGGACAACGCGGCCTGGATGCGCGTGTACTTCGAGGGCGTCGAACTGGAGGGCGGCAGCTTCATCCGGCTGACCTCGCACAGGGACCAGGAGGTCCAGGAACTCGACGCCGCCGAGTTGGCGCGGTGGGGAAACACCTCGGCGTACTTCAACGGCGACCGGGTCACCATTGAGTTGATTGCCGACCCCGGCACCCGCCGCAATCGGGTGGTGATCGCCCAGTTGGCCAGCCAGGTCATCGAGCGCCAGGTCCGCGGGGCCCCGGGGCAATGCGGGATCTGCGGTGGCTCCGACGACCGCGTGCCGTCGGATGAACTGTGGGTCGCCCGGTTGCTGCCTGCCGGATGCACCGCCTCGGTGTACCATCCCGACAGCTGCATGGTTTCCGCCGGGCACTGCATCGGCGGTAACATGGTCATGGAGTTCAACGTTCCCAACTCCTTTGGCAATTGCGCCCTGGCCCATCCGCCGATCGTCGACCAGTTCCCGGTGCTCCAGGTGACTTCGTCCAATGGGGGTCCGGGAGACGATTGGGCGGTCATGACCGTTGGGAACAACAACGTCGGCCAGCGCCCCCTGGATCGCTACGGCGAACTGCGGCCCATCGCCACCGACCCGCCGGTGCCCGGACAGTCACTGGACCTGACCGGCTACGGCGTGGACCTGACCTGCACCCTGTCGCAGACGCAGCAGACCGCGGACGGCACCATCAACAGCGTGAACAGCGACCGCTTCTTCTTCAGCGTCGATCTGCGGGGCGGAAACTCCGGTTCCTCGTTGGTTCGCACTGACGAAATCATCGGCATCGCCACCCACTGTCCGTGTCCCAATATCGCCACGCGCATCGATCTGCCCAGTTTCGAGGCCGCCCGGGACTTGTTGTGCCCACCCATGGAGTTGGGCGTGACCGCGCTGCCGTTCTTTGATTACTTCCCGGATGCGGTGCTCGATTCGCAGCGCTGGACCGGCATCGACGGGGCCGACGTCAGCACCCGTGGAATCAACGAGCCCACGCCGCAGTTCTCGATGAACCTCAACGGCGCTTTTCTGGGAGGGGAGGCCGCCCGGACGGCCATCATGGACACCTCGGGAATGAGCGACCTGGTGCTGGGCTATGGCTACGAGGCCGGTGGCACCGACGATCCGCCGGATCCCGGTGATGACCTGATTGTGGAGTACCTGAACAGCGCGGAACAGTGGGTGCCCGTCAACCTACATCCTGCTCCGGGGACGGTCCAGACCGACTACAGCACCGTGCTCGGCCCGTTGCCGCCCGACGCCCAGCATCCCAACTTTCGAGTGCAGTTCCGCTGCCTGTCCGATGAGCGCCCCCCGTCGTCGGATGACGACTGGTTTGTCGACAACGTCTGCATTGGACCCGCGGCGTTCTGTGCCGATCCCTTCGAGTGTGTCACGGCCGCGGATTGTGACGACGCCGTCGACTGCACTGTCGACGGCTGCGATGACGGGTTGTGCATCCATACGCCCGACGGGGGGCAGTGTGATGACGGTGTGGCCTGCACCGCTGATACGTGTGATGCTGACACCGGCTGCGACCACGACCCGGACAACGCGGTGTGCAACGACGGCTTCTCCTGTTCGGTGGACGTCTGCGATCCGCAACAGGGTTGCTTGACCACGCTCAACCACGTGGTGTGCGACGACGGCAACCCCTGCACGGACGACACTTGCGTGCCCGGCGCGGGTTGCCAGTCCGTCGGCAACGAACTCTGCGGCGGAATCGGCGTGCAGACGGTCAACAGCACCGACGCCGGCGCCGAAGCCCTCGGTCTCCAGGTCTGCCAAGTCTACGTGACGCTCAACCAGTCGACCGACAATCTGTTGAACGTCGGCTTCAGCAACATCAGCACGACCGATCCGGCGGGGTTCCACCAGGTCGCCCCGACCTTGGGCGGTACCGATCGGGCGCCCTCCGAAGTGCTGCTGGGGCTGTTTCCGGAGTTGAACTACGACAGCTACGTGAGCATCGGTCTCAAGACCGTCCCGATGGGGGTCACCGACGGCACCAGTCTGGACGGCGATTGGGATCCCAGCGTCTTCAATAACGGCGGCGCCACGGCCGGCGGGTGGTACAACGCCAATCCTCCCAACGGGCAAGGGCACCCCGATAAGACCCTGCAGGTGTTCGTGGCCCAGTTTGTGGCCAGCGCCGGATCGCAAGTGTCCGGGACCATGAGCGTGTTCTTCAACGACGGGTTGGTGCAGGTGCCGCTGTCGTTCGCGTGCTTCTCGTCGTGCCCCGAGGATTTCAACGGTGACGGCCAGGTTGACGCCCAGGACCTCGCTCAGTTGCTGGGGGCCTGGGGTGGCAATCCGGGGCACGTCGCCGATCTCAACGGCGATGACGTGGTCAATGCCGCAGACCTGGCCCAACTGTTGGGCGCCTGGGGTGATTGCCCGTAGTCGGGCTGGGACCCGGACCGCTCGCGCCTTCAGGACACCCCGTGCGGCGAGGATGGCCGCCGTCGGGGTATACTGGCGGCATGTCATTATGCAGCGACTTCGCCGTGGTCTTGCGCCGCCTCGATTTCTCCGAGACTTCCCAGGTTCTGGTGTTCTTTACCCGGGCCCATGGCCAAGTTCGGCTGATCGCCAAGGGCATCAAGCGGAGCACACGGACGCGCTATGCGGCGGCGATCGATCTGCTGGAATTGGGGCAGGCCGTCTGGTCGGTTCGCCCGGATCGGCAGCGAAGCCTGTCCCCCTTGACCGAGTGGCGGCAAGTCAACGGCTTCAGCGGCGTGCGCACCCAGCTCCAGGCGCTCTATGCCGCCCAGTACGCGGCGGAGATCACTTCGGACTTGACCGCCGAGGACGACCCACATCCACGGCTGTTTGACGCCCTGGTGACGGCATTGTCCACGCTCGCCGCGGCACCGCAAGCTCCGCTGGCGGCCCTTTGTGCCTATCAGCAAGCCCTGCTCGAACAGGTGGGTCTGATGCCGGCAACCGACTGCTGCCAGGAATGCCGCCGGGTCCCGTCCACCGCGATCCCATTGTATTTCTCATCGCGGCAAGGCGGCCTGCTGTGCCGCGATTGTGAAGCGCCGCATGTCGAGAAGCGGCGAATCCGCCGGAAATTGGCCCTGGCGCTGAGCCGTGGCCAAGTGCCGGAGGCCCTGGCGGCCGACGGCGTTGAGTTGCTCAACTACCACATCACCCATCTCATGCACAAGCCGCCCCGCCTGGCGGCCTTCGTGCTGCCGCGATCCCGACGGCCCACCGTTCCGTGAACTTCGGCCTGCGTTGCCAAGGTCCGGTGCGCGGTTTAGAATCCGGGCCGTCTTCAATGCCTCACTGCTTTAGGACTCGAAGCCGTTGCATGCATCCGCTCGAAAGATCCTTATCCTGCCCTGTGGGCTGATGCTGCTTGGGGCGTGCACCAGCACACGAGCCCCCGTCGCCGCCCAGTTGGAGTTCGATCCGCAGCAGGGCGAGTGGGTGGAGATTCCCCCACCGCAGCCGGGCACGCCGGACGGCGACCTGCGGGGGGTTCGTGCGGACCTGGCGGACGGGCACCTGGGGCCGGCCCGCCGTGGCATCGGGACTTGGCTGAAAATCCACGGCACCGGGCATGCGCTGTCGCGGGAGGCCAGGCTGACCCAGGCCGAGATCGAATATTCTGATGCCGATTTCTACAAGTCGTACACCTTGCTGAAGGATCTGACTGCCGACTCCGGCACCGATGACATTACCGAAAAGGCCCGGGAACTGCAGTTCAATATTGCCGAGATCTTTCTCAGCGGCCGCAAGCGCAAGTTCATCGGCATCCGCATGCTGCCGAGCCGGGACCTGGGCATCAAGATCCTGGATGAACTGTCCAGCGGGATGGAGCCCACCACGCTGGTCGAGGACGCCCTGCTGACCAAGGCGGACTACTACTTCGGTCGCGGCGAGTTCGCGCTGGCCGAGGACGAATACGGGCGGCTGATCGATGGGTTTCCGCAGAGCCGGCGAGCACCCGTGGTGCACCTTCGGAGGGCCCAGGCGGCCTTGGGTCGTTTCCCCGGGATTCATTTTGATGATGGGGCACTGGTCGAAGCGGAGGAACGCTTCCTGCGTTATCGTGATCAGTTCCCCCGCGCCGCTGAACGACACAATGTGGACTTGATTCTTGAGGACATCCGCAATCGACGTGCCCAGAAGGACTACTCGATCGGCGAATACTATGGGACGGTCGGCCAGACCCAGGCGGCCGTCTTCTACTACCGCTCGGTGGTGCAACACTGGGAGGGGACGCGGGCGGCCGCGCAGGCGGCCACGGCCCTGAGCGCCTTGGGCCAGGAAGTCCCGCAGACCGGGCCTTGATCTACCGCAGGGACCCATCCGACCTGGCCGCAGCGGCTGGCGTCGGGGTCCTTGACCGGGGTCTGATGCCACGGCACCGGAGGAACGCAATGAGTACCGGTCATCGTCCGTTTGACCGCCTGACTGCACGGTATCGGACCCGCGCGGTGTTGCTGCGGGGTGGTGTGGGGCTGCTGCTCGTCGCGGTGTTGCTCAGCGGCTGCGGGTACTCCATGCGGCGACCATTCAACAGTGGCGTACGGACCATTCATGTCGAGATGTTTCAGAATCGCGACTTTCGGCGGACCCTGGAGTTTCGGCTGACCGAGGCCATCGTCAAGCGCCTGGAAATGGATTCAGGGTATCGCGTGACCACCCGCCAGAACGCCCAGACGGTCCTCAGCGGCGAATTGGTGGAGGTCCACCAGAACGTGCTGGGTGACTCCTACGCGACCGACCTGCCGCGCGAGACCAGCGCGACCTTCGTGGTGAGTTATCGGTGGAAGGATCAACGGACCGGGGCCGTGCTGGCGGAGCGGCAGCGCTTTGGGGTGACTGCGACCTATATTCGGCCCGCGGGAGAGACCTTCTTCGATGGGGCCGTTCGCGGTCTGGACAGTGTCGCCGAACAGCTCGTCGAATCGATGGAATCGTCCTGGTAGCATGCCTATAATCCACGGAGACCTGTGGCTTTTTGCCGATACCGTGATTGCCGCAGCCGATTGAGGAAACCGCTTGATGCCGGATTCGAACCCCGATCCCAGCCGCAACCCCGATCCGCGGCCGCCCAATCCCAACCTGCGGATGCCTCGTGGGCTGTTCGGTTGGGTGGTGGTCATCTGCTTCCTCTTCCTGCTTCTGGTCCTGCTCAGCAACAGCATGGGCAGTGCCCAGGAGATTTCCTACAGCGAGTTCATCGATTTGCTGCGGACCGGAAAGGTCAAGGAAGTCACCCTGCGCGACGACGCCATCCTGGGGGTTCGCGCGGCTCAGCCCGACGACCCCGTCGGCACCCGCGGCGCCAGCGACGTCGAGTTCAAGGTCTTTTGGAACAAGCCTACCGAGAACGAGAAGCTGGTGGACGAGATCAGCCAGCACGTCACCGGCGTGGTCAAGTACGAGCAGAGCACCACCCTGCTGATGGGGGTCATCGCTTCGCTCCTGCCCTGGCTGCTGATCTTCGCGTTCCTGTGGTTCCTGGTTCTGCGTCCCATGCGCAATGCCGGCGGTGCCGGGGGCATGCTGGGCAGCTTCGGCCGCTCCAAGCACCGCATGACCACCAAGGAACATACCAACATCACCTTCGATGACGTGGCGGGGATCGATGAAGCCAAGGAGGAGGTCACCGAGATCATCGAGTTTCTGCGCAACCCGCGGAAGTTTCAACATCTCGGCGGACGCATCCCGCGCGGCGTGCTGCTGCTGGGCGAGCCCGGCTGCGGCAAGACCCTGCTGGCAAAGGCCATCGCCGGCGAAGCGGACGTACCCTTCTTTTCGATCAGCGGCAGCGACTTCGTCGAGATGTTCGTCGGGGTCGGTGCCTCACGGGTACGCGACTTGTTCAAGTCGGCCAAGGAGAACTCACCGTGCATCATCTTCCTTGATGAAATTGATGCGGTGGGCCGCCGTCGCGGGGCAGGCTTTTCCACCGGAGGTCACGATGAACGGGAGCAGACCCTGAATGCCATCCTGGTGGAGATGGATGGCTTCGAATCCAGCGACCAGGTGATCGTGATCGCCGCCACCAATCGCGTCGATGTGCTGGATCCGGCGCTCATCAGACCCGGGCGCTTCGACCGCCAGGTCGCCGTGCCGGCACCCGACGTCAAGGGCCGCTTCGAAATCCTGAAGGTTCATGCCCGCAAGGTCAAGATCGGTCCGGATGTCGACCTGCAACGGCTGGCCCGGGCCACGCCTGGCTTCAGCGGTGCGGATCTGGCCGCGGTGATCAACGAATCGGCGCTGCTGGCCACCCTGGAAAACAAGGACTTCATCGAGATGGAGGATCTCGAAGAAGCGCGCGACAAGGTTCGCTGGGGCCGGGCCCGCAAGAGCCGGGTCATCGATGAGAAGGAACGACTGGCGACCGCGTACCACGAAGCCGGTCACGCCGTGGTCCAGATCCTGCTGTCCAAGCATTCCGACCCCGTGCACAAGGTCAGCATCCTGCCGCGGGGATCGTTTCTGGGGGCCACCTTCTCGCTGCCCGAGAAAGATCGGACCAACCACAATCGTAACTGGATGCTGGCCCAACTTCGCATCCTGTGCGCGGGCCGTATTGCCGAAGAAAGCTTCAGCAAGGATGTCAACTCCGGCGTCGCCTCCGACATTCGGCAGGCCACGCGCATCGCCCGAATGATGGTCACCGAGTTCGGAATGAACGAGGGGCTCGGCTTTGTCCATCTCGGTGAGGACGAACGTGAGAGTGCCTACGGACTGCCGGGCGGCAGAACGTACTCCGAGGAGACCGCCCAGCGCATTGACGCCGAGGTCAAGAAGCTGATTGACGATGCCTACGCCGAAGCCCAGCAGCTGCTCAACGAGAAGAGGGACACCCTCGAAGCGGTGGCCAAAGCCTTGCTCAAGTACGAGACCCTGGAAGGAAACGAGGTGCTTGCCATCATGCGCGGCGAGACCATCACCAAGCCGACCATTGGCGATCTCCTGGACGATCCGCGCAGTGCCGCGGCTTCGACCAAGGGTGAACCCAGAACCCGCAAGCCGCGGCCGGACGACGACACCGCGCTAGGCACGGGTCCAATGCCCCAGCCAAGTTGAACCGCCGGCGGGCGAGTCCCCGCCGGCAAACGGGCCACGACCGACCGGCCCACTCGGGACCGGGCGGCCGCAGCCGACAGAGGCAGCAGTTCGTTCAGTTCTGGCTTCTCGCTCCCACCAGGCCTGTCGCAGTTCGCGACCACTCGGTTCCATTCCCCTCGACCCAGGCCAGCCACTTGGCATGCCAGAGAGTCGCCTCGGATCGGCTGACAGGCGATAACTATTTTAAAAATAATGACTTAAAGAAATAGGTATCCCGCTGGAGGGATTCCAATAACCAGGCGGAGCCAAGCGACTGGGCGGTATTGCCCAAAGTGGCACCCCGAAACCGGAAGCGCCCGCTCAGCGCTGGAACTTCTTGTCGGACACCGGGGTTGTCCCCTCAGGTCACGCTTCGGAAAGTTGCTTGTCGGCGGTTACCGACGGTGCGCGATCGCGTGGGCTGCCTTTGTGATACAGGAAAAGCCCGCAACTGACGATAATCGATCTTGTCCGACCACTTGACGTGATTAGAATTGCACACGGTCGAACGTCACAATAGCGTTCGATCAACTCCAAGGAGGAAAGTCATGAGTTTCAATCGAGCCGCGCGGATTCTGCTTGCTGGCGGGTGCTGCTCCCTGGTTGTGGCGCTCCATGGTTGTGGAGGCGCGGCCAGCACCCCGGCTTCATTCCAAGGCGGCAGCGGCGACAACCCGATGGACGGAGGAACGGTTGAGAACGACGGAAACGTAATGACGCTCAATGTCAACGCCGACGGTACTGCGATTGACGAGATCGCGATCACCACCGCCAGCGGCGGTCAGGAACGAGTGCTTTTCGATGACACCATCGCGTCGGATGTGGCGGTTCCGCGATCGATCGAAACCGAAGCCGGCAACTCGTTCTCCTTTGACCGCATGACCAGCAGCGTTCAATTGACCACCGTGCTGCCGCTGTCGTCCACGCCGACCACCTTTTCCTTCGGAGGACTGCCGGACGACCTCCCGATATTCACGCGCGCCCGAAACCAGACCCTCGACGTGGGTGATTGCTCCGCGATTCGTGATTCCGTGGACAGCTTCTGCGACTTCTTCATCGCCAACGAAGCGGCTTCCAAAGAACAACTGATTCAACTGGCGACCGACCTGGCCCAGGACCAGGTGGATGCCAGCTTGGCTCCGTTCGTGCCCGGGTTCGTGAGCAACGTCATCAATGATTTCTTTGATACACTGGGCCTGGTGTGCGATGCCTGGACCGAGATGAGAGACGGAACGGTGGAAACCACTGCCGTCGATCCGTGTGCCTCCTGACGGTCCTGGAGGGTGACCTCATCGGGGCGGCTTGTCCACGGGCAAGCCGTCCCGTTTTCATAACCAGGGTGGTGGACCCAGCCGCGCTGGCAAGTCGCCACCCCCCGTTGCGGAAGCTTGATCATGGCTGAATTGATCCGCGCCTTTGCCAAGCCGCCGCAGTTGAGCGACGCCCAGGTGGCTCGGCTGGTGGCAGCCCTGCGGGCCGTCGTCGGCAAACAGCGCGACCTTTCCGACGCAGCGCCGGGAGTGGCCGTGGCCGGCGAGGTGCGCGAGGCCGGCGACAGCATTGAGTTGTGTTATGGGCTGCAGGACGTTCGTTCGTTGGGCAGCCTGGTGCTCGGGGATCGTCCGGACGGTGCGACGCTCCTGGAATGGGCCCGCCAACTGTGTGAAACGCTCGCCGCCGCCTACCCCGCGGGTCAGCCACCGGTGCTGCGCCACGGAGGCCTGTGCGGAGCCAGCGTGGTGCGTCTACGCGACGGAACCTTGCGGGTGCTGGATTTCGGCGTGGCTGAATGTTACGCGGAGGTGCTGGATGGGGCTGATGAGTTCTGGCTGAACCAGGTGGCCAGCAATGTGGCCCCGGAGGTCTGGAATGCCCCGTCCCAGTTCGGCCAGCAGTCGGATATCTTTGCCGTCGGGGTGTTGCTTTACGAGCTGGCCACCGGCAAGCATCCTTTTGGCGCCATCCGCGATGATCCAGAAGACTGCAAGTATCAGATTCTGATCGAACTGCCGGTGCCGCCTGGGCAGCGCAACCCCACCCTTGACGGGCCGTTCTCGGGGCTGATCTTCAAGGCCTTGCGCAGCGAGACTTCCAAGCGGTACACGACTTTCGTGGAGATGCTCGATGTCCTCTCGGCGTGCGCCCGCCGTGCGGGCTCGATCGACGACCCGGCCGCCGCGCCGGCGGTGCCAGGCCCGTTGGTTCCCAGAATCGAGGACCCGGCGCGCCCGGCGGTTGCAGGCGACCCGGAGCAGCGCCAGGAGTACCTGGCCGAGCAGCACCGCTTGCGGGAGCAGCGCGAACGGGCCGAGCGCCTCCAGGCCGAGAGGCGGGAGCGCACCCGCAGATTGCAGGCCCGGCTGCGCCGCCATGCTCGGGCCGTCGGGATGACGCTGGCGGTGCTGGTGCTGGCCGGCTCGGCCTTCGTCGCGCACCGCGCCCGCGGCGGGAACCGCGCCCGACTGGCGGCCGCCTTCGACGCGATTCGCCCCCAGCTTGGCCCCCGCTTCTCCCGGGCCGGCGGTCTGGCGCTGGTGGAGTGGCTGGGCTTTCCCGCGCCGGCTCGAGACCTGGTCCGGGCCATCGACGGGCTGGCCCAGGGCACGCCGGCGCTGGAACTGGTCGATCCCGTGTGCGCCGATCTGGTGTGCTCCGCGGGCTCCTCCACACTAACGGTGGCCGGCCGGCCGCTACCCTTGACCTTCGCGCTGGCGGACTCCGAGCGCGGCCTGATCTTCGACCTGACTCAAGCCGAGGTCACCCGCTTCATCACCGAGGTTCGCGACACGCTGGCATCGGCGGCGCTCGGCAGTGGGGTGGCCGCGCTGGTCGAAACCATTCAAGCGGCGTTCCGCGAGTCACCGACCGCCGCCGGTGCGGAGGCCCGTCTGCAGCGGCTCGCTGTCGGCGCGCCGCCCCCCGAAGGATTGCTCGGTTATCTGGGATACCAGGGTGCAGCGCGCAAGCTTGAACTGGGTGCATGCCGGCAGGTGCTGGGCGACGATGCCGTCGAGTTCGAGGTGACTGCGGTGTTTGTGAGCGGTGGTGACGAGTATCAGGGGTCGCGATTGCAGGTTGGGTACGAACGCGATCCGACCACCGGGGAAGCGCGATTGCGCGAGATGCGGCCGGTTCCTCAAGCCGAGCCGGAGGAACATCGCCGCAGTTGCATCACGCACGCCATTCGGCAGATTCAGCAGGCGTTTGCCGCGCGGGATGCCCAGGCCCTGGCCGCTCGGACCGGCGCGACCGTGGTCGCCGATCTGGAATCAACGCTCGCCTGGGTGGACCAGTGCAGCGAAGCCGAACTGCGCTTCGACGAGCCCGATTTCGCAGGCGGCACGGCACGGGCCCGAATCCGCTATCGGCCAGGGCTCTTGGAGGGCAGCGCTCGGGTCTTTGAGACCGCGCCGCTGGTGCTGTCGTTTTCGGCGAGCGACCACTGGCGCGTGTCGCCGGATGGGCACATCGACTGGCCGGCACCGCCCGCTGCCTGGCGGCGCCAGCAACAAGGACAGGACCTGCTGGTGCGGTTCACCGACGCCTGGTTGCGGAAAGATGCGGTCGACTATCTGGCGGTGTTCGGCTCCAGCAAGCGCACGCCTCAGGAGGTCGCGGCGATGTTTCAAGACCTGGAGGTGCCGCCGGACCAGTTTCGAATCACCGCCCGGGAACCTCTCGACGCCGAGGACACCTTGTACATCGAGGTGCGTCCGCAGAACGAGGGGGCTGCCCGCAGCTTCCGGTTTGTCGTTCAGGACCAGGCGTTGCAGTGGGTCCCGGAGTCGCGGGCCGACGATCCGTTGTGGCTGGCCAGCGGCTTCGCCTATCGGTCGATGATCGACCGACTGCGCTCGGCTCCCTGGGCGGACCATGCCGAGATCCGCCGCGATTTCGAAGCCTCGGCGCGGCAGGACATGACGCTCCAAGAGCAGCAGAACTTCGCCGCCTGGCTGGAGGCGCTGGAGCAACTGGGGGCGTCCTTCGACGCCGTGGGCAGCGAATCGACGGCCGGGTTTCCATTGCGGGTGCAGCTCAAGCACACCGCCGGTTTTCCCATGATCTTCAGGTTGATTCGGTTGGAGCAAGGCGATCCTGACCTGCGCTACCTCCTCGAGCGGGAGGTGTGCGTGTCCGATGTGTACCGCCCGGCATCCGAGGTCGGCGCTCAGGACCGCCCGCCGTATTGGACCGAAGCCGATCGACCGTGGGAGACCTGGGCCGAGATCATCGGCAGGCCCCCCCGGGACCAGGTCGTCGGTCTGAGCGCCGCCCAAGCCGAAGCGTTCGCCCAGGCGCTGGGCTGCCAACTGCTGACCTGCGATGAATGGTGGCAGGTCCGCCACCGGGATGACGCCGACTCGTTGGGCTTTCCCGGAGATGTCTGGGAGTACTGCCGCGAACCGGGCGGCGATGACGGCGGCGCCGTTGTGGCGGTGGGCGGCAGTTGGCTCGATCGTGATCCGGAGGTGCTGTCTGCGGGGCACCGGCCGCCGGACACCGTGCCCGTCGAGCGCCACGGAACCGTGGGGTTTCGCCTGGTTCGCCGGATCACGCTGCCGGCGGCGGTCCTGGCGGACGTCGACGTCGATCGGCGCACCCCCTGAACGCCTGTGACGCGGAAGGATTTGTTCTCCGGCGCACCCACATTTATACTGAGCCGCGAATTGCCCCAGAAGCGTGTCGTTGATTTTCCCCGGGGAATTCCGGCCCATCGTGAAGGGAGCCAGCATGTCCACCGATTCGGGTCCCGGCCCCGCCGCCGCGGCGGAGCAGTTTGCCCGGGCGCTGCGCGCCCACGTCCCATGCCTCGAAGAGGCCACGGTCGGCACGGGCCCGGCTATGGACCGGCAGGTGGCCGAGGCCCTGGGTATTCTGGTCGAGCTGCTCGGTAAGATCGAAGCCACCTTGCAGTCGCAGCTGGAGTTGCTGGGCAAAGGTGATCCAAGCATCAAGACCATGGCCGAGACCCTGGGTGGCCAGGGCCTGCTGAACGTCGGGCAGGCCCTGAGTCGCGTTCTCAAGTCAGACAAGGTTCCGCCCACCGCCCTGCGAAACTACAGCGACCTGGTCATGCGCTGGTGGTCGGCGGTGCTCACCGGCACGCAAGCAACGGTGATGGAGGTCCCCAACGAGGTGGCGGCGGCCCTCAACCCGGCCGACTGGCCCGTCGAGAAGCGGCGCTGGTCGGCCGAAGCGGACGCCTACTGGAATCACTTCAAACATGTGATTCGGCATGAGCTGCCCCTGAAACTGGGTGATCGAATGAAGCAGATTCAGGCCCGCAAGACCCTGGATGCCTACCGAATCATGGGAGGGGAGCCGCGCTGAACAGCCGGCACGATCGACTAATGGCTGAACCGACCGAAACCCCGACCGCCTTGTTTCGATTGGCCTCTCCGGTCTTTCTGTTCGTCGCCACCTTCCAGCGGCAGGCCCGCCGCGGTGCAGCCCTCAAGGGCGACGTCCTCCATGAAGAAGCCGAGCGGCTGTTCCGCGAGCGCGACGCCGCGGCGGGACACGAGCCGGGCCTGGGTGCGTTCTGGGCCCTGGCCCGGCGGGCGCTGGTGTGCCTGACCGACGAAGTCATGACCGCCACCGAATGGGACCATCGCGGCTGGTGGGACAGCCACACGCTGGAGGCGCGGATCCTCAACAACCCACAGAAGATGCGCGGCATACTGTTCTTCGACGACCTCGCTCAGGCCCGGCGGATGTTCGACGAGCGGCGAACCGCCGCAGGCTCCGAGCGGGCTTACGCGGCTGACCTGCTGGCCGTGTTCTATTGTTGTCTGAAGTTCGGCTTCCGCGGCAAATTCGTGGGTCAACCGCAGGAATTGACTCGTGAGGCCGACGCGATCCTGGCGCTCTTGTGCAACGCTCCGGTCGACGACCAGGCCTGCTTTCCACAGGCCTACCAGCACACCATCGAAATCCCGCCAAACTACAAGACCGTCATGCGGTTGGCCACGGTCGCAGCCATGGTCATCGCCGCCGTGTGTTTGCTCGTCGGGTTTCGGGGCGCGCTGTGGAATGATCTACTGCAGGGCCTGGAGACGGCTGCGGAGCAGGCCGGCACGGCCTATGGTGTGATGCATTGAAGCCGCAACCTGAGTGTGAACAACCCTTCCTCCCGGCCGCGGGTCCTGTAGTGCGCGGGTGCACCACGCGGATCAGGAAGGATCAACCCGGCAACCGCGAACGATGAACAGCCTGCTGCGCCTGTACAACGTACTTCCGGTCCTCCTGCGCATCGTGATTGCCTGGGCGGTGCTGTGCACCCCGCTGCTGCTGGTGCGCGGGGCGCTGCCGCCGGGGATGGCCTGGGCGCTCATCGGCAGCATCACGGCGTTCTTCGGGATCTACTATCTCTTCCACAAGGCCCTGGCCGTGGTCGATCGCCACCGGGGCGATCGTCTGGATCACGAGATCGCCCAACAGACCGGCGGCCCCTCGCGCATGGAGCTGGCCGAGCGCGAACGGGAATTCAAGCAGAAATGGCGCGACGGCATCGACAAGCTGCAGCAATCCAAGATCTCGTTATACCAACTGCCGTGGTACATCATTCTGGGCGAGCCCGGCGGCGGCAAGACCATGACGCTGCTGAACAGCGGCATGGATTTTCCGCTGGGCAAGGATGAGCTGCCGGGTTTCGGTGGCACCCGCAACTACAATTGGTGGTTCACCAATACCTCGGTGATCCTGGATACCGCCGGACGGCTGGTCTTCGAACAGGAAGGCACCAGCGATCGTCACGAATGGGAGGCATTCCTCGCGCTGCTCAAGCGGCGGCGGCGCTGTCCGATCAACGGTGTGATCGTGGCACTGCCGGCCGACAAGCTGATGTCGGATACCGCTGAGCAGCGGCATGCCAGCGCCGGTTTGATCCGCGATCGCCTGCGGCAGATTCAGAACGGGCTCGAAGTTCGCTTCCCGGTGTTCCTGCTGATCACCAAGTCGGACCTGGTGGCCGGCTTCACCGAGTTCTACAACCACCTGTCCTCATTACAGCGCAACCAGTTGTTCGGCTGGTCGCGCCCGGGGCCCTTCGAGGTCCCCTACGAGCCGCGCGAATTCAACTGCGATTACGATCGGCTGTTTGGCCGGCTGCACCAGCTGCGGCTGCAATTTCTCGGTCGTCAGACCACCGGCCCAGAAGCCGGTTGGATTTACACCTTCCCAGACACCTTCGCGGCGCTGAAGGATCGGGTGCAGAACTACATCGATGTGATCTTCAGCCGCAATATCTTCGCGGAGCCGCTGTTTTTTCGCGGCTTCTATTTCACCAGCGCCCTGCAGGAAGGCAAGCCCATCCTGGAGATCCTCGGCCGCCACCTGTCGGGCGAAGAACTCGACAATCTGGAAGGCATCTTCCCGCAATCGCGGGCCTTCTTCATTCATGACTTCTACGCCGAGAAGGTGGCCAGGGAACAGGGCATGGTGTTCCGCTCGCAGCGGCACATTCGCCGGATGCGGCTGCTTCGCAACTCGGCCCTCTTCGTGGGCCTGCCGCTGATCTTGATTCTGGCAGCAGTGACCGTATGGGGCTATCAGTCATATGCCGCCGCGGTCGCCGGCCCGCGGCGCACCGTAGATCAGGCGGTGGCGTTCATCGAGCAGCACCGGCCGGCTGCCGCCTCCGGCACCGGACCGGCCGAACCCCCGTTGGCCGATGTATCGGCCGCCGTTGCGCTGGCGCGCGATCTGACCGCTGCGATGGAACGAATCCACCCCCCGGGCGGGCCAGCGGCACTGATGTTCGGATCGGCGGGATCTCAGGCCCAAGGGTACATTCGTTCCGTGCAGCGCGAGCTGATTGGGACCGGCATCCTGCGTCCCGAGGTGGTCCGCGTGGAACAGGCGCTGACCGCCGACCACCACCCGATGACGGCCGCATCGGTTCAGGAGTTCGCGGCCAGCCTGGCGGCCTACGTGTCCTGGCATCTGGGCGAGGTGCCGACGTCGATGAACGATGTCGAAGCCCTGCGCCGCGTGCTGCCCGGGTCGGATTACTCGGTGGTGGGCCAGGCCGAACAGATCGGGCGGTTGTTCCAGCGCCATGGAGATCTGCCAGCGGTGCGGGTCACCGCAGCGCTCAGCGGCAGTCGCCAGGATCAGCGCCAGCGCATCCAAGAGGCCCTGGGCAAGGCCCAGTCGTTCTGGTTGCAAACCGCCGCCCTGGAAAGCGACGCCGATGTGGCCTGGTGGGCCGAGTTGGTCCGCCGTTGCCAGGAAATGCAGGAATCGTACACCACGTTGGTCCGCTCGTATCGCGACTTCGAAAATGCCCGCACCCGGGAAACCTTTGAACGAACCGCCCAGCGCTGGCTGGAGACTTTTCCGCGGCCGGCCGGCGCCGCGCCGGCTCAGTCCCGTCAACTGCTGCAACGGATTCGCGAGCACGGGGTTCACGCCCCGACCGACAACGGACGGATCGTCCGCCTCCAGCAACTCGGTGATGCAGCCTTGGCCGGCAACAAAGCCTTCTGGGAGACCGTGTCTGCGGCGCTGTCAGCCGCAACGTCAGACGAGGATCAGGCGTTTGCGGGCCGCCTGCGTGATCAGGTGCGCTCCTACCAGGAGGCCTTCGCGACCCAACTGGAACTCTGCAAGAGCCGCCTGCTACCGCAAGTCAGCGCCATCGAGCGGGATGTGCTGCAGTGGTCCGCCGGACCCGCGCAGCGTTACGAGTTCGTCAGGCCTCTGGAAGATGCCGAACGCGTGCTCGCTGAGCTGGCCGGGCAATTGACCGGTCAGACCGCGACGGCCCAGGCTTTCCTGGCCGGGTGGAGCGCTCAACTGCAAGAGCTGATTGACCAGCGCTCCGCCGAGTTGGCGCTGGACGTTGGCCGGCAGTGGCAGCAGCAGGATCTCGAACGGTTGGTGCGGGCGATCGCGGAATCACAGCGACGCTACCGGCTGGATGCCCTGGTCGAGGACATCGCCGAGCGACTGGGCCGTCTTGACGACGTCGGGTTGGCCTACGCCATGGAGGACCAGGATGAGTACGCCAAGGCCCTGCAGTTCCCGGGATTGAAAAACCGGCACGCCGCACCGTTCATCCTGAACACCATACGGGCCAAACAAAGGCTCAGTGCGGTGCTGAACGAAGCCGTCGAGCGCTCGCTGCTGATCGATATCTCGGGACTGGACAGCGCCCTGAATCGGGCCCAGCGACAATACCTGCAGCACTACCTGCAATCGTGGTCTCACGCCTATGACCGCCACCGGCTGGATGGGCTGTCGCCCAATGATCTGCCGTCGGACTGGGACGGGTACCGCCGCTGGATGCGCGACCACGGCACCACCCTGCAGGATCAGTACGATGCTGACGTCGAGGCCTTGCGGGTTCACGTGATTGAACTGCTGCACCCCGGTCGTGAGCAGGGCGCGGCCCAACAGCAAGACCTGCTCGCCGACCTGCCGCTGGTCGATTGGCCGGCCGACAGCCGGCTGCACAGGGTCGTCGCGCAGACCCTGGCGGCGCCCGGCATGCTCGACTTTCGGCCGGTGTCGATCGCTTGGAAGCAGTTTCGCAATCAAGTTCAGGAGTTTCGCCTGGACGGTCTGGACGACCTCCAGCCGGGTGCCATCGAGTTCCCGGTCCTGGCGGCAGTCGGCGCAGGCCAGGCGGCACTGCAAGAGGAGCGAATGACCCGGCAGTTGCAGTTCGTGATCGATCTGGGCCGTCACCTGCTGTGGCGCGACCTGTTCGAACAACTGCAGCGCCGGCACCTTCGCGAATTCGAAGCCCGGCCGTTCGTCTTCAGAGACGGGCAGTTCGACGCGGTCGATCCTCCGCGGCTGCGGGCCCTGCTCCAGACCCTCGCCGGATTGCAGCAGTTCAATGGCCAGCCCGCGGATCCCGCGACCCGGACCCGGGGCGCCTGGTTACAGAACGCCGCCCGCTGGCATCAGTTTCTGGATCGAGAATCGTACCAGGTCGAGCTGTCCTACGAGGTCGAAGGACCGGAAAACCAAACCCCTGCGGAATTTTACCGCACAGTGGCACTGCGCTTGCCAGGGGTCACCAAGGAAGGCGGTGACGGCGGCTCCGCCCTGATCGCTTTCGGGGCCGAGCGGTCCTCAGCGCCGCAGCGCTTCCGCTGGCAACCGCGGCAGGGCCAGGTCGAGGTTCTGCTGCAGAACATGACCGACAAGGCCCGGCGGCTGCGTCCGGAGATCGAACCCCGCCTGGCCACCCTGCCCGGCGGTGAATTCGGCCTGATCCGGCTGATTCGCGAGTACGGTGAGGCGGCACCCGGACAGGACGGCACCTGGATGATCAGGATCAGGAAGGACCTGAGTGAACTTGACGGACTCTCCAGCGAACCCCCGCATCCCCCGATCCGTTCGGTGGCGTTCAAGCTGCGCTTTCTGGACCCCGCTGGAGGTCTGCCGCCGTTTCTTGACTGGCCGGATCCCGCGGTGTGGGTCGGCACCCCACCCCAACTGCCGCAGGATTAACCCAGATCCGGAGTTCCCGTGAGCCCCATTAAGAAGTTGCTAAACCGCATCACCGGCCAGGAGCTGAGCGAGGCTGATCAGCGTCGCATCCGTGGTTTCGGCAAGCTGCCCAGCAGCCGGGAATTCGTGCATATCGACGCCTGGCAGGAGCAGGCCCGCGTCTATCAGGCCTGGGTGCAGGGTGGTCACGATCGCTGGGTGACCCGCGTGGATCCGCAACGGCGCGGCAGAGTGACCCCGGCCGGTCTGTTTGCCCGTTTCCCGGAACTTGATGATTTGGCGGTGGTGGCATCGATCTGGAACAGTCGCGACAGTGCCGCTCCGCCAAGGACCTTTCCATTCACGCTTTTCGCCTTGCAGGCGGTCCCCGACACCACTTGGGCCGCCCACCTGATCACCTGCAGCGTGGCCTGGGATCAATTCTCGGACCTGTTCGGGCTTCTTTCCCGCGGGGCGATAGGCCCCCAGGACGTTAGGGACCGACCGTTACAGGCGCCCGCCGATCCTGCCGCCGCGGCTGGCTCGCTTCAGCAAGACATGCAAGCCATTCCCTTCTGTCCATGGATCCGCGGCCTGGCTGCCGCGGCCCAGAGTGCCGGAGCGGAGTCATACCTGCAATATTTGGGCGGCCTGCTGCTGAATTGGCGGAATCAACCTCACGGATTCGCCGCCCGGCTGCCCCTGAGCCGGTCCCATCCGTACCGGCCGCAAGTGGCCGCCTGGCTGCAGTGGTTGCAGACGCATCTTGGAGACCTGGACCTGACCGCGCTGCTGGTTCCGCAGAATGTGCCCGAAGCCGCCCCAGCGGTGGTGCTTCTGACCCGCCCGCTGAGCCCCGCAGACTTTCAGTTGTTGACCACCAACGCCGCGGATTGTGATTCGGTGGACGACGCGGGCCGCATGCCGCGTGGCGCCGCTCTGGCCAATCTGCCCGAGGGCCTGGGCCGCCTGCTGCACCAGGACGCGGCCAGTGTGTACGACTGGTCCTGCGGGATCGAATGATCCGCCGCCCGAAATCGGGTAATATTGCAGGCTTTGGGTGGGCAAAAGTGGGGAATCCCCCGGATAGCACTTCCGGTGCCAGAAGGTCGTCGCCGGCCCACAATTCCCAGCAATCTCTCCCTCTGGAAATATTTCCGCGCTGCTTCTGAATTGCTTGATAGTTCGTATCATCGGGTTTCGCCGTGCGAAAAACCCTGCTCGCCCCTTCTGGATCGGACCGCGGAAAGGAGAACCCACCATGTATGCCCGTTGGTTCCAATTGCTGGCCATCAGTTTGTTCGTCACCGGGTCGTCCGGTGTTGCCGTCGCCGCCAAACCGGCCCCGTCGTTTTATCAGGCCTACTACCTGGAGCACGCCCAGCAGGACTACGCCGCGGCAGCCGAACTCTACGGCCGGGTGCTGAACGACGGGGTGGCGGCCGACACGGTGCTGCGGCAGGCCCGCGAGGGTTTGGCCCGTTGTCGGGAGGAGCTGGCCACCGTGGACCTGGCCGGCCTGATGCCGGCGGAGACGTTTGCCTATGTCGAGCTGAACAACCCGGGCGCCCAGGTCAGCCAATTGCTTGACCACCTCGGACTGTTGGGCGGTGACCAGGCGACCGCGGTCGCCGATCAGCGGGTCGCCATCAGTCCCAAGCTGGTGAACGCCTTGCTCGGGCTGCGCGGGGCGGCGGTCGCGATTACCGGATTCGACCCCCAGAAACACAAGCCCACAGGCGTGGTCGTGCTGCATCCTGGGAACCTGGAGGTGCTCCGTGGTGCCATCGAAACGGCCCTGCCGGTTGCCGGGAGCGCTGAGACCGTGGGTGGCTACCCGCTGTACTACATCCACGACGGTGAGTTCTATGTCTGCCTGTCATCCCGGCTGGTGATTGCCAGCCCTCAGAAGGAGCAGATCACCGCCGTGCTCGATCGTCTCGCCGGCCGTGGCGGCCCGTCATTCGCGAATAATGAGGCCATGGCCGAGGTGCTGGCCGGCCGGCAGAAGCCGCTGTTGTTCCTATGCGCTGATGCCAAGAAGGCCATGCCGTTGATCAGTGGCCTGGCGGGCGACTGCTCCGAACTGGCCCAGGCCCGGGCCATCCTGGACCTGGACAGTTGGCGTTCCGTCTCGGCCAAGTTCGGTGTCCACGATGACCGGGTGGGTATGGACCTGGCCATCGCTCTGGACCGCGGACACCACAACCTGATCTACAACCTGGTGCGCACGCCGCCGGTGACACGGGAGACGTTCCGCGGGATCCCGCACGGCGTGGTGGGGTTCCTGGTCGGGGCCATGAACGAGCGCGACTCGCGCTTCCCGCCGGTGACCGGCAAGCGCGGACCGTCATCAGCGGCGGTCACCGGTTTGGATGTCGGTCGCGAGATCTTCGCGAATGTCGTCGATTTCTCGGTATTCGCACTCCCGCCGGCGGGTGAGCCCGGATCCGGTCCGGCGCTGCCGGAAATCGCCGCCGTGATTCGGGTCCACGATCCGGCCAAGTCGGAGTTGCTGTGGACCCAACTGCTGGGCATCGCCAGCATGGCGGCCGGAGCACCGACCACCGATGGCACCGTGCAATCCATCGGCGACGTCCAAGCCAAGGCCTATCGCTTTCAGGACGGCGTCACCGTCTACGTGGGCGCCCGGCGGGACACCCTCATTGCTTCGACAACCCCTGCGGCGATGCAGGCGGCCGTACAGGCTGCCGATGGCGGCTCCTCGATTCTTGAAGATGACGACTTTGCCGCAGCCCTCAAGCAGGTTGGCGATGACACCAGCAAGGCCTTGTTCCTGAGCCCGGGTCGCATCCTGAGGCTGGCGGCACCGCATATGGACAACCGCGATCGCCAGGAGATCGCGCCGTTTGTTCCGCTGCTCCGCAGCACCGTGGTGTCGTTGATGACCCATGAGTCTGAGGAGAAACTGCAGCTCTCGGCCGGGGTCAGCGGACTGCCCGACGTGGCCCCGATAATTGCGCAGTTCATCCGGCAGGAGCAAGACGAGGAGCGCTTCCGGCAGGAGCTGCGCACCGTGCGGCAACAGCACAATTGGGATCGGGCCTTGGAATTGGTCGATGCCCGGTTGCGTGAGGGCGGAATGGATACCGACCTCTATCGCACGCGGTTTGACATCCTGGCCCTCGGCAAGCAGGACAGCCAGGCTGCGCGCCGCTGTGCGGATGACCTGCTGAACCGCTTGGACGATGCCACCGCCCTGAACGGGTTTTCCTGGGCGTTATTGACCGACAAGCGCTACCAGGGCGCCTACAGCGACGTCGCTTTGCGCTTTGCCGAAAAGGCTTGCGCCAACACCAACCACGGCCAGTGGGCCCTCTTGGACACCCTGGCGTTGGCCAAGTTCGAAGCCGAGCACGATGTCGACGCGGCGATCGGCCTGCAAGAGAAGGCCATCAGGCTGCACGGCGGCGATCATCAAGGCCTGCAGCAGGCCCTGCAGAGATACCAGTCGGCCCGTGAACAACAGCATTGAGGGCACGGCCCTCGACCCTGACTGGGACTCGGTGCTGTTCAATGCAGGTGGTGCAACCAGCGGCGGGTGGTTCAACGCGAATCCGAGTGGCGCTCAGGGGCAGCCGGACGCGAATCTGCGAGTCATACAGCATCGTAGCCTGCGGTAAAGGTGAGCTGCGCAGGTCCTGCGTTCACGACCTGAACGACAACGGCGTGGTGAATGCGGCCGATCTGGCGCAGCTCCTGGGGGCTTGGGGACCGTGCCCGGAGCCATGCACGCCCGGTCTGCCGAGTGCCTGCGCGCCGGACTTCGCCTATACCTGCACCGTGAATGCCGCCGACCTCGCCCAGCTTCTGGGTGCATGGGGCTCCTGTCCATAGCGTACAGGCATGCGGGGATTCGTTACGCCCGAGATCGCCCGGTGCTATAATTATGTTGTCCCCAGGGATGTTACGGTGGCAGTTTCGTCGGAGCGTTGGGAGCCGCTCATGAGTTCCTTTGTCCTTCAATGTATGCTTTTCTTTCTTGCCGTGACTCCGCCGGACCACGCGGCACCAATCTTCAAGGGCATTGGTCACTTGCCGGACGGCGACTACCCCACCACACCGGGCGCCATTTCCGCGGATGGACTGGCCGTGGTGGGATGGAGCATTAATTCTCAGGGGTTTGGCGAGGCGTACCTTTGGACAGAAGAACTCGGGATGATCGGTCTGGGGGACCTTCCGCCCAATCCGGGTTTCAGTACGGCAGCACGTGTATCTGCTGATGGTGCTGTTGTTGTCGGCAAGGGCATCTCCGGTGAATCGAGCCCCAACACCGAAGCGTTTCTCTGGACTGAGCGGATGGGCATGATCGGGCTTGGTGATCTACCGGGTAACTTCTATAACAGCGAAGCCAGGAGTGTTTCCGGGGATGGCCTCATCGTCACAGGTTGGAGCAGCGCCGATCAGGGCTCTGAGGCGTTTCGCTGGACCGCGGAGACCGGGATGGTCGGCCTTGGTGCTCTGGGTGTCCCCGGGCAAAGCTCGGGCCATAGCATTTCACTCGACGGAAACACCATCGTCGGCTGGGCGACCGGCGATGGCGGCGGGCAGGCCTTCCGCTGGACACTTGATCAAGGGATGACAGGCTTGGGCGACCTTCCGGGCGGTAACTTCTCGAGCTTCGCCCAGGACGTGTCCGCCGACGGCAGTGTGATCGTCGGCGAGAGCCAGTCCGCGAATGGGAAAGAAGCCTTCCGTTGGACTGAGCAGACCGGAATGGTCGGCCTGGGCGATCTGGAGGGCGGCGCCTTCGAGAGCAGAGCTTTTGGTGTTTCGGCTGATGGCTCGATCGTCGTCGGGCTATCCTGCGTGGGCGGTGGCTTTTTGTGCGGCGACCTGGAGCCGTTCATCTGGGATGCCGCGCACGGCATGCGCAGCCTGCGTGCCGTGCTGGTCGAGAACTATCAGGTCGATCTCACCGGCTGGGACCTGAAGGTGGCCGGCAGTGTGTCGGCAGACGGATTGACCATCATCGGCAGCGGGTGGAACCCGGAAGGCGAGGGGGATGCCTGGATCGCTCGGCTGCCTGACTGCAACGGCAATGGCATCGCCGATGACCTCGACATCATTGACGGCCTGTCTGCGGACCGGGACGGCGACACGATTCCTGACGAGTGCCAACTCACCTCCTGCCTGGCGGATTTGAACGATGACGGCGCGGTCAACGCCCGGGATCTCGCCGTACTGCTTGGCACCTGGGGCACCGCGCCCGGTCAACCTGCTGATTTTGACAAGGACGGCGACATCAACTCCGGCGACCTGGTCATTCTGCTGGCGGCCTGGGGGCCTTGCGATTGATCACCTCTGGATGAAACACGCCGGCGTCAAACGCCCCGACAAGGTCAAGACCTTGCCCCCATTGGTATTCACCTGTAGCGGTGTAGTCGCGACCGTTCCCCCAGGGGTTCGCGCCCCGCTGTCTGACCTGTCCTTACGGTCGCGGCTCGGGTGACCTGCGGGCCAGGCACACCAGCCGTTCGGCCTCGTGGTGATACGCCCGACCCTGGAAGGCGCCGAACACGTGAATGTCTTCAAACCCGACACTGCCCAGCAGAGTGCTCAACTCGACCGCGGAGTACGGGCGGTGCCCAAAGGTGTATTCGCGGATCGCCCCGTCCTTCACGGTCTGGTGCACATCGACCCAGTTCCAGCCGTCGCGGATCTCACGAAGCTCGATCCATCAGGAACCCGATCCAGAATGTGCTGAACCTCGTCCCCGGCCTGGCGAAGGCGCCGGTCTGCCAGTAGAATGGGGGCGAAGTGTTCTCAGAACGCTCTATCTTCATGCCCGTGAGTCATGGGGGTGTGTCCTGCCGACCCGACGCGACGCTACAATGAGCGCCACGATCAACGCCCTCTTCGTCCTCAACCGCCCGAGGTCTCGTCCTGACCCGCAGCGCACCTCGTTGGACAGGCCCGGGAAGTTCCCTAAAATGCAGCACCAAGGCAGCCAGTCAACGATACGGTTTCGATTACCATGCAATCCCCACCGCCTTCGTTTGAGGCCGAATACGAAGCCTGCCCTATTCTGGCGACTGTTGAAGTGGATCGCTATTGCGAAGGGTGTGGTTACAACCTGTACAGCTTGCCGGTGCGGCGCGAGTCGCGCACCGGCGTGCTGATGACCCGCTGCACCGAGTGCGGGCGCTTCAACGTTGCCAACCAGGCCGCCGCAGCCTTCAGCCCATGGCTGAATCGGCTGGCTGGGCTGCTGTTGGTCGGCTGGATTCTGATGGTGCTGTGGCTCCTGGTGCTCGCGGGCCTCGCCGAGGGTGCGATCGCGCATGCCGTGATGGATTCCCGAACCCGTTACGATTCGGGCAGTCGGGCCAGGGTGGTCCGGCCAGAGGTTCCGCCCGCTGACCGCCAGTACCTGATCCTGGCGCTGGCGACGGAGTGCACGCTGGGGTTCCTGGTGGTGGCATTGCTCACCGTCGCCTGCCACCACTGGCGGCGCTGGGTGTATGCCGCGGTGGGCCTGTGTCATGCGCTCATTGTCGGCTGCATCGCCCTGCTGGTGCTCGGAGATCACTCGCCGCAGCTACTGGACTGGGGGGTCGGGCAGGTCGGGCAGATGCTCGGCGCGGCAGCCCTGGGCTGCGGGCTGGGAGCGCTCTGGGGTCGTTCCGTTGCCCGGGTCCTGGTCGGAGCTTTCCTGCCGCCGCGTCCGCGACAGTTCATGAGCTTTCTGTGGCTGGCCGACCACTTGCAACCGCCCGCCTGCCCGCCAATCATCCGTAATGGTCGAAGTTCTTGAGCCAACCCGTCCGGCTGGAGGGCAGAAAGTCTCCCAACCCTCTGGTGCGGGTCGGCGGGCGCCCTGTCCAATCCGTTGCGCTCGTGCCGGGATGGGCTGGCGTCCGGCTTGATTCAACCTTGAATTTGCTCGAAAGTGTGGCGGCGTGAAACTCAGGCTCAAGAAAGACATCCAGGCCGCGGCGGCGCCCGTGACCCCGCCGCCGGTCGGGGCGCCCCGGCGGACTCGCGGCTCATGCAAGGAGCCGCTGCTGGCGTTTCTGTTTGGAGCGCTGGTGATGACCGTGATTCAGTCCTCCAGCTACGAGCCGGCTGGACGGGATTCGTTCTATCACATCAAGATGGCCGTGCTGCTGCCGGAAATCGGCTTTCCGGAGCACTTTCACTGGCTTCGCCACACCATCCTCAACCAGCGGAACGTCAGCCATCATCATGGGTTCCACATCATGATGATCCCTTTTGTGTACGGGTCGCAATGGGTGGCCGACGCCGCGCCGCAGTCGATTCGCGACTGGGCCGCCCGAACCAGCTCGATCAAACGCCTGGAGTACTTCAAAGTCGGGTTTCGGAGCTGGTTGGCATCGCCCGCCATCCTCGGCGGCAAAGTGCTTGACGTGCTGCTGTTCGGCCTGGTGGTCCTGGCGGTTGACCTGATCCTGCGGGAACTGCAGGTGGGTTGGCGGGCATTTTGGGTTCTGGCGGTCGCGGCGCTGCCGACCGATTTTCTCTTGCGGATGGCCTACATTCGCGCCCCGGTGGCCTCGCTGGCAATTCTGTTGCTGGTGCTGTACTGCATGCTCCGGCGACGCGTGCTGTGGGTGGCGGTGCTGGGGGCCGTGTATTGCCACGTCTATGGCGGGTTCGTATTCTTCCCGGTGGTGGTCGGATGCCATGTGCTCAGCTTGGTGCTCACCCGCCGAGCCTGGAAGGAAGCGGGCCTGCTGCTGCTGAGTGCCGGCCTCGGGCTGGTGGTGGGTCTGATCAGCCATCCCTTTTTTCCGCAGAACATCGACTTCTTGCGAATCCAGTTGTTCGAAACCGGCTTGCAGACCAGCGGCTTTCAAGTGCGGGTAGGCAGCGAATGGCGACCGATCAATTGGGATTACGGACTCCAGATTTCGGCGGTGATCCTGGTCATCGTGGTGGTCACCTGGGTCCTGCGGTTCCGCGTGCGCCGGGTGTGGCTGCCGGCCCCCTTGGCCCTGCTGCTGTTGAGTGTCATCTTCCTGGGACTGACCCTGTCGGCTCGGCGGTTTATCGAGTATTGGCCGGTGTTTGCCTTGCTCAGCTCGGCGGCGTTGTGGCGGGGATCCGGTGAGTCCTGGTCTCGCTTTGTGGACGGACTCACCGTCGAGACCCAGAAGATTGTCACTAACTATAAACAAAGAAGTTATGTTATTATCCTTCTGGCAGTGATGGTGGCCGCGGCCGTCACCACCGACCAGGCTCGGCGTTCCGCCAGATGCGGTTTCGATCTGCCACCGATCCAACGCGCAATGGAGTTTCTGGCCACCGAAAGCCCGGCGGGTTCGCTGGTCTTCGCCGACGACTGGGACGAGTTCCCGGTGTATTTCTACTACAACAGCCACAACGACTATGTCTGCGGTTTGGATCCCCAGTTTACAAACTCGATGGATCCACAACTGTGGGAGCGGTTCTGCGTGATCACCCAGGGGCGGTCACCACAACAATCCCGGGTGACGGTGCTTGAGAAACAAGCCGACGGCACTGCCCGGCCGGTCGAGCGCACCCTCGACGTCAGGCTTCAGGACATTGCCGCACACTTTGGGGCGGACTACGTGGTCGTGGACACCCAGCACCAGACGCTGTATCGCCAACTGTGCTCCGCTTCAGCGGATTTCAAGTACCTGTTCCCAATGACCCCATCCGGCACCCCGCCGGACAAGGTTCCGGGGCTGGCCGTCTTTCGTGTGCTGCCTCCAGTGCCACCTGAAACGATTGAGCAATCTCATCCTGCAGGTGCGCAAGCACCGAACACGCGGCGATGACCAGGCGACGAAGACAGAACCGCGAATCGGCAATGGAAAGGCAGGTCGCCCCAGCCTCTGGCGCCGAGGGAAAGCCGTGGCTGATGATTCTGGCGCCGGCGGTTCTCGGTGGGACAATCTTCGCCGCGACTCTGGCCAACGGTTTTGTCTACGACGACAAGTGGACCCTGGACCGCCTTGCGAACCTCTCCCATTCCAGCGTGAAAGGCCTTTTCCTAAGCGGGAGAGGGTTGACATACGCGGTCCACTTGATGGACTACCACCTGTGGGGTCACTGGGCACCTGGGTTTCACATCACCAATACCCTCCTGCATTGCTTCGCCTCGTCTTTGGCCGCGTTCGCCGCATATCGCTTGGCACGCGCGGCTCGAATCGGTCTGTTGTGTGGCTTACTCTTCGCCAGCCACCCGGTTCACGTTGAAGCCGTTGCGCTCTTCTCTTATCGCAAAGACATCTTGGCCATGATTTTTGGCACGTTGGCCCTGATCTTGTGGCTGCGTGCTCCTGGATGGAAGCATCAGCTCGCATCGACTGCTTGCCTCGCTCTTGCGCTGTTATCGAAAGAGACCTCCGCGATTGGGTATGTGCCGATGCTGTTCATGGCAGACCTGTTGCCGTGCGGGGATAACACCTTCAGGCACAGACTTCATCGAGCGTTCTGCCGCTCGCTGCCGCTGTGGGGCGCAGGACTGTTGGCCGCATGGTGGTTTGTCGGTGACCCTCTGGAATACTTTCAGCCGCCATTCCTCAGCAGAGTCGTTCGCGGCGGCATCGAAAGCTATCCGCAAGTACTAGCCGTTTCTGCCAGCGCTGTCCCGGAGGCAGCGCGGTTACTGCTGCTCCCCATTCGGTTGGCAGCTGACTATCCGCTGCCCGAGCACACGCCTCAGCAGGTATGCCTCGGTCTCGGCATTACAAGTATCTGGCTGCTGACAGGGGTGGCCCTCTGGAAACGTGCTCCCGTAGTCAGTTATGGCCTGGCTTGGACTGCGATTTGCTATCTGCCATACTCGAATATTCTCCCGCTGGGGGGGTTCATTGTGGCAGACCGATATCTCTACGTCTCCTCCTTCGGCATCTGTCTCGTCCTTGCCGTGGGGCTCGACTGGCTGCTATCGGCCGCTCGACGAGTTCCGCGGCCACTGGGCTTGGCAGTGTCGTTAGGCGTTATTTGTATTCCGTTGGCCTTCTCCGTGCGATCCTTCGGGCGCTGTCGCGACTGGCACAGCGATGTTTCACTGTGGTCTTCGGCCGTCCGCAGTGGGTTTGGAAGCGTACGGATTCATTACAATCTTGGGAATGCCTGGAGGCGTCAAGGAGCCACCCAGGAGGCGATTGCGGAATACCAGACCGCACTCGCTATCGATCCGCAGCATCAGAAGGCAGCGGCCAATCTAGCCAATGCGTTGCACAGCCTGGGGCACTATGAGGAGGCCATTCGCGCTTATGCGTGGGCCACGCGCCTTGATTCCCACAACCCAACGCTATACTGCAATTGGGGCCAGGCGCTGTTCCAGGTGGATCGTTTGGATGAGGCCCAGGAGGCATTCAGCACCGCCGTGCGCCTGAGTTCCACGTACAGTGATGCCTATTACGGCCTTGGAAATGTCCTCAGGGCTCAGCAACACTTCACAGATGCCGCTGCAGCCTATCAGAGCGCCATAGATCTTGCGCCCCATATGCCGCTTCCGCATTATCACTTGGCCAACACTCTTGCGGCGCTTGGACAGTTGGACGACGCCCTGACTCAATACGATTTGGCCATTGAGTATATGCAAGAGAGACGGGGTGCCGGTGTGGGTACGGTCCTGAGTGGCATGAAACGCCAGCGTGAGGCCGTGCTGGCTGCAAGGGCGGCCGCGATCGGGGACCGGAGCCACGACTAGTGCCGGTTCCCCCAAAAGGGTCATGACTGGGCTAGCTGATTCTGAGCTTCACGTCCCGCTGCAGTCGGAATTGGAGAACGCCGCCGCCTGCGCTACACCCATACGGGCGTACGAGTGGCTGGGGGTCTGGGCGCCTCCGGACACGCGGGCCTGCCCCTAGGCCTGCCCCCCCATGGACCGGTCGGTCGTATCAGGCGCCCTGACCCGGGGGCCAGGAACCACTTGCGGGCCACAAGGGCGGCACCCCGCCTGGGTTCAGGCAAAATGGTACCACGACAAGTAACAAATGATGGTACCATTTTACTAAAACGGTACCATCAAATGGATCAAACGGTGGTACCGTTTGCTATAAATGAAGATACCCTTTGGTAATAATGGTGGTACCGTTTTTTCTGAAATGCCGTGGGCTTCGAAATACGGGGCCCCGCGGGTGGGCCCGGCTGCCTGAAAGGAAAAGGGGACAGCCCCCCTTTCAGCAAAGGGGGCTGTCCCCTTTGGTTGCCTTCCCCTTTGGTTGCCTTCGGCTCATGGTGGGTGGTAGCTTGATGTCATGCCTCGTGCAGCGCGGTCAGCCGAAGGTGGATTGGTGTACCACGTCTTAAACCGTGGCAACGGGCGTGCGCTGATTTTCGACGATATCACCGACTACGAGATGTTCGAGGCCATCCTGCCGGAGGCGGTGCGGGAAACGCGGATGCGGCTGCTGGCTTACTGCCTGATGCCGAATCACTGGCACCTGGTGGTGTGGCCCCGCGAAGACGGCGACCTGTCGCGGTTTCTGTTTCTGGTCAGTTCGACGCACACCCGGCGCTGGCATGCCCGGCGTGGCACGGCCGGGAGCGGGCATCTGTACCAGGGGCGGTACAAGTCGTTTCCCGTTGAAACGGACGAGCACTTCTTGACCGTCTGTCGATACGTGGAGCGCAATCCGCTGCGGGCGAGGCGGGTCCGTCGTGCCCAGAACTGGCAGTGGTGCAGCCTGTGGCGCCGGGAACAGGGAGCGCCCGAGGCGGTTGGGTGGCTGACCGGCTGGCCGGTGGACCGGCCCGCCAACTGGGTGTCGCGGGTCAACGCCGCGGAAACGGCCGCGGAACTTGAGCGGGTACGGCGCTCGGTGGCTCGGGGCCGGCCTTTCGGCAGCCCGCAGTGGCAGGTTCGCACGGCTCGACGCCTGGGCCTGGAGTCCACCATCCGCCCCCGCGGCCGGCCCAAGAACAAAACCCCGCGCCACCCAGCCCGTTAAAGGTGGCTGTCCCCTTTTTTCTATCTGTGGACCGTGGAAGCGCTGGTCGGGCTACTCATCTGGGGATTCCGGACCCCACGCCGCGTGGGGGCGGGCGGTCGTGTCGGGGCGGTGATCAGCCCAGCAGCATGGATTGGGCTTCAGCCCAGTCGTCATCCAGCGTTTCGGTGGCGGACTCGATGAATGGTTCGGTGAGACGGGCGTTGCTCAGAAGCGCGGGGCTGAATTGGGCATCGCGGGCGGTCAACGAGAACCCGAATTGCCGGCGGCAGCAGACGATGTCGGCAATCTCCACCAACGCCACGACTTGGCGCATTTCTTCGGCAACGCGACCGGAGTCGTGGTGGTACCCGATCACCGCTCGCAGGTGCCGGGGGAATTTCCACTTGGTGGCCAGAGCCATGCCGAACAGTTGATGGTCGGCACCGAACACCTGCCGCTCGCAGTTCAAGAAGGTGTCTTCCCCGGCGGTGGTGCGGTTGACCACTTCGGCCAGTCTGTCGCCGAAGGCTTGCCGCTCGATCAAGATGCCGAGGTCGTGGATCAAGCCGGCCAGGAACACTTCTTCGGCCTCCGCCGGATTACCGGCGGCGTGGGCCAGCGCTCGCGAAGCCACCCCCACCGCGACACTGTGTTTCCACAGGTCGGCCGCAGTGAACTGCTCGGTGACTTTTTCGCCTTTGAACATCCGGGCGATGGAGGAAGCAATGGCGATGTTCTTGACCGCCGACAACCCCAATAGCACGATGGCTCGATCCACGCTGGCGATCTGCCCCGGGAGGCCGTAGAAGGCCGAGTTGACCACCTTGAGCACCTTGGTGGACAACGCCGGATCATTCTTGATGACCTCGTGGAGGTCGCGCGCCGTGCTCTTGGGATTCTCCACAATCTCGATGATCTTCACCGTGACGGCCGGGAGCGTGGCGATATCGCCAATCTTGGACAACGCCTGATTGACGACGACCTGGGATTCATTGGGACTGTGAGATGGCTCGGCCATGCGGTCCTTTCTGCGAAGGGCTTGCCTTCGCCACACATATCGACGGGCGGCGCCGGGTGATTTAGCTGCAATCAATAGGAGATGGTCTTGCGGAGCAGTTTATCGGACGCGTCGACGCCCGCCAGGATGGCGGCGATCCGCCGTCCAGACCGGCCGTTGCCGTAGGGGCCGGTCCTGTGGGCTGCCAGGCGGGAGGCCAGCGCCTGCCGCAGCGCATTGCGGATCGCCACCGCGGACTCGGCACAATCGACCACGCCCGGGCCGCCGCGCAACCGGCGGTGCTGCCGGGGACCGACATTCACCACCGCAGTCCCGAGGTAGGGCGCCTCGATAATGCCCGCCGATGAGTTGCCGATCAGCAGGCCGGCGCTGCTCAGGGTTTGGAGAAATTCGGCCCGCGGCACGGAGCGGCGGCCGACCCACCGGCCCCTGCGGGTGCGGCCCGCCCGGAGACGAATGGCGGCGATGATCCCCTCGTGCCCGGGATCACTGTTTGGATAAATCATCAAGCCCGCCAGTCCGGCGCGGTCGACCGCTTCGAGGATTCGGGCCATCACTTGCTGTTCCGCCGCTGCGGTCCGGCCGATGGGGTGTTGCAGAATGACCGCCGCCTTGCGGTCAGCCGGCAGGCCGTAGTGCCGGGTCAGCCAGTCCGGCGGCGGGCAGGGCACATCACGCAGCTCATCCAACCCCGGCGCTCCGACCACGTGGACGGTCTGCGGCCGTTCACCCAATCGAATGAGCCGCCGCCGGGCATCGGCACTGGCCGCCAGATGGAGGTGGGCCAGCTTGGTGATGGCATGACGAATGGCATCATCGAGATGGCCGGGAGCCACGTCGCCGCCGTGAATGTGGGCCACCGCCCGCCCGCTGAGTGCGGCGGCCAGGGCCCCGGCGAGGGCCTCGATCCGATCGCCCAGCACCACCACGATCGCACCGCCCAACCGCTGCAGGACCTTGGCGATCCCGGACACGCCGCGGGCCAAGGCCTCGGCCTGCCCGCCTGGCGGCATGGGCACCTTGGCGTCGATTCGGAAGCCGTCCGTTTGAATGTCGGTGACGGTCATCCCGAACTGCCGGCGGAGATGCATCCCGGTGACGACCAACCGCAGTGCCAAGGCCGGATGGGCCTCGATGGCCCGCAGCACCGGGCGCAGCAAACCATACTCGGCCCGGCTGCCCGTCACCACCACGATGCGGCGGCGGGCGGCCATCAGCGCACCATGCTCCAATCCAACGGCACATCGGCCGCAATGTCGCAGGCCGCCTCACGGCCGATCAGCGTGAAGACGTCGCGCGGCTCGATCCCGCCGCCGGGTCGCTTAAGCGTCAACATCTCCACGGTGATGGCCTGGCCTTGTCGAATCGCGGCGCGACTGACCACGCTCTTGCGGGCCAGTCGGCGCACCTCGAGTTCCTCACCCACGGCCGCGTCGCGCGGCAATCCCAGGCACTGCCAGGCTCGGTGGGCCGCCTGAACGTATTCCTGGAACATCGCCGGCGTCAGCGAAAACGCCTGGTCCGGACCGGGCAGTGACCGATCCAGGGTCAGGTGCTTCTCCAGCACGCGGGCGCCGCAAGCCACCGCCAGGCCGGCGATGTCGGTGGACTCGGTGTGGTCGCTGTAGCCGCTCCACACGCCGTAGCGCTGGTACAACCGGGTGATGTTGCACAGCGCGGCCCGCGCCGGCGGCGTCGGGTAGCAACTGACGCAGTGCAACAGCACCAGCCGATCGCAGGCTTCACAACGATCCAAGTAAGCCACCGCTTCATCGATTTCCACCGGATACGAGGCCCCGGTCGACAGCAACAGCGGCAACCCAGTGGCGGCCGCGGCGCTCAACAGCGGGTGATTGTTCAGGTCGGGCGAGGCGATCTTCAGCGCCGGAACCCCCAGTGCTACAACCACCTGAAGGTCGGCGATGCTGAATGGCGTCGCCAGGAAGTCGATGGCGGCCGTGCGGCAGTGGGCAGCCAATGCTTCGAACGCCTGGCGATCGAGTTCCAGTCCCCGGAGCAGTTCACGCTGGGAGCGGCACCCGCTGCCAGTCACCTGGTACGCGGCCGCCGGGGCCTCGGCGGTGACCAGGGCCTCGGCGGAGAACACCTGGAATTTGACCGCCTGGGCACCAGCCTGCTTCGCGGCGTCAACCAAACGCCGAGCCTGATCGACGCTGCCGTTGTGGTTGACGCCGGCCTCGGCAATGACGTACGGCTGACTGTTGGCGGCGATGGCATGGTCGCCGATGGTCAGCTCGGGCGGGCCTTCCTGGAATCCATCGCGCAAGGTGTGCATGTGGCCGGTCCTCGGCGCTGCCTGCGCCTCGTTGGCTAGCCGATCGTGCCGCGCCGGATCTTACCGCAGCGGCGCGGCCCTCGATAGTCAACATCGGCAGCCCGTGCGAACAACCATACGCAGAATTGGGTGGCACTGGAGGAAATCGCGGGCCGGTGGCCGATCAGGCCTCGGCATAATCGCCGAGCGACGGTGACAGCACGGCTTTGAGCTTGGCCAGGGCCCGCTTCTCGATCTGCCGGATGCGCTCCTTAGTCACCCCGAAGCGCGTACCCAGTTGCTCCAGCGTGGTCGGCACCTCGGGCGCCCCGCTCAGCCCGTAGTGGCAGGCCAGAATCTCGCGCTCGCGGTCATCCAGCTGATCCAGGCCGCGCTTCAGAGCCGCCCGCAGGCTGCGGGCTTCGGCCGGACCGTGGATGGCTTCCGTGTCGCGAGCCGGCGCGGTTTCGAGCAGCTCCTCGCGCCCGGTGACGTAGCGGGTGTAGCGATAGCGCTCTTCCGGAATGGTTCGGGCGAAGTTCTTCATGATGGCCCAGGTGGCGTACGTGCTGAATTTGAAACCGCGCGAGAAATCGAACCGCTCCACGGCCCGCATCAGCGACACGTTGCCGTCGCTGACCAGCTCAAGAACGTTGCCGTTCGCCCGGTTGTGGCGATTGGCGATGCTGACCACCAGCCGCAGGTTGGCTCGAATGATTCGGTTCTGGAAGTCGTCCGCGGACTCCAGGAACCGATCGATCGCCGCCAACTGCCGGCGGGTCACCGCGCACGGTTCCAGTTCGGACACCAGCATCTGGGCCTTGTACTTGCAGAAGTTGTACCGCCGGAAGAGATCTCGTTCCTGCTCGGCGGTCAGCAACGGAACGTCGTAAAGCGCCTTGAAATAAGCCGGCGCCTCCGACGGCGGACGGACTCGGCCGTCGCCGGCGCTATCGGCTGTGGGCTCGGGGCATCCCAGAATGCGCTGCTCGGCATCGGGGGCGTCAAACTCGGGGTGGTAGACATATGGCAGTTTTCGGTTGAGCAGTTCGTAGGCCTTCATCTCACGGCAAATCTGCTCCACGCGCCGAATGCTCAAGCCCTGGTCCTGGGCGATCCGGCTGGCGCTGACCCCGCCCAAGTGGGCCTGGAAGACCGCGGCGTACGAATCGGGGACCTTCGGTCGTCCACCGGGGCCGAACAAGGCCTGCTCGGGGCAGGCCCGGTCGTATCGGCGCAGCGTGTACCGAATGGTCTCCACTGCCCGCCCGGTCTCCTCGGCCAGCACGCGGGCAACCTCCTGCAGGCGCAGCCGCTGGCTGCCGACCAGTTCGACGGCCCGCTGCACGATGTGCTCGCGCTCGGCCGGAGCCAATTGCTTGAAGGCGCCGCCGCGCAGCACCAGATCACGATGATGGGCAATAAAGCGACGCAACGACCGATCGGTGAAGACCAGCCGGCTGATGCGTTCGTCGTCGAGCACCCGCAGGCCGGACAATCCACGCTGCCGCCAGCGGGCAATGGTCTTCATGCTCACGCTCAACCGTTCGGCCAACGCTTCCTGGGTGTAGACCGGGCCGGGCACGACACGCAGCAACACCCCGGCCGACTGCGTCAGATGCTCGATCAGGCGCACCAGGTCGCTGATCAATGGGGCGCCGCCCAGCGGCGGCCGTTTGCTGGGCCGCAGCGGGCGATAGCCCGTCAGATGGAAGCAGACAAAGTCGTAAGGGTATTCGCGTTCGGGTGTGACCAGTTCAAGCAGCCGTTCGGCACCTGCGACCTGACTCAGTCGCTGACGCCTGGGAGACAGGGTCAACTGATGGGCCAACTGCGCGATGTCACTGTTGGAGTACTTTGGCATCGTCTCCTCTATTCTCGTCCTCTCTACCTCAATTATTGTCGACCAGCGGAGTCCTTTCAACCAAATAAGAACCGGCCGGAAGCGCGCCCGGAAGCGCAACCCATTGGTATTGTTGATACTATAGCAATCCATGGCCTCCAGACATTCGCCGCGGAAGCAGCGTTGGCCCAGCGGTTGCGGGCTTATTCGGTGGCTGGGGGAGGCTCGGGCGCCTGGATGCGGGCCTTGAGGTAATCCCACATCACCTGGTGCTCGGCGGGAACGCCCTCGCGGCCGTCGACTGCCAGGCGGTACCACTCCTGCGCTTTCTGGTCGGCGAACTCCACGCCGACCATTGCCTGCACGTAATGGGCCACGCCGATTTCCGCTGCCACCAGCCAGCCGCTGTCCTTGAGCTTGGTCTTGGCCCGGTCTTTCAGAATGGCAATGGCTTGGTCGGTGTGCTCGATGGTCGCCTGGCGGGCGGCCTCGGCCGATTCGCGCCAACCCTCGCGGCGCTCGGCAGCCGCCGGAACGCCGCCGAGATCCTGCAGGGCGTCATTGGCATCCTGATAGCGCCCCAAGCAAATCAATCCCATGCGCAGCCGGGCATCGCCCTGTTCCGCGAGGACTTGCCCTTCCAGGCTCTGCTGCCGGCCGACCAACTGCTGGTAGGCCTGCTGGGCGGTGTCGGTCGGTTTTGCGGGGACGGCTGATGCGTCGCGCTGCTCGGCGGCGACCCCCTCGAGCGCCGCCCGGAAGGACTTGGCAGCCTGCTCGAACCTGGCAAGGGCTTCCTCGTCGACCTGGCGAATGGCGTCGGCCGCCGCCAGGTAAGCGCTGAATTCGGACTCGATCCGTTGTCGCAAGCCGGCGGCCGCCTCGTCGGCGATCCGCGCCCGATCCTCGAAACTGCGCTTCAAGCCCTTGAGCGTCTCGACGTTTTCGGCCAGCCGCTGGGCAGTATCGTTGAGCCCCTCCAGCTCGGCCATGGCGGTATCGAGATCCTGCTGCCAATGGGTCAGGCCGCGGTCGATTCCGATTTCGCGATCCTGCTGAATGGGCACGTACTTTCCATGGACATAGTCACCGGTGTAGTCAATGATGGCGTTGGTCAAGGTTCCACGTTCCAACCGGTGGGCCTCGCTGACCGCTTGGCGGTACCGCAAGGCCTGATCGCTGTAGGCCGTTCGGAACTCGCCAAATCCGCCCGGGCTGGACAGATCCGCGCCGATGTCCTGCAAGGCTTCCATGGCTTCGCGGGCGGCTTCGCTGCGCTGGACGGCGGCCTCGACCCGGCCGCGCAATTCGGTGGCGTGCTGGTTCAGGACCTCGACCTTGGCCTCGTGATCCACGACGTCGGCAAGTGCCGATTGATGTTCGGCCTGGGCCCGGCTGATCTCCGAATCGATGTCACTGGCCGCGACCAGGTCCAGCTTCCGTTCGACCCGTTGGCGCTCAGCGATATCATTCTTGAGGCCGAAACGGCGGGTGGCCAGGTCCTGGCGCATGAGCAGCACCCGATCCACGAGTTCCAGACCCTGCTGGTAGTGAATCGCGCCGGCCAGTCGATTGGCCGCCGGATGGTTGCGGGTCGAGTAGTCGCCATATTGAATCTGCAACGCCTTGTTGGCCTCGCCCAGCGCCTGGTCGAGGATGCGGGCGTTGTCTTCCAGGCGGCGGCTGTATTGCTCGCTGCCGCGGGTGGCCATGCCCGCGCCGTTCATTCGGGTGGGCGGTGCCGGGCTCTTGTGTGCCGGCCAGCCGGCCTGCCCGTATTGCAGGGTCAGCAGCTTCTGCTCGAGCCCGGGCAGTTCCTTGATCGCCGGGTTATTGGCATATTCGGTGAGTTTGGCGTTGACATCAGCGGCGACGTCATAGTCGGGGTTGCCCAGCAGCTCGTTGAGGGTCTCGGTGCTGAGTTCGAACCACTCATCGCCCAGCAGACTGCGGTAGTTGCGATCCAGACTCAAACCGGCATCGTACTGCGCCAGAATGCGGCGGGCCCTCTCGATCTGGAGGTTGGCATCACGCGAGGCCCGCAACCGCGGGGCTTCCAGCCGCGGCACCACCAGGCTGACCCCCAGGACGACCAGCGTCAGTCCCAGGCCGACAATCGCCAGGAACGTTTGCCGGGTAGCATTACGGGCGGCAACTCTCGTGGCCATGCAGGGTTGACTCCCAGCGCGGGATTGCAGGACTCAGGGAGGCCCGACTTCGCCGGGGTTGGCGAAGCGGCCCACATCCGGGCAGCAGCACCGTTTGCCGGTCCTCCGGGAAGCGGCCGGTGCGGGCGACGATAGAAGAAAAAATGGTACCACAAGAACCCAGGCGCTGGCAACGTCACTGCCGGCGGGCTCCTGCCGCCGCAGTCGGACGATGTTGCCCGGGAGGACCATGCCTACTCTTCGGGGCAACCCCAGAAGCCCAGCACCACCGCCAGGTCGGCAGCATTCACCGACCCGTCGCCGGTGAAGTCGGCACAGCACGGCGACAGCCCGCGGCAGCCCGGATTGCCCCAGGCGCCCAGCACGACGGCCAGGTCGGGGGCGTTGACGCAGCCCTCCGCGCTGCAGTTCAGGTTGGGATCGTTCAGGTCCTCGATATCGGGCGATTGCGGGCATTCACACATCGCCGTGGCGCAGCTGGCACCATCGCCGAGGTAGCTGCCGCCGGCAATGGTCAGCAGGCACTGAGCCTCGGTGACCTCGCTGCACACCGCCTGGCAGTCGCAACAGGCTCCGGTCGCCGGCGGCGTCTTGCAATCATCGGCGGCTTCGTTGCACATCTCCGCTGGGCACGGAGGCGTGCCTGCCTGGCAACCGGTTTGCGGATCACAACCCTCCATGCCGTTGCAGAAGAAGCCGTCGTCGCAGGCCGGCGGGTTGCTGCACACGCCGTCGCTGCACAGGTCTTCGGTGCACGGATTGCCGTCGTCGCAGTCCATCGGCGTATTGATGCAACCGCCGGAAGCGCAACCGTCGGTGGTGCAGGCGTCGCCGTCGTCACAATCGAGGGTCTCGAACACACAGCCGGAAGCCGGGTCGCAGGTGTCCAGCGTACACGCGTCGCCGTCGTCGCAGGCCAGCGGATCGTGGGTACAGCCGGCCACCGGATCGCAACTGTCCACGGTGCACGCGTCGCCATCGGCGCAGTTGGTTGCGATGTTCATGCACCCGCTGAGCCCATTGCAGACGTCGTCGGTGCAGGCGTCCCCGTCCTCACAGGCGTCGTTGTCGGGCAGGTTCTGGCAACTGTCGCCGACACAATCGTCGGTCGTGCAGGCGATCCCGTCGTCACAATCCCCGGAATCGGTACACGACACGCAGGGATTCGGCGTGCAGCTGCTGCCGATCCCCTGGAACGCGCCGCCGAAGCCGGTGCAGTCGGTCAGCGTCTGGTTGCCGATGCAGCCGAAGCCGCCCACGCAGCAGGCGCCAGTGGTCGGGCATGGATTGCTGGCGCAGGTCGAGCCATCTCCCTGGTAGGTGCCGCCGAAGCCGGCACAGGCCGTCGGGGCCTGGTTTTCAACACAGCCCAGAGCGGCGATGCAGCAGGCTCCGATGGCCGGGCAAGGGTTGCTGACGCACGTCGAACCGTTGCCCTGGAAGGCTCCGCCGAAGGACGCACACGCACTGGGCGCCTGGTTCTCGACGCAACCGAGACCCGCGATGCAGCAGGCTCCGGAAAGCAGACAGGTATCGGCCTGGCAGGTGCTGCCGTTGCCCTGGTACACACCGCCGAAAGAAGCGCATTGCGCCGACGACTGGTTGGAAATGCAGCCGATCGTGGTGCAGCAGGCCCCGGTGGTCACACACGGCGAGCTGGAACAATCGCTGCCGTCACCCTGATAGGCGCCGCCGAGATCCGCGCAGCCGGCGGCCGTCAGGTCCTCAGCACAGCCCAGCCCGCTGACGCAGCAGGCGCCGGTGGTCGGGCAGGGATTCGGCAGGCAGACGCTGTCGTTGCCCTGGTACACGCCGCCCTGCGCGGCGCATTCCGACGCGGTCTGGTCCACCACACAGCCGGTCCCGCTGACGCAGCAGGCGCCGGTGGCCAGACAGGGGTTCGGCGCGCAAACCGTTGCGACCCCCTGGAACAATCCGCCCAGCGCCGTGCAGTCGACGGAGCTCTGGTCCGGGGTGCAGGTCTCGTCCACACAGCAGGCGCCCAGCACCGGACCGGAACACATGTCGGTGTCTTCATCACACTGCTCGATCGGACACGGCGGCACGCCCGCCTGGCAGAAACCGCCCGAGCACGATTCGGTCCCGTTGCAGAACAGCCCGTCGTCACAGACCAGCGCGGTGTGCACGCAGCCCTGCTCCAGGCTGCAGGAATCCGCCGTGCACGGATCCTGGTCGTTACACAACGCGTCGTTCGGAATATTTTGGCAGTTTTCACCGACGCAGACGTCGGTCGTGCAATCGATCATGTCGTTGCATTCCGCGTCGCCGGAGCAGCCGACACAGGGATCATCTTCACAGACCCCGTTGCAGCCCTGCCAGGCGCCTCCCAGGCTGGCACATTGAAACTGGCTGAGGTTGGCACAGACGTCCTTGCCGGGTCCGCAGCAGGCGCCGACCGGCGGCGCACAACTGTCCAGCAGACAGGACGTCCCGGAGCCCAGCGGCTCGCCGCCGAACTGGGTGCAGACGCTCGGCTGAACGTCGATGCAGGTGACCACGCCGCTGTCCTGGCACTTGCAGCAGGCCTGGCAGGTGGTGCAGTCGGTGGCACAGGTGCTGTTCGGGCCGGCCCAGGAACCGCCCAATTCGACACAGGTCGCCGCGGTGACGTTGGAGGCGCATCCGCAACCTTGCGCTCCGGTACCACAGCAGGCTCCGAGAGGCTGATCGCACATGGACCCTTCGCAAGTCGAGTTCGGGCCCTGCCAGCTATCCGGATCGACGCAGTCGGCCTTGTCCAGAATCTCGCACTCGCCGGTGACTTTGCAGCAAGCCCCCGGAGCCAACAGCTGCAGACACGGCGACGGCTGATCGCCGCAGGAAGACAGCGGTCCGTACCAGTTGAACGGGCAGCCGTCGGCCGGGGTGTCTTCCAGGCAACTGGCTCCGGCGCAGCAGGCGCCCACACAATCCACACTAAGACACACCGTCTGATCGCCGTGGTACTGCCCGCCGCCGGCCGCACAGTCGTCCTGGGTGCGACTGGCGCAACTGCCGTCCGGCAAACAGCAGGCCCCGAGTTCGGGGGCGCAGGCATCGTCGATGCCGTTGCCGTCCGTGTCGCAGACCGAACCGATGCCCAGCCACTCACCGCCCAGACCGGAGCACGCATCCTCGGTCTGGTTGTCGAAGCAATAGGCATTCTCGCCGACCACCAGGCAGCAGGACCCTTTCGGCTCACAATCCACAATGCCGTCGCCGCACATGCTGCCGACCCCCTGGAAGGTGCCGCCGGCGGTGTTGCATTCCAGGGCGAACTGGTTCTGGCAGGTGCCGTCGTCGTCGCAGCAGGCCCCGAAGTCCGGACAATTCACCGGCCGCCAGGTTGCTTGCAGGGCCCAGTCGCCCGAGGGCACACAATCGATGCCCATGTCCTGAAAGCGGATCCAGCCGGCGTTGCAGGCAAACAGGCAGCCCGGGTCCTCGAAGTACCAGTTGTCCGCCGGATGATCGACGCCGTCGGTGTCCGCCGTCGGAAAGGCGTTGCTGGAGACCGGAATGTCCAGGCAGGAGCAACCGCTGCCGGTCTGATCGTTGTGCACATCGAGACGGTAGCCGACGCTGAAGGTGTTGGGCGCACCGTCGTCGTGATTGACCACGATGGGATTCTGCCGCAGGTCGACAACCACCGAAGTGATGCCCATTTTCGGGTCCAGGACGAAGTCGCCGACGACGAAGCCGGCCAGTGCGCCGCCGGGATTGCCGGGCCAGACTTCCAGGGTCACGGTGGTCGTGGTCGGCGCTTCCGAGAGGCTGGCGAAGACCATTTCGACGCTGGTCACCTCGATGGGAAAGAAGCCCTCGTCAACCGAAAACGATGCCGCGGCGATCTCCAACTCGGCAAAACAGGTCACCACGCTGAAGTCGTCGGGCCCCACGAAGTCGGCACTGGAATGCCCCGCCAGCGAATCGCCACAATTGCCGTGGGCGGTGCGTGCACCGGGCTCCGCAGGAACCACGATCCGGCTGACCGGAATTCGTTCGTAGTGGATCGGCTCGGTGCATTGCAGGGCATAGGGGGCGGGTTCGGCACGCTCGGAGCCATCGCCCTGACCCAGGAGCGGCTCCGCCGACAGCAGCACCCCGGCGACACTTAGAATCCACAGGGCCCATTGACGAAGCGTACGGGTACCGCCGGCGAAACCGGCCTCATTCTGCGATTGCATCTCTCGGCGCCTCCTCTGGCGGTACTTTCGGATGGATAAGTAGGTGGTGGACGAACCCCTTCAACGACCATTTGTGGAAGCAATGGCCGGTCCGTCACCTTTCAATCATAGCCAATCCGTCGGTGTCCAGTCCACACCCGCACGGACCGACCGGCCTGGTTATCGGGTACTCGGATATTCTCTATCCCGATTATTCGTCACCGAACAAGGGCGTCCCGGCGCGGTCCGATGGCATGCCGCGCCGCGCTGCCGGTCAAGGCTTCGGTCCCCAGGCGCCCAGCAGTTGGGCGAGATCCGCCGCGTCGACCTGGCCGTCACCATTGAAGTCCGCCGGGCTGCCCGGGTTGTCGCCCCAGGCGCCCAGCAGGATCGCGAGGTCCGCGGCATCGACCTGATCGTCACCGTTCAGGTCCCACGGGAACGGATCCTGCTCGCAGACGTCGGCCGTGCCACTGCCGTCGCCGTCGGCGCAATCGGTCAAGGCACCCTGCCAAGTGGCGCCGGCCAGCCCACAATCAGCTTCGTCCAACACCAGGCAGAAGCCGTTGCCAAAGCAGCAGCCTCCGGTCGGATCCGGGCAACTGGCGGCGGCACAGGTGCTGTCGTTGCCCTGATACGCACCGCTGACCCCGTCGCACTGCTCCGGGCTGAGACTTTCAAGGCAGGAGCCGTTCGGCAGGCAGCAGGCCCCCAGCGGGAAGCAGTCGGTCGAGGCACATTCCGTTCCCAGCCCCTGGAACAGGCCGGCCGCCGACGAGCAATTCACCTCGCCGAGATCCAGGCAACCGCCGGTTTCTTCGAAGCAGCAGGCCGCCGGCAGGTTTTCGCAGGCCACCAATGGGCAGGTGCTGCCTTCTTCGACAAAGAACCCATCCGCGGCATTGCATTCAGCGCTACTCAGATCAAAGCAATCACCGCTGGGCAAGCAGCAGGCTCCGTCGTTGGCGCCTTCGCAGAAAAACGGGGTCCAGGTGGCCCGCATCACCCAGTCTCCACTTGGCGTGCACAGACCCAGGCCCGCGAATGGACTCCAGGTGCCGGCGCCGGGACAAAAGCAAAACGCGCCGTCGACCTGAAAGAGCCAGTTGCCGGCAGCACTGTCCAAGCCGCTGGTGTCGGTGGTCGGAAAGGCATTGGAGTTGGACGGCGGGCCCACCAGGCACGGATTGGAGGTCTGGTTGTGGTGCTCGTCGATTCGAAAACCGATCGAGAACGTGCTGCTGCCGTTGTCATTGACAATGATCTGTTCCGGATCGCCCGGATCGACCGCCACGGCCACGTTCACGCCACTGGTTCCCGGCGGCAGGACGATGGGCGGCAGAATCTTGTCGTCGGAAGAAAACAGTGCCACCAGGTTCCCGGTGGCCGGCGTGCCTTCCCAGACCATCACGCTCCACTGGGTGGTGGTCTGCACGATGGCACCTGAGGTCGCGAAGATCATCTCCATCAGGTCGACCCGCAGCGGAAAGTCGCCGGGGTCCAGCGTATAGGATGTCGCGGCAATCTCGCTTTCCGCAAAGCCGGCCTGGACGACGAACGACCCGCCGGTGAAATCCGCGTCGGTGTGGGCGGACACCTGCTGCGGACACTGCCCGCCACTGGCGAAACGCTCCACGGTGCTGTGCTCCAGAATCCGCCCCGAGGTGCTGACCCGAAGGTTGATCATCCGATCCAACTCCACCAGCCGCGGCACCAGGCGCGACGGCTCCTCGGACAGGTCCTCTGCAGGCTGCTGAGCCAGACCCTGAGCGGCCAACGCCGCGCACAGGCAGCACGCGGTCAACTTCGATGTGAGCAACATGGCGATTCCTCGACGCGGTTTGAGATGCTGGCCCCTGCCGGTACCCCGCGCAGGGTCGGCAGTCGCGGCACATGATTCGGATGATCAACGAGCCCCCGGTAGCAGCGCCTGGCCGCCGAACACCGACACCCTCAAGCGTAATGAATGGCACCGCGAACGGTCAACTGATTCCCGGCGACCGCCCCGTGACGGATTAGACACTTCAAATATATGCCCTGATCGGCGGCTTAAGGCCGCGGGTGACCTGCCCGCGCGAGCTGCGCTGCATCGGCCGTGCGGCCGGGGGTGGCAAACGGGCGGCACCTGGAGGCGGTTCAAGAGCGCAAACCGCATCCTGGAGCGGACGCAAGGATCAGCGGCACGGCCCGCAGGACACGGTGGCAATGTAGTCGTTGCCCCACAGCGCCGACGCCGGCTGGGGGCACACGCCCCAGCTTCCGAGCAGCGCGGCCAGATCGGCCGGGTTGACCAAACCGTCGTCGTTGAGGTCCGCAAAGTGGTCCTCCGGCTGTTCGCCCCAGGCACCGAGCAGCGCGGCCAGATCGATCGCATTGATGAGGCCGTCGTCGTTGAAGTCCGCGGCGCACATTGGGCAGGGCGCGCCGGCCCGCAACGTGCGCTGCGGAATGGCGGTGGAGATAAACAGGTAGTACGTTCCGGGGCCAAGGCAATGCACCGCCTGGGCCGTACCGCAGTCGGAGGTGAAGGCCTCGGCCACCGCTGCGATCGACGTCTGGCAAGTGCCTTCGACGATCATGAACGCCGCCGGAAACTCCGCGGTAACGGTCCAGGTCAACTCGGTGGTCTCCGTCAGCGTGATTGCATACCAGTCGGTGTCGCGGGTGAACCGGGCGAAGGCCGACCCGCACACCGTGTCGCCGCAGGTGATCGGCGTGAATAGCGGCGGTGGATCCTCGCCGCCGGAGAGGCCGCCGTTACAGCCTTCGTTGGTCAAGGCCAGGCAGTACTCCGGTTCGGTGACCGCGCCGGCGGGGCAGGTCAGCTCGCAGGGCACCGCGCCGCAGTAGGCCGCCTCCAAGGCACAAATGCTGTCCCAGGCCTCGAAGCAACAGAATGAATCGATCCCGCACACCGTGCTGCAGCAGGGTACATCCAGGCAGCCGGGTCCGTCGTGGGCCTCGAAACAGGAACCCGCCTGGGGCGCCCCGCAGGGGCACTCTTCCAGGGCTAAGTCGGCACAGGCCTGGGTCCACTCCAGCAGGCAGCAATCGGGCATTTCCGCGCAGACATCGGCACAGCAGTCCTCATCCGCGCAGCCCGCCGAACCGTGGCCCGCGTAGCAATCGCCCTCGCCGGGACACAGCAGCCCAATGTCGCAGGAATCGATGGCGATGGTCGCACAGGAAACGTCCCATTCCACCAGGCAGCAGAACGAGTCCTGAGCGCAAACCGTGTTGCAACACTCCTCGACCTCGCAACCCGGCGTGAAATTGGCGACGAAGCACGGTCCGGCCTCAGGCGTGCACGCCGGGTCGGCCCCACCCCGCGCGGGAATCGGCGGCGTTGCGAGCATCAGCCCGACCACACCCCAGCACAGGCGCCGAAGCGGCGCGAATGACCTCAGCATTGGCGAAGCTCGTTTCACGCGCGGCTCCTGTTTGATTCGATGTCCCCAATCGCCCGGCATCAGCGTCCCGCCGCGTGTGGCCAGCGGCCCAGGTACAGGGCCGTGTCGCGCGGTGTCAGCACTCCGTCACCATCCTGGTCTGCCACCCCCTGTGCCCCCGGCGCGGCCGACCGGCCGGCCGACTGCACGGTAGTCGACCCCATCACCGCAGCGCTGGCGGCTTGGGCATTGCACCCGCGCTCCTGGGGCGTGAGGTTCCGCAGAACGTGGATGGTGTGCGTCCCGATGTTGGCAACCACCAGATCGGTGTCGCAGTCGTTGTCCACATCGACGGGCAGGACCATCCGCGGAAAGCCGCCGACCTTGAACGGCTGGGCGAACCCCATGGCCAGATTTCCCGGACCGCTGCTGTGGTTCGCCAGAAACGAAACCTGTCCGCCAAAGGCATCGGTGATCACGCCGTCCAGAAGGTCGTCACCGTTAAGGTCCGCCAGGGTGACATACCACAGCCAGCCGCCCACGGTCACACTGCTGATCCCGCCGAACAGCCCGCCGCCTTGATTGCGCAGCACTTTGAAGCCGGAATGGTCTGGATCGAGTTCGGCATAGACCACATCCGGATCGCCATCCTGATCCAGGTCCCCCGAGGCAATGCCGGTGGGGGTGGCCGCCCGGTAGAACCGCGGCGGCGAGAAGGTCGCGGCACCGCTGTTGAGGAGCACCGCGACCGTGCCGGAACTCAGCCCCACGGCCAGGTCCGGGTGGTTGTTCAGGTCGAAGTCGGCCGCGGTCATGTAGAACACGATCGCCGTGCCGCGGGTCAGTTGTCCGAGGTGGATCCGCGGTCCGGCAACAAACGAGTTGTTGCCGGTATTCAGCAGAAAGGACACCGACTCCGCCAGGCTCTCGATCACGGCAAGATCGACCAGACCGTCACCACTGAAGTCCGCGGCTGCCAGGTGAAACGGCCCGCGGGACACGGCATAGTCCACCGGCAGGGCGAAGGTCCCGTCACCATGGCCCTTGAGAATCCGGACGACGCCGCTGCCGCCGCGCATGGCGATGGCCAGGTCGAGATGGGTGTCGGCATCGTAGTGCCCCACAGAGACCCACTCGCTGTGATCGTCGAGGTCAATCTGGCTGGGGGGTGCGAAGGTGGCGGCTCCCTGGTTCAGCAGAACCACGGCCACGCCCAGCTGGTTGCGGCCGGTCGCCACCAGGTCGACGAGGGTGTCCTCGTTGAAGTCGCCCGCCGCCACGCAGGTTGGGGTCAGATCGAAATCAAACCCGACATCCAGCGGGTCAAACACAAAGAACTGGGCGCTCGCCGGTGCCGCGAACACAACCGACACCAGCAGCGACATCAATCGTCGGGGCACACGCCAGCGCATCGGTGGGACCTCACAATCCAAGGACCGCAGTCCGGGTGCGATCACCCGGTGGGATCCGGAAACACGTTCACTACTATTTGAGGATCGAACCCCCCCACTGGCAAGTCAATGCGGTCGAAGATTAAATTCCTGGATGGCCGGTGCTGCCGAGCGGGTTGGCGGGACACTCGGTTCCACAAAACAAAACCGAGGCCGAGCGTTGGTGCCCGGCCCCGAGGGAAACTCAGTCCTTGACCCGCGTGCGTGGGGCTAGCACGGCCCCCAGCCACCCAACAGCAGCGCCAGGTCGGCGGCATCCACCGTCCCGCTGCCGTCGATGTCTTCCGGACAGCCGGCGCACGCACCCCAGTTGCCAAGCAGCAACGCCAGGTCGGCGGCGTCCACGTTCATGTCGCCGTTGAAGTCCGGCAAACAGATGACCTCGCCCAGGACATTAAACGACAGCGTCGGGCCGGTGGCCATGTTGTTGTTCCAGTCGTTGGCCGTGATCCAGTAATCGATGGCCGAGCCGAACGGTTGGCCGGGGATCTCGCCGCGGTAGATCTGGCCGCCGCTGTAGCGCATCGTCGCTTGCTGGACCGGCCCGTCGTCAACCGTGTAGTTCAGAAAAATGCCCTTGTCGAAGAAGTTGCGGTCGCTGGTCATGTGGTCCAGAACCGCGGTCCGGACCACGTACGGACCGAGGTCGTCCTTGGTGTCATCGAGTTGCTCGGTGCTGATGATGTTCGGCGCGATGGTGTCCGCCGGACCGTTGTTGATGTAAATCAGGTTGGTATACGGCAACAGCGACTCGCCCGAGGCCGTGATGATGTCATAGGCCCCGTCGCCGTTGAAGTCGGCCACGACCACGTCCAGGCTGGATTCGCTCACCGACTGGATCACGCCCGCCGTCACCGAGAAGAATCCAGCGCCGTTGTTCTGATAGATTCGATCCGGACCGCCCAGCCGGGCGATGACGTAGTCCAGGTCACCGTCGTTGTCGTAATCGAAGAACTTGGTGTCATTGTCGTCCAGCGAGGGGTTGCCGGCGATTTGACCGCTGACGTTCGTGTATCCGCCGTTGCCGTTATTCGCCAGCAGGATCTCGGTGGTACCCGTGCCGCCGTTGGCACCCAGGAGATCCAGATCGCCGTCGCCGTCGATGTCGCCAAAATCGTACGAATAGCAGCTGGAATCGGACGGTGATGCAATGGTCTGAAACACGCCGGTGCCATCGTTGCGGTACAGCCGGCTGTTGTTGCTGCCGGTACTGGCCGTCCGAATGTCGATGTCGAAGTCGCCGTCGATGTCACCGAAAATGCAATCCATATTGTTGCAGACGGCGCCGGCCGGGAAGTTGGTGGCCGTGGCGTCAGTGTAGAACCCCAGCCCGTTGTTGAGGTACACGCGATACTGGCCGCAGCTGAACCGACTGCTGGTCCCGCTGGTGAAGAACAGGTCCAGGTCGCCGTCGTTATCCACATCCCCGAACTGGCCGCGGGAGCTGCTCAGCGGCGTGCCGGGCAGCCGGGCCGGACCCTCGACCTGGAACACGCCGGCACCGTCATTGATCAGCAGGTTCGGCCGCTTGTTGAAATCCTGAGCCAGGACGATGTCCAGATCGCCGTCGTTGTCGGCATCACCCAACTCGACTCCGCGGAACCACCCGTTGGCGTTGTCGGCACGAGCGTCGGTCTCATCGGTGAAAAAGCCATTGCCGTCGTTGATGTAGATCCGCATCGGGGAGGTGGCACCCTCAGCGTTGAAGCAGCACCCGTTGGCCCAGACGATGTCCAGATCGCCATCGCCGTCCAGATCGCCAACGGTTGCCTGGTTGGTGTAATCAGTCGCCGGCTGGACCGGAAACCGGGTGGCATTCTGCTCTACGAACTGCTGCGCCAGCGCGGTCGGAGCAACGCACCCGACCGTCCAAACCGTCGCCAGGACCCACCGCCAGCGTGGCTGAAATCGACTCAATTCCATGGAACAACCCTTTCCAAAAGGACACGGCGCATTCTTGCTGACCGCAAATCAACCAAGTCCGATTCGGTGGAAGTGGCTCATCAAGACAACCCATATCCGATGATCGCGCTGCCCGACAAGCAAGTGCCGGTTCCATATTTATCCGACGACGACGTATTTCACAAGTCCCCAATCACCGGCTGGCCCGCGGAGCAACCGCCCGCCGCACCGTCATCGGGCCCGCCGTAACAGAAGAGCGACCGATCATAAAGTCGTGGTTCAACCGTGCGGGGGACCGGGACCGCAGTGCCTCGCCGCCGTTGCGAAATTAACGCGCTCTAACCAAACCGCGGTCGTGTGCGCCAGGCTTCACGTCGCGCTGGGGTGGCCCTGGTACAGTCGGTGATCGGCGATGTACTGGCGAACCGCATCGGGCACCAGGTTCCGAATGGTTAGCCCGCGGGCCACCCGCCCGCGGAGGTCACTCGATGAAATATCCAAGCAGGGGGCTTGTAGAATCCCGCGGCGGATGTGTTCGATCTGGGTGACGTCGAGCAAGTGCCGCAGATGATCGAGCGTGCCCACGTCGCTGCCCCCGCGCCGAAGGGTCACCAGTGTGCAAGACTCGACCAGCGCGCGAAGGCGGTGCCAGGTGTGCAGGTCGGCCAGGAGGTCGGCCCCCAGGATCCAAAAGAGTTCCGCCTGCGGGCCCAGCCGCCGGCGAAATTCAGCCACGGTGTCCACGGTGTAGCTGGGTCCGGCGCGCTGACGCTCACAGGGATCGCACTCGAACCCTCCGTCGCCCGCGGTGGCCAAGCGGACCATGGCCAGACGGTGGTCGAAGGCAGTGCAGTCGCCGGTGGCCTTGTGCGGCGGATGGGCCGACGGCACGAACACCACTCGCTCCAGGGCCAAGCGCTCCAGCACAAACCGGCCCAGGATGAGGTGCCCGACGTGAATCGGGTCGAAGGTCCCGCCCAGCAATCCCAACCGGGTTAGAGGCATGGTCGCCCATTATGACCCGGCCGCAGCCTTTTGAGCAACCACGGCACCGGCCGCCCGGGGTCCGGGGAATGCCAGGGCGATAATGGCGCAATTCGATGGAAGCCGGGCGAAGCGACGGCCGATGATAGGAAAGTCGGTTTGACCGCCGGCACGCCCCAGCCGGCTCGCGGCCGGGCGCACCACCAGCAAGTCGGGATCGCGCATGTTCATCACGGGATGGTCTATCGGCGTTGTGGCAATTGCCGTCGGCTGCGTGGTCTGGCGTCGCCGCGGTCGGCAGCGGCCTGCCGACCCCACCGTGACCGTGGTCCCGAGCCAGCGCTACCAGGTGCCGATCCCGCCGCCTCGAGAACCCGACCTGGTCGTGGCCTGCCCCCACTGCGGCTTTCACGGCGGGCTGGAGAACCTGTCCTGGGTCGGCGAGAGTGTCGATTGCCCGGTCTGCGAGGAGCCGTTCGTCATCCTGGAGCCGGAGCCGGCCGGCAGCGCCGCGGAGTCGTGAACCACCGGCCGGGTTCGTTTCAAGATCCTGACCCCCTTGCGACGACACATACACAAGATCCGCCGGCAGCAGCCGCGGGCAGCAAGTGGACAGGAACCGGTCGATGGCGCGACGGGCACTGATCATCATGGCGGCGGCGGGGGTCGGGTGCGGTCCCGACGGCGGGCAGTCGATCGACGTGTCCCAGTTCAACGAGTTCGTATTTTCGCGCACCATCGACATCGGAACGTGCTTTGAATCGGGCGATCTGATCAGCGCCCGCATGCGCTCCCAGGCCGGCAACCGGGTGCTCGATTACACGACGTTGATCGTCGCGGGCGACGGCAGCGACTGCACCCTGGTGGATCCCGAGGATCACTGCCTGGTCGCGAGCGACCTCCAGACCCGGGTGCTGGTCGACAGCGAGAATCGCCGGATCGACCAATTGTTCCAGCACATCGCCAACGCGCCCGACGTGCTCTGCGCCGCCGGCAACATCACGCTGTGCAGTGCCGACACCTATTCCTGGGATGGGCTGACCGTCTCGGGCGATTTCTGCCAGCCGGTGTATGTCGGCAACGGGTTCGAGGTCATGGGGCTGCTGGAAGCGCTGCGCGACGGCCCGCCCTCGGAAACCGCGGACGACGCCTCCACAACCGTCGATGCGGTCTTTGCAACCGCCGCGGTGCCCGTCCTGCGGGTGCTGCCGTTTGTGGCCAGCGAGCAGATTCTGGGCAAGAACGGCGATTTTGTGGTGGTTCGGACCCAGGGGGATCTAAACGGCATCCTGCTGCAGGACGGCAGCCAGAGCATCGACTTTGCCGCCGAGATCGCGGTGGCCGTCATCATCATCCGGGCCCCCTGCCAGGAGTTCCTGGTGGCCGAGGCCGTCGAATCGCTGCTGGCGGTGGAACTCCACGCCGTGCTGCAGCCGCGGGAAGATTGCGGGTTCGACCTGGGCTCGATCGATGCCAACCTCATCGTCATTCCGCGGACCGCCAAGCCGGTGCGACTGCTGCTCAACGGCAGTCAACTGGACGAGATCCGGCTGTAGTCCGCTCAGTCCGAATGCTCGCTGAGCGGATCCACCTGCAGGTAGCGCGCCAGGTAATAGACACCCAGATAGAACGGAATCGTATCCAGGATTGCGACGCACACCTTGTACAGGTAGTTGCTGCCGATCAGCACCCCGATGGCCTCCAAAGTCATCTCGCCGGCCAGGTAGCGGCCGCCGAAGGTCACCAGAATCACGGCGGTGGCGTCCACCAGTTGGCTGATCATGGTCGACCCGTTATTCCGCAGCCACAGGTGCCGCCCGCGGGTCAACCGCTTCCAGAAGTGAAACAGAAACACGTCGCAGAACTGGGCCGCCATGTACGCCACCATCGATGCCAGGACCGATCCGCGCGTACACAGGTAGATCACCTCGAAGAGATCCACCTCGGTGCGCTGGGCCCCGAAGGGCATGGTCGTGGTCTCCGCCAGGAACAAGGTCTGCCAGGGCGGCGGCTGCCAGGCGCCCTCCGGCACCCAGTCGGGTCGCGCCGCTTCGCTGATCCCGGGCAGCGAATGGCCCGCCCACAGGAACGCGAGCACCAGCAAGTTCATCGCCAGTCCCACCCACACCACGAAATTGGCCCGGCGGCGACCGTAGAACTCGCTGATGAAATCGGTGCACAAGAAGGTCAGCGGATAGGGCAGCACGCCGACGGCCAGAGCCAGCGGACCGAGATGCACAAAGCGGGTGATTCCCAAGATGTTCAGCATGGTCATGCACGCCAAAAACGTGCCTGCCAGCACCAGATAGACGCGTTCACGCCGCTCTTGAAGGTGGTCTGTGGTGTGTGCACCCCCCATGCCGGCAGGAGCGTAGAGAAGGCCCGCCACCGCGTCAAGGCCGCCGGCGCCGCCGGCGCGGCCCTGGGATGACTTGGGCCTGCGATCGGGTTATAGTCCCGGTGGAGCGGGGAACCCGTGCAATCAACCCTCGACCCGTGGGGACTGTTCCTTGTCCGATGTAAATGCCGCAAGCGATCAGCCGCTCAACGAACCGGATATTGATCACGTCCGCCGCCTGGTCAGACTGAGTGCCTCTCCCATGGCCTTGGTCCAGGTGAACACCCTGGGGTTCGACAGTTGCAGTGTTGCCTTCGCCGCCCTGTTCGGTTATCGCCAGGACGAAATGGTCGGTCACACGCTGACGCGGTGGTATCAACCCTCCGGGGCCGCCGGCGCCCAGGTCGCGCAAGATGCCCGCACCTTGCTGGAACGCGGCTCGGTGCAGGTCGAACGGTTGATGCACCGCCGCGACGGCAGCCACATGGTCTGCGACCTTCAAGGATCGCTGGTGGTCACCCGCCCCCAACCCATCGCCATGTTCGTGCTCCGCGATGTGTCGCCGCAACGGCGGGCCGAGGCCATGTTCCGAGCCCTGCTCGATAACATGCCGGTTGCCATTCTGTGTGTGAATCGAGCCGACCGCATGTTGCTGCATGCCAACCGGCTGGCCAGCGAGCTGCTGGGCCACGAACTCGAATCGAACACCCCGTACCGCCTGCCTGACGACGCCACCATTCTGCAGCAACCCGACGGCACGCCCTACCCGGTGCAGCGCTGCCCCATTCATCTGACCTTGCAGACCGGCAGCCCCCAGCATGCCGACGATCTGTTCATCTGCCGCCAGAACGGCAGCCGCGTCCACCTGGAAGGTTGGACCTCGCCGGTGTCCTGGTCGGGCGGGGCGACCTTCGATGCGGTGGTGGCCATGTTTCAGGACATCACCGAGCGCAGTCGCAGCCAGGCCGCCCAGGAACAGGACCGCCGGCGGCAAGCCCGCAACCAAGCCCAATTGTTTCGCGACGAAAAGATGCGCTCCATCGCCACCCTGGCGGGCGGGGTGGCGCACGACTTCAACAACATCCTGGTGTCGGTCCTGGGCAACGCGTCGCTGGTGCTGTCGGAGATGCCCCCCGACCATCCCTGGCGGCCCGCCCTGACCGCCGTGGTCGACGGGGCCCAGCGCGCCGCCAGCACCACCCGCGAATTGCTGGCCTACGCCCGCGCCGGTGCATTCTCGCCGCATCCGGCGTTCATAGACCCGGTCATCGAGAAGGCCTTGCCGTTGTGCCGCAGCGCCTTGCCGGGCGGGGTGCAATTGGAGTTTGAGGGCAACTGCCCGGGCGGTGTGGTGGCGGTGGATCCATCGCAGTTGCAGCAGATCCTGCTGAATCTGGTCATCAACGCGGCCGAGGCGATGCCAAAGGGCGGTGCGGTGCGGCTGCAAACCCACTCGGATCACGGCCCCGCAGACAGCCCCCTGAGCAGCCGCGAATGCGTCTGCCTGAGCGTACGCGACCAGGGTTGCGGCATCCGAGAGGACCTCCGGGACCAGATCTTCGAACCCTTTGTGACCAGCAAGGAGTTCGGGCGCGGCCTGGGTCTGGCCACCGTGTTCGGCATGATCACGAACCACGGCGCCGAGATCCGGCTGGCGTCGCCACCGGGTGAGCCCGCCGAGTTCGCCCTGTACTTCCCGCTGTACCGCGGGCAACCCTGACCCCGGCGGGGGCGGCGCCACCATGGTTCCGGAGGGCGGCGGCGGTCACCAGAGCCCCCGGGGGCGTCGATTCCGGCCGGTTTTGTGAGCGCCCCCAGTGATCTTGGACGTCCAGACCCGAATTCGACTACAATCTCAAGCGCCGCCGGGACGCGACAACAAGCATGACCGCTAAATCACTCAGATCCTGGACTCGCCTCACTCACCTCTGGAACAGGAGCGCCCTATGAACTCGTGGAGCAAGCTGTCACTGTCTTTGGTTGTCCTGACCCTGCTGTGGTCACAGGCGCTCGCCGGACCGCGTCTGGATGACGTGGACGGCCCGCCCGCCGAACCCGAAGCGGGCACGAAGAAGAAGGAGGAGAAGAAAGACTTCCCCGACTTCTCCGAGGTCGTGACCAAGGAGTTCAAGGTCATCGACCTGGCCTACAAGCCCGACGACAACAGCAAGCCGTTCTACACCCTGCATTACAACGCCAAAACCGATGAGCTGCTTGCCGAGATTCCCGCCAACCAGCTCGATGCCGACTTCATGCTGTCCAGCAGCATCCATGCCGGTCCGGGCATCGCCGGCTGGATGTGGGGCGACCAGATCCTGCGCTGGCAGCGCCGCGACAAGAAACTGCTGCTCATCGAACCGGACCTGCTGAATGAGGGCAAATCGGGCACCGCGGTCAGCGACGCCGTGCGCCGCACCTACACCGATCGCGTGGTCAAAGTGCTGCCGATCAAGACCATCAATAAGGGCAACCTGGTGATCGACCTGGGCGACCTGTTCAAGCAGGACTTCGGCAACATCGGCCGGGTCTACGGTGGGGCCCTGGACGCCTCGCTGGCCAAGTGGCTCCGCACCAAGTGCTTCGAGCAGAACCTGGTGTTGACCGTGGAGAGCCCCTTCAAAGGCACCGGTTCCAGCTTCCTGGGCGGCAACGCCTACGACGGCACCCTGATCGCGGTCAACTACAACCTGTCGTCCATCCCCAAGACCGGTTACACACCTCGGGCGGCCGATGATCGGATCGGCTACTTCACCACCGTCCGCCGCGACTGGGCCAAGGGCTACCAGGAGCGGACCTTGTTCAACCGTTACGTCAATCGCTGGCACCTGGAGAAGCAGGATCCGGCGCTGGACCAGTCACCGGTCAAAGAACCGATCATTTTCTACATCGAGAAAACCGTTCCGGTCCGCTTCCGCAGCGCGGTTCGCGACGGCATTCTGGAGTGGAACAAGGCTTTCGAAATTTGTGGCTACCTCAATGCCGTCCAGGTCCGCCAACAGACCGAGACCAACGAATTCAAGGACTACGATCCCGAGGACGTCACCAAGAACTTCTTCCGCTGGACCACGACGGGCGTCGGCATCGCCGTGGGTCCGTCGCGGGCCAACCCGCTGACCGGCGAGATTTACGACGCCGACATCGTCTTCGATGACGGCTGGGTCCGCGGCCCCATCGAGACCCATGCGGTGTTCGGAGCCAAGGCTCTGGCCGCCTGGACCGGCGATGCCAAGCTGTCGGCCTTCCTGGAGGCCCACCCCGAGTTTTCGTTCACCCCGCGCAGCGAACGGCTGCTGCCCGGCTACGGCGACGATGTCACCGAAATCAAGACCCTGCAGCCCAACCTGGACCTGTTGGCCGACCGCTACGCCCGGTACATGTGCGACTGCGGCGCCAGCGTGCGACACGAACTGGGGATGGCCGGCACCGTCTTTGCCGCCCAGGGCTGCTCCGAGATCCCCGACCAGTTCCTGCAGCAGGTGGTCAAGGAAGTGGTCATGCACGAGGTCGGCCACACCCTCGGGCTGCGGCACAACTTCAAGGCCAGCAGTTGGCTGCCCCTCGAAGACGTGCTGTCCAATGCCGATGACCAGCGCCCGATCAGCGCCAGCGTGATGGACTACAACGCCTTCATGTTCAACACCAAGCAGAAACTGCAGGGCGACTTCGCCATGACCACCCTCGGCCCGTACGACATGTGGGCCATCGAATACGGCTATCGGCCGCTGAGCAAGGACTTCAAGACCGAAGAGGAGATGCTCAAGTCGGTCACCGCCCGGGTGGCCGAAGCCGGACTGGACTACGCCACCGATGAGGACACCGGGCTGTTCCAGCCCGACCCGCTGGTCAACCGCCGCGACATGGGCAGCGACCCCCTCGAGTATGCCCGCTACCGCGTCGAGCTGGTTGAGACCCTGTTCAACAACATCGCCGACTGGGCGGTCGACGACGGCGACAGTTATTCGGTGCTCCGCCGCCGCTTCGACCGGCTGCTCAGCGAGGTGGCGTTCTCGTCGATGTTCGCCGGACGGTACATCGGCGGGCAGTATTTCCATCGTGACCACAAGGGCGACCCCAACGCCCGGGTCCCGTTCGTCCTGACCTCGGCCGAGAAACAGCGCGAGGCCATGCGCTTCCTGGCGGACAAAGTCTTCTCGGGCAGGGTCCTGAGCTTCAAGCCGGAAGTGTTGACCCGCATGGCTCCCGGCCGCTGGGGACATTGGGGCAGCCCTGATTTTGATCCGTTCATCGAGTACAGTCTGCACGACCGGGTGGACATGGTCATGCACACGGCCCTGCTGCCGGTGTTTAATCCGTTCACCATTTCGCGGGTGCACGACATGGAAATGATGGTCGAAGAGGGCCAGCCGGCCTACACCCTCGCCGAGCACGTCCGCACCCTGACCGACACCATCTGGTCGGAGCTTGAGAAGCCGCTGACCAAGGCGTACTCCGACCGCGATCCCATGGTCAACAGCATCCGCCGCGCGCTGCAGCGGGCCTACACCCGCCAAATGACCGCCTATGTGGTCATGCCGGCCGGCTGGTTCGTGCCGGCCGATGCCAACGCCCTGATGCGGATGACCTGCGAGCGGCTGCACGACAAGATCGCCGCGGTCTCCGACGACAAGAACCTCGATGATGTGTCCCGGGCCCACCTGCTGGACGTCCAGCGGAGAATGAGCAAGGCCCTGAACGCCCAACAGATTCAAGACTAGCCACCCCCCCCCCCGCGGCTCTTGCCGCGACAGCAGAAGCGCCAGCGGCCGGACGGCATTTCGTCCGGCCGCTTTCTTAGGGGGAGCGCCGGGCATGGCGCGATGACTTGGAGGTCTCAAATAAAGACGGGTCAGGAGCAATACCGTTCGGCACACAGTCTGCCAGTAGGGCTGCGGGTGTTGGCGCCTGGACCCGGGCGCACGGCGAAACCAGAACGAAGTTGTATGAGCAACAAATTGTGCGCAGCATGAAGCTCCGCCGTGCGGGGGGTGCACGGTTGGTTACGGCTGCACGGCGAGTTCTTCGATGTGGGCGAGCAACTCCTCCTCAGCGGCCAAGCCTGTGACGTAATAGCAGATCATCTCATAGGTGCGGAGCGTCGGCTTCCTGCCGGTCCACAATGCGATCAGCAAGCAGGCGATGATGCTCCTGACCGTCCTTTTATCCTTCGTGGGCACCCACACCGCGCCACGCGTCAGGTATCACACTGGGAGGGATCGGCCAGAGGCGCAGCCCAGCGTGTTAGATAGCACCGAGGCAAACGTCTTTGCCTTGCTGTGAGACCCCAAAAAAGTCCTTCCTGGCAATGCCATCGTACGATTGTCCTTGAGAAAGATGATAATCTCACCGTGGGTTCGGCTCCACTTTGCGGACAGCACATTCGACTTGGCCATGACGAGTTCGTGTCCCTTCGGCCCTACGATGGCTAAATGCTTGGGCGTCAGCACAATTGTGCGCTGGGGTCGGCGCCAGAGATGAAGGACCTCGAACATGCCCAGGCCAACGCACACAAGCACCGCAACGTTGGCGAAGTTCCATTTCCATATGAAGGGAAACCCTGAAAAGAAGATGATCCCATACAGAAGCACCGTAGATACGATAAACACCCACGTCATGGAGACATCACGGCGACAATGTGGATAGTAGAGGCGCGAGGACCGGTCAAAAGCCAAACCACACTCTGGACAGATGTGATGATCTGGGAGACCCTTGAGTGAATACCGACACCGCGCGCATGACGCACCATTGTCTGGAGCAAGATCTTTACGCACGGCTACATACCTGAGCTTGGCCTATGTTTCTGCACTACATTTAGTACCAGCTACCTTGCGATGAGTGACCAACTCCTATTAAAGAAGTCTCCGGATACAGTCCCCCACAGCCAGAATTTCCAGGGCGACGGCTTGGTTATCCCTCTGTCCATCAGATCGGTATCGCGGTCCACATAATATGAGAAGGCGCTGGCACACGTGATCGCAAGGCCGGCGCCGGGCAGGAACCTGCCTGCAGCACGTCCTCCTCCGCGCACCGCTGGCAGAAGTCTCCCGCGGAGAAATCCCGGTTTCGGCATCGGATAGTCCGGCGGAACGAAAACGCCTCCCGGGGTGGGAACCCAATTCTCGCCGATCATCCCCAATGGATCCACTAACCCAATGGGGTAGGAACTGACGTACTCGTACACATTTAGCCCGCCGCGGATGCCAATCGGGTCCCGTTGCAGAAATCTTCCCAGCGCCGGCTCGTAGTACCGATGGCCGACATGCAGCGCTGCAAGGCCCAGGTTTTCGTAACCATGAGCGCCAGCGTATTGATAGCGCGTGTCCGTCGATCCCGCACTGAACACCACCTCGCCGAAAGCGGTGGTCACCTGCTCACGGCCGAGCACCGCATCCTGATTGCTCATCTGCCGGGTGCTTCCGATCTGGTCGCCCTGAAAGTACGCGACCTGCCCGGTGCTTGCCTGGGCCAGGCCGAGCTCGAAGGAACCGGCTTCGGTGACGGCGCCTGCGGCGTCCGCGCCGTAGTCCCCATAGATCTCGTCGCCGTCGTAGTCATGCCAAATCGCGGTCTCGGGCAGGAACTCAGATGGACCCAGCGGGTCACGCTGTCGCAGCAGCGTTCGGGCCCGGCCCTGGCCTCGGAACTCAGTGATGGACAGTACCTGGGCATTGTCCACCGCAACCTCTTGATAATGCTGCGACGCGTAGCCGGACTGACAAGCCTCCGCCGAGTCGACAACACAGCATGCCCCGTCCGGCACCGGAATCGTAGAAGTAGTCGGCACAACAGTCAGCGGCACGAGCACGTCCGCGCAAGAAGAAGAAAACCAAAAAGAAAGCGAACAGAACTTAGTACTGTCCATAATTATTCAGATCGCATTCCCATCATCTTCAGACATCGGCTCGTACTCGATTGTTCAAGGGTTGGGCGTGCCCAAGACCCTCCGCCACCAGGGTCGGTTGGTCCAACGCCGCTGAAATATGGCGTCCTCTATGCGCCCATAGTAGTCGTACGGGCCGTCGTCAGACAATCGCGTTACTGCGACCTGATTTAGTGTGGCGTATTCCTGCAGAATTGCGAAAAAGAATTCACTGTCTACCTCAGGCTCCCTTCCGACCACGTGAATACCTAACCAACGCTGGCGGGAATTGGGATCGTCCACGCTGAGCGAGAGGCGGAACCCTGCGGCATCCCACGCCTGGTAGTCGGGACCCTGTTCCAGTTCTACACTGTCCACCATGCCGTCCACGGCTTCGGCATACGATCTGAAGCAGACCAAGTAGCCGTGATCCTCCGCATCACGATAGAGAATCGGATACAATGGCTGTTGCTCGGTCACCAGCCTCCCTCCCAAGGTCGATGGAGTTTAACTCTGGGAGGGCGATGATAGTGTGGCCGAAACTTGCCTCCGTGTCCTCGTACCGAGTTCGGGAGGCGATGTATATCGACACCGAAGATACGCTTGCCGCCTCGTGAGACGCTCATGCCGACCCCTCGGACGTTCTTGTATCTTAGGAACTTGACGACCCCATACCGTGCGCCAGCCCGCGCAAGGCCCGCAAGTCCGCCGCAGACCAGCGAGACGTTTTCGGCGCGCCGGCTCCATTTATCCACCTCTTTCGGACCATCCAGCCACGAATCTCGCCCACCCGTGACCCAGATGACGCCTTTGGCAATTCCGTCCTTGACGCCCTGCCAGGTTACCAAGCCGCTTGGGTCCACGTCTACGGTGGGCAGACTGTCAACATACGCGTAGACCGCGAGCCCGCCTGCAAGGCCAATCGGGTCCCGCTGCAAGAATCTTCCCAGCGCCGGCTCGTAGTACCGATGGCCGACATGCAGCGCTGCGATCCCGAGGTTTTCGTAACCATAAGCGCCAGCGAACTGATAGCGCGTGTCCGTCGATCCCGCACTGAACACCACCTCGCCGAAAGCGGTGGTCACCTGCTCACGGACGAGCACC
>CAZUGO010000048.1:0-2222 GCA_964619935.1 uncultured Planctomycetales bacterium | reverse complement strand
TTCGCTGTCGCTCTCGCCGCCCTTGGCCTTGGCTCGTGGCGGGCGCGTCGAGCGTTCTAAGGGTTCGGCCTGTTCGGAGGATCAGCGGCGGCGATGCCTGTGAGCGCCCGATCCTCTGCACGTGCACGCGGCGGAACAGTCAGTTGATCCATGGCGGCGGCAAAGGTCGCTACGCCCAAGTCGACAGATCAGGTCCCGGCCGGGGTGTTGGCTCGGGACGTCGGTTCGTTCGGTTGCCTCCCGGGCGATGCGCGCGCCGGCGATCTTCGGCTATTCCGGCCGATGGAAAGGGGGTGTGGCGTGGGATGAGGTGCCGGCCGTCGCTTTATGGGAACAGGCCCCGGGCCGCGACGAAGGCAAGGGCCACCACCGCCGCCCCGCTCACCAGATGGCGGCTGCGCGGATCTTTGGCGATGACGAACTCGCCGGCATAGAACAGCACCACCATGATCGCCGCCATCTCCCGCAGGTGATATTCACGCACCGCCTCGCCCGAGAGGTTGGGCACCGTCATTGCCAGAAACAGGATCAGGAGGTCCTGCGGCGTGACCCGGAACAGTGTTCGCCGGGTGACCCGGATCGCCGCCACCAGCACAATCGTAAGCACCGCCAGGTAGAGTCCAACCGCCCAGCTTCGCCCGGGGTGCCCGCCCATCCACGACGCCATCAAATAGGCGGTTGTTCCGGCGGCAAGGAAAATGATCCCCCGTTCGATCAGCAGCCGGCGGTTGTAGAACAGTTGGTGGGCGGCGAAGCCGAACACTACCGCGAGCGCCGCGACGACCGCGATGTCCTGGGGCGCCTTCTTGGGCAGGAAGGGTGCCGCCACAAGGAAGGCGGCAAGCGCAATCGCGACATACCCGAGCGTCCGTGCCGGCAGCCACGTGCGACGGCGAAGCCACAAGTTGCGCCGCTCGACGGGAACGTCCGCATTCGCCGCCGTTTCCGGGCGCGGCCGCAGCGGTTGCCCGGTCAGTCGCACCCATGCGAGCGGCAAGGCCACCGTAAGCGAGACCGCGGCAAACGCCCCCAGCACCACCGCATCGCTCTCGTAGCGCAGGAGAATTGCCGCAGCGACCATCGCTGCCTGGATCACATAGATGACGGTGACCGCCTCAACCTGGGTCAGCCCGCTCGCAAGCAAATGATGGTGGATGTGGCTGCGATCGGGCCTGAACGGTGACTTGCCATTGACGATCCGCCGGGTGAAGGCAAGGGCGGTATCGAGCAGCGGCAGGCCGACCAGCAGCAGCGGTACGGCCGGATTGACCGCGGTATGACAGGTCTGCACCAGCTCGATTGCAAGCACCGCCGACAGAAAACCGAGGAACATGCTGCCGGTGTCGCCCAGAAAGACGGTGGCCGGGTGGGTGTTGTAGCGCAGGAAGCCGAGCAGCGCCCCGGTCAGCGCCACCGCGACGATCATCAGCGCGACACCGTCGGCCGGGTAGGCCAGCAGCGCGATGGCAAGCAGAGTCAGCATGACGCAACCGCCGGCGAGGCCGTCAAGGCCGTCTGCCAGGTTGACGGCGTTGGTCACCGCCACCAGGAACAGCGCCGTCACCGCATAGGAGATCCACGCCGGTGCCGGATCGAGGCCGAACAACGGCAGATGCTCCGCGACCACCCCGCCGGCGATCGCAATCGCCACCGCCAGCCCCTGACCGAAGAACTTCCACCCGTAGTGGAGTGGCCAGGCGTCGTCAATCATGCCCAGTGCCAGGATCAGCACCGCGCCCGCAAGTCCCGCCTTCAGCGCCGGGTCCATCGGCGCCCACATCAGCACCGGCATCATGGCGCCAAGGGCAATGCCGATGCCGCCGCAAAGCGGGATCGGCCGGCCGTGGATCTTCCGGGCGGTGGGCACATCCACGAGGTTCAGTCGCGCTGCCAGCTGCATCAGCGGCGGTATCGCCACCGCCGTCAGGAACAACGCGACCAGGAACGAAAACAGCAAGATCACGCCAATCCCCCGAACTCCGGATGGCCCACTACGTCATGGCCCAGTACGTCGCGGGGGCCCAGTCTAGAACCTCCGTCCGAAGCCAGCAACCGCCGATCGCAGTAACCGTGGCCTGTTGGGGGTGTAATTTCGCCGGCCTCAAACTGCCATTGCCTGGGCGGCAAGCGGAGGAAACACAGGAGCGGCGGTCATCGGGCGACGACGCATTCTTTGGCTTGTTCTGCACCGTAAACAGGAGCGAATGGCAGCATTGGCGCGG
>CAZUGO010000047.1:0-97857 GCA_964619935.1 uncultured Planctomycetales bacterium | reverse complement strand
GCAGTGGCATTACGTGCGGTTCGGAGACATTCCGCTTGCTGGATCCGGTGATTTCAACAGCGACGGCGAGGTGGATTCCGGCGACGTCTTCTACTTTGAGGAGTGTGCAACGTCCGCGGCTGGAAGCTGGCCGGGGTGCGTATGGGCGGACCTGGACGGGGATGCGGATGTGGACTGCGCGGACGCCGGCCTTTTTGTGGCGGCCTGGACCGATCGCCGGAACCCGCCGCCCCCGGTGCAGTGTTGCGGGCCGGACCTGGACCGTAGCGGCAGTGTGGATGCGGCGGACCTGGCGGTGCTGCTGGGCGTCTGGGGGGCCAACCCCGGTCACTCGGCGGACCTGGACAACGATGGCACCGTCGGGCCAGCCGACCTCGCTCAGCTTCTCGGGGCGTGGGGATCCTGCGAATAGGCGCGCTTTCCGCCGGTCAACGAGCCGGCTGCAGTTGACGTCGTCTGCTCCTGACCCCTTTATTCCATTATTCCAATCTCGCAAGGCCTACAGTGAGGTGGTGTATCGTCAGACGGCGGAGCAATTCATCCGCTGCCTGGAGGATGCGTTCTGGCACTTCGGCGGCGAGCAGGTCAAGATCATCCAACTAAAGCGCCGGATTTACGCGCTTTTCAAACGCCGTTCACACCAGGAGAAGTGATCGAACGGAAGCGGTAAGTTCAGCGGGCGTGTGCCGGGGGTTACGCCGATTCGCGTGCGCGTTCGGCGTTGACGAATCGAACCTCAAGGTTCTTGCCAAGTGCCTGGGCGATACGGCGGAGCATGGAGAGCGAGTGGCCTTCGTAGTCGGCATTTTCAAGACGCGAAATGACCGATTGGTCGGTGCCGACAAGGCCCGCGAGTTCATGCTGCGTTAGGGCGGCTTCGCTGCGAGCGTCGTAGATGAGTTGAGCGACTTCGAGCTCAACGCCGGCGTCCTTAACCCGTTTCCGAAGCTTGGCATCGTGGCCGGTCTAATCCGTGTGGACGGCACGATGAGCGGCACCATAGATATCGGCGGAGATGTTGCCACGAACTCGGGAGAGGATGGCCTGGTCTGGGTCGTCGAGACCATGAGCGGGACACTCCAGGTGGATGGAGATGTGGTGGGCCATGTTCACTTTCCCAAGACCTTCACCGGTAGCGTGACAGTGGACGGCAGCATTACGAGTTCGGGTGTATTCAAGGTCGGGGACAACATTTCCAGCGAGACCAACAGCGGGGATTTGATAGTCAAGACAAACCACGCCGGTGTTATCGACATCGACGGCGATGTTTCTGATGCCGCCCTCGCTGCTTCACGGCCAGCGCCGAATCGGAGCGTTGCCGGGTCAGTCATTCATCCGTCATTCACGCAGCGACGAACTGCGTTCCGCCACCAGCTCCTTCAGCGTGACTTTCTGCTCGGCCGGCAGGAAACAAGCTTCGATAGCCCCAGTCGCAGCAACCTCAACCGCCGCCTGCCTTTCGAAGACGCGGCCAGCTGTTTTCTTGGGAATGCCGCAGTACTCTGCAAAATCCCGCCACGTCGTGCGGGTGAGCTTGGTTTTCTTGCCGACGACGGGCAGCGCCAGCGGGTCGTCCGGAATCACGAGCCGCGTGCTGACCAGGTCGTACGCCGGCGTGAGCCGCGTGATTCCCTGCGTGTCCGTGAACAGCGACAGGTTCTTGAGGTGTATGTCACCGTTGCCCGTCCACCAGCCAAAGAGCAGCAGTCGATAAAGCTTCAGGATCTCGATCAGCGGCTCGGACGCGTACTTCCGGAGCAATCGCACGCAAAGCTCCGCCGGGCCCTCGTACTTGTCCTTGGGCGACTGCCCGGCGAGCTGACAGAAGTCCTCTTGCCGCAGCTTGCGGCCATCGGGCAGCCGATCAAAGCGCTTGGAAAGAAACGCCAGCGAGCCATCACTGAGCGCAACCAGGCCAGACGGTGGTACCTCAATCTCGACCAGCTTCGCCAGACAGGTGGTCACGTGCTCGTTTTCGGGCAGCGCCGGGAACGTCTCGGTCTGCGGCTTCAGGATGTAGCGCCCGCCCTCCGCGGCGACTTGGAGCGTTTCACGATCCGTGGTCAGCGTGACGGAGATTTTCTTCTGCACGCCGGACAGGGACGAACGGCCGACCATGGCCAGGCCGGCGGTGTGTAGCTTGGCCAGGCTGATGTCAAGTTGCGGCACTTTCGCAGCGCCGAACAGCGGCCGCAGGCAGGCCGCGTGATAATCCTGGTCACGAACTGGTTTCAGGCACACTCGGCAGGTGCGGCTCACTCGTTTCGCTCCCCGCCGGCGGCGTCTTTTGTCGGAACAATCTCGACGGCGCCGACGCAGTCGGCGCACGTGGCCAGGAGCAGCCCGAACCCATCGTCCTTGGAGATCTTGAGCTTGCGCGTGGCCAACTCCAGCAGCCAGCCCTCCGGCAGGAGGTTCTCGAAGAACGGGTGCAGGCCCTCCGTTACGTAGCGTTCGGCCCGCACCGGAAGCGTCACAGACACCGGAACCGCGTCCGCTCGAGCGAGCCATTGCGGGTCGTACGTGAACGTGACCTGCCTTCCCGTTTCGATAAGCGTGCCGACCGGCTGGCCATCGAGACGCACGGTGGCCCTACGCATTCTCATCACTCTGTTCCTTCCGCGGCGCGTCCACGACGCCGAGCGCCTTTCCAAAAACGGCCAGCACCTTGTTCACAGCGTCGAGCCGGACCGACGGCTTGCAGCGTTCGAGTTCGGAAACGAAGCGTGTGCCGACGCCGGCCAGCTCGCCGAGTTCACGCTGCGAAAGCTTGCTCGCCCGCCGGCGCGTCCGAACGAACGCGCCAATCTCGCTGATCCCGTCGTGCCGCTCAGCCCGAGACTTCGCCATAACTTCTTCCCGATCGGGAAAATCAGCCATCATCGAAGAAAGCGTAGGGGATTCAGACCAGTTCGTCAAGCTATATGTACCCGATCGGGAATAGTTGAGTACTGATTCAGGTAAATCCTCGGCTGTCAGCACCGGCCACTCGGGCCGCATTCCCGAACGGGAACGGATGGAATGCCCATCCCGGCCCGCCGAATAGGGGTGAATCGGGCCGAACGGGGTGGCCTAACCGGGAGGGGTCGTACTCGTAACATGCATCGGCGTGCGAATAAGCCCCGGACAATCGATGCCCAGCCGCCCAGGCTGGACGGCGTGCGGGCATTGACTGCGAGCTGCGTGAGCTGGCAGTCCACTTAGTCAAGCAGGATATGGAGGATACTCCGCGCCCGGCCGGGCCGGAGGCACGTTCACCGCCACCTGACCCAACTACGCGGCGCGGAAGTGGAACTCGTCAAATTGCTCCTCGACTGCCCGGCGCGCCAGGGTCTGTGGGCAACGAGTCCGAGGTCCAGGAGTCTCTGCAGCGTCCCTCATGACTTCTTGACGCCCAGCCCGAGACCACCGCCGAGTTCGACCATTCTCATGTAGGTGCCGCGGCCGATGCCGTAGCCGTGGACCGTGGCCGGCAGCAGTACCCTGCTGCCCACGTTCGCAAAAACACCGCACCCCGCGGCGCTTTCAACTTTGGCCTTGGACTCCGGCCGCTTCCGCGAAGAAGTCCGAGCCTTAGCCGCGGGCGACGGCGGTTTGAATTCAAATGGTACCACCAGAATGATCAAACCAAGATACCATTTTATATAAATGGTACCACGAATTTGACCAAATGGTGGTACCATTTGGATAAAACGAAGGTACCATCTGATTGAAATGGTGGTACCATTTATTCTGAACGGGCGGTGCCCTGGGCTTGATGCCCCAGCAAGGGCTTCAGCCTGCCGGCCGGGGCCGGGTCAGTTTAGTTCAGTTAGGCGCCGACGCGATGGATGGTCAGGGTGTTGTTTCCGCCGGTGAGTGCGAACTGGGTGCCGGCGACCACGATGATGGCATCGCCGGGTTGGGCCCAGCCCCGCTGGAGCACGATGCCGTCGAGCAACTGCAGCATTTCGGCGGCGGTCTGCGGGCAGGTGGCCAGGACGGGCCGGACCCCGTAGTACAAGGCCAGCTTGCCGAGGGTCCGAGGGTGCTGGGTCAGGGCGATGATCGGCTGGTCGAAGCGGTGCTTGCTGAGCAGTCGGGCGCTGCTGCCACTGTGGGTCCAGACCGCGGCCAGCGGGGGGTTGAGCCGCCGGGCCAGGGTGCGGGCGCACTGGGCGATGGCGGCCGTGACTTCCAGCTCGGTCCCGTGGACCTGGGGAGGGTCCGGAGGGGGTAACCGGGCGTGATAGGCTTCGGTGGCGGCTGCCGTGCGTTGGATCCAGTGGACCGCTTCCACCGGGTAGTGGCCGACCGAGGTTTCCGACGAAAGCAGCACTGCGTCGGCGCTGTCCAGGATGGCGTTGGCCACATCGCTGACCTCGGCCCGGGTCGGGGTGGGCGAGTCGACCATGCTCTGAAGCATCTGGGTGGCGATGATCACCGGCTTGCCGGACTGCAGGCAGCGAACGGTGATGTCCTTCTGTAATGCCGGGACGCGGGCGTGGTCCATCTCGACGGCCAGGTCGCCGCGGGCCACCAGGACGGCGTCGGCTTCTTCGATGATCGATTGGATGTGCTCGACGGCTTGCGGCTTCTCGATCTTGGCCACAACGCCGATGTCACTCCCGGCCGCCCGCAACCGCTCGCGTAACATCCGCAGATCCTGGGGGTGGCGCACGAAGGACAGGGCCAGGTAGTCCACCTCGTGGTCAATCGACCACTGCAGATCCCGAAGGTCTTTGTCGGTGAGCGCCGGCACGGCCAGATCGGAGTCGGGCAGATTGACGCCCTTGTGGTCGGACAATAACCCACCATGGCTGCAGTAACAGGTGATCTGGTCGGCCGAGACGGTGCAGACGGTCAACAGGATCTGGCCGTCGTCGATGAGCACCCGGTCGCCGACGGCCACCTGGTCGATCAAGCCCGGATGCGTTGTGCTCAGGCGGCTGCTGGTTCCCAGGATCGGCTGCCGTTGGATGACCAGTGTGCTTCCGCTGATCAGTGTGCGATCCTGCGGATCCATCATGCCGATGCGGATTTTGGGGCCCGCCAGATCGCCCAGGACGGCAACAGCCCGGTCCTGTCGAGCGGCCAATTCACGGGTGCAGGCCAGCGCCCGGGCGTGCTCCTCGAGGGTGCCATGTGCATAATTCAGCCGGACCACATCGACGCCGGCTTCGAGCAGGGCCTGCAGGACTTCCGGCGCGCTGCTGGCCGGGCCAAGAGTGGCGATGGTCTTGGTCTTGATCATGCGCGGTTCATTCTAGCCGGCGACGGCAGTGCCGCAAATCTCGGCCGCGTCGCAACCGGAGCAAGGCCTGGGTGTACCAGGATCAGAATTGCCCGGTGCTGGGCAGGGAACTGCGGTGCGGGCGGTCGGGCGCTCACCCAACACCGCCGGCGACAAGGAGTGTAACGATGGTCACACCATGGAATCGATGGGCGGCTTTGGTGGCATTCGTGGGCCTGGCGGCGGGGACGGTCCTGGCAGCGAGTGGTTTGGAAGCGGAGACCGACAGGAGCCCGGCGGTGGTCACGGCGTACAGGCTGCACCACGTTCCGGCGGCGGTGTGTGCGGCCGCGCTGGGCGATCTGGTCAGTGTCCGGACCGACCAGTTCACCAACTCGATCATCGTTCAGGGTCCCCAGCCGGTGCAGCAGCGGGTTCGCCAAATGGTTTACGAAATCGATCAGCAGGTGCGGCCGGCCGTCCTGCGCGATTCGGGCGAAGCAGTGGGCCCGCAACGGAAGACCGGAGTGGTCATGCTCGAGCACATGCAGAGCCGGGTGGTTGCCGAACATCTGCGGCCGTTATTCCAAGACCAGGACCAGCCCCACAAGCTGACCTGGCTGGACCATAACAATGCCATCCTGATGCGCGGCACGCCTGAGGAACTGGATCAGATGGCTTCGCTGATTGCCGCCCTGGATGTGCCCGAACGGCACGCTCCGGCGGAAGAAGACAAACGTGTCACCCGGATCATGCGCCTGCAGTACGCCCAGGCCGGCACCGTCTGTGGTCTGCTGGAGCGCTGTCTCGCTGTTCCGGGATCCCGGCAGGGCTTGCGGCTGGTGCCCGACGATCGACTCAACGCCCTGATCGTCACCGGCGGCGCGGCCGACGCGGCGGAAGCGCTGCGCATTGCCCGCCAGTTGGATGTGGCGGTGCCGGTGGAAGAGTGACCTGCGAATATCGGACCGGGGGGTCTGGGTGATCGGTCGCGGGGGGGTCCGATTGCCCCCCCCCCACGGCGCTTTACAATCCCGTTTCTCCCTTGCCTATGCCGGCCTACGGTTCGACCGCGAATCGTGGGCCGGCTTGCGGTTTGGGGGTCCCATTGGCATCGGATGGGCTTATAATCGCGGAAGGGGCGGCCGGCGATGACAGGGATCGGGCTCCATGCTCGTCATTGGTAGATGTTGATGACCCGGGCACTCACTGAGAATCTGGACTTGGAATTGCCGGTTTTGGAGGCGATCCTGGCGGGCGACCGCGAAGCGTTCGAGGAATTTGCGCGCCGCCAGAGCAAGTGGGTCCGCGGGGTGATTTACGGTGTGTTGGGTGACCGCGACCGCCTGGAAGATGTCAACCAGCAAGTCTGGACGGGGGTTTGGCAGCAAATCGGGACGCTCAAGGATCCGCGTCGTTGGCGCAGTTGGTTGTATCGGCTGGCCCGCAACGCGGCCATGGACGCCGGCCGCGAGATTACCCGGCGGCGGCGGTTCAACCGGGCCCTGGTCGAGCACGTTCGGACCGGCGTTACCGGGCAAGAACCGCCGGACGCCGGGATGGGCTCCGAACAACGGGAGGCCTTATTGAACGCGCTCCGCGGGCTACCGGCGTTATACCGGGAGCCGTTCGTGCTGCGCCATCTGGAGGACTGGAGCTACCAGGAGATTGCCGAAGTGCTGGGCTTGCCGATCGATACCGTGGAGACCCGACTGGTGCGGGCCCGGCGGCATCTCCGGGAAGCACTTGACGGCCGGCTATAGGAAGGGACATGAGCAAGCGCGACGAACGACTGGAACACCTGATCAACCGCAAGCTGGACCAGGCGCTGACGGCCGAGGAATCCTATGAACTCGACAAGCGACTGATCCGCGATCCGCAGGTCCGCCGGCAACTGGAGGAGATGCAGCAGGTCGACTTGTGGTCGGCGGAACTGCTGAATGCCGTGTGCCACTCCGGGCCACCGGCCGCCGTCGCGCGGATTTCGGCCCGGCCCCAGGGCCGCCGCTGGTGGAGGCTGCTGGCCCCGGCGGCCGCAGCGGTTGCGGCGTGCCTGATCTTGGGAATCGCCTGGCTGGGATCCGGGCGCGGGCTGGATGGCCGGGCGGGGATCACCCCGCCGGTCATGGAAAGTCCGCCGACCGACTGGATGCGCTTGGTCGACACCGGATCACCGGTCCGCGAGCGTGGAACCGTTCTCGATTATTACGGGGTGCTCGACGACAAGGAGGATGCTTTGTACCTCCTGGAAGTCAAGCACACCACCGAGCATCATCGTCAGCCGGCCGGCATGCAGCCGGCTGGAACCGTGCTGCTGGCTTCCGGCGAAATGTAAAGGACGGGCGCGATGAGGATCACAGGGCATGGGTACCTGCTGTGGGGTGTGGTCGTTGCCCTGGCGGCGGCCGCCACCCAGGCCCGTGGTTTCGACGGAGACAGCGATGTCGTGCCGTCCCACGCCGTTTCGGCGGTGCTCTTTGCGGAGGTGCTGGGCGGCATCGACGACCCTGACGCGCCGGGCATGGCCTGGCTGGGCCTGCGGCTGGAACCGCCGGGTCCGGCCCTCGATGCCCACCTCGGCCTGGGCGGCAGCGGGCTGGTGGTCACCGACATCTGTGTCGACAGCCCGGCGGATCGCGCTGGGTTGCAGCGCTATGACATTCTGCGGCAATTCAACGGCCAGGACGTGCCCAGTCATGCCGGCCAGTTTGGGCGTGCCATCCGCAAGATGGCCCCGGAGACGGTGGTCGACATCGTCGTGCAGCGCCAGGCCGGCGAGCACAAGCTGACGGTCAGCCTGGCGGCGATTCCACAGGACCCCGCCCAGTACCGCTGGCGGTTCGGTACGGTGCCGGAAGCAATATATAAGGATAATGTAGTCGTGACCGGCAAGATCCTGCGCCGGGGTCACAACGGTGAAATCGTGGTCCAGGAACTCAGCGGGCCCGATATCCCCAAGCAGTTTCGCCGCTTGCTGCCCGCAGTCCGGCGGCGAACCCTGGAGGTGGTGGCCCACGACGGCCAGCCGAAGGTGCTCTGCCAGGCGGTCAAAGGCGAGACCACGTTTATGATTGAGTGCTTTCCGGGCGCGGGCATCAAGGTCCGGCGCCAGCCGCGTGATGGGGTTCGCTCCCAGGAGCAGGTCTATCCCAACGAGCAGGCCTTGCGTCAAGCAGACGAGGAGGCCTTTGCGGTGTTCCAGGCGTCCGATGCCCAGGAGGTCCTGGCCCACTTCACCGAGGATCCCAACCTGGCCCTGGGAAGCTGGGTCCAATCTCCGGGGTCGGTCGGGATGGTGGGCCTGACCGATTCGAATCCGGCTGCCGGCAGCGGGGATCCGTCCGTGGCGTGGCAGCAGGTCTGGCGCAATTGGGCCGACGTCGATGTGCAATCCAGCCGCCGCCTGGCCCAGCATCTGGGCAGAATCGAGGCCGATCTGCAACGAACCCACGAGCGGCTCAGCCGCTTCGAACGCCAATTCCCCGCGGCGTTGATCAGCTTCAAGACCGACGACGACGGCACCATCACCGTCACTCGCCGGCAGGACGATGCCGAATCGATCCGCGTATTTGGCGACGCGGAACAGTTACGGCTGCACAACCCGATTCTTTTTGAGCGCTATCTAGCCTTGGACGCGTCTGAATAGACGTTGTCCGTAACGTCCGAGCCCCCCGTCGTTTTGAAAGGACCGTACCATGATCAGGAGTCTAACCGTGCTCACATTGGCGTTGGCGGTGTTCACAGGCGTTGCTTCCGCCGCCGAGTACTGCGACAAGGAATCCAACCAAGCGTGGCTGGGTGTTTACCTGGGGCCGGCCGGCGAGGACGGTGTCGCCATTCTGGGGGTTGTGGGTGAGGACGCCCCAGCCGCCAAGGTCGGGCTGCAGAACGGCGACGTCATCACTCGGCTTGACGGCCGGACGGTGACCGATGTGGCCGAACTGGTCCAGTCCATCCAGGGCTTTGCTCCAGGCCAGGAAGTGAACATCGACATCATCCGCGATGACAAACAGATGTCCTTTACGGTTGAACTGGGCACCCGGCCGAACCACGTCCGGTTGTTCGAGTTGCAGGGCGATCAGGATCACCCCATCATGAAGTTCCGTGCCTCCGGCGGTCCCGCCGCGTTGGAGTTGCACCAGATGCTGAAGGGGATGCACCCGGAAGGCGCGGTCCAGATCAGCGTCACCTGCGAAGAGGGCAAGGGCACATTGACCATCGAACAGGACGGCAAGGAGCAGGTCCAGGAGTTCGATTGTGAAGGCACCTGGGAGAACAACTCAGCGACCTTCAACTGGCAAGGGTCCGGCGAGAGAGGCCCCTTGGCCAAGGTCCTCGAACTCAACAAGGGCGGCAACATGCAGTTCAGCGGCCCCGGACCCGGGGGGGTCGGCTTCTTCAGCACTGCCCGCAAGGCCTCCACGCGCATCAACGTCGCCGACGACGGTCAGATTACCGTGACGGTCAACAAAGGTGACGCCGAGATGAGTCTGCAATTCCGGGACGCCGATGACTTGGCGGAGCGCAACCCCGGGCTGTATGAGAAGTACCAGGAGCTGCTGGAAGGGCTCGAATAACTCCGGCAGCCGCCGTCCAGCAGGCCCATCCACCCCGGGTCGACCGTGGTGGATGGGCTTTTCGTTTTTGGGGCGAGTCGATTGGCGCGGGTTTGGCTCTTTCCGGCCGGCGCGATCGACCGATAGGCCCGTCATGATGGTCGACCAGCCTTCGGCAGCGCCGGGCGCATCGGGGCCGCGGTTTGCGACGGCGTGTGCGGCCGTTCTGGCCACCCGGCTGGCGGTGGCTGCGGTGCTGGCGGGTCTCGAGCTGCTCCAGCCCACGGTCCTGCCGGATGCCCGTTATACCCACGGGGTCCCCCCGGTGACGTCCCTCGGCGGCCAACTCCTGGTCAAATGGGACAGCTACTGGTACCTGCAGATCGCCGAGCACGGCTACCGCCAGGCCGACGGTCCGCCGGCACAATCCGCCCGTGCGTTTGCGCCGCTGTATCCGGCGATCATTGCCGGACTGTCCGGTCTTGGACTGCCGGCATGGGTCGGCGGCGCGGTGTGGTCGCTGGGGTGCTTCGGGGTGCTGTTGTGGGCGCTGTATCAGTGGGGCTCGGCGGTCCATTCGCGATGGCTGGGCGCGGCGCTGATGGCGTTCGTCAGTGCGTTTCCATCCGGCTGGGTGTTGCACATGGTCTACGCGGAAGCCATGTTCTGCGCCTGCCTGGTCGGTTTCCTGTGGCTGTACCAACGACAATCGTTCTGGGCCGCCGGAATCTGCGCCTTGGTGCTGCCGCAGGTTCGGCTGGTGGGGCTGGCGATCTGGCCGGCACTGTGCCTCGACTTCGCCCTCGACTGCCGCCGCCGGCGAAGCCTGGGGCCGGCATGGCGGTCGGTGCTGCTGAGCACCGTGGGTGTCGTCCTGCTGGGCGTGATTTCGAAGGTCGGGGCCGGCGGATGGGGCGCGATGATGTCGGCCGGCCGCTCCTGGTACCCGGCGGCCGGCGTGACCGACTCCTGGTTCCCGCTGATTCGCACCATCCGATTGACGGCCGTGGAGTCACCGGTGGCGCTGCTGGCCGCCGCGCTGCTGGCGGTCTACGGCATTGCTGGGATTCTGCTGGTGATTCGTCGGCGGAACATCGGCGGCTGGTTTGCACTCGTGTACCTGTTGATCCTGTTGCGCACGCCGTTCATCAGCGCTCAATTCCGCTATCTCCTGCCGCTGATTCCGGTGCACGCCTTCTTGCTGGAACACCTTCGGGGCCGCTGCCGCTTCAAACCGCTGATTGGCGGTCTGCTCATCGTCCAGATCATTCTGACGCGGTGGGAATTGCAATGGCTGCTGGTCCCGTGAATGGCGTGGCCGGTCCACTTTTTGTCACTCGATCGCCAGGCATCGACCGATACGACTGAGATGTCCGTCCACGACCATCACGCGGCTCCGCAGGCCGGCCTGCTCGAGGGCCGGCCGCTGCACCTCCGGGCTGAGGCCGGCACGCTGCAACTGGATTGGGTCGCCCTGGGCCGGCTGCTGGCGTTCATCGTGGCGACGCATGTGCTTTGTGGGATTCTGCTGCTGGCCCACGGCCTGCCGCTGCCGTACTTTCCGGATGACCAGCCGTCGTTCCTGTTGATGATGTTCATCGGCGTGTTCATCGTCGGCTACGTCGCGTTTGCAGTTCAGGTGGCCCTGGACATGGTGCGCCAGGTGGGCGGCGGGAGCCCGCTGGCGCTGGGCAGTCGTCTGGGCCAGTGGGCGGGGATCATGGTCCTGCTGAGCATATTCATTGTGGCCTTCGACTTGATCCTGCTGAACAACGCCGGGCTCAAGCCGGCCCTTCAGACCGTGAACCCGGGATGGCACGACGGCGCGCTGGAAGCCTGGGAACGCTTCCTGTTCGGTGGTACCTTGCCCTCGGAGTGGATCGCGGCTCATGCCAGTGCGTCGTTCATGAACCTGATGAACCGGATTTACAGTTCCTTTGGCGCGTTCATGATCGTGTCGCTGATCCTGGCGCTGCAGCGCGCGGGGACGGCGGGTGGGGCCCGCCTGGTGCTGGCGTTCGGGATTTCGTTGACCACCACGTTGTTGATCTCGGCGGCCATGCCCACCCGCGGACCGCTGTTCGAACATCCGGAGTGGTTCGCTCGGTTCTCGGGCTTCGGGGCCGGCACGCTGGCCGACCATCTGGCCCAGACCGTGTCGGACTACGGGCGTCCGGCCGAGCGGCTGCGCTATACGGTGGCCGGCATCGCGGCTTTTCCGAGTTACCACGTGGCGGCGTGGACCTGCGGTTTGTGGCATTGGCGGCATCTTCCACGAATGCTGGTGGCGGCCGCAGTCCTGTTGTGGGCGGCCAACTGGCTGAGCACGGTGGCCTTGGGCTGGCACTACGTTCTCGATGGTGCTGCCGGCGTCGGGATCGCGATGGTCGGCGTGTGCGCAGCCCGGCGGTTGATCCCCGGCGATCGGCAGCCGGATGCGGCAGGCACCGGCGTGGCGGTCGCCGGGTGCTCCCGTTCCATAGAGCACTCAGGTCATGGCCGCTGAGCATCCTCTCCAGCGGCACCTGCGGCCGGCGTTATGGCTGGCGCTGGCCGCCGGGCTGATCGTCTACGTGCGTCTGGGGCTGCTGACCCCCGCCTTTCAGGACAAGGACTGGAGTCACTTGTGGCTGGGAGGCCGCATGGTGACGTCCGGCCAATCTGCTCGGCTCTACGATCCACAGGCCCAGTTGCAGACCTACCGTCGCGATGATCCCAACGGACAGCCGCCGGCGGTGTGGGCGGCGCGCAACGACATCCTGGGGTGTTTCAACTATCCACCCCCGACGGCGCTGGGCTATGCCGCGCTGGCCTGGATGCCGATGCAGCAAGCCGCCGTCGTGAGCGCCCTGTTGACGCTGCTGGTGACCCTCGGGGTCGGGGTCATGCTGGTTGGCCTGGTGGGCCGCGGGCTGACCTTTCCGGCGGCGACCCTGGCCGTCCTGATCTATCCGCCGTTCTTCATCAACCTGTCATTGGGCCAGAACGCGATGTGGACCATGATCGTGGTCCTGGCCGCTTGGTTGCTGAGCACCCGCGGGTCGGACGGTTGGTCCGGATTGGTGCTGGGGCTGCTGATCTGCAAGCCGAACTGGTGGTTGGCCCTGATCTGGATTCCACTGATCGGCTGCCGCTGGCGGCTGCTGTTGGGGATGTGCGGCGGGGCGGCGGCGGTGCTGGCGCTGACCGCCATGTCGATGGGCCCCGGCCCGTTCGTGGATTATGTGGACCTGCTGCACAAGTTAGCCGGCATCCATGAGTTGCCGAACTATGTATTGGACATGAAGGTAAACGGTGTCAGCATGTTTCGAAAGTGGTTCGGCGTGGGGCCGACCGCCAGCGTGTTGGGCTGGAGCAGTTGCGTGGTCGTTGTCGGGGCGACGGCCTGGGCCACTGCCGGGCGCTGGAATCCGCGGAGCCCGACCGCCGCGGGCTGTTGGGCATGTGCCCTGGCCGCCTCCCTGTGGGTCAACCCGCACCTCAATCACTATGATCTGATGTTAGTCGTTCCCATTTCGCTGACGGCCCTGTACCAGCGCAAGGCTGGGGGCGTGCTCCTGAGCGTGTCCGCGGCGGCCTTGGTCGTGCTGTGTTATGCGGCCGTCCCCTGGGACCGCAGTTGGTCCGCCGCGGCGCTGCTGCCGCTGCCCACCATCGCGCTGGGGTTGCTGTGGGTGTGGTGGATCGTGCGCCTGCGGCACTGGCGGCCTGATGGCGCCGTGAGTTCGACCCGCGGCGCCGGAGTTCAGCCGTGAACGGGTCGTCGCGCGCCGTGGATTGCGTCGTGCTGGGCGAGCGGCCGCAGGCGACCGCCATCCGGGCCCGGGACTGGATTCTCGGACTGCTCCTGGTGGTCGTGCTGAGCACCTACTGCCTGCTGGCGCCGCGGACGGGTGCCGGGGTCAATCACAACAAGGACTTCAGCCACTTGTGGATCGGCGGGCGGATGATCGCCAGCGGCCAAGCCGGGCAGTTGTACAATCCGGCAGTCCAGGAGCAGGTGTATCGGCAGGCGGACCCGCGCGGTCGACCGCCGGCGGTCTGGACGGCCAGCAATCCGCGCTATGGCGTGATCGGCGCCTTCTTTTATCCACCACCGACCGCCGTAGGGTATGCGCTGTTGGGCTGGCTGCCCCTGGCCAGCGCGGCGGTGGTCAACGCGTACTTGAACATTGCTGCGACCCTGCTGCTGGGCTGGCTGGTGTCGCGGCGGTTGGGGCTGGGGGATCCGTCGTTTCCGCTGGCGGCCCTGGCGATCCTGGTGCATCCGGCTTGTTTTGCCACGGTCTCGCTGGGACAAAACGCCCTGTTAAGCTTGGTGGTGATCGTGCTGGGCTGGTCGCTGTGCAACCGGAACCAGGATTTCCGTGCCGGGTGGGTCTGGGGTCTGTTGATTCTCAAGCCCAACCTGTTGTTGGCCGTGGGCTGGCTGCCGCTGGTCCATCGTCGCTGGCGGATGGTCTTGGGCATGGCGGCGGGCGCTGCGCTGGTCGTCGGACTGACCGTGCGCGTGACTGGGCCGCAGGCGTTCGAGCACTACCTGGACCTGCTGCGCCGACTGGCCGAGTTGCCGGTGCTCCCGGGATACCGTCTGGCGCTGACCTACAACGGGTTGAGTGTCTTTCGCAAGTGGCTGGGCGTGGGGTGGCCGGCGGAGCTGCTGGGCTGGTGCAGCACCGCTGCGATCCTCGCGGTGACGGCCTGGACCACCCGCGGGTACTGGCAGCCGGGCACCGTCCGATTCCGGCGGCTGATGCTCTGCGGATTCGCCGCAGCGCTGTGGGTGAATCCCCATCTGTTTTATTATGACCTGCTCCTGGGGGTCCCCTGTGTGCTGCTCATGATCCAGGAGGTCCGGAGTCTGGAGCGCTGTGACCAGTGGGTGGTCATGGTCCTGGTCGCCGGAGTCTACTTGGCGATCCCGTGGGACACGTCCTGGGCACCCAGCCGTTGGCTGCCGCTGCCCACCGTGGTCACGCTCGCCATCTGGGTCTGGGCCGTCCGCCGCTGCCGCGGGGCCGACGGCGCGGTGTTGCGATGCTGACGCGTCACCCGGTTCCGAAAATCCGTCGGCCCGCACTTGGTGAATGCTGAAGTGGGCCGGTGACCCGTCGATGTGTCTCGTATCGTTGCGCCGGATCAGGTCGGAATAACCCTGCAGCTATCCGATAAGCACGGTTTTGATGGACAATTCTTGACAACTGCGTCTGCGGCGTTTGATCTCGGCCGGCTTTGTTTGATCCCCCCTGTGTTATTTCTTAACTTTCACTCGATTGAACGCCGATTCGCCGAAAGGCTGACCAAGGACGATGAACCGCATGTGGCAACGAAACGCTCAAGACCAACTGAAACGCTTCGGCACGGACGACCAAGGGGTGACCGCGACCGAGTATGCCGTGTGCCTGGCGTTGTTGGTCTTGGGGACCATTCTTGCGGTGACCGCACTCGGGGAGCAGATCAGCCAGTTGTTCCCGAGTCTGTCGACCTTGATCTAGGGGTGTTGGCGGCCGGCCAGGCCGCACACACGTCAGGAATCGCTCCGGCTCACGGATGACGTCGGTCAGAAACTCGGCCCAGCGGAGGCTCGAGGTGGAGATTGGTGGTGCCCAGTCGTCACGGATGTGACTTGGTACGGGTCGTATCCTCGAAAGGGGCAGTGTAAAGGCCCCCCGTGACAAAAGGAGCTCCAGAATGATGGCATTGATGAACCGAGCGAAAGACTTCCTGGTAAGCGAAGATGGGCCGACCGCAACCGAGTACGCGGTGATGTTGGCGCTGATCATCGTGGTCGCGCTGGGCGCGATTTCGGTGCTGGGAACCAAGGTCAGTACTGTGTTCGACAACGTCAAGTCGAGCATCGAGGGTCAGGGTGGCGCGCTGAGCTAATCGGCGCCGCCGATGGTCTGGCTTTCCGGGGGTGGGGCACGCGCGACCGCGCGGTCCCACCTCTTTCTTTGGCACCGGGAGAGAGGAGTGACCATGGATATCGGGTATTGGGGGGCCACCTGCGCCATCTTGGTCCCAGGCATATTGTATGCTTCCTGGGTGGACGGCAAGGAGCGGCGGGTGCCCAACTGGCTCAACGCCCTGCTGCTTGCCGCGGGCCTGGTGATGCAGGCGTCCCATCCACAGGGCGCCGGCTGGGCCGCGGCCCTGGGCGGCGTCGCCGTCGGGTTCGGGGTTCTGATTGTGCCGTGGATGATGCACGGCATGGGAGCGGGTGACGTGAAATTAATGGCCGCGATTGGTGCCTGGTTCGGGCCGACCATGACCCTGTGGGCGTTCGTGGTCGGGGCCGGCTTCGGCGGCGTGTTGGCCGTAGTCATGATCATCCGCGCCGGCCGCATCAAGCAAGCCTGCGGCAACATGACCACCCTCATGGTCAAGATGTCCAATCCATCCCACTGGTTCAGCGAATTCGGTGGGACCAAGTCGTTCGGTGCATCGTCCCAGTTACTGCCCTACGGTATTCCGCTGACCCTGGGATCGATCACCGTGTTGATCGGGGTAATGTTCCAGTGGTGGAGTTTCTAACCATGAACCAAGCGCGCAGGAATTCAGTGTGGGGCGCCAGGCAGCGTCGGGGTGCAGCGATTGTAGAGATGGCGGTGGTCTCGCCGTTGCTGCTGACCATGATTTTCGGAGTCATCGAGTTCGGCAACGCCTTCATGATTCGCCAGATGTTGACCAACTCAGCCCGCGAGGGCGCCCGGGTGGCGGCCATCCAGGCCGTGGTCAATGACACCGAGATTCGGGACGCCGTCAAGGATGCCATGGCGGCACTCGGCGGCCTCGAGATCGGGGACAGCGACATCGTGATCAAACACTGGTGCAAGGCCGGCGACGGCACGCCGGACTTCACCGAGTCGGTCCAGGTCAAGTTGACCTACGACCAAATCGCCATTTTCGGCACCTTCTTCGGTGACTGGCAGGACCTGGTGGCTAAGAGTTCGATGCGCAAGGAAGGCGTCACCGAGGATTCCGATCCTCCGGGCTCGGGCGTGTGCGGTTAAGGCGGCGGAGCGCCCCGGCGAGCGGTCGCCGAAAATCCGTCCGCATCCAGAAGGCAGACGTGGATTGAGACAGAAGAGGGCTGATGTCGCGCTGGCATCACAGAGGGCACGAAAGGACAGTCATGAATACGAAGACGATCATTCCGCTGGTATTGGGCTTGGGTGTCGGTGGCTTTGCCATCAAGATTGTGGTTGACGTAGTCAAAGAGGCCCAGGGCGCGACCCAGGCCAACATGGTCCAGTGCGTGGTCGCCAAGACCAACATCGATTTTGCAGCGGAGGTCACCCCCGACCAGTTGGCGGTCAGGGATTGGCCCAAGGACTCGCTGCCGCAGCAGCACTTCAGCAGCATCGAGGATCTGAAGGCCCGGGTGACCAGCATGCACATCCCCAAGGACGTGCCGATTTACCCGTCGATGCTGGCGCCGCCTGGTACGCCGCCGGGCATCCAGACGCGCATCAAACCCGGCTATCGGGCGGTTACGGTGGCCATCGACGAGATCACCGGTGTGGCCTACCAGCTTCAGCCGGGCGACACCGTCGACGTCATGTCGCTGGTGCGGCGGAACACCAGCGAAGGGGGCACCGACTACGCCAGCCGGATCATTTTGCAGAACGTCGAAATTGCGGCCGTGGGTCGAACGCTGGATACCGGCCGCACCGGGCAGACGCCCCAGTCGATCGCCCGCAGCGTGACCCTGTTGCTCAAGCCCGACGAAGCCACTCGCCTGCACCTGGCCCAGACCAGTCGCGGCAAGATCTCGCTGGCACTGCGCGGCACCAACGATGAAGGCGAGCCCGTTGAAATCGCCGCGGCGAGCGATGATGCGCTGCGCGACCAGCCGGACGAAGCGCCGCCTGCCCCGCCGATCGAACCGACTCCGGTGGTCCCCGTGGTCCAGCAACTGGCCGCCGCTCCTGTGAAATCTCAGATGCCGGAGCCGGCTTCTTGGGTCGTCAGAGTTATCAGCGGCAACGACATACGCTTGGTGGAATACGTCAACGATCACGGCCGCTGGGTGCCGACCGACCAGCCACGCAAGCCCGCCGCAGATGGGTTGGCAGCCCTCCCGACTCTGGCCACGGACCGCAATCGGGCGGATGATTTTGGGGACTCAGCCGATCCCGACTACGGTGATGAACACCAAAGTGCCGAGGAATAGGACTGATCGATTTGCCCACACGCATGGAGGGTATTCGGAATGTACGGATGCGTCACGGATGATGCCCATTCGAATCGAACGCCATACACAGTCGCGATCCGCAAGACACGGGCAGGCCTCGCAACCCTGGCGGTTGCGAGTTGCCTGTCTGCGGCGGGCCTCCAGCCTGCGGCGGCTCAGCAACTGGAAGCCACCGTTCGGGAAATCCAGGTGGCCCGGGAGTGGATCCACGTCCCGGTCAATAAGAGCGTACTGATCGAAACCAACCTGCCCGCCACCCGGCAGCAGACGCTGTCGCCTGACATTGCCAACATCCAATCGATTTCGCCCACCCAGGTGCTGGTCACCGGTGTGTCGTTCGGTCGTACCCAGGTGATTATCTGGTCGGGTGAGCAGCGGCAGGTGTTCGACGTCTCGGTGGAACTGGAACTCGACCTGCTCAAGGAAGCCATCCGCCGGGTGGATCCGCTGGGCCAGGTCGAGGCGTTCCCGATCATGGATACCGTCGTGCTCAACGGCACGGTTTCGGATGCCGACGCGGCGGAGCGGATCATGGAGGTCGCCTCCATCTTCGCCAGCAACGTGCAGAACCACCTCCAGGTGGCCGGTGAGCAGCAGGTGTTGCTGCGGGTTACGATTGCCGAAATGAGCCGGTCGGTGCTGCGGCAGTTGGGCATCAACGGCTTCCTGGCGGGCGAGGACTTCCGGGACGTGATCGTGGCCAACAATGTCGGGCAAGTGAACCCCAGTTCATTTGGCTACGGCGCGGGGCAGGTCACCAACGATCTGCCGTTTGTGACCCCGGGTACCGCCATCGGCGGCAACACCACCTTGTCGCTGGGCTTTCCCGGCATTCAATTGCAGATGTTCTTCCAGGCGATGCGTGAGAACGGCCTGCTGAAGATTCTCGCTGAACCGAACCTGGTGACCATCAGCGGCCGCACGGCATCGTTTCTGGCGGGCGGCGAGTTTCCGATTCCCGTGCCCCAGACCACCAGCGCCGGCACCGGCAACACCATTACCATTGAATTCCGCGAGTTTGGTGCCCGACTGGCGTTCACCCCGCTGGTGCTGGCCAACCAGATGATCCGCCTCAACTTGGCACCAGAGGTCAGCGAGTTGGACTTTGCCCGGGGGGTGTCCATCGGTGGTTTCGTGGTTCCCGGATTGAACGTTCGCCGCACCGAGACCACCGTCGAGTTGGGCAGCGGTCAGAGCCTGGCCATCTCCGGTCTGTTGAGCGAGAACATCCGGGCGGTGTCCACTCGCGTGCCGGCGCTGGGTGACCTGCCGATTCTGGGGGCCTTGTTCGCCTCCACCGAATTCCGCAAAAACCTCTCGGAGTTGGTGGTGGTGTGCACTCCGGAACTGGTTTCCGGCGTCAATCCGGACCAGATCCCGCCGCTTCCCGGGCACGACTATACCGAGCCCGACGATTGGCAGCTCTTTGCCCTGGGATTGCTGGAAGCGCCGCCCAAACCGGCGTCCATGCCGTCTGACGAAATGCCCACGGCCCAGGCCCACCGCCAGCCGGATGTGGTTGAGGTCGAGCACCAGCAGCCCGATGCCAGCGGTCTGATGGGCAACTGGGGCATGTCCGACAACGAAACCAAGAACTAGTCTAGTCGTCGACCACCAGCACCAATGTTGCCGGACAGCCGGAGCGGACGGACCACGCGGTCCATCCTGTCCGGCTGTTTCGACATCCGGTCCTCAGCGGAACGGAGGGAACCAGGGCGCCCGAGGCACGATCCGTCGTGCCCCGGCCGGAATGGCGGTCCCCGCAGGTCCGATAGCGCCCAGCAGCGGGTTCCGCAGTGGCGTGGCCCGCTTCCGAATTCTATTCTTGCACGACGAACCCGCCTTAAGCCTATTGCAGGCTTGCGGATTCGTAACAACTTGTTGGAGGGTGTCCCAATGATCCAGGCTGGCGCTGGAGCGGCGAAACGCCGCGGGACGGTGGTCGTGTTTACCGCGGTCTCGTTGAGCTTGCTGATCGGTTGTGCCGCGCTGGCCATTGATGTCGGCCAGGCCTATGCGGTCAAGGCCGAGTTGCAGCGGGCTGCCGATGCCGCGGCATTGGCCGGCGTGTCCGAATTGATGTCGGAATCCATGTTTCTGGAGAGCTACGATCCGACCGACACCATCCAGGCCCGCGTGGCCGCCTTTGCAGACGTCAATCAAGCCGGCGGACTGGCCCTCGATGTGGACCTTCAGGACATTGCCATCGGGCGGTTAGCCGACCTCTCGGATTCGGATGGGTTCATCGATGCCGCGGCTTTCCCGTACAACGTCGTCCAGGTCACCGTGCGGCGGGATGCGTCCGAAAACGGCAAGCTACCCACGATATTTGCATCGATGTTGGGTGTGGGTTCCATCTCGCTGGAGGCCACCGCGACCGCGGCGGTGTCCGACGCTTTTTCGGGGTACCATCCGCCGTCGTCCGGGCCGAGTCCGCTGTTGCCGTTTACCGTCGACATCGGCAAGTACCAGGACGAACTGGTTAACGGTGACGACTCCTGGAGCTGGGACACGATCCAGCAGTCGCCGTCGAATGTGGGCGACGGGGTCCCGGAAATCTGGATCTACCCAGATGCCGACATCAACAGCAACGGCAACGGTGGCAACGGTGGGAACGGCAATGGAAACGGCGGGAACGGCAATGGTGGTGGAGGCGGTGGTTCGGGCGGTGGCAATTTCGGCACGTTGAACATCGGTCTGAATAGTCAAGGCACTTCCCAATTGGGAGACCAGATAGAGAACGGGGTGGAAGAAAAGAATTTCATCGATGAGATCGGCACCGACCAGGTGATCTTCTCCGACGACAACGGCAATGCCCAGACCTACCAGATCGGTGGCAACCCGGGACTCTCTGCCGGACTCGCCCCGTACATTGAAGCGCGCATCGGTGACGTGGTCGGGTTCTTCCTGCACGATCAAGTGTCCGAGAATGGGTCGAACGCAGAGTTTCGCATTGTCGACATCCGTTTCGGACGGCTGATGGAGGTGAACCTGACCGGCAATCCCGGCGACAAGCGAGTCGTGATTCAGCCGTTGCCGTACAGTGGCCCCGGCGTGGTCAGCCGGCCAGGTGCCCAAAGCTCCGGCGGAATGGTCTTCACCATGCGGTTGGTCCGCTAGCAGTCCGACAGAACCTCTTGACGTCGCCGGCGGCCGCGGGTTGCATTCGTCTGCAAGCCACGGCCGCCGGATGTGCGCGCTCCAACCGACACTTGTCCCGAACACTCCCATCGAGACACCGCTGACGGCCCCCGCCACGCCGTAGCGCCCGCGGCTATCGGACCCCCGTGAATTTGGGTAAGCCTCGATATCGTATGCTATCGCGGATGGGATCAAGCCGGTCACCGGGTAAGTGGGGTAAACACATGTCAATGTTCTCAAGCCAAGCGCGGCAGAGCGGACGGGGTCGGCGCGGAGCGGTCGTGGTCCAGGTGGCCATCGCCCTGGCCACGATGGTCGGTTTCGCGGCCATGGCGGTCGACGTCGGGCTGATGTATTCGGCGAAAGCCGATCTTCAGGCCATCGCGGATTCGGCGGCGTTGGCCGCCTCGTCGCAACTCGGCAATTTCACTGAGGCCGAGGCTCAAGGGGTCACCGTGCTGGACCTGGCCCGTGACGCGGCGGTGCAGTACGGCGAGAAGAACCAGGTGTTCCACCAGGAGTTCAACCTGGACGACCAGGACATTGAGTTCGGGTGGTCGACCTGGAATGACACCGAGCAGCGCTTCACCTTTGAAGCCGCGCCCGCCGGGACGACCAACAATATCAATGGCGTGCGGGTGACCGCCCGGCGGACGGAGGGCTCATCGAACGGGCCGCTGTCCATGGCCTTCGCCGGGATCTTCGGGTTGAACCAGGTGGACATCGCGGCGTCGGCCGTGGCGATTCTGGTGCCGCGCGACATCATCATCGTGGCCGACATGTCCGGTTCCTATAACGACGACAGCGAACTGAAGAGCTACGCGAACAACGACCCCGACGGCGTCAACCTCTTTGAAGTCTGGAAGACCCTGCCCAGCAACAGCGCCAACGGGGCGTTGCTTGAAGCCTGGCTGGAGGCCAATCCGGGGATGACCGTGGCCGACGCACCCGCTTCCCTGTTCCGGGGCAGCTACGGGTTCTTCAACGAGTTGGGCGCCACCGGCAGCGGATCGGTGGAGGTCTTCGGCAAGACCACCATCAACAGCGGCTATGATCCGGCGACCGACGACGGCTTGATTCTGTTGCGCCGCAAGAAGGCCTGGAATTCCGCCGAGTTAGGCAGTGCAGATCACACCAAGCTGCGCGACTACCTGTTGAACCTGGGTTACAGCAACTACGAGGTGCAGTGCATCATGGCGGACACGGGTGATCCTGGCACCGACGACAGCATCCGCCTGGGCGATGCCGATGCCCAGAGCTTCGCCAGCGAGTACAGTGATCGTGATCGTTATGACCTGCGGGTGGCGGTGGCCTTGGGCCTGATGTACTGGAATAGCGGCACGCCCGGTGGGCTGTGGGAGTCGCACGGCTGGACGCCCGGCAGTGGCGGGTGGGGCATTGCGCCGTCCGAACTCCTCGAGCGGGAACCGTACCCGTATCCCTCGGGCAACTGGTTGGAGTACGTGCAATACATGCGCGACGCCAACGGGTCCAACTGGGCGGTGGATGAACTGCCGGCCGTCAAGTACCGGTTCGGGGCCAAGACCTTTGCCAATTTTCTGCTCGAAGAGAAGGAGCTGAACAGCGAAACCGACGTGGCCCATTACGCCACCGCCAATCCGCTGAGCTTGACCAAGAATGCCTTGGATGTGTTGATGAATGACCTGGCGTCCCTGGACAGCGGCGATCACATCGGGCTGGTGACGTATGGAACGTACGCGGTCCTGGATTACCCGATCCCCTGCGATTCCAGCGATTCAGGGTGCTCCGATCCGGTGACCCTCGAGGACAACACGGCGGCGGTGAAGGACATCTACCGCCACCGCCAGGCCGCCCACTACACGCCCGCCACCAACATCGGTGAGGGCATCGACTTCGCCAGAGATTGTCTGTCCGCCGGCCCGACGTTGTCGGCGCCGGGCGCCTACCAGTCGGCTCCGGACTTCGGCCAGTGCCGCCCGCGGCCGGGTGCCCAGAAGGTGGTCGTGGTCTTGACCGACGGGATGGCCAACACCGGGCCAGCGCCGTCGTACACCTACGGTCCGTCCACCGGTTACGCATACGCCGAGGCCGCGGCCCAGCAGGCCTGGGAACTGGCCCGCGCCCGGATCTACGGCGTCGGGGTCGGCTCCGCGGCGGACATGGACCTGATGGACGCGATCGCCGCTCACGGGCACACCAACAGTGGCTATTGGGCCAATGGGTCCTGGTCGGAGATCCAGAGCGAACTGGAAGGCATCTTTCAGAAAATCGGAGGCAATCGACCGGTGCAGTTGATTGAATAGCGCCAGGTCGCCAACGGTGAGCGGCGGCGGCAACCCCCGCCAGGACCGACGAGGCAGCACCCCATGCCCTGGAGTGGCGTGCTGCCTTCGTGCGTTGGCGAGGGACTGTCCGGCAATGCGGCAGGGTTCAGGTTATCGGCTGCGATCCGGTTTCGGCGGGTCTTGCGTATTGTATGGTTGTTCGAGGAGAGGGCACCTGCGCCGCCGTGAACGGGCGCCGGGTGACATGAGGTTCTCGGTCCTTGCGCCGCCTTCAACGGGTCGTGATCACTAACTTTCGTCAGCCGCGGATTATGTCGATCCGTTAGGCGGAGAGTTCTTGCCGATGTCTGCCGCTGTCCGTGTGATCATTTATACGTCCGATGAGCAGTACGCAACCCAGTTGCGCCGGCACATTGTGGGTGTCTCGGGAGTCAAAATCGTCGCGGAGATCGACGATACCATCCTGTTGGCCCAGGCCTGCGAGCGGTTTCCCGCGGACATTGTGCTCATTGACCTCGACCCGATGCCGCAGGACATCCTGCCGGTGGCGGGGGCCCTGGCCATGGAACGGCCGGACCTCAACGTCTTCGCGGTGTCGGAGTCAACCGACGGGCAGTTGATCCTGTCGGCCATGCGCTCCGGCATTGTCGAGTTTCTGACCAAGCCCATCGACTTCGAGATTCTGAGCATTGCCTTTGAGAAGGTGGCCTCGCGCAAGGAGGCCGGCCGGTCCGACGGCAAGATCATCACCGTCATGGGCAGTGCCGGCGGCGTGGGGGCCTCCAGCCTGGCTTGCAACCTCGGCGTGGAATTGGCCGGCCTGGCGGGTGCCGATCGCGTGGCCCTGGTCGATCTGGACTACCGCTTCGGGCAGGTTGCGACCATGTTGGACGTCCAACCGAGCTTCACCATCGCCGACCTGGCCGACTCCGCCGAGCAATTGGATCAGTCGGTGGTGGAGCGGGCCTTGACCCATCACGAGTCCGGCGTGCACATCTTGGCCCGGCCGAACCAATTCGCCCAGGCCGACATGATCACCGCGGCCCACTGCTCGGGCATCTTGAATACGCTGCAAGGCATGTACGACTACGTGGTTATCGACGGGCCGAATCGCTTCGATATCGGTACCAAGTCGATCCTGGACATCGCCGACGTCAACATCTTGTTGATCCAGTTGCTGGTCACCAGCGTGCGCAACGTGCATCGCATCGTCGAGGAAATGCGGGCCATCGGCTTCAACATGGATCGCGTCAAACTGGTGTGCAACCGGGTCGGCAAGGATTCCGGGATCATCAGTGCCCAGTATGTCGAAGAAACCCTCGATCACAAGATCTACTTCTCGCTTCCAGACGACTGGTCGCACATCAGCGGCGCCATCAACATGGGCGTGCCGTTGTCGAAGGAGTACGGCAAGTCGCGGATCCGGGTCGCCATTCGTGAGCTGGCCACTTTGATCCACGGCCCGGAGGCGCGGCCGGCGGGCGATCCCGTCAAGGGCCGCGGCGGGTTGTTCAGCAAGATGTTCCCAAAGGGGTGACCAGGAGTGCTCCGGCCCCCAAGCCGGTTGACGTGGCAGGTCGCTGCCGGAGGATAAACGGTGTTTGGTAATTCCAAGGGCAAATCCGGAGGGCCGCCGCAGCGTCCGGTGACCGCCGGTGCCGAGAGTGGCGCCGCGGCCGGAGCGGCCTTGGCCCCCGCGGGCAAGGAATTCAACAAGCCGCGGAAGGAGCCTGCCCAGGCGTCCGCTGCCGACTCCTGCAAGCAGGAGCAATACTACGAACTGAAGACCCGCTTGCACCGCAAGCTGGTCGAGCAACTCGACATCACCCGGATCAGCGGAAACGAAACCGACCTTCGTGATCAGGTGCGTGACGTGGTCAACCTGCTGGTGGAGCAGGAGAGCACGCTGCTCAATTTCAACGAGAAGCAGCGGCTCATCGAGGAGGTCCTGGACGAGACCTTTGGGTTGGGGCCGTTGGAGGCCCTGCTGACCGACCCGTCGATCAGCGACATTCTGATCAACGGGCCCAAGACCTGCTACGTGGAACGCCGCGGCAAACTGGAGAAGACGGCCATCAAGTTCCGCGACAACGCGCACCTGATGCACGTCATCGACAAGATCGTCAGCCGCATCGGGCGGCGCTGTGACGAGACCACCCCGATGGTCGACGCCCGCCTTCCCGACGGCAGCCGGGTGAACGCGGTGATCCCGCCACTGGCGATCGACGGGCCGTCGATGTCCATTCGACGTTTCGGGGCGGATCCGATTACCTGGGAGGACTATACCCGCTTCGGCTCGGTGGTGCCGCAGATGGTCCAGTTCCTGCGCTGGTGCGTCGAGGCCCACCTGAACATCCTGATCGTTGGCGGAACCGGCTCGGGAAAGACCACGCTGCTGAACAACCTGTCCAGCTTCATCCCGGATACCGACCGCATCGTGACCATCGAGGACGCCGCGGAACTTCAACTGCGCCAGCCGCACGTCGTACGCCTGGAGACCCGACCGGCCAACATCGAGGGCAAGGGCCGGATCACCATACGGGACCTGCTGATCAACAGCCTGCGCATGCGGCCGGATCGGATCGTGGTGGGCGAGTGTCGCGGGCCGGAGACGCTGGACATGCTCCAGGCCATGAACACCGGCCACGACGGATCGTTGACCACCATCCACGCCAACAGCACCCGCGACGCTGTGCAGCGGACCGAAACCATGGTGATGATGGCCGGCTTCGAACTGCCGGTGCGGGCCATCCGGCAGCAGTTCGCTGGGGCGGTGCACCTGATCGTGCAGGCCCAGCGGCTGTCGGGCGGACCCCGAAAGATCACCACGGTTACCGAAGTGCAGGGCATGGAGGGTGAGATCATCACCATGCAGGACATCTTCAAGTTTGAGCAAGTGGGACTGGACGAGCAGGGCCGGGCCTACGGCAATTTCATCGCCACCGGCATCCGCCCGGGCTTCCTCGAACGCTTGAAGGCCTCCGGCTGCCCGGTGGATCCCAGCGTGTTCGAGCGGCAGGTCTTTCCGGTGAGGAACAGCTAGGAGGCCGGGGCGTCTGGCGCCGGAGCACGGAGCGACACCATGCACATGATCATTGCGGCAGTCAGCGAGTTTACATTCTTCCTGTTCCCGATCGCCGGGGCCACGCTGCTGGTCTATGGCATCTACCAGGCGATCACCGATGCGCGGCAAAGCGACAAGGCCAAGATCATGAGTCGCCTGCAGGAGCGCTCCACCGGCAGCCAGGCCGCCGATCGGGAGCGTCGCATCCGCGAGTCGCTGCTCCGCCGGCAGGATCACCACGAAGACAATCCGCTGCTGAACGTGATCTCCGGCCTGTCGATTGTGCCCAAGGTCCAGGGCATGCTGGATCAGGCCAACATCGACGCCTCAGCCACCCGGCTGCTGGTGACGCTGGCGGGCTTGTCGGCCGGGTCCCTGGCGGCCGCCGCGGTCGCGGGCGTGAGCCTGACCGTCGGAGGTCTGGTCGCGGGCCTGATCTTGTTCCTGCCGGTGCTCTGGCTCCGCTGGAAGCGCAACCACCGCATGAAAAAGCTGATCAATCAGTTGCCCGACGTGTTCGAAATGATGAGCCAGTCGCTGCGTGCCGGACACTCGCTGGCCGGGGCCATCCAGTTGGTCTCGCAGCAGCTTCCCGATCCCTGCGGCACCGAGTTCGAGCGCGTCTTCCACGAACAGAACCTGGGATTGAAGATGGAAGACGCCCTGTTGAACTTTGCGAAGCGATGCGACCAGATGGACATCCGCTTTTTTGTAACCGCGGTGTTGATCCAGCGCCAGACCGGCGGCGACCTTGCCGAGATTCTGGACAAGATCAGCAGCGTCATCCGAGGGCGCATTGAACTGCTGGGCCAGGTCCGCGGATTGACCGCGGAAGGCCGGATGTCGGGCTGGGTGTTGCTGGCCCTGCCGATCCTGGTGTTCTTCGCGTCGATGGCCATGAACCGCGAATACGCCATGACCCTGATCGTCACGCCTCAGGGCCGGATGTGTCTGTGCGTCGCCGGCATGATGCAGTTGATGGGCATGGCCATGATCAAGAAGATCGTCAACATCAAGGTCTGATAGAGGACGGGACTCATGGACCAGATGGTCATTATCGGTGGGCTGGTGCTGTTCAGCGCCGCGTTGATCGCGTACGCGTTGTGGCCCCAGCGGGACGTCGACCGGGATACATTGCGACGGCGCATGGCAGGCCGCCGCGCCGAGGACAAGACCCAACGGGGCCCGAAAGAGGTCCGCGATTCGACCGCCCAGAAGATGCTCGAGCGTGTCGCCCCGCTGGCCATGAGACCGGTCATGCCCAAGGATGCCATGCAGTTCTCCATGCTGCGTGTCAAACTGTCCAATGCCGGGCTGCGTCGCGAGAATGCGCCGACTTTGTTCCTGTCGAGCAAGACGGTCTGTGCCATCGGCTTTTCCGCGGTGTCGCTGATCATGCAGGCCAGCGCCGGCAAACCCCTGCTGGATGTTGTGGGCTGGATGGCCGGAATGGGCGGCTTCGGCTTCATGTTGCCGAACATGTGGCTGTTCATCGCGACCCGCCAGCGCGGTCAGAAGATTCGCGAGGGCCTGGCCGACTCCATGGATCTGCTGGTGATTTCGGTGGAATCCGGACTGGCCCTGGATGCGGCCATCCAGCGGGTCGGCGATGAGATGAACCACGTGCACCCCGAACTGGCCGAGGAATTCCAAATCGTCAACTACGAGAGCCAGATGGGCATCCCGCGCGGCGAGGCGCTCAGCAACATGGCCCTGCGAACAGGCGTGCCCGAAATGCGCTCGCTGGTCGCGGTCGTCACCCAGGCCGAGAAGTTCGGCACCAGCGTGGCCAAGGCCTTGCGCAACCAGGCCGACGCCCTCCGCGTCAAGCGCCGGCAGGCAGCCGAGGAGCGGGCCCAGAAGACGACCGTTAAGCTGATGCTGCCGTTGATGTTTTTCATTTTTCCGGCCATCTTCGTCGTCCTGGTCGGACCGGCGGTCATCAACATGATCAAAACCTTCAAAGACCTCTAGGCCGGCCGGCGCTCGGATGGGGCGGCGATGTCCTGCGGCCGGCGGAGGGTCTACGATGGCAGGCGTGCCACGAGGGTGGGCGGCGCCCCGGGACTCGCGCTGGCCACAATTCAGGTTCCAGACCGATAATCATTCAATTCAGTGGGGCCGGCGGCTCGATATACCCTGGTAAGAGCACCTGACCTGGCAGCGGGCGGCCTTTCGCTCGGTCACTGCAGGTGCGCTGCTTCGAGCCAAGGAGTCTCACATGAAAGCCATTCAGTTCGCGATACCGGTCCTGATCGGGTTCAGCGCCACCGCCGGCTGCAAGCACATCGGCGAGTCGTTCCACAAGAACACGCCCACCAACGATGCCTTTCGGGTGAACCGCGATCAGTTGCACCAGTCGATGGCCGACAACGCCTTGCTCAGCAACATGACCGTGCAGTCGTTTCACTTCGTTCCGCACACCGCACGATTGAATTCATTGGGCGAGCAGCGGATGGAACGCTATGCGGCGCTGCTTGCCAAAGATGGCGGAACCTTGCGGCTGGAGACCCACACGCCGGATGCGCTGGTCAACACCGCCCGGATCGACGCCGTGAAGACGTACCTGGCGTCATCCGGGATCACCGACAACCGAATCGCAATGGAACTCGGCCTCAGCCGCGGCCAGGGTCTGCAGGCCGTCGAGGCCATTTCGGTCAAGGCCCAGCACTTCGCCCCTGAAAGGGAAGCGCTGACCGATTTGCTCGGCGGTTCGTCGGGCGATTTCGGAACGGAAGGCGGCAACTAGTCACGGTCTGAGGCCGTGGCACTGGGCGCCGCCCGGCTGAGACGGCGCCCGGATTCGCGGGACTTCCAACATGCGGTCGGTCGATGGGCTGGTCGCGCTTCGAAAGGGCTCCTGATGGTCAGAACCTCGCACGCAATCCTGATGGCGGCTCTAATCTGCAGCCTTGCAGTGGTCATCGGATGTCACACCAGCGAGCGCCCGCTGACCGCCGAGGACGGCGATTGGCTGCAGCGCAACCGTGACAAGATCGTCGAGGAGGATGGCGACGACTCCGGCGAGCCCATCTTGCCGTTCACTCATTTGGCCGCGGGCCAGTTGTTTGAGAAGCAGAACCAACTGGGCAAGGCGATGTTGCAGTACCGCAAGGCGATTGTCGGCAGCCCGGAGTTCGTGCCGGCGTACAACCGACTGGGGATCTGCCTGAACAAGACCGGGCAGTATCAGGAGGCCGACGCGTGCTTCCGGGAAGCCATCCGACTGGCACCCGACCAGCCGTCGTTGTACAACAACCTGGCGTTCAGCCTGATGCTCCAGAAGCGCTGGGCCGATGCCGAAGCCGAACTGCAGCAGGCGGCCCGCCTCAGCCCCGGCTACGAGCGGGTGCACATGAATCTGGCGATCGTGATGGTCAAGCAGGGGCGCTACGACGCGGCCTTCACCCAGTTCCAAAGCGTCCTGGGTGATGCCATGGCCCACTACAACATGGGGATGATGTACAAGGCTCAAGGCCTGACCCGCCAGGCTCATGATTCGTTCCAGAGGGCCCTGGACCTCGATCCGGAGCTGGCCCAGGCCCGTGCGCAGTTGACTGAGGGCTTGGCCGCCGCGGGCATTCGCAAACCGGTTCCCGCTCCCGAGGCGGAACCGCCGGCCGCGCTCGCGGTGCGGTCCATTGTGCCGGCCGCGCGCGTCGCGCCGCCGGTGGCACCGGGTTCCCTGGCGGCCGCGCCGAAAGCCGCGCCAGCGGTGGTGTCTGCGGTGCGCCAACCGACCCCGAGCCCGGCGCCGCAGAGTGGCGTGGCGGTGCTTCAAGCGGTCCCGATCGCCCCGCCGGTGACGGCGGCAGCACCGACCGCGACGGCCGACCTCCGCCCGGTGGAACCGGCCAAGGCCGTGGTGGCCGATGCGGATTGGGAGGTGCTCAAACACTACGCGGTGCCGACGAATCCAGCCGCGCTGGCCAGTCCGCTGACACCGCCCACGGCGCCCGTCGCGGTGACCATGGCCAAACCGGCGCCGAAGCGCGGGCCGGCTGCGGCCAGCCCGCCCCGTCCGGTTCAGCGGGTGGTTCAGCCGCAAGTCGATGTCGCAGCGCTGGAGGCTGCTGGGTTGGACGTGAACCTGGGTGTCCTCGCCGGCGAACAGGTTGCCTTCCCCCGGTCGGAACCAAGCGCCTATGAATTGGTCAGTGGGCGGCCGGTGGCCTTGCAGAACGAGCCGTGCGAGCCGCAGTTTCTGGAGCGTCAAATGGCCGTGATCACCGAACGTCTGCGACCATGCAAAGAAGGGGATTACGTCGATCAATTCGTGTTTGGACCCTCAGGTTATGAACAAGACGCGCTGTTTGCCGGTCACACCGGCGACCGCCCGGCGACGGGCGGTCCACCGCGGCAACGGCCCAACGCACCTGCTAAACCACACGCCGAGTTGCCGCTGGATATTCAGGATCAACTCCCCGGCAGCTACAACCACTATTGGAATCAGGTCTCCGATTCCCCGGCCGACCCCAGCCGCTGAAACCAGCCGAGTTCGGTCACACCCCAGCGCCGGCGGGCCGAGTCCGGTTCGCACGCCGCGAGCGCCATCAACGTTGGTCTCCATTGAAGGTTGCCTGCGGGTGCCTTATCCTGTGGGGCGCGCGGCGTATCCACGGGTTTGAGGTTGACCATGGCGGTGATCGCGGGATTGGAACAGGTGGGTCCGGATCTGCACGGCTGCGTGCTGACCATCGGCAACTTTGACGGCGTGCACCGGGGTCATCAGCAGATCATCGCCCAGGCGGGCATGTTTGCCGCCGAGACCGCCGCACCCCTGGTGGTACTGACCTTCGATCCTCACCCGCTGGCCATCGTGGCGCCGCAGCGGGCCCCGGCGACCTTGATGTCGGTGGGCAGGCGGACACGCCGTTTGCGGCAGGCGGGTGCCGACCATGTCGTGGTGGCCCGCAGTGATCCGGATTTGCTGGCCATGCCGCCCCAAAGGTTCGTCGAGGAAAGCATCGTCGGTCGTTTTCGGCCGGGTGCCGTGGTCGAGGGTCGCTCCTTCGGTTTCGGCAAGGGGCGCGAGGGCACGGTGGAGTTACTTTGCGCGCTGGGCGACCGATTCGGATTTCGAACCACCGTGGTGGAACCGGTCACCCTGCAGATCGTGGCGGGCGAGTCGCTGCCGATTTCGAGTTCGCTGGTCCGGCGGCTGGTCAGTCAAGGTCAGGTTCGGCGGGCGCGCTATTGTCTAGGCCGTCCCTACGCCGTGCATGGCGTGGTGCAGCCCGGGCACCGCCGGGGTGAGTCGCTGGGCTTTCCGACGGCCAATCTTGGCGAGGTCGGCGAATTGCTGCCGGCCGAAGGCGTTTATGCCGGGCGCGGCCGCATCGGCCGGCACTCGTTTTCCGCGGCCATCAGCATCGGAACCACGCCGACATTCGACGGCGGTCGGTTGCAGGTGGAAGCCCATTTGATCGGTCACCAAGGGCCGCTGTACGATCGAATGGTGACCCTGGAGTTCACGGAGTTCCTGCGGCCGCAGCGCAAGTTCGACTCGATTGATGCCCTCAAGCGCCAGATTGCAACGGACGTCCGGGCGGTCGCGGCGCGGGCGGAGTTCGGCGACGAAATCGAGGGCGAGGATGGCTGACCGGAAAACGGCAGCGCAGGTGCGGGCATGGCTGGACCCTCGGCCGCGGATTTGGCTGTTCGCACACGAACGGGCGGACGGCGACGCCATCGGCGCGCTGGTGGGCCTGTGCCGGATGCTTCGTGCCGCCGGCAGCGCAGCCACGGCGGTGCTCTTTGAAGCGGTGTCGCCCGGCCTCGACCGCCTGCTCGGCCATGCGGTGGTGCGGCAGTGGACGGCCGACGACGTCCCGGCCTTGATGCAGCCCACCGACGGCATCGTTCTGGTGGACACTTGTGCCCGGGCGCAGTTAGGCCCGCTGGCGGCTCAGTTGCAACGTCATCAGGGCGGCGTGCTGGCCGTCGATCACCACCTGACCCGCGATGACATTGCCGACTGCGCGATCATTGATCCGGGAGCGTCATCGGCCTGCCTGCTGGTGGCCGAACTTGCCGATCTGATGGGCTGGGCCATCGATGGACCCACTGCCGAAGCGCTGTTCAGCGGCATGGCCACCGATACCGGATGGTTCCGCTTCTCCAACACCGACGGGCGGACCCTGCGCATGGCCGCGCGGATGATCGATCTCGGGGTTCAGCCGGACGTGCTCTATCGGGCCTATTGTCTGCGCGACACGCCGGCCCGGCTGCGGCTGATCGGGCGGATGCTCCAAGGGCTGGAGATGTACGCCGAGGATCGCGTGGCGCTGGTGATAGTGACCCGGCTCATGATCCAGGAGTGCGGCGCCCAGACGTCGGATCTGGATGAACTCGTGCAAGAGCCCCAACGGCTCAGCGACATCGAGGCATCGGCGCTGCTCATGGAACTGCCCGACGGCGGCATCAAGGTCAGCCTGCGGAGCCGGCAGGTCGTCGATTGCGCGGCGATCGCCGCCACGTTGGGCGGCGGCGGTCATGCGCGGGCGGCGGGCGTTCGGCTCGGCGGTTCGCTGGCCGAGGTGCAGCCCCGGATTCTTGAGTTGCTGCTGGAGGCACTCCCATAATACCCAGGCAAGCGAGCCGGCGCTTGCCGGCTCATCGTTACCCACGAAGAGGAGCCGCTCATGTCAGTTGCTGATCGAGTCTTGCTCAGTGTGTTCGTCTGCGGCGTCGCCGCGGGATCGGCCGCGGCGATACCGCAGGCGCTGCTGCACAGCACGCCGGCGGAAGCGCTGGCCGCCGTCTACCTGGACGCCGATGATCCCGACCCGGCTCATACCTCCAGCGCCGAACGGCTGGTTGACATGCTGGCGCGGGTCCGCCAGATGGGCCTGGTGGGTGATTCCGCGACCCCGACGCGCGTCCTGCTGGACTTGGTGTACTGCTGGCCGGTGGTGCACCGCTATCCGCGGGCTTACATCCTGCACGATATCCACTTCACAAGTCGTGGGTCCGACAGCAACCAACTCGATCGTCTGGCGATGTCGCTGGTGCTGCAGACCGGCAGCGCTGATCCAGCGGTCCGTGAACGGATTCAGCACTTCCTGAGCATGTACACCAACGAGCAGCGCGGCACCATCGATACCGTCGACGTCCTGGGCCACACGCTGCACCGCCTGGTGGACACCACGGCGCCGGAATGGGCCACCTGGTGCTGGGGGCAGGTGGGCGAGGTGTTCGTGATCAGCCTGGGCCCCGGGTCTGCCGAGCAGGTCGTCGGTGCCCTGGAACATAATAATGAAAGTATTGTCGGGCGCGAGTGGTTTGTTGCGGGTCATCAGCAGGCCAGGGGTGCCCAGTCGTCCCTGGAGGTGTACCTGGATGTCCCGGGATTGTTGCGGCGGGTGGGCGACAACGCCCGATCCCGGCTGGAAGACGTCCTGGACGGTCTGGCTGCCGCGCGGACCGCCCAGTACCTCTGGACCGTGGGTGCCGATCGGGCCGTGTTCAGTTCAGCCTTTCGCCACCAGGAGGGCGCCACTCAACTGACCCACATCTCCGACCCAGGTCAGTACAGCGCCGCTCATCGTCAGATGGTTCCGGCCGACGCCTCCCGCTACGCCGTCGTGCACAGCGATGCCGCCGTGCTGCTGCAGCGCCTGGCGTCGACCTACCTGGCGCTGCACAACCTCGGTGATCGCCTGCGAATCAATACCTTTTGGAACGAGCTGGTGAAGCAGCAGGGCATCGACGTGCAGCGCGACCTGCTGGACCACCTGGGCGACCACACGATCCTGCACAACTACCCGCCGCATCCATTGGGCCTGCCGCTGATGTACACCCTTTTGATCGAGATCAAGGGCGATTCGGCCAAAGTCAGCCGGACGCTGGGGCACATCCTCGATTATTGCGGTGCCCGCCTGGATCAGGCGGCTCGTGACCATCCCGATCGGATGATTGCTCCGGTGCTGCGGAAGTCCTACGACGGCATTTGGTATGTCCAATACGGGGTCTATGGGCCGGCGCTGCTGGTGACCAGCGGTTGGCTGGCGATCAGCTATTCGCCCGAAGCGTTGCGCGCCAACCTGGCACCCGCGGCGGCGCCCGCCACGAAGGGCGCCGAAGCGGGTCGGTCGCCGGCGGCGCCTTGAGCGTCAGCTCCGTTTGAATTGCCGCTCCAGGTCGGCCAGGGTGAACCGCAGGGTGGTCGGCCGGCCATGGGGGCAGTTGCTGCTCTTCTCCACCGCGGTTCGTTGCGCGATGAGCGATTGCACTTCCTGGGGGGTCAGCGGATCGCCGGCCTTGACCGCGGCCTTGCAGGCCATCATGTCCAGCAGACTGTGGATCAATACTTCGGTGTTCGGGTGGTTGCCTCCCTCGCTGAGTCGATCGACCAGGTCGCTCAGAAACCCGCTGGCCGCCACCGCGCTGAGGATCGACGGAAAACTCTGGATCGCCATGGTGGTACTGCCGTAGCGGGACAGCTCGATACCGAGCTGGGCCAGCAAGGGGTGGCTGCGCTCCAACACCGCGATCTGCTGCGGGGTCAGCTCGACGGTCTCGGGGATCAGCAGGCGCTGGGACTCCAGGGCGCCGTCGGTCAGCCGCTGCTTCAGTTGATCGTAAATGATGCGCTCGTGCAAGGCATGCTGGTCGATGATCAACAGGCCTTCGGGACTCTCGGCGACCAGATAGGTGCGATGGAGTTGAATGGCCGGCGGGGCGGCGGGCGGCGCTGGCGGCGGCGCAGCAGCCGGCGTCGGCCCCGACTGGAATTCCAGGGCTTGCTCCAGACGCCCGGGCCCAGGAACGGACGGACGAAAGGTCAAACCGCCGGCTGCCGGTTCGCCGGTCCCCGGCGGCGGCAGGCTCTTGAAGAAATCGGCGATGCGTTGCCGTTCCTGCTGCTGGGCCTGGGGCGACGCGGCCGGCGGCGGCGGCCGCAGCGCGGGGGTCAAGTCCGACCGCAGCAGCGTCTCGCGCAGCGCCGACAGCACTTGGGTGTAGACCCGGTTGGCGTCCTGCCAGCGGACCTCGATTTTGGTGGGGTGCACGTTGACGTCGACCTCCGCCGGGTCGATTCCGAGCATGAGGAAGACCACCGGATGGCGGGCATGTTCGAGCAGGCCGCGGTACGCCTCCTTGATGGCGTGCCCCACCAAGCGGTCGCGAATGAACCGGCCGTTGAGGAACACGTACTGACCCTGGCCGGTGGCCCGGCTCATCGAGGGTTGGCCCAGGTACCCGGTGATCCGCAGCCCGCGCTCGTCGCGCTCCACGGGAATCAGTTGGTGGGCCAGGTCCTCGCCATAAAACGCGGCGATCCGCTCCAGCGGATGGGCGCACCGGCGCAGTTGCTTGACCGTGCGCTGGCCGCTGTGGAACTCAAAGTCCACCGCGTGGTTAGGCAAGGCCAGCCGGGCCAGTTGCTCCTGGATGTGTCCGAATTCGGTGTTCGCGCCCCGCAGAAACTTGCGGCGTGCCGGGACGTTGAAGAACAGGTCTCGGATCTCCACCGAGGTCCCCGGGGCGCAGCCGGCGGCCCGCCGTGATTCGACCCGTTCGCCGACAACCCTGATCTCGGCCCCCTCGAGGGCATCAGGCGTCCGCGAGACGATGCGCAGGTGGGCTACCGCCCCGATGCTGGCCAGGGCCTCCCCGCGGAAGCCCAGGGTGTGAATGTTGTACAGATCCGCCTCGGATCGCAGTTTGCTGGTGGCGTGCGGCGTGACCGCCAGTTCCAGTTGTTCGGACGCAATGCCGCAGCCGTCGTCCACCACCCGAATCCGCTTGCGGCCGCCGTCCTCGATGGTCAGCACGATCCGCCCGGCCCCGGCGTCAAGGGCGTTTTCGAGCAGTTCTTTCACCACGCTGGCCGGCCGCTCGATGACCTCGCCGGCGGCGATCCTATTGACCAGCAGGTCGGGTAGTTTCTGGATGATTGGCATGTCGCGGCGCTCGCCTTATGGGGTTGTGGAACCGGCCAGTATAATGACCACACCATCGACGGGCAACGCGGGAGGTGAGACCTGGGATGACGCGGCTGTGTTTTTCTTCGCACATGTTCGGAGTGGACCTGTCCGGCGTTCGACTGGCCGATGCCTGTGCCACGGCGGGCCTACACGGCATTGAACTGTGCTTTTCCGTCGGCGGCTCGCTGGACCTGTCCGCGCCGCAGGAGGCCTGTGCGGCGGAAGCCGCCCAGTTCGCAGCCCGCGGGGTGCAGGTGTGCTGTGTGTCCAGCCCGCTGCACGGCAAGTACGCGTTTGCCTCGAATTCCCCCGCTGCGCGGCAGGCGGCCGTTCAGATCGCGGAGGCTTTGCTGGACCGCGCCGCCTGGTTCGGCGCCGCGGTCGTGCGGATTTCGTGTGGGGTGTTGTATCCCAGGCGCGGCGTCGACGGCCTGGTGTCCTACGAGCAAGCCATGGAACGGATGATCGAAGGGGTGGCGGCGCTGCTGGACCGGGCCGAGACCCTGGGGCTGACCCTGGCCATCGCCGCCGGCAGCCATCGCTTCCTGATGTCGCCGTTGGAAGTCCGCCGGGTGGTGGACGACTTTCATTCATCCGCCGTCGGCGTGGCGGTCAATCTGAACGACCTTCAGGTCCACGGGTGTGCTCACGACTGGCTGGCCATCCTGGGGCGGCGGGTGGCGGCGATCTGCTATACGTGTCCTCCGCCGAGCACACGCGAAGAACGCGCCATGCCGCCTCCTGGAAACCTGCCGCGGATCCGGCAGGTGCTGGAAGACATCGGATACGCCGGTCCGGTCATTGCCGACGGGGTCGGTGGCCTGGACCGCGTGGCCCGGTCCCTGCGGTTGCTCGTGTCCGATTGATCGCCCCCGGGGCGGCGGAGTGTCCACAGCGTGTCCCGTTTGGCCGTCAGGCATCACGTCATTCGCAGACTCCGGTTCGCTGCGCCCTGCCGGCCGCTGCGCATTGCCCACCTCAGTGACATTCACTTTCGCCGTTGGACCCGGGCACTGCGGGGCGTGCCCGGCTGCCTGCAGGAGGCGGCTCCCGACCTGGTGGTCATCACCGGTGATTATGGAGATCAAGGCAGTTGTCCGCAGCAGGTCGGTGCGGCCATCCTGGAACTGCTCGGTGCCCACCGGCCACCGCTGGGCTGCTTCGGCGTCTTGGGCAATCACGATGGTGCGGCGATCGGCGAGGTGCTGTCCTCACGGGTCCGTATTCTGAGCAATGAACACGTGCTCTTGCACCACGACGGACAGCCGATCGCGCTGGCCGGCATCGAAGGTCGGTCGATGTCGACCTGGGATTTACCAGCGGCCCTGCGCGATATCGATGAAGGGACCTGCACCGTGTTGCTGTCACACTATCCGCACGCCGTCTATTCGCTGCCCCCGGGCAGGGTCGATGTGCTGCTGGCCGGCGATACCCACGGGGGCCAGATTCGACTCCCGTGGATCGGGCCGTTGTCGCCCGGGTTCTCCGGCCTGGAGTGGCGTTATGCATACGGTCTGAACCGGCACCGCGGGGTGCACTTGCACGTCAGTAGTGGATTGGGCAGTGCCCGGCTGATGCCGCTGCGCCTGGGATGCCCGCGTGAGGTCACCTTTCTGGACATCACCCACGGGGTGTCCGATAAGTCGGCGACGGACGAGGAATAAGCAGCGCTGCATTTCGCGGGGGCTGACCGCCAGCCGAATCCTTTATGGGACCCTGGCGGTGCGGCCGGCACCGCGCCCAAAGTCCGCGGCGGATTCTTACGATATGCGGACTGAACTGGGCGTAGAATGGCATCAGTTCCTTGAATTCTCGCGAAAGGGCAGGACCATGACGATACAGCCGGTGCACAACAACACCCATCCCGTAATCAGTTTGCCCGGGATGACCGCGCCGCCGAGCGTGCCGGGGGTCACCGATCTGGCCGAGCAGGCCCTGGCGCTGGTGGCCCGGGTCGAGCTGCAGGTGATTCGCGACACCGTTGAACTGGCCGACCGCCCGGGTCGGGACCCCGAGACCCGCCGCCAGATCGAAGCCCAGGCGGTCGCAAAACAAGACGCGCGGAAAGCCCAGCGTGAGGCGGCCGCCGCCCGGAAAGCGCTGCGCGAGCGGCTGCGTACGCTGGCCGCCCAGGATCGCGAGCACCGGAATCCGGGTCGGGCCTACACCGCCTCTGAATTGAGCGCCATGGCCACCGCCGTCCGGCGGCTCAACATCCGGGGATGAAGGGTTCGGCCAGCGTCACCTGGCCGACCGCCGCCGCCAGGGCGGCATGTCCTGCAGCGCTCCCGCGCTCCACAGCCCGGCCTGCTCTTGCCGGGCACGGCGCTCCTGCTCCATGAACTCCTGACGGCGTGGATGTCGAAATCGAGTATCGGCGTAAGCGTGGCCGGTTCGCAGTAGGGTGGCATTGACGCAGACACCGCTGGACTCGAGCATGACGTAGGCCAGCAGCCGGCCGTAGGCATCGCGCGAATCCGTGGGCTGGATTTCCAGGCGCACCTGGCGGTTGAGCAGCAGTTCGCGTAGGAATCCCCGGGCCTGTTCGCCGAAGTGCATGGGCGGTGTGGTCTCCGGGGCGTCGATGCCGCGTAAACGCACGCGGGTGAAATGCTCTTCGCGGTCGGCAGCGTCGATCAGGATGGTGTCGCCGTCAATGACCGCGATGCATCGAAAGACCCGATTGCCGAATGGGCCAACAGCCCGCGCCGGTCGGCCGCCGTGATCCAAGCACGCACACAGGAATAGAATTGCGATCACAGCCGTCGCCACCGGCCGCCGCCGCCACACGGCCGGTTCGCTGACATGACGACTGTACCTGCACCGCCCGGTGGCGTGCCGGATCGTCAAGCTCCACGCCCAGACCATAGGTTTCAGAGGGTCGCGCGTCATTCACTGACCCAACAGGCCGGCCCAGCATTCCGCCGCGGCTGGTCGCGAGACCGAAGCCCACACCGGTGCAGGCCAGTACATCGGCTGCTGCCCGGGGTGTCAATCATTCCCTCCGAAAAAAAACCGGCTGCGGCGTTGGCATGGCGCCTTGGGCTGCGCTATCGCAGTGACACGATGTGTCTGTGTTGGGACGCGATCCCTTCCTGACGGCCGCGGCTCCGACCGGATGCGGGCGCTGATCAGATGTGGGTCGAGAAGGAAACGCTACCTCCTTACCGCGACGCCGGACGGAATGAGCAGCGCTCGTCCGGCGATTCGGCGGCGGCGACAATCCCGCCCGCGCGGTGCGCAGGGTCAGCGTTTGTCTCCTGCTCAGCCCCGGCGTGGCCGCCGGCCTTCAGGGGCAGTCCGACGGGCAGTTGGCATTGTTTTCGCCGGCGTCGCAGGTGGCGTTGCCGCAGGTGCCGGGACAGGGGCCGCAGTCGGGGGCACAGCCAATGCACTCCTCGCCGCCGTCGCAGATGCCGTCACCGCAGAAGCCGCCGCAGGGGCCGCAGTCGGACGGGCAGATGGCGCAGTCCTCGCCGGCATCGCAGGCGGCGTTGCCGCACCCGCCGTTCGCACACGGGCCACAGTCGGCGGGGCACACCTGGCAGTCCTCACCGCCGACGCAGGCCCCGTCGCCGCAGAAGCAGTTGGGGTCGGAAACATACTGGCACAGTCCGGCGACACAGGTGCCGGCGGTACACGGCTGGGCGTCGTCACAGTCGGCAGCGGTCACGCAGCCACCGGCCGGATCACATCCGGGCTGAGCCGTGTGCTGGCAGATGCCACCCACGCACAAGTCGTCGCTACAGGGATCGAAATCATCGCAATCGGCGGCCGCCACGCAGGGCTGATCCATGCAATTGGGATCGTGCATGCAGGTACCGCTACCGGCGGCGTCCAGCAGGCAGTGATCCAGCGTGCAGGGGTCGAAGTCATCACATTCCGCAGGAGTCTGACAACCGTCACCCGGCTGGCAATTCGCCAGGGGGTCGTGGACACAGACACTGCCCCCGGCTGCCGTCATACAGTGGTCGACCGTGCAGGCGTCGAAGTCGTCACAGTCGATGTCGCCCTGGCAGGCGCCATTCGGGCCGCAATCCGGCAGAACGTCGTGGATGCAGAAGGTGCCCACGCCGTCGAGCGCGCAGAAGTCGACCGTGCAGGGATCAAGGTCGTCGCACTGAAAGTCCTGCTGGCAGCCGTCGGGTTGGCAGTCGGGCACGAAGGCATAAGCACAGAACCCACTGCCGGCGGCATCGGTGATGCAGTGGTCGATCGTGCACGGATCAGAATCGTCACACTGGAGGTCGTCCTGGCAACTGCCCGGCTGGCAGTTCGGGAGAAACTCGTAGTGGCAGAAGTTGCCGAACGAGCTAGACTCGCAGCGGTCCACCGTGCAGGGCTCGAAGTCGTTGCACTGGGCATCATTGGTGCAGCCGTCGAACTGGCAGTCCGAATCAGGCACATGGCAGGCCTGCACGCACACGCCGTCGGGAACGCAGTGGACACAGTCGGAATCGGGTTCGGGGCAGTCGCCGATGTCACAGAAAGCGTCACCCGGGCAGCAGAAGAAGTGAATGGCGCAGATCTGGTCGTTGCTGCCGCCGCAGTCCGGGTCCGGTTGCGGGCAGCCCAGGTGGCACATGCCGTCGCCCGGCATGCAGAAGCCGTCCGCGCAGTCGGGATCGGGTGGGAAGCAGCCGAAGTCGCACATGCCGTCGCCCGGCAAGCAGAAATCGCGGTTGCAGTCCGGGTCTTGGTGCTCGGGACAACCGAAGACGCACACGCCGTCCTGCGGGCAGTGGCCGCAGTCGGCATCCGGCGGACCGAAGTCGGCGCAGAAACGATCACAGAACCCGTCGCCCGGGACACAGAACTGGCAGTCCTCGCAACAGTCCGGATCGAAGAGTGGGCAGTCGTCGTTACACTGGCCGTCCAGCGGGCAGGGGTCGTCACAGTCGGGATCAAAGTCGGGACACGCCGGATCGCAGAAGCCGTCAAACGGACAGCCGAAGCGAATGCCATCGCCGCCGCAGAGGGTGAAGAAAGCCGACCCAAGGGCGCCCGCGACATCCTCGACCTTCAACTCGACCTCGGCACACCCAGGCTGTGGGAAGAAGACGACGTTTTGGCGGCAGGAAAACGGATCGCGGAAGGTCGCATCCACGTCGCCGTGCTGGAGGTTCCAGGAGCAGAAGTAGGGTTCCACACCGCCTTCGATGAACGCGTGCAGGGGGGCATCCTCGGCGACCGGCACCTCGAACGGGCCCAGGAATTGGACGATCAAGTCACCAAAGCCCTGGGCCAGGATCTGCAGGCCGCCGAAGGCCTCGGCGATGTTGCCGCTCGGATCGCTGACCCGCAGGCCGATGCCCAGAAACCCCGGCTGCTGGGCGGAGATTTGCGGTGCTGCCGCCTTGGGGTTGACCAGTTGAGCGCCGTCGTCGACCGTGCTGAAGGGATCGTCCTGGACAAACCAGTTGTAGCTCAAGGTGCCCTGGGCGCCAATGACCGCGGCCTTGAGCGTGCCGATCGCGCCGGCTTCCAGGAACAGCGGCTCTTCGATCACCGCGAACAGGCCGCCGCCATCGCCGAAGATTCCGATGGGCAGCGTGTCGATGGCCGTTCGTCCGGCCGAATCGGCGGCCAGGAGGCCGACCAGGACGATGCCTTCGCCGATCGCCTGCAGAGAGGCGATCTCACCAAGAACCGACTGAGCGCTGAGCGCCGGCGCGGCGGCGCTCAACTGGGCGATCAGTTTGCCGTCCTCGTTGATGATGCCCCACCCGTAGTTGATCGGCCGAATTCCGCCGCTGGGTTGGGGGGTCAATTGAATGACGTCGCCGATGGCCATGCTGGTTGTCGAGGCCGTAATCTCGACCTTGAAATCAAGCGCGTCGTCAGCGGCATCCCCGCCGTCGCCGACCACCACCCGGACCACGTCGGTGTAGTCACACTCGACCGCCGCAACCACCACCAGGGCGACCTCGTACACGCCCGGTTCGCCGAAGGTGTGGCTGGCGGTTCTTCCGGCGGCGTTACTGCCGTCCCCGAACTGCCAGAAGATGGCGCCGGGCTCCGGAGCCTGCTGCCCGGCCTCCATCGACGATTCGGTATCGTTCTGCAGCACCGCCTTGAAACTGATCGACTGACCCGGCTCGGGGTTCTGCGGCGTGAACACGATGTTGGCCCCGAAGAAGGCGCTGGTGCCCAGGTCAAAACGAATGCCGTCCGAAGCCGTCGCGTCGGTCGCGTCGGTCACCGTCACCTGAAACTCATAGGCGCCGGTATTGGTGGTGGCGTCGAAGATGGCCGCCCCTCCGGGCAAGGAGGTTCCCGGGGCCGAGGCACCGGCGGGCATGTCGATCAGCTCCCAGTTGAGCTGGAACGGTCCGCGTCCGCCGAAGGCCTCAGCGGCACAGACGAAAGTGGTGGCGCCGTTCGCAGCGGGCCGGGCGGTCACAAAACCATCGACCCCCAGCGGAAAAGGCTGCTTGTCGTGGTTGAAGGCGGTGTCCTCAAGCCGCTGAACCTGCTGGACGTTGCCACCCTGGCATAGACCCTCGGCGGCACCCCCGGCCAGCTCGAACTTCGTGTCGCAGAACGGTTGTTCCGAATCGCCGTCACAGCCGGCGGCCAGCAACTCGGCAAACTGGTCCAGCTCGTCACAGAACATCAGTGTCTCGCCGTCGGTCTGGCTGCCGGAGAAGCGCCGGGATGCAGTGGTATCTCTGTCTACGGCGAACACGCTGGCCGTGGAGCTGCCGCTGCCGTCGGTGAATTCGGCGCGGGCGAAGCCCAGGCCATCGTTGTACGAGACCGAGAGCGTGTCGTCTTCACTGCGAACCGCGACCACGCGGCCGTCTTCATTGAACTCGGCGATCACCTGCGAGCCGTCCGATAACGCCACACCCACCTGGGAGACGCGGCCATCGTCTTCGTAGACGGCGAGCTCATCACAGTCGGAGGTTACCGCCAAGGCCAGCAAGGCGGTGTCTTCATCGTTGTCGACGCTGACAATGGCGTCGGCGTCGGTCGAGCCACAGTCAGAGGCGCTGCGGATCTCATCACCGCCGCCCGCGGTGCCATCGCCCCCGGCGGTGCCGCTACAGCCCTGGCCAAGAATCATCAGAATCACCAGGGCCGCGGCCCAACAGCAGGAGCGCAGAACCTCCTGAAGCGTGCTCCGATTCGTCATCCATCGGCCTCCAAAACAAGACATAAAGCCTGTGAGTCGCTCATGGCATCGGGCTCGGTTTCGACCGCCATCGAGTATCGGTAAGTCTCGGCGGGCTCATGCGTTGCGAATGGACTATGCGGACCTCCAGCCCAGCGGTTCGGGCGCATTCACCACCGCTGCGGGCGTTGCAGGGGTCAGGTGGGCGGTTCAAAGCACTGCTGGCAGGCCGACTTCCAATCACCCAGCGCCTGTGATTGTCGTTGGCCATCATAGGTTTTCACAGACGTGCACTTCAACAGCGGTACGCTGCTGGAAGCCAACCAGCAGCCCTGCGGCCCGGATCCGCTGGACTGGTCTTGATTGTGACAATCGTGGGTAACCAATGGGCTCGATCCACGGTCGGGACACTTTATGGCTATTGCTGGACCTGCGGCGGGAGCTATAATCACAGCGTTCCCGTTTTCCGTCCTGTGGTGAACCAACCTGTTGAATTCTATTTAGGAGTAGCGCGATGGCTGATTCCAACGCAGAGTACCCCACGACCATTGGCCCCGATGTGTTCATCAAGGGCCATATGCAGTTCGAGAAAGGTATTCGGCTGCTGGGCCGATTCGAAGGTGAGATCACCAGCAAGGGCAACCTGGTCGCTGAGGAAGGCTCCAAGATGGCAGGTGAGATTCATGCCGGGAACATTCGGGTCGATGGCGAGGTCAAGGGCAATCTGACCGCCGATTCCAAGGTGCAGTTGTCGGCTTCCGGCCGACTGGAGGGCGATATCCAAGCCAGCCGTTTAGAGGTCGCCGAAGGGGCGGTGCTCAGCGGGCGGTGTCTGGTCGGATCGACCAACGGCAAGGACAAGGCGACACCTCCCGCCCCGGCAGCGGCAGCGTCTGCGGCGGCGGCCCAGGCGGCCCAGAACCGGCCCAAGATCAACCCCCAGGAATTCGCCAAGAAGTAAACGGGAATCTTTGGGGAGGCTCGCGCTTGCGACCGTCAGGCGGGTCGGCTCGACCCGCCTCATGGGTTCATCGAGATGGCGCTGGTATCGACACAGTTTGCGTCGGGATCGAAGCATGTCATCTGTACGCATTGTCGTAAGACCTGCGAGGTGGCGTTGCGGGCCATGTCGGTGTTCTGCCCCAATTGCCGGAAGCGTCTGGTCCTCGAGGACTATCGGATCAAGAGCTACCGCAACGTCCGCGAGCTGGCCACCGGCGGAGACATCGTGGTCGAGAAAAAAGGCCACATCAAGGCCCAAATCAAGGCCGGCAACCTGACCGTTCGCGGCAAAGTCAACGGCCCGGTCAGCGCCTGCGGCGCAGTGCACATCAGCAAGACCGGCAGCCTGGAGGGCGACTTGGAGGCTCCGGTATTGACCGTCGAGAGCGGGGCGGTGCTCATCGGGTTTCTACGGATCGGCCCTCCGGCGTCGGAAGCGGTGGTGTCGGCCCCGCTTCAAGCCATTCCCGCGGACCCGGAGCCCGACTCCAGTCCTGTTGATCCGCCGAGGGCCCCCGCCAAGCGGCTATCGGCTGCTTCGGAGGGCCGCGGGGCCGCCTCGGCCCGGCAATAATAATAAGGAATCTCGCTCCGGCGTCCGCCCGCCCGTCCCCGAAGTTCTTGGCCCGCACGTGTCTTACGCCGATTCCCAGCGTGACCCGCCGCTGGCGCCTGCCCCGCCGCTGATTGACAGCGTGCCCACGTCGTCGAAACGACCTGGTCGTCTTGCCAGAACGACCTGGTCGACTTGCCAGAACGACCTGGTCGACTTGCCAGAACGACCGGGTCGACTTGCCAGAACGACCGGGTCGTCTTGCCAGAACGACCGGGTCGACTTGCCAGAACGACCGGGTCGTCTTGCCAGGTCGACCTGGTCATCTTGCCAGAACGACCTGGTCGACTTGTCAGGTCGACACTGTCGCCATGTGTGAACGGCGGTTGAGAAGCGCGTGATTCCGGCGGTTTAGTTAGTCGAGGCCGGCGGATTGTTGGGCCCGGACGGGTGTGGGCGAGTTGGTGGTTCGCCGCTCACCACATACCGCTTGTTGGCCTGTTCATCGCGATCCTCCATGATCGGGCGAATGGTGAATGCCGGCCTGACCATGAAGTATCGGCCATTCTACACTTCAGACCCGGCAAAACAGTGGTCACGGGACACTAGCTCCACGCACCGAGGAGCAGGGCCAGGTCGGCGGCGTTGACCACGCCGTCGTCGTTGAAGTCCATGACCATCGAGGAGGGGTCGGTCACGCCCCAATGACCTAGAACCTGGGCGAGGTCGGCGGCATTGACCACGCCGTCGCCATTGAGGTCAGCCACTTCAGGCGCGGCAATGGTCATGTGCTGGTTGATGGGCTGGTCGTGCAGCACGGTGACATAGCCCCGCGGCCAGATCACCCGGATTTCATCGATAATCGTCGCTGAGCCCAAGCCAAAGTGCACGGCCCACTCGCTGGTCGCCAGGTAACTGGGGCTGGCGTGCATGAAGCGGATGTGGGTCTGGCTGGTGGTGGTGACCTCCACGCGGGCGCCTGAGCCATTGGGGGCCAACCGTGGATTGGTGCTGGTGTCCAGCGCAATGCGGACCCAGGTCGCCGGGGCGTGGTCGTTGCGGAAGAACTGCAGCGCGCCGACATCGGCGCACAACTTGCTGATCAGACCATTGTTTGCAATCGCCAGGTCCTGGTCGCCATCATTGTCGGCGTCGAAGGCCACCAGCGCTCGACCCTGCTCGGCGCTGTTCAGTCCCGCAGCCGCGGCAATCTCGCTGAAGGTGCCGTCGCCCTGGTTGTGGAACAACTTGGTTGGTTCGTCGCAATGCTCGTCTGCCTGGCGGCCATTGACCTCAACGAGGTCGACACTGCCGTCAAGATCCACATCGGTGGCGATAGTGCCCCAGCCCCAACCGCCGTCGTTGACGCCGACGTCGTTAGAGATCTCCGCGAACTGGTGGTCGCCGGTGGAACGGTACAGCATGTTGCCGTTGTTGTGGCCTGGCGGTGGGACGTTCAGGTGCACCGAGGTGACGTACCAGTCGAACCGGCCGTCGGCGTTGAAGTCGGCGACGGTCTGGCCCATGCCCTCGTCGTCCAGCCCGGTTCCCGAGGCCACGGTCTGGTCGGTGAAGGTGCCGTCGCCGTTGTTGACGTAGTAGCGGCTGGTCTGAAAGTCGGCGGCGAGCAACAGTTCGGGCCACAGGTCGCCGTCCATGTCCACGAACGCCGGCTGGAAGCCCCAGGCGGTGTGGATGCTGGCCGGCAGGGCCGACGCGGTGACGTCGGTAAAGGTGCCGTCGCCCTCGTTGCGGAACAGCCGATTGCCATCGCTGGCCGTGAATTGGTTGGCCCACCATCCGGCCACGGCCAGGTCCAGGTCGCCGTCCATGTCGTAATCACCGAAGGCCGAGCCATAGCCGGTGGCGATCTCGGCAGCGCTGCAGTTGACCCCCGCCGCGACGGCGACATCGCTGAAGGTGCCGTTGCCGTTGTTGTGGTACAGCTTGTGTTGGCAGACGTTGGTCAATTCAAACGGAAACGTGACTTCTTCGCAATCGGCGTTCGCGCCGAAGCTGGTGACGTAGATGTCCAGGAAGCCGTCGTTGTCGTAGTCGCCGGTGGAGGCGCCGCATCCGGCGTGGGTGGCGGCCACGCCCCAAGCGGCCGCTTCATCGCTGAAGGTGCCGTCGCCGTCGTTGATGAACAACTTGTCGGGGGTGCCACCGCCCCCCAGCCAGAACAGATCCTGCCAGCCGTCGTTGTTGAAGTCGCCGACGGCCATCCCGCCGGTCTGCCAGGCCTGGGACTGGAAGCACAGGGTGTCCGGCGCGTGGGTCGCCACCAGCCCCGCTGCGACGGTCTGGTCGGTGAAGGTCGCCTGGGCGGCAAGCCCGGGACACAGCATCAGGCAGAGCAGGGCGGCGAGGGACAGGGTGCTGGAACGCGTCATCACAGGCAGTCCTCCCAAACGGACGTGATGGACTAGGACGAAGGTTTAGACCATCTTACCGAGGGATGCATGATAATAGAAGCGTGGGTTTGGTCGTGGGTTTGGTAGGGATCCATGTATAATCACCTGGATGTTGACTTCAGGAGGTTTGACATCAACTTCTGGGCTCCGCGGCCGAACCTGACCCTGGCGTTTCCTGATTCTGGGCCCCCTGAGGCGGGGTGGGGGTGGGCGCCGTCACGGGATGCCGTCTTTCGGTGAAGCTTCAAATCCGTCACTGGTCCAGTAATGGGAGAACCCATGACTCAATCGAGCATTCCCGCGGGCGGTGCGGCTGATCGTGCCGCGGCGGTGCCGCCGCGGAGCGACTGGCAGCGTCGCTTGGAAATCATCGTCGAGACCATGCGTGAGATGAGCAGCCAGACCGACCCGCAGGCCATGGTGCGGGCCTACATTGGGCGGCTGGCGCGATTGCGGCAGTCGGACCGCATGGTGTCGCTTAGCCGCCGGGACTTGCAGGCGCCACATTACCGGATCACCCGGAGCAGTTTGTGGCAGCGCGATATCAATCCCTGGCGGCAGAAGGATCAGTTGCCGGTATTGCAGGGCGGGCTGCTGGGTGAGCTGGTGTACGGCGACGCCCCGCGATTGATTGACGATTTGCGGGTGGCGGCTGACGACCCGGCGGCGGATTACTTCGCGGATCAGCGCTCGCTGATGGCCATTCCCCAGTTTGACCGGGGCGTGGCTCTAAACATGGTGGTCCTGATGCGCGATCAGCCGTCGGCTTTTGATCGCGAGGAGTTTCCCGAGATGGTCTGGATGAGCAATCTGTTCGGCCGGGCCACCCACAACCTGGTCTTGTCGGCGGAGTTGCGGCGGGCGTATGAACTGGTCAATCACGAAATGCAGGTCGTGGCCGACATCCAGCGGGCGTTGCTGCCGGCCCAGTTGCCGGAGATTCCGACCATGGGCCTGGCGGCCCACTACGAGACCTCGCAGCAAGCCGGCGGCGACTACTACGATTTCTTTGAGTTGCCCGACGGTCGCTGGGGGATTCTGATTGCCGATGTCAGCGGTCATGGGACGCCGGCGGCGGTGGTCATGGCCATACTGCACAGCATTGCCCACACCTACCCCGGCACGCCGACGCCGCCCGGGAAGTTGCTAAGCTACGTGAACCACCATTTGACGCAGCGGTACACCGCCCACAATGGCAGTTTTGTGACGGCGTTCTACGCGATCTTCGATCCGAAACTGCGGTCGTTGACCTACGTCTCGGCGGGTCATCATCCGCCGCGGGTCAAGCATTGCCGGACGAGTCGGATCTCGGCGTTGGATGGGGCCCAAACTTTTCCGCTGGGGATCATGCCGAATTGGGAGTACACCGAGCAGACCACCCGCTTCGATGTCGGCGACCGCATCATCCTTTACACCGACGGCATCACCGAGGCTTTCAATGCGGCCGGCGACATGTTCGGCGTCGAGCGCCTGGACCAGACGCTGACGGACTGCGCCCAGGATGCCGACCAGATCATTGGCAAGGTGCTGCAAGCCGTGAAGGAATTCACCGCTGGCATGCCGGCGGCCGACGATCGCACGTTGCTGGTGGCCAAGATTCGGTAAGCGGACGACGGGATGGCACGAGTCGGGCCTGGGGCGGCCGTTCCCGCCCGTGGGCTAACCGTTTGTTGGAAAACCGCTTAGACCCGGCCGGGAACAGGTTGGCGCCGCTGCGTCTCGGGTGCGGGGTGTTTCCCGATTGCATCTTGCATTCGATGGTGTGGCTCGTTAGGCTTCCACGAACGTTGGCCGGTCACCCCTCCTTTGATGCCTGCATCTGTTGGCGGCCGCCGGTGTTGCGAGTTCCCTCAGGCCTTTAGGCCTTCCGCAGCAGCGAGTTGCGACTGTGGACGGCCGGGCAGTCTCGGCCGCTTCATCTCGTGGATCTGTCACAAAAGGGCGTGGTATGAGTTGGGATCGGTTTGCTGACTGGATGGCGGCATTCGCCGGGTTCGTCTGGGGCACTCCGACGGCGCTGCTGCTGACCGGCGCCGGGCTGATGTTCACGCTGATGACCGTGGGCATCCAGTTCAAGGCCTTGACCCACGGATTCGCGGTGATCCGCGGCAAGTACGACAATCCTGAGGACGAAGGCAACATCTCGCACTTTCAGGCGTTGTGTGCGGCTTTGTCGGCGACCATCGGCCTGGGCAATATCTCGGGCGTCGCCGTGGCGGTGGCCAGCGGCGGCCCGGGGGCAGTGTTTTGGATGTGGGTGGTGGGCTTTCTGGGCATGGCCACCAAGTTCACCAGTTGTTCGCTGGCTACGATGTATCGCAAGCAGGACCGCTTCGGCGAATACCGCGGCGGTCCGATGTACTACATTGAAATGGGCTTGGGCGACCAGGCAACCACCACTGGCATGCGCTTTTTTGCCCGTTCGCTGGCGATCCTGTTCGCCGTTTTGGGGATGTGTGCCAGTGTGGGCGCCGGCAACATGTTCCAGGCCAACCAGGTGGCCCAGATCTTCGTCAACCTGGTCTGGAACGTCTCCGGCGGCGTGACCAGCGGCGGCCAGATTGCCATCCAGATGACGGTGGGCGCGGTGCTGTGCATCGCGGCGGCATTGGTCATGATCGGCGGCATCAAGCGGATCGGTAACGTGGCCTCGCGGCTGGTTCCGTCGATGTGCATCATCTATGTGCTGGGGGCGCTGTACATCATCCTGCTCAACATCGCCGCGGTGCCGGAGATGCTGAGTTCGATCCTGAACAGCGCCTTCAGTGCCTCGGCCGGCGCCGGGGCCTTCATGGGCGTGGCGACCCGGACCGCCATCATCCAGGGCGTCCGGCGGGCGTGCTTCTCCAATGAAGCCGGCCTGGGCTCGGCGCCGATTGCCCACGCCACGGCCAAGACCAACGAGCCGATTCGCGAAGGCGTGGTGGCGGCCATCGGTCCGTTTGTGGATACCATCGTGATCTGCACCATGACCGCGCTGGTCATCATGATCACCGGCACCCACACCCGGGGGCCGGTGGCGGAAGTGATCAGCGCCCGGGTCGTCGACGCCGCGGACGCCGCCGTGGACTTGGAAGTCGCGCTGCGGATTCTCGATCCCAGCGTCAACCGCCGCGACGAGACGCTGTTCATCCCGCTGACCGCCACCGCGAGCGTTCGGCTGCAACTGGCGGAAGTCCGTGAGGGTGCGGCGCTGGCCCGCGGGCGCTACCTCGGACCCGACGCCCGGGCCCAGGCCCAGGCGAACAGTGCTCACGCGCAACCGGGCGACGCGGTGTACCTGTTTCGCGACGGGGTCAACCTCACGGCGCTGGCGTTTGATCGCGGCTTGAGCGGCTTTGGCACCTATTTCATTCCGGTCGCCGCCGTGTTGTTCGCCTTCTCGACCATCATCAGTTGGGGCTTTTACGGCGAGACCTGCACCGAGTACCTGTTCGGCGAACGGGCGGTGATGCCGTACAGGTTCATCTACGTGGGCATGATCCTGTTGGGAACGTCGTCGCTGGAACTCAAACCGGTGCTGGATTGGTCCGACGGCATGCTGGGTCTGATGCTGGTGCCCAACCTCATCGGCACGATTCTGTTGGCCCCGCGGATCATGCGCGAGACCGGCAGGTATTTCCGGCGGCTGCGGGCCGGCGAATTTGATGACGAGATGCGGCGGGCGGCCGAGTCCCGCCGGCGGGCCAAGGCCCGGCGAGATTCCTGAGGATTCGGTCATGAGCGAGCAGCACCGAGACGGTTCGGCGCGCGGATTGCCCCGCAAGGAGAACTGGGGCTCGAAGATCGGCGTGGTGCTGGCGGTGGCCGGCTCGGCGGTCGGGCTGGGCAATTTCCTGCGATTTCCCGGCCAGGCGGTCAACAACGGCGGCGGGGCCTTCATGATCCCGTACATCCTGAGCTTCCTGGTCCTGGGCATTCCGATCGCCTGGTGCGAGTGGACCATGGGGCGGCTGGGGGGGCGCTATCACCAGAACAGCGCCCCGGGAGTGATGTTCGCCTTGTGGCGGCGGGCGCCGGCCAAGGCCGTCGGGGCGGTGACCCTGCTGATCCCGGTGGTCATCTTCATGTACTATGTGCTCCTGGAGGCGTGGTGCCTGGACTACTGCCTGGAGTTTCTGTCCGGCGGATTCTCGGAATTGTTTGCCCGCGAGGCGGCCGGCATCAGGGACCACGCCGCCGAGGCGGCCGCCATTGTCGGCGCGACCGGGCAGCACTTCGCCGAGAACTGCGGGTTGACCCGCCACGGCGCCCTGTTCGAAGGCGGCCGGACCGTGGGGCTGGTGTTGTTCTGCTACGGCGTGAACTTCACCATCATTTACTTGGGGATCGCCCGCGGCATCGAGGTGTTCTGCAAGTGGGCCATGCCGGCGCTGATTCTGTGTGCGGTAGTGATTCTGGTGCGGGTGCTGACCCTTCCGAACATCAGCAGCGGCCTGGGGTTCATGTGGAATCCCAAATGGGCCAGCCTGGCCGACCCGGCCGTGTGGCTGGCGGCGGCCGGCCAGATCTTCTTCAGTCTGAGCGTCGGCTTCGGCTTGATCCTGTGCTATTCCAGTTACCTGCGACCGAACGACGACGTGGTCCTGACCTCGTTGAGTGCGTCGAGCACGAATGAATTCTGCGAGGTCATTCTCGGCGGGTTGATCGTGGTGCCGACCGCCTTTCTGTTTCTGGGGGCCGAAAGCGCTCAGCAAGGCACCACCTTCGGTCTGGGGTTCGTGACCGTGCCTGCGATCATGCACTTCATGCCCGGCGGCCAGTTCTTTGGGGCCCTGTGGTTCGGCCTGCTGTTTCTGGCGGCCGTGACCAGTTCGTTGAGCATGTTGCAGCCGGCCATCGCCTTTCTGGAGGACGGCTTCGGTCTGCGGCGGCGCGGCAGCGTGGCCCTGCTGGGGATCATCACTTTGATCGGGGCGATCCCGACGATCTACTTCAGCAAGGACGCCCTGGCTTTGGACTACACCGATTTCTGGTGCAACTTCCTGATGATAGTGGCGGCCACCGGCCAGGTCTTGATCTTCGGCTGGATCATCGGCGCGGAGCGCGGCGTCCGCGAGATGAATCGCGGAGCCGATTTCGCGGTGCCGCGGTTCATGCCATTCATGATCCGCTACGTCACGCCGGCGTTCCTGCTGCTGATCCTGGCAGCCTGGTCGTGGAATACCTTCCCCGGCTACCTCAAAGGCATGAACCCCGAGTGCCAGGCGCTGGCTGCCGAACGTGACTGGTACACCGCCGAGATTCTAAAGCATCCCTCGGTTGCGGAACCCGATGAAGCAGCGCGGAGCAAGCGGGTGCAGGGGATCCTCGGCCCGGCGGACGCGGCGATCCATCCAGCCGCGCTGCCGGCCTGGCTGAAGCCGCAGGTCGAGCCCGCCCGGGCGGCCGGCCGGACCGCGGCGGCTGATGCCAACGTCGCCCGTTTTGTGTTCCTGGGCATCGTCGTGTTCTTGGTGCTGCTGGTGGTGCTGAGCGACATCGCCTGTCGCAACCGCATCGGCCGGGTCATTGCCGAGGCCGAAGCGGCGGGCGTGAGGCTGGAAGCGGGATGGGGGCAGGCATCATGACGCTGTTGATCCTGGCCCAATCGCCGGATCCCGGGGCGATGACCCTGACCCTCTCCGGGGCGCTGGTCATGGGCCTGAGCATCCTGCTGGTTCTCGTCTTGTGTGGATTCTGTCTGGGTCGAATCCTCAGCGAGCGCCACCCGGAATCGCATCATCACGCCCCGTTGGACATCGAGACCGGCGACCGCCAGTAGACCTCAATCCGCCAGTGGGTCGGTGCTCGCCGGCCGGCCGGGAGGGTAGCCCATGTCCATTGTTGTCGCCGTTCGCAAGGGTCGGCGCACCGTGTTGGCGGCCGACACCTTGACCTGTTTCGGCTCGCACAAGGATACCAGCGACAATATCGCCGGCAGCAAGATCACCCGGGTCGGCTCGGCGCTCATCGCCGGTACCGGGTGGACTCTGTACCAGAACATCCTCGAGGATTTCTTGAAGCCCAAGTCCGTACCGCAGCTGAAAGATCAGAAATCGATTTACCGGTTCATGCTGCGCCTGTGGCAGGCTCTGGGCAAGCGCTATGCCCTGGTCAACAACCAATGCCACGATCAGGATTCGCCGTTCGCTGACTTGGACGCCACGTTCCTGATCGCCCACAGTGCCGGCATCTTCCGGGTCAGTGCCGACATGAGCGTGGTCCGCTATCAGAAGTATCATGCCATCGGCAGCGGGGCAGACTACGCCCACGGGGCGCTGCACACGCTGTATGACGACCAGCGCAACCCCAGGACCATTGCCGAGCGAGCCGTCCGGACCGCCATGCATTTCGACGTGTATTGCGGAGGTCAGGTCGACGTCGTTGAACTCAAAGGCGGCTGACGGCGGCGGTCGCCGGCCGGAAGCAGGACCCAGACCATGGACACGACACGGGAAGCCGGCGAGTCATCCTTGGGGCGGTGGCGGGTGCAGCGACGCTGGGCGCTGGCCGCGGCCGTGTTGGCGGCGGTGTTGAGCCTGCCGTCGTTGTGGTCGGGGTGGGCCCTCGACGATCTGATCCACCGCACCTTCCTGCTGGACGGGTCGCGTTTTCCGTGGGACCTGTACGGCTTTCTGAAGGGCGATCCCGAGGAGAATCGCGCCTTGATCACCGCCGGCAGCCTGCCGTGGTGGGCCTTGGAAGATCTGCAGGTGTCGTTCTTTCGGCCGTTCACCTCGCTGACGTTCTGGCTGGATTACCGACTGTGGCCGAACCATCCCGCCCTGATGCATGCCCACAGCGTTCTGTGGCTGGCCGGCTGCGTGGGGGTGGCGGGGCTGTTGTACCGCCGGTTCATGGGCCCGGGGCCGGCGGCCGTGACCGCGGTACTCTTGTTTGCGGTTGATGATGCCCACACCGCGCCGGTGGGCTGGCTGGCCAATCGCAACGCCCTCCCGGCATTTTTCTTCGGCGCGCTGGCGATCCTGGCCCATGATCGCTGGCGGCGCGACGGCTGGCGCGGCGGTCGGTGGATGTCCCCGGTGCTGCTGTTGGCCGCCGTGTGCTCGGCCGAGGCCGGGGTTGCCGCCCTGGGCTACCTGCTGGCCTACGTCGTGGTCGTCGAACGCGCTCCGTGGGTCCGCCGCCCGGCGACCGTGGGCCTGCACTTTGCGGTTCTGGTGGGTTGGCGGGTCGTCTATTCCCTTCTCGGTCATGGCACCTGGGGCTCGGGGTTCTATACCGATCCGGGGAGCGAGCCGCTGCGCTTCGGGGTGGCGGTGCTGACTCGTGCACCGATCCTGTTGCTGACCCAGTGGGTGTTGCCGCCGATGAGCTTCGACGGGTTCATGGCCATGTTCGGGCCGCACTGGGGTTGGACCGCGGGTGGCGTCGTCGCTATGGTGGTGCTGGCGACGGTGCTGCTGCCGGTCGTCCGCGACGCCCCGATGGCTCGCTTCTGGGCCCTGGGGATGTTGCTGGCCCTGCCGCCGGTGTGTGCGACCATTCCCATGAGCCGGCTGCTGATGTTCGTGGGCTTGGGAGCGATGGCGCTGTTGGCCCAGTTCCTGACCGCGGTGTTTTCCAGAACGAGCCCGTGGCGGTCGTGGCCGCGTCGGGTGACGGCGGTACTGCTGGTGCTCATCCATGGGCTTGCCGCTCCGGTGGCGCTGGCGCTTCAGACCCGCCATCTGATCCCGCCGGAGGTCAGACCGCTCTTGTTCATCGACACACCCATGGATGCCGCCGTGACCCGGCAGAAGGTGGTGGTGGTGAGCGCCCCCAGCGTTTTCCACGCCCGGCACAGCACCCTGATGTGGGCCATGGCCGACCAGCCGGTGCCGCGCGAGATGCTGTTTGTGTGTCCGAGTTGGGCCGGCGTGCACCTGTCGCGGCCGGATCGCCGCACGCTGGTGGTCCGCCCGGACGGCGGATACTTGCGGCGGCCACTGGATCATCTTTTTCGGGCGCCCTACCGGGCGATGCCCGTCGGCACCCAGGTCCGGTTGCGGGAGTGCAGCGTCGAGATCACCGATCTGACCGCGGACGGCCGACCGGCGGAGGCCACTTTCCACTTCGATCATGAATTGGAACACGACTCCTTGCGCTGGCTGCAATGGCAGGACGGCAGCTATCAACCCTTCACCCCGCCGGCCGTCGGCCACACCTGCGTGCTCCAGGAGCCGCCCTGAAGCACCCCCCTCAAGACGCCGCCCAAGCGCTGCTGGGTCAGGCTCAACGGGAGGCGGCCCTTGATGGATCAACGGGGCGCGGCTGTGACTGAATGTCGGCGCTGGAATCAGCCGCATGCGGCAGCGCGACCGTTCCCGCGATTATCTGAGAATGCGGGCGATGGCGGCGGGCAGGACTGCGGGGTCGTGCTCCTGGAGGGCGTAGGTCACCCGGACGGTGGGTTTGTCGATCTTGAGGATGCGGCCCAGATCGATGGGCGTGGCGACCATCACCAAGTCACAGGGCGTGCGATTGATGGTTTGTTCCAGGTCGGCGATTTGGGCGCTGCCGTAACCCATGGCCGGCAGGATGTCGGTGAGGTGGGCGTAGCGTTGCAGCGTGTTCTTGATCGATCCCTGGGCGTAGGGTCGCGGGTCGACGATCTCGGCGGCACCCAGTTGGCGGGCGGCGACATGGCCGGCTCCGTAGGGCATTTCGCCGTGGGTCAGGGTGGGTCCGTCTTCGATCACCAGGACCCGCTTGCCGCGGACCGCGTCGGGTTGGTCCACGGTGACCGGTGACTCGGCCTTCAGGATCGTGGCGTCGGGATTGGCCGTCCGAATGTTGCGCTCCACGGTGTCCACGTCTTGTGCCCGGGCGGTGCCGACCTTGTTGATGATTACCACGTCGGCCATCCGCAGGTTGGTCTCCCCGGGGTAGTAGCCGACTTCGTGGCCCGGTCGATGGGGATCGGTCACCGTGATGAACAGGTCGGGTCGATAGAACGGCAGGTCGTTGTTGCCGCCGTCCCACAATATGACGTCGGCTTCGCCCTGGGCTTGGTCCAGGATCTTGGCATAGTCGATGCCGGCGAAGACCACGTTGCCGAGCTGGATGTGCGGCTCGTATTCTTCACGCTCCTCGATGGTGCATTCGTGGCGATCGAGGTCGTCCAGGGTGGCGAACCGCTGGCAGATCTGACGGGCCAGGTCGCCATACGGCATCGGGTGGCGCACCACCGCTACCTTGCGGCGGAAGTCCTTCAAGATGCTGCTGACCCGCCGGGACGTCTGGCTCTTGCCGCAGCCGGTGCGCACCGCACACACCGCGATGACCGGTTTCTGGGCCGGCAGCATGGTCTGAGCGCCGCCCAGCAGGCAGAAGTCGGCGCCGCTGGCGTTGACTCTGGCGGCCTGGTGCATGACGAAGGCGTGCGGCAGGTCGGAATAAGCCAGCGTCACGGTGTTGACGGCGTGCGCGCGAATCAGGGCTTCCAGGTGGTCCTCGGTGTGAATGGGGATGCCCCGCGGGTAGGCCGGCCCGCTCAGTTGCGGCGGGTAGATCCGCCCGTCGATGTTGGGAATCTGGGCGGCCGTAAAGCAGACCACCTCGGTGTTCGGGCGGTGCTTCCAGTAGACATTGAAGTCATGAAAGTCCCGGCCCGCGGCTCCCATAATAATGACCCGGGTGACGCCATGGTCGCTCATACGGCCCTCGTCGCATTGCTCGCGGATTCCAAGAGTCACGCCTGCAGGGTGACCGGGCAATTGCTGCAGAACTCCCGGCACGGCCCTGCACAACCTCGATTGAGTCTAGTGCAACGCCGCCCACCCGGCAACCGCCGGGGGCTGGCGCCGCCGGCCGGGTTATCAGACCTACCGGTACTGGAATCGCTGGCCGACTGAGCCGATGAATGTCATATCCCGAAGGTCGGCTTCGGCGGCAATTGGCACGGGAGGTTCTGAATGGTTTCATCGATTGCTCCCACCGGTGTCTCACTGAATCGCCTGATCGCGGCATCCGGTGGGGCGGCCGTCCTCGGCGAAGTGTCGCAGGCCCGCTCGCGGCCGTCGCCGGCGGCACCGGCCGAGACCACGCCGGTCGCCGGTGCCGGTAAGACCGAACTCAGCGAAGCGGAGCGCCGCGAGATCGAGCGGCTGGAGCGGCGCGACCGCGAAGTCCCCAGCCATGAGCGTGCCCACCGGGCTGCCGCAGGGCAATACCCCGTCGCTGGCCCAGACAATGAGTACGAGACCGGCCCCAACGGACGCCGCTACGCGGTTGGCGGGGAGGTTCAGGTCGACACGTCAGCGGCGGAACGCAATCCCGAGGCCACCCTCCGCAAGATGCAGCAGATCAAGCGCGCCGCCCAGGCGCCCTCCCGTCCGTCGAGCCAGGACCGCGCGGTAGCGGCCCGGGCCGCCCGCGAAGAACGCACCGCTCAGGCCCACAAGACCAAGAAAACCGATCCCGCTGAAGCACACACGCCTCCGGCATCCACGGCCGCCGCGGCGCGCGACACCGCGTCCGGCCCGCAGACCGTTGGCAGCGTCCCGCTACCCGGTCGCTTCGGCGAACCGGTTCTCGAGAAGGGCAGATTCATCGACGCCCTGGCTTGACTGTCAGAGTGCGTCGCCGGCTGTCCGCACCAGGCGACTATTGATCCCTCTACAACGATCATTGTCCCAGCGCTTCGGGCTCGGATGGTCTGCCAATTGGGCGTGTCTCCGGAACCGTGTTATGCGGATCCCCAATGGGGGCCGTACTGCGTGGGGATCGGCGGCCGCCGGGCCGGCTGGCGAGTGCGATCAACGGGGTCACGCAAGGGTTACGAGAACCACACCGGCCAGTGCCAGCGCTACCGCCAGCAGCTTGCGGGGTGTTAGTGCCTCTTTGAGAAACCAGGCCGCCAGTAGAATGGCGAAGATCGTAGAGGTCTGGTTCAATGCGCCGGCAATGCCCGGTTGGGTGTACTTGAAGCCGGCGATCCAGAGCATCATGCTGACGTAGCCCGACAGGATGCCGCCCGGGACCGCCGACTTCCAGGCGGGGCACGGCCGAAAGACGGCCGCGACTCCGCGGCGGTCGGTGAGCAGCCCCCAGAACACCAGCGGCACCGTCCCTGCGACCAGTCGCAGCAAGGTTGCCTCGGCGACCGGTGTGCGGATCAGCACCGGCTTCACCAGCACGATGGCGTATGCGATCAGGGCGATGGCCAGCAGTCCGATGGCGATTCCGAGCGACATTTCCGCGGGCGTCCGTCCGGGGGGGGGCTGGTGCCGGGTGGCCACGAACACGGCGCTGAGCACCAGGGTAGCTCCCAGGTAATGCGGCAGCGCCAGATGATCGTCGAGCAACCACCAGGACAGGACAATCACCAGCGGCGAATACGAGCAATCGACGATGGCCTGGATCCCGACGCCCACCAGGTTCAGGCTGTGCAGGAACAAGGTGTCGGCCACGGCGATGCCCAGGAAACCGCTGAGCAGCAGGATCCAGAGGTCGTGGGCGGAAACGGCCCCGATGGTGCTAAACCCTTCGCCGCCCACAATTAAGGTGGCCGCGATCAGGACCAGCCCCAGGGTGTTCTTGAACAGGTTGAGCGGCAGCGGGCCGAACGTCCGGCCGCTGTGCTTCAGCAGGACCACGGCACTCGCCCAGGTCACGGCGGTGAGCAGGGCACAGACTTTGCCGAGCGCGGAGTGGTCCATCAGCGGCTTTGTAGCTGGGAATGTGGGGTAGATCAAACCGCCGCCCGGCAGCCCCTCTTGCAAAGCCCCGCCGCGGCGTTAAAATGCTGGATTCTATCTCCGGGTTTGTTTTGCCCTTAGTACAAGGTGGGGTCATGCCAACAGCGAATCAACTGGTCCGCAAGGGCCGGCGGCGAGTGCCGAAGAAGAGCAAGGTCCGTGACATCGATCGCTGTCCGCAGAAACGCGGCGTCTGTCTGATCGTCAAGACCCAGACTCCCAAGAAGCCGAACTCGGCGTTGCGGAAGGTCACCCGTGTTCGGTTGACCAACGGCAAGGAAGTGACCGCCTATATCGGCGGGATTGACCACAATCTGCAGGAGCACTCCATTGTGTTGATCCGCGGCGGCAGGGTCAAGGACCTGCCCGGTGTGCGCTACCATGTTATTCGCGGCGCGTTGGACTGTGCCGCGGTCGAAGGCGACAAGGATAACCGGCCGCGCAACCAAGGCCGCTCCAAGTACGGCGTCAAGCGCCGCAAGTAGGAATGTGATCGGTGGCAACCCGCTCCGTGCGATTCGATTTGCTGACGCCCTCGGCCGCCACCCTGCGGTCCGGACTGCGGGTGCTGGCTATCGTTTTGCTGACCATCACGGCTGCCAACATTCGGGTGCCGCTGCCAGGCACCCCGGTGCCCATGACCCTGCAAACCGTGGTGGTGCTGTTCAGCGGAATGGCCCTCGGTTCGCGGCTGGGTTCGATCAGTCAGGTACTGTACTTGCTGCTCGGCGGGGTTGGCCTGCCGGTATTCGCCGGTTCTCAGGCCGGTCCCGCGTACCTGTTCGGGGCGACCGGCGGTTATTTGCTGGCGTTTCCGCTGGCAGCCTGGTGTGTCGGTCGGCTGGTGGCCCATCGTCCCGGCTTTTGGACCCAGGTGCTGGCCGCTGCCAGCGGCACGGCGCTGATCTTCAGCTGCGGCGTCGGCTGGCTGGCGGTGATCACCGGCGACCTGAATCAGGCGCTGGTCCTGGGAATAATCCCCTTCGTGCCGGCGGCGCTGCTGAAGTGCCTGCTGGCGGCAGCCCTTGGAATGGCAGCGGCGCCTGCACCCCGACAACGTCTATCCGCAACGGGTGAGTCGAGTTCGAATTGGCCAACAAAATAGAGGTCTGACAGGACAATGCCCAAGAGTTTTACCAAGTCGGCTGAACAACTGAAGCCCGATCCACAGTACAACAGCAAGCTGGCGAGCAAGTTCATCAACTGCCTGATGTGGAAAGGTAAGAAGGTCGCCGCCCAGCGGGTGTTCTACGACGCCCTCGATCTCATCAGCAAGCGGGTCAAGGACAAGAGCCCCATCGAGATCTTTGAGGGCGCGATCGATAACGTCAAGCCCAACGTCGAGGTCCGCTCCAAGCGCGTCGGCGGTTCTAACTACCAGGTACCGATGTCAGTGAATCGCAAACGGCAGCAGTCGTTGTCGATTCGCTGGGTCCTGGCCGCGGTTCGTGGCGGCAAGGGCAAGCCCACCCATGAACGGTTGGCCAAGGAACTCATGGACGCTTTCAACCGCGAAGGGACGGCCATGACCACCCGCGAGAACGTCCACCGCATGGCCGAAGCCAACAAAGCCTTCAGCCACTTCGCCTGGTAAACCGATTTGCACCAGCGCCAACAGCCCTCCGGCCGACGGGGGGCTTTTTTTTGCGCCGGTCTCAGAACCGGATGTTGAGCGGGTCCACTCGGGCGGACTTGCAGACGGCCTGGAGCATGGCGGCATAGCTGCGGGTGATGGTCGGGCAGTCGGCCAGCTCCAGTTCCGCCTGGACCTGGCGTACGGCCGCTTCGCTGGGGCCCTCGATCTCGACGAACGCGCCCAGGATTGGCACTTCGTCGAGTTCGATGGTGCAATCCTGCCAGCACCAGGTCTCGCGTTTCTTCTCGAAGACCACGGTGAGGTGGTAGCCCAGATGCTCCAGCAGGGCCACGGCTTCGGCTGCGCTGCCGACGGGCACCTCGGTCTCGCGGCGGATCTTCAGGGCGCCCGGCTGCGGCGGGCCTTTGACGGTCATGGCCGCCCGGGCTTGCGATCCATCGCTTGCCGTGGATTCGCGAACCCGCAGGCCGTAGCCGCTGCGGCTCAGTCGGCAGGCGTCCTGGTCGAACAGGTGATTGACTTCGTGCACCACGCCGCGCCGGTCGGCGCCCAGGGCCTGGAGTCGGCGGCGAATGTGGTCGTGTGCCTCGACCTTGAGTTTGGCCTCGATTTCCAGAGCCATGTCGCGGTACCGTGCCGGCCGGTCAGCCGACCACGAAGTTGACCAGTTTTCCCGGAACCACGATGACCTTGCGGACGGTCTTTCCCGCCAGTGCCTCCTGCACCCGCCGGTCCGCCCGGGCCAGAGCTTCCAGCGCCGCGGCATCGGCGGCGGCATCGACTTGGATCCGGGATTTCAATTTGCCGTTGACCTGCACCACGATCTCCAGGCCGGCGTCACGAGCGGCCTGGGGGTCATACGCCGGCCAAACCTCGTAGGCCAGGGTGTCCTGGTGGCCCAGGCGCTGCCACAGTTCCTCACAGATGTGCGGGGCGAACGGCGACAGCAGCAGCACGAAGGACTCCATCGTGCCGCGGGGCCGAACCTCCGCGGCGGTCATCTGGTTGGTGAAGGCGATCATCTCGGCGATGGCGGTATTGAACTTGAATGCCTCGACATCCTCGCCGACCTTGCGAATCAGCTTATGGAGGCTGCGGCGAGTGGCGTCATCGGGCTCGACCGCTTGAACCGCCGGCGACAATTCGCCGCTGCCCGGATCGACGATCAACCGCCAGACTCGGGCTAGAAATCGGGACAGCCCCGGAATGTCCCGGGTGTTCCAGGGCTTGGAGGCGTCCAGCGGACCCATGTACATCTCGTAGAGCCGGAAGGTATCGGCGCCGAACTCGTCGAGCACGGTGTCGGGGTTGACGACGTTCTTCAGCCCCTTGCTCATCTTGGCCACCACGCGCTCCACCGCCTCGCCGGTGGCAATGCAATAGAAGTCGTCCTCGCCGCGCTGCTCGACCTGGTCGGCGGCCAGGGTCATGCCGCGGCGATCCTTGTAGGCGAACGACAGGATTAGCCCCTGGTTGTAGAGCCGCTGGAACGGCTCGAGGGTCGAGACGTGCCCCAGGTCGTAGAGCACCTTGTGCCAGAAGCGGGCGTACAGCAGGTGCAGCACGGCATGCTCGGCGCCGCCGACGTACTGATCGACATTCATCCAGTAGCGCTCGATTTCCGGTCGCCACGGCGCGGCGTCGTTGCCGGGGTCCAGGTAGCGAAGGTAGTACCAGCATGACCCGGCCCACTGCGGCATGGTGTTGAGTTCGCGGCGGTAGGCCTGGCCGTCCCGCTGGACCTTTACCCAATCGCCGGCCCGGCCCAGCGGCGGCTGCGGCGGAGCGTTGGGATCGTCGCTGGAGTGCGGCTTGAAGTCCTCCATGTGCGGCAGGTCCAACGGCAGTTCCGATGCGTCCAGGGCCCGCAGCGACCCGTCGCTGCCGTGCAGAATCGGAATCGGCTCACCCCAGTAACGTTGCCGGCTGAACAGCCAGTCGCGGAGCTTGTAGTTCACCGTGGCCCGCCCGAGATGGCGTGCTTCCAGCCACTCGGTGATGCGGGTCTTGAATTCGGCCGAGGGCAAGCCTGTGAAGGTGCCGCTGTCTTGGGCGATGCCTTCGCCAGTGAACGGATGCACCATGCGGCCGCCGTCGTCGTAGCTCAGGGACAGCTCTTCTCTGGACGGCTGGTAGTCTTCCGGCGGTTGGACCACCGTGCGGATCGGCAGGTCGAACTGGAGGGCGAACTCGCAATCGCGCAGGTCGTGGGCGGGGACGGCCATGATCGCGCCGGTGCCGTAGCCCAGGAGCACGTAATCGGCCACCCAGATGGGGATGGGCTCGCCGCTCACCGGGTTGACCGCGAACGCCCCGGTGGCGACACCGGTTTTGTCTTTGGCCTGGGCGGTACGTTCCAATTCGCTGCGGCGGGCGGCTTGGGCGACGTAACGCAATACGGCGTCGCGTTGCGGCCGGTCGGCCACCAAGCGCCGGACCCAGGGGTGCTCGGGAGCCAGCACCATGTAGGTGGCCCCCAAAAGGGTGTCGGGTCGGGTGGTGAAGATCCGCAGGGTATCGCTGTCGCCCGGACCGGGATCGGCAAGTTTGAAGACCACCTCGGCACCCACGCTACGACCCACCCAGTTGCGTTGCATGGTCTTGATCGACTCCGGCCAGTCGACGGCGTCGAGGTCCTGGATCAGCCGCTCACAGTAGCGGGTGATTCGCAGCATCCACTGCCTCAGGGGGCGGCGGTACACCGGGTAGTCGCCGCGCTCGCTGCGGCCTTCGCTAGTGACCTCTTCGTTGGCCAGAACCGTGCCGAGCATCGGGCACCAGTTCACCGGCACTTCGTCCATGTATGCCAGCCGCTGGCGATCGACGGTTTGCCGCTGCTGGTCGGCGGGGAGTTCGGACCACGGCCGCCCGTGCGGAGCGGTGGTCAGGTCGCCCTTCTCGCTCACGCACCAGGTGCCGGCGCGCAGTGCCTCCATCAACTCGGCAATTGGGCGGGCCTTTCCGCGATAGGGCCGGCCTTGGGGGTCCCGGCCGGTAGCGGCCGGATCAAACCAGCTGTGAAACAATTGCAGGAAGATCCACTGGGTCCAGCGGTAGTACTTCACATCGGTGGTGGCCAGCTCGCGATCCCAGTCGTAACTGAACCCGAAGCGCTTCAATTGGTCGCGGAAGCGCTCGATGGCGTTCTCGGTGGTGATCCGCGGGTGCACGTTGGTTTGGACGGCATGCTGTTCGGCGGGCAGCCCAAAGGAATCCCAACCGATCGGGTGCAGGACATTGAAGCCGCGCATGCGTTTGTAGCGTGCGACGATGTCGGTGGCGGTATAGCCTTCGGGGTGGCCGACGTGCAGCCCGGAGCCTGAGGTGTACGGGAACATGTCCAGGATGTAGTACTTGGGACGGCTGTCATCAAACCCGGGATCACCCGGGTTGCCGATGTGAAAGGTCTGGTGTCGTTCCCAGTATGCCTGCCACCGAGGTTCGATCTCGGCGGGATTGTATTGCGCGGCGGGCTGAGTCATGGTTCCTGCGGCTTTCACCCAAAGGCGGCCATTCTAGCTGCGGCAGCCGATGATCGCCAATAACCGGCTGGCCGGCCGGAACCGTTGGGGGGGGGGTGGAAGCCGTCGGGTGCGGGCCCTACAAACCGTCGAGGTTCGACCTGCCCTGGGTCTGACGGTGGTTGGCGGTGCCCTTCAGCAGCGACAGGTCGATCTCCAGGTCGTCGGGGGCATTGATGACGTTGCCCGAGCCGGCCCCCCGGATCTGGCGGACTGCGGCCCCGGCCTCCACTTGGACGGTGTTGTCGCTGCCGGCCAGGGTGATGCAATCGACGGCCGACCCCGGCTGTACCCGGATGGTGTTGCCGTTGCCCACGACGCTGATGGTGCCGTTGAAGACCTCGGAGATGCTCCGCCCGCTGCCCTTAATGCTGTAGTCGGCCCACAGCAACTGCTGGAAACCGATGACGCCTCCGATGAGGGCGACGACGCACATTACCACAAACACCTTGATGATTTTCTTCATTGTCCGAACCTCCCATGGTCCATGGCGGTGTATTCGAACGTGCCGGGCCGGTATTCGGGCCAATTCGGGTGACTTACGACCGGCGCCACGGCCCCGGGATGCCCGCCGTTGGTTATCGGTTGACAACGACCGAGAATCCGGGAACAATCTTAATGCAGGCCCTCGACGCGGTAAGGTCATTCGCGACAAGCCTTGCCAGCGACCAACCTGCCCAGGCCCGACCGTCCCGAGAATAGGCCGAAACCGGTGCGAGTGCCAGCCCTGAGTGATCCCAGCAACCCTGGTTTTCGTTGACTCCGATGCAGAAATTCCAGCATACGCAGAACCCGATTCCCGGCGTCTCCGGTGTATCCGCCTTGCGGTCAGAGCACCCTGGGGCTGCGTCCCGACGGTCGGGCCCCGGGCAGGCTGCCGCACAGGTCCCGGGAAGGAGCGCCGCATGGCCAAGATGAAGGCGGTCTGGGGCATCGACGTCGGTCACTGTGCCTTGAAGGCCATCAAACTGGTCATGACCGAGCAAGGCGACGTCGCCCTGGTCGGGCAGGACTACATCGAGCATGCCAAGATCCTATCGCAGAGCGATGCCGATCCCCACGAGCTGATTTCCAAGGCCCTGGAGAAGTTCCTCTCCCGCAACGACATTACCGAGGACGGGGTGGTCAGTTGCGTGCCCGGAAAGCACACCCTGGCGCGGTTCAGCAAGCTGCCGCCGGTCGATCCCAAGAAGATTCCCGACATCGTGCAGTTCGAGGCCAACCAGCAGATTCCCTTTGACATGGACGAGGTCATCTGGGACTACCAGACGTTCTCGGAGGCAGAGTCGCCCGAGATTGAGGTCGGCATCTTCGCGATGAAGCGGGACCTGATTCACGAGCACCTGGCCCACTTCAGCGATGCCGGCATCGAGCCCATGCTGGTGCAGTCGGCTCCTTTGGCACTGCACGACGGCATGTTTTACGACGGCCAATGCAGCGATCAGACCACGGTGATCGTCGACATCGGGGCGGAGAACACCGACCTGGTGATTACCGACAAGGTCCGCATCTGGACGCGCACCATTCCGATCGGCGGCAACAACTTCACTGACGCCCTGGCCACCGGCTTCAAGCTTTCGTTCTCGAAGGCCGAGAATCTCAAACGCCAGGCGGCCAGCAGCAAGTATGCCCGTCAAATCTTTCAGGCCATGCGCCCGGTCTTCGCCGACCTGGTTGGCGAGATCCAACGGTCCATCGGCTTTTACACCTCGACGCACCGCGAATCCACCTTGAATCGCATGATCGGCATGGGCAATGCGTTCAAGCTGCCGGGTCTGCAGAAATACCTTCAGCAGAACTTGGGCCTGACGGTCGTGCGGCCGTCGAAATTCCTGAAGCTGAAGGTGGCTCCGGGGATTGAGCCGGCCTATGAAGAGCAGGTGCTCAGCTTCGGCGTGGCCTACGGGCTGGCCTTGGAAGGCCTGGGGCAGGGCATGATCACCAGCAACCTGCTGCCGCCGGAGATCGCCCGGCAGGCGGTGTGGCGGCGCAAGAAGCCCTGGTTCGCCGCGGCGGCGGCCTGTCTGGCCATCAGTTGCGGCGTGGTTTGGATGCGCCAATCCACCGACGCCGGCGTGCTGGCCAACAATCGCGGCGCGGCCGTCGGCAACCTCGTTTACGACCGGGCCGCTCAGCTCCTGGATCGGCTGCCGTCGCCGGATACCCCACCGCGCGAGTACGCCAACATCGCCCTGGCGGCGGCCAAGGCGGTGGGCGCTGAGTTCAAGCAGAAGGAGCAGTTGGGCAAGCAGCAAGCCGAAGACTGCGCCTTGGTGGTCAGTCTTCTGGAAGACCGGGAGTTGTGGATCGAGATCCTGCAGACCGTGCACGCCGCCCTGCCGGAGCAACCCGAGCTTGATGCCCCCGACACGGCCCAGGACTACGTTCAAACCTTGCTCGCCAACCTGAATACCCTGCCGCGCTCCAAGCGATCGGAGATCATTATCGACGCGCTGGAAAGCACCTACGTCCCTGATGTGTATGCGGCCGATTACCGCGATCCTGACACCCTGGAGGCAGATCGCGAACAGCTGTTCGACTATTATGCCACCAGCGGGGTTCCGGGGTTTCTGATCACCTTGAACTGCCTCACCCCCAACGGCGACAAAGGCAAGTTCATCGAAAAGCGCGGCGGATTCATTCAGCGGCTGCGCGAGGTGGGGCAGGACCCGGCCAGGCCGTTCTACTTCGACGGCGTGCGGATGGTCGGCAGCAGCGGCACCCGTGGCGGCCCGCTGGGCAGCGGCGGCAAGATCGGCGGTTCCCGACCGGCGAGCGGGCGCTTTCGCGGGGCACCGAATCCATCGCCCACACCGCCTGCGGGGTTGACGCCCAAAGGGGCGCTGGATCCGCTGACCTTCGAGGACACCTCGGACGACTGGTCGTTCACGGTGAAGCTGGTGGTGGCCCTCGGGCCGCTGCCCGAGGAGAAATCACCGGGAACGCCCGGAGCGGCGGGTGTCCATGGCGGCCCCCCCGCTGCTCGAGGCGGTGCCGATGGGGAACGCCCGTCGCCGCGCGGCGGCGGACGTGGCGGCCGTTGAGCCCGGCGCGATAGAGGACATCCATGGATTTCATCAAGAAGAACGTCTTCCTGTTGGCCTGTGCCCTGGCGGGTATCGGCAGCGTCGCGGGCATGTTCTGGGGCATGTCCCGGATGAGCGTGGTCCGCGACGAGATGCAGCAGGTCACCCAGTTGAACGGCCAGTTGGCGGGATTGACCAAGGGCGCGACCAATGCCCAGGCGGTCCGCTACCAGGAGCAGCGCTACGAGAAGGTTCTCGACAATTATGACCGGGTGATGGCCCACTTCCGCAACCGCAACGATCGGGCACCGCTCATGCCCAACATCTTTCCGGAACCGCCGCCCGGCCCGGATGCCAAGAAGCTGCTTTATGAGTATCTGGCCAAGTATCGCGAAGGCATGGAGGGCCTGCTCAAGACGCTCAAGGCCGTCCAGCCGCCGACCCGCCAGGAAATCGAGAACACCACCGATTACCTGAAGCGCAAGGCCATGGAATCGTCGCAGTTCGGTGATCCGACAACCGGGGGCACCCCGGTGCTGCCGGGCGCGGTGACGCTGCCGGCAGCAGAATCCGCGCTGCTCCCCAAGGAAGAAGGGCCGGCGGGAGCCATGGCCTACTGGCAGGCCTTGACCGAGCGGGCCAAGATCGATCCGCTGATGCTTACCAGCATCGACAAGGCCCGCAGCAAGTATTGCTACGCGAACCTGGATGCCGGCGGCTCGTTCGACCTGCACCCGATCTTCCAGCAGCAGGGTGATCTGGCCCCGGGCATGCGGGAGATCTGGCAGGCCCAACTGCTGTATTGGATGCAGAAGGACATCGTCGATGCTCTGGCCGCGGTGAACAACGCCGCCGCCCGCAAGCTCGACCACCCCTGGGTCGGCAACCTGCCGGTCAAGGATGTGCTGTCGATCCGGGTCAGTCCCTACATCTATGAAGACACCGCAGGAGACCGCCGCGAGTCGGGCGACCTGCCGCTGCTGGATCCGACGGCGACCTGGAAGGGCCGGTTTGCCAACAAGCTGTTCGACGTGATCAACATCCGAATGCGCCTGGCCGTGGACGTCCGCGATCTGCCGGTGGTGCTCGATGCCCTGTGTCACGACCGCTATGCCATGATTACCAATCTGCAGTACGAGGCGGTCAAGCCGGAGCTGACCCCCACCACCAAGGTCTACGGCGCTGAGCCGGTGGTGGTGGCGACCGTCGACCTGCAGACCTACCTGTTTTGGAAATCGTTTGTGCCGCTCATGCCTCCGGTGATTCGCGAGGAACTGGGTGTCGAAGCCCAGTACGAGCAGTTGATGAAGGAGCTCGAGGAGTCCGCCGAGGAAGCGCAGCAGCCCGCCGACGCCCAGGGCTGACGGGCCTGACCTTCTAGGAGCAGCAGTCCGATGGCACGACAGAACCTGAATTTCTTCGAGCAGCATGTCGAGAAGTTGACCGTCGGACTGGCGGCGGCGCTGTTGTTGTGGGTGGCGTACGCCTTCCTGGTGAAGTCACCCAACACCGTTGACCTCGACGGCAAGGCGCTCGGACCGCGGGAGATCGACCCGCATGTCCGCGAAACCGCTGAGCGCCTCTTGCGGCAGTACGCCGGCGCGAAAGCCGAGCCTGTCGAGGTCACCGACTATGCAGTCGAGCAGCAACGCCTGGCCCAGGGCCCGCTGCGGCGCGAGGATCTGGCACTGGCGGCGTCGCTGCGGCGCTCGGTGAGTTTCGGGCTGCCGGTGCCCGAGATCGAAGGGCTGGGGAGCCTCGGGCAGGTGACCCTGGCGACCCTGGCGCCGCCCGAGAAGCCGGAGGTCATCGCCGGGCGGATCAGTGCCTCGTTCCCGCCGCGCGCCGTGCCGATCGGCGAGGGCCTCACCGACAAAGAAAACAAAATCATGGAATTGAAGGGGCCGGAGGACCGTGTCTGTGTGACCGTGACGGCCCGGATCGACCTGGAGAAGCAGGCCAAAGTCCTTCTGGATCACAATTACCAGACCAATCGCTTCAAGATCGTCTCCGCGGACGTGGAGTTACAGCGTTCGAAGCGGCTACCCGACGGCACCTGGGGCTCCTGGGAGGATGTCGCCGACTTCAATCCGTACTACATGGATGCGGCCCCGACGATCACCTTGGCGCCCGACGCCAACTCGGCCCAGGGCTACGCCGTTCCGGCCGATCAGCAGCAGGCCTTGGGCGTGTGGTACGGCAACCTGGTCGAGTTTGAAATCGACCTGGTCCGCCCGCGGCTGCCGCTGGCGCAGCACGGTCCGAAGTGGCAGCCACCGCTGGCCGGGAGGCTGACCCAGTTGTACCCCGCCGAAGGGTGGACGTATGAGCAGCCCGAATCCACCGAGGACAAGAAACCGCGCCGTCTGTCGCCGCTCCAGCAGGCCAGGCAAGACCTCGAGACCGCCCGCACGCAACTCGCCGCCGGCGCCCTCGAGGAGGCCAAGGCCGCGGTGGAGCGCGTCATGGCCGGCCAGCTGTCCAAGCGACACCCGTTGCGGGCCGAGGCCGACGAACTGCACACGGCCATTGTCGAGGCCATCCAGACCCGGCGGCTGCGGGAGATCACCGAGGAGGCCGCCGACGAACAGGGCGAACCGGTGCGGACCGAGGAGATCTACCTGGCACACGATCTGGATGCCGAGCCCGGGGAAGTGTACCGCTATCGCATGCGCTTCCAGGCGTTCAACCAATACGCGACCATTCTGCAACGGCTCGCCAACCCGCAGGACGCCACCCGCGTCTACGTCCTCAGCGAATGGTCGCAACCCACCGAGCCGGTCGCCGTGCCGCAGATCCAGTACGTTTACTTGGCGTCGGCCAAGGACGACAAGCTGCAGGCCCAGTTCGACCTGTTCCGCTGGTACAAAGGGCAGTGGGTCGATGCCAGCTTTCGGACCGACCTTGGCGAACGGATCGCCGGATCGCGGAAGGTGCAGCACCCCGAACTGGGCCGCATCCAGGTCGAATTTGATGCCGGTGCGGTGTTCATGAATCTCAACACCGAGAAGATCTACGTCCCGGCCAAGTCGCAACGAGACGGCTCGGTGCGGTTGGGGCCGCCGGAGACCACCGTGGCGGCCACCTGCCGCAAGGATGACGGCGGCATCGTCGAGCTGTTGCTGGCCAACAAGAATGACGAGCAGCGCCAGGCGATTGAGGATGAAATCGAAGCGGCCACCCGCGGTCGTAAACCCAAGAGCCCGGCCCCGACGCCGACCGGGGAACGTCCCCGAGGCGGCGGCGGTCAAGGTGGCGGGGGCGGTCGTGGCGGCGGTTGATGGCACCCGAACGACGCGAACGGGTCCGCCGTTGTAATCGCAGGGCCCAACGCATAGACTAGCACCTTGGCCGAGTTTGACTTAAGCGAGGCCGCGCGGCGCTTTGGCGATGGGCTTCACCGGGCCCGCCAAGACCGACGAACCCCTGCTTCTCTGTGGTCACACTGAAGGAGGATCTTGCCTTGTCGCATAGGTTGCCCCCCCGACGTCAATGGGCTTTGCTCATGCTGGTGTTCGCGACCGCCGCGGCCCCCCTGGCCGCCGGGCCGCCGGCGGCCGAGCAGAAGCTCGATCAGGCAATTCAATTGTACGGGTCGCGGGCCTATGAGCAGGCTCAAGACCTGCTGGCCGCGATCGACCGCGCCGATCTGCCCGCCGACAAGCGGCGCCAGCGGGCCCAGTATGTGGCCCTATGCGCGGTGGCCATCGACCAAGTCGACCAGGCCCACGAGCACCTCAAGCAAGGTCGGGCGGCGGTGGGGCGGTCCGAGTTCGACGTCGCCAAGAAACTGCTGGCCGACGTGCTCCAGAATGAGTTTGCCCCAGCCGAGGTCAAGAATGAGGCCCACAAAGCGCTGAGTTCCATTGCCCGGTACGAACGTCGCGACGTGCAACTGGCGGCCGCACCCGGTGATCCTGGAACCGGAAGCAACGCCGAGCGGGCCGAGTCGTTGATCCGCCAGGGTCGCGAAGCCATGGCCCGGGGCGACTACCAGATGGCCCACGATCACTTCGAAGCGGCTCGGCGCCTGGTCCCGGGGCACCCCGATGCAGTCAGTGGGCTGGAGCAGCTCGAGCTGCACCAGCGGGTGACCTCCGGCGGACCGGACTCGGTTCGGCTGATCGATCGGATCCGGCAGCGGCGGGCCATTCTGTGGCAGCGGGCCGTGGCCGCCTATCGCCAGGCCGAGCGCGAGGTGTACGAATACGTGGACACCAACCGCTATGCCCAGGCCCAGCAGACCCTGCGGTTTGCCCGGGAGACCATCGAGGCCGCCCGGCAGTACGCCGAGCCGCTGAGTGACTATGACGCCCTCAAAGCCGAGTACGAAGCCCTGTCCGACATGGTCGACCGCCGCGAGCAGCAGTACAACGAGCAACAGGCCTCCGACGTCCGCGTGAACCTGGAAGTCGAGGAACGGACGCGCCTGGAATCGCTCGAAGCCGATCGCCAGCGCCAGATCGATCTGCTCATGGAGCAGGTCGACCAGAAAAAAGAAGACCGCGATTACGAAGGCGCCGTCCAAGTGCTCCGGCAGGTCAAAGTCATCGATCCGAAAAACATCGAGGCCGAGTGGTTGATGGAGCAACTCGAGGACCTGTCGAGCATCTTCCGGCAGAACCAGGCCAACATGCTCCACAACCGCGAGACCCGCGAATTGCTGATCCAGGCCGAGGAGTCCAAGATTCCCTGGCACAAGGAACTCAACTATCCGGACAACTGGCAGGACATCCTGCGCAGCCCCTATCGCCGGCTGCCGGGCGACGTGCCGCTGGACGGCGAGGAGGGTGACTTCGAGCAGTCCTTCCAGACGCGCATTCCGGAGATTTCCTTCCGCGACGCGCCGCTGAACGAGGCCTTGAGCCAGATCGCCGAAGTCGGCGACGTCAACGTGGTGCCCAACTGGCGCGACCTGGCCTTGGCCGGCGTCACGCCCGACACCCGCGTGTCTCTGGAACTCAAGGACGTTCCGTTGAAGACCGTGCTCACCGAAGTGCTGGAGCAGGTCGAGAGCCTCTCGGCCACCCCCATCGGTTACGCGCTGCGTGCAGGCGGCATCGTCAAAGTGGCTTCCGAGGACTTCCTCAACGAGGAGGTCCACACCCGGGTGTATTACGTCACCGACCTGATCCATCCCGCGGAGAACTTCGATGACGCGCCTGATTTCAACCTGGAGAAACGGCGGCGGGACCGCGAACGCGACCGCCGCGAGTTGCGCTTCGCCGGCAACCGGCGTGCGGTCGAGGATCGCGAGGAGGCCGCACCCGAAGACCCGCGCAACCCCCACCTCGCCGACCTGATCAATCTCATCCAGGAGCACGTCATGCCCGGCAGTTGGAAGTCGCAGGGCGGCAGCCACGCGACCATGCACGCCCGGTCCGACGGCAACCTGGTGGTCACCCAGACCTCGCGCGGCCATCAACAACTGTTCAACCTGCTCAACCAGCTCCGGGAAGACAGCGCCGTCCAAATCGCCATCGAGGCCCGCTTCCTCACCGTCAACCACAACTTCCTTGAGGACATGGGCATCGATTTGAACATCGTGCTGAACAACGGCAACGCCGGCTTCGACGCTGGCAGTGTCGGGGGGGCAGGGGCGTTTGATCCGGCGTCCGGCGGTCGGTTGCTGTTGCCGCGGCAGTTCGGCCGGCTGGGCATCACCCCCTCGGTCCCGGCTTTTGGCACGCCCACCGGAAACGTCGGAACCCCTGATCAGCCGTTCGTGAACCCGGCCTTTGTGCCGTCGAACAACGGCAGCGGTAACTTCTGGACCCCGGTGCCGATCAACACCAACCTGCGGGCCTATACCTCGCCCGCCGCCCTGATCTCCGACGTGCCGGGATCGTTCGCCGGGCGGGATATCCCCCCGGCCCTGCAGATTGCCGGCAGCTTTCTGGACAACATCCAGGTGGATTTCCTCATTCGAGCCACGCAGGCCGATTCCCGGACCAACACCCTGATCGCACCCAAGCTGGTCATGACCAACGGACAACAATCTTGGATTGCCATCACCGAGCAGCAGAATTTCGTGTCACAGTTGGATCCGCAAGTGGCCTCCGGCGCGGCGGCCCAGGCTCCGGTCATCGATGTGATCAACTCTGGTGCGGTGCTCAACGTCCAGGCCGTGGTCTCCCCCGATCGCCGCTACGTGACCATGAACCTCCAACCGGGCGTCGGCCGGTTGGTCGCCATCAACACCTTTCAGTTCACCGGCGGTCCGGTTGCCGGCGTCGGGACCGAAGGCTTCGTCCAGTTGCCCATCCTGCAGGTCCAGAACGTCAAGACCACCGTCACCGTGCCCGACGGCGGAACGCTGCTCATCGGCGGCCAGAAGCTGACCTTCGAGACCCAGGTGGAAGCCGGCGTGCCAGTGCTGTCCAAGATTCCGGTGCTCAAGCGACTGTACTCCAACCGCACCGACGTCAAGGACGAACAGGTGCTGCTGATCATGATCAAGCCGCAGATTCTGATCAAGGAAGAGCAGGAAGAGTTGGCCCACCCGCTGTTGGGGGCCATCCAATAAGCCGCTGAACGTTTTTTTCACGACCCCTGATCGCCGGATTGGGGGTCGGTTCTTGCGCGAATCATGCGGATCCAACCCCATGTGCTGTGGCCGGCACTGCTGGCGCTGCTGCCCGCCAGGGCGGCGCCGCCGGCCCAGACCGCCGACCCCGAACCTGGGGCCGCGGCCGCCCGGCAGTTCATGCCCGGCGTGCGGATCAACTGGCAGGCCCGCGCGGTCGAGGTCGACGGCACCGTGGTGCTGCGCGACGGCATGTTGGAACTGTTTGCCTGTTTGCCGCAAACCCGCGAGCATGAAAGCGTGATCCGCCTGGCCGGCCGGGCCCGGGACATCTATCAGGCCCTGGGGCTGCTGGGCGTCGAACCCGGACACCCACCCCGCTGGGATCCGGTGGCCGAGCAGGTCATCCCGGCGGCGGGCCCGCGGCTGCTGCTGGAGGTCCGCTATCCGCAGGGCGGTGAGCTGCGCACCCGCGAGATCCACGAGTGGCTGTGGAACGGCCGCGACGATCGTCCAGCGCCTCCGGTGCAGTGGGTCTACAGCGGTTCCATCCTGGCCGACGACGGTTCCCTGGCAGCCGACGCCGAGGGCACGGTGGTCTGCGTGGTGGACTTCGACGCGGCCTTGATCGCCATGCCGCAGTCCTACTCCGCCGACAACGCAGCGCTGTGGCTGCGGCCGTGGGCCGAGCGGATTCCGCCGGAAGGGACGGCAGTGGTCCTGATCATTCGACCGCTGCCGGACGACCAACGCACCGTGCGGCTTGGCCGGTATGGTCGAATCTGGTACGAAAACCAGCCCATGACCCGGCTGGCACTGGCGCTGACCCTGGAGGCCGAACGGCAGCAACAAACGGACATCCGCCTGCAAGTCATCGCCGATCCGCAGGCGTTGTCCGAAGACCTCCAAGCCATTGAGGCCCTGGCGGCTGCCGCTGGGATTCCCGCGGATCGTGTACAGGTGCTTCGCAGACCCGCCGAGCCGGCGGGCCCGGCCGCCGAATTGGACCAGGTGTTCTGGATGTTGCGACAAGGCGATGCCCATCGTCAATTGTGGGATCAACTCCGCCATGCCTGCGCCACGCTGGAACAGACGCTGCAACACGCCCGCGATATCATGGACGGTCCGGCCGGGGCCACCTTGCGGACACTCGGCGCCGCCGGCAGCAGCCTGCTGAACCCCCGATCGGATGAACCGTCGACCGCAGCGGGTGACCTGCGGCCGGCGGCACCGCCAACAGCACAGGACGACAGTGATGAGCACTGAAGCAACGCCCGCGGCCGGCCTGGACCTGGTCGGCATCGGCCGCCGCATCCTCAACGCCGAGCGCGCCGGAATCGACAAGGTCATTGACCTGCTGGACCCGTCTTTCGCCGACGCCGTCAGCACCGTCCTGAACTGCAGCGGTCGGGTGGCGGTCAGCGGCATGGGCAAGGCCGGGTTGGTGGGGGCCAAGATCGCCGCGACCCTGTCGAGCACCGGCACGCCGGCGTATGTCCTGCACCCGGTGGAGGCGATTCACGGTGATCTGGGCATGGTTTGTGCGGACGACGTCCTGCTGGCGCTGTCCAACAGCGGGGAGTCGGAGGAACTGGTGCGGCTCATTCCGGTGCTCAAGCAGCGCGGTTGTGTGGTGCTGCTGATCTGCGGCCGGATGCAGTCGCGCTGCGCGGCCCTCAGCGACATCGTCTTGAACATCGGCCAGCAGCGGGAAGCGTGCCCCCTGGGTATGGCCCCCAGCGCCTCGACCACCGCCATGTTGGCCCTCGGCGACGCCCTGGCCCTGAGCGTGTCGGAGGTCAAGGGTTTCGACACCCAGCAATACGCGGCCGTCCATCCCGGCGGGGCCCTGGGTCGCAGCTTGATGCGCGTCGAGCAACTCATGCGCACCGCTGCCAATTGCCCGACGCTGTCGCCGACCGCCACGATTGCCGATTACATCACCAAGGTGACCGCGGCACCGGCGCGGGCGGGTGCCGCGGTGATCGCCGACGACGCCGGCCGGCTGGTGGGCTTCTTTTCGCACGGTGATTTGTGCCGCCTGATCGCCCAGCACGACGCGCCCGGCAAAGTGCGGCTCAGCGACGTCATGACCCGCAAGCCCAAGGCGGTGCGCGTCGGGCAGCGGGTCGCCGAAGCCCTGGAAATCATGCAGCGCTTCAAGATCGACGAAATCCCGGTGGTCCATGAAGATCACCGCGTCGCCGGCCTGATCGACATCCAGGATCTGCTGGCCGCCGGGTTCTCGCTGTTCGACAGCCAGTAGGCGGGCGGGTCTGCCGGTCAGACGCCGCCGTCAACCACAGGAAGGACACCATGGCAGATCGCTACCAGAACACGCTGAACGTGGGCAAGGAAACCTGGCGGGTGTTCCGCATCATGGCGGAATTTGTCGAAGGCTTCGAGATCATGTCGCGCCTGGGACCGGCGGTGAGCATCTTCGGATCGTCTCGGGCCCGCCCGCACGAGCCGTACTATCAGCAGGCCGAGGCCCTGGCCGCCCGGCTGGTGAATGCCCAACTGGCCGTGATCACCGGCGGCGGACCGGGCATCATGGAGGCGGCCAACAAAGGGGCCCTGGAGGCCGGCGGGACCAGTGTCGGGCTGAACATCGCCCTGCCGCTGGAGCAGGCCCCCAACGCCTATCAGAACGTCGCGCTGGACTTCAACTACTTCTTCGCCCGTAAGGTGATGTTCGTGAAGTACGCCCTGGCGTTCGTGTGCTTTCCCGGCGGCTTCGGAACCATGGACGAGTTCTTCGAATCGATGACCTTGATCCAGACCGAGAAGCTCAAGCGGATGCCGGTGGTGCTGTTCGGCAGCGCCTTCTGGCGGCCGCTGGAGCACTGGCTGCAGCAGGTGATGTGCGAACAGCACCACTATATCGCCGAAGAGGATCTCAATCTGTTCGAAATTATCGATGACGTGGACGCAGTCGTCGAACACCTGCTCAGCCGCATCCAGGACGAGATGGCCGCCTTCACCCGGATCCTCGAGCCACCGGTGATCAAAGTGACCCGGAGCGATCCGGAAGATCCGCTGCTGCAACGCTGACACCCACCGGCCGGAACCCACGCACATCTTAGCGGGGCTGCGCCCGGCCCGGCCCGGCCGGTTCGATTCCCGGCGGGTCCGGGAGCGGCTGCCCCGGCACGCCTTCAAGGAGAGCCCGGGCAGCAAGGAATCGTTCCGCCGCGCAGGCGGCGCCGGGAGCTGGCGCGGTACGCGTTGGACGCCGGCGCAGCAGGCGCCGGCTCCCGGCGCGGTACGGGTTGCGCGGCGGCGCGGTACGGAACGGCTCCCGGCGCCGCACGCCCTGGACCGCGACACCCTGGGAGCGCGCTCCGCACACCCCGCGGGTAGCGCCGCAGGCCTCTGCGGACGGCACCGTGAACACCCGCAGGGAGGGTGCCGGCCGGCCATGGGCCAAGCCGACTGCCCAGGGCACAATCATCTGTTGACCTTCGAATCGCCGCGACTGCGGACGCCCAGGCACTTTCGCGCTCGCTTGCCGGATCGCGGATCATCCACCAAGCCCCGTGGGCGCACGCCGTCGCCTTGGTGCATTCGGATGTTGACTCGGAAGTCCGCGCCATGTTCAGCGCTGCGCTCAACGAAGTGATTGATCTGCACACATGCCCGACGGAATGCGGCCCGCTGCCACCGTTGTCGATTGCGGGGCCGGCGCGCTGCGCGCCCGATCCTGCGATCGGGGGGGCCGGCGGCAGCGCCGTCTGAAGCCCCAAAGAAACCCCCGGCAGCCGAGCTGAGGCGCACTCGGCTGCCGGGGCGATGCGGCCGGTCGGATCGGGACGGTCTAGCCGATGCCCAGTCCTTCCGGCACGGTCAGGGTTTGTTCGAGGCGTCCGACACGGACCACCTGGCCGCCGCCGATCCGGGCCCGCACTTCCAGCCCGTACTCGCCGACCGGCAACGGCGGAATCAGAAAGGACAGGGCCGACGGCTCGTTCCGCGAGAGGATGTCGACCCGCACCGCCGGACCGCCGGTCGCCGGCACCAGGAAGATGCCTTCGTCCGGCTGGCCCACCTGGACCTTAAGGTTCGACCCACTAAGATTGGCGATGTTGCCGGGGGTCATCAGGGCGTTGAGTTCGCCGGTGGCGACATCGACAAACTCCAGGAGTTCCGGCGTGGGCTTGTTGCTCTGCAACTTCTCGACCTTGCCGCTGTCGCGCACGGTCTTGCGAACCCGGCGTCCGGGATTGGCGCCGACGTCCAGTTGGTGGCGCGCACCATCAAACGAGTCCGTGGCACTGGCGAACACACCGCGGACCCGCGGGAACAGTTGAACCAGGCCGCCGAGCACCACGCGGTTGCCTTCCAGCAGGAACTGCTCGCAGACGGCTTCGGCGTCGTCGAGCACCGCCAGAATGTCAGGGCGAGTCACCGTCGATCCTTGCGACACCATGCGGTCGGCCAATTCAGGGAAGCCAACCGATCGATGCGTCTGCACCACCGCGGCATAGTCAGTGGGGTCGGGGGTCAGGTTGTTCTTGAACAAAGAATAAGGAATAGCCATCCGTTCGAAATCTCCTAATAGAACTATTGAAATCACACACACAAAAACATTCGTTCCGCACACCCGAGCAATCCGCGGGGCGCCGGGACCGGCCGAACGCCCGATCGCCAGGGGCGTCGGCCGGCCGCCACGGCATCCCGGCCCCGTCAGGCCGCGGCGCCGCCGCTGCCAGGCGTTCGTGACAGTCCATTCGTCCCGAAGCCGACAGCCACCGGCGCCAGGGCTGGTGCGCGTGCCCCACGGCACGCCCGGGCACCACGCACTCGAGCCGGGTCGGGCTCAAGGCACCATGCATGCTCCTCCTTCAACCGCTCGCACGATTCCGCGGCCGGTCGGCAGCGCGGTCACACCGCCGACCCGCCCAAGACGCTCCCAGGCCTGGGCTTCGATGAATCGCCGAAAGCACATCCCGGCGGGATCGGCCGGCGATATCACTCACAACACTTTTGATGACGACCTCGGGTGATTTGAACCGAGCGGTTCAGGCCGATGGCGACTTGCCAGAGCGGGCACCCACCCACGAATTGACGCCCGCAATTGAGCGCCTGTATTCGGTAGATGTACAGTTACCATACACCAAACCATATGGACCGGCAAACGAAATCCTAAGATTACTCGGGTGGCTGTAACGCTTGATCCGCTTTGTGGTTACAGATGGGTTTGACGAACTTGCGGCGACGTCGCAGAGTCAATCACAGCTTAGGCGCAGCAAGCTCCGGTGCAAGCGGCAGGACGGCAGCCGCAAGGCCGAGCAGACTTGCCTCGCGCTCCGCATGGCCTGGAAAACGCGACCCGGTTCAATCGGCGGAGTTCCGAGACCGCCAGGGAGTTCCACACCGGTCGTCCAACGTGACAGGGTGCATGCTTGGGCCCAGGGTGTGCGGATGCCCTCGCGCCGTCCCTCCAACGGGTGGGACCATCTGTGGTTTAGGCCGTCATCAGTGCAAGCTGCGGAGCAGCCCAGCCAGCAGCACAATCAGGGCGGCCAGCGCAATCAGCAGTGCCAGCCATCGTCCTGCCCGTTGGCGGAGCCCCGCAAAAGCCGCGCTGCGCCCCACCAGCGCACTGGCCAGGAAGAACACACCCAAGGAGACCAACACCTTGACGGCCAGCAGCGGCAGGTACGCGGCTGGCAATGGGCCACGACGCATGACGTAGTAGGCGCCCGCCAGGCCGCTGATCAGGATCAGCCCGATGCAGATGTGCACCACCCGCCGCCAACGAGTCATGACCGCGTTCCGCAGTTGGACATCGGCGTCAGCGGCGAGCGTCCGGCCGGCGGCAGGACGCAGGATCGCCGCGGTAAAGAAGGCACCGCCGATGGCAACAATCACCGCAGCGATGTGCAGCCAGCGGAACAGCACCTCGATCAAGTCAATGGACGTCTCATTCATTCCAGGGTTCATCACGATCCTCGGCGCTTGCCCGCGCCGCCTAGCGGGTGCCGGCACGTTCAGGGTTGCAGCAGCGATCGCCCGGTCATTTCCGGGGGCGGCTGGAGATCCATCATTTGCAGCAAAGTGGGTGCGACATCCGCCAGCCGGCCGCCGCTGCGCAAGGTGCGGCCTTGGCAGCGCGCATCGACCACGATGAGGGCAACATCGAACACGGTGTGCGAAGTGTGCGGTCCGCCGGTCGCCGGATCGATCATCTGTTCGCAGTTGCCGTGGTCGGCAGTCACCACGGCCGCACCGCCACGGGCCAGCACGGCGTCGATGACCTGGCCGACGCATTGGTCGACCGTCTCGACGGCCTGGATTGCCGCATCGAGCACGCCGGTATGGCCGACCATGTCGGGATTGGCGTAATTGACCACCACGAAATCGTAACGATCGGCCTCGATCCGGTTCACCAACTCGGCGGTCACCGGGTGGGCCGACATCGCCGGGGCCTGGTCGTAGGTGCTGACCTCCCGTGGCGATTGCACCAGGTAGCGTTCCTCGCCCGCAAAGGGCTGCTCGCGATAGTCATTGAAGAAGAAGGTCACGTGCGGAAACTTCTCGGTCTCGGCCGTTCGAAACTGGGTCAGACCGAGGTCGCTGAGCACTTCGCCGAGCATGCCACGCATCTTGGGCGGCTTGGGGAAGGCCACCGTGACCGGCAGCCCAGCCTCGTACTCGGTCATGGTGCAATAGGTCACCCGCGGTGCCCGGCCGCGCGTAAAACCCAGCTCGCGAGTCGTTCCGGTCTTGTCGGCGCCCCGGTAGGGAAACGGATCGCACACGAAGGCCCGGGTCAGTTCGCGCGGGCGATCGCCGCGGAAGTTGAAGAAGATGATGCTGTCGCCGTCGGCGACGGTCGCCAGTGGTTGGCCGGCGGCAGCGACGATCGGGCTGGGCTCGATGAACTCGTCCCCGCGGAGTAAGGGATCGCTGGGCTGATCGTAATAGCGGCGGCAGGCGGCCTCGGCGCTGGCGGCCGGATGACCCGTGCCGTCGACCAGCAGGGCGTAGGCCTGTTGCACCCGGTCCCAGCGGTAGTCGCGGTCCATGGCGTAGAACCGGCCGATGACCGAGGCGATCCGACCGACGCCGATGTCCTTCATGCGGGCCTCGATTTCCCGCACATAGCCGGCGCCGGCGCTCGGCGGCGAGTCACGGCCGTCGGTGATGCAGTGCAGGTAGACCCGCTCGCCGGGGAACTCCATTCGGCGAGCCAGTTCCAGCAGGGCATAGCAGTGCTCCAGCGTGCTGTGCACCCCGGCGCTGGAGCACAGGCCCAGCAGGTGCACCTTGCCGCCGCTGTGGGCCGCCCGGGCGAACGCCGCGCGGAGCATGGCGTTGTCATAGAAGGAACCGTCGCGGATGGCCCGCGTAATGCGCATCAACTCCTGGTCCACGATCCGACCGGCCCCGAGGTTCTGGTGGCCGACCTCGCTGTTACCGGTGATGCCGTCGGCCAGTCCGACATGCTCGCCGCTGGTGTGGATCAAGACGTGGGGGTAGGTCTGCATCAAGTAATCGTCGACCGGAGTGCTGGCCAGGTGCACGGCGTTGGCATGGTTCCACTGCGGATCGGGATTGGTCCCCCAGCCGTCGCGGATGATCAACACCACCGGCCGTCGCTGCAACCGCGTCATGACCACCCCCTGCGGCGGACGGTCCGGCGGCCGGCGCTGAATCTCCTGCAGAACCGCCGGTAGTGGCGGTGCGCCGCCAATGGTATGATGGATGCACTCATGAGACGCCTGAAGGAATCAGTCTCGTTTCTGCAACGGTTTGTCGCCAATCCCGGCCGCATCGGTGCGGTGGCGCCATCATCGCGCCAATTGGCCCGGGCGCTCACTCGCCCGCTGGCCAATCGCAGCGGACCGGCTGCGGTCCTGGAGGTCGGTGCCGGCACCGGGGCAGTGACCCGCTGGATCATGCCGTTGCTGCGGCACGGCGATCGGTTGGACGTCATCGAGGCCGACCCGGTGCTCGCCGCCTACGTCCGTGAGACCTACTTGGAAGCGGACCGGCCGGAACCGTCGGGCCAGTGGCGCATGTTTGATCAGCCCCTCCAGAATGTCAAGGGCTTGCTGCAATACGACTTCATCATCTCCGGCCTGCCGCTGAACGCCTTTACCATCCGCGACGTCCGGTCGATCCTGGACACCGTCAAACGTCATGCCGGACCGGCTTGTGTGTTCAGCTATTTCGAATACATCGGAATCCGGCCCTTCATGGCCGCGGTTCGCACCGGACCGCGTGGCCGCCGGTTCCGGCTGCTGTCGGCCTACCTCGATCGCGAAATCGACCTGCACCAGATCCGCCGCCAATCGGTCCTGCTGAATGTCCCGCCGGCCTACGCCCGGCACCTGTGGCTGGGTGATCCGCCATCAGAACGTACAACCGCAGAGGCCGGGCGCGGCCAGTCTCTGCCCACCCCGCACCGGGATGGGCGCGCCATCGGACAGGGGGGCTCATGGACAACAATCTCAGAATCGCGCTGTTGATCGACGGCGACAACGTGTCGCCCAAGTATGTCCCGGCAATCATGGCCGAGATGCAGCGCCGCGGCACCTGTGCCATCAAGCGAATTTACGGCGACTGGACCACGCCCAACATGAACGGTTGGAAGCGCTACTTGCAGCAGTATTGCATCCGCCCGATCCAGCAGTTTCGCCACGGCGAGAACGCCACCGACGGGGCGATCATCATGGATGCCATGGAAATCCTGTTCACCCACGAGCGGATAGAGTCCTTCTGCATCGTCTCCAGTGACAGCGACTTTTACAGCGTCTGCCTGAAGATCCGTGAGACCGGCCGGACCGTGATCGGCATCGGCGAGCACAAGACCAAGGAGCTGCTGCAGCGGGCCTGCAACGAGTTCGTGTTCCTGGAAAACCTGGTCCCTTCCGAAGCCGCCGAACCGCCCGACGATACCTATACCGACTCAGATCCGGAAACCTTGCTGCGCCGGGCCTACCAGGAAGCGGTCGACGACGGCGAGTGGGTGGCGTTTTCCCACTTGGGCCACGTGGCCAAGGGCATCAACTCCAGCTTTGACCCGCGGACCTACAACCACTCCAACTTCCGGTCGCTGATCGAGAGCCTGGACTGTTTCGAGGTCCAACCCGACAAGCGGATTCCGCCGAATTACTACTGCCGGTTGAAGCCGACCGCCCAGCCGGTGAGTGCGGACCGCCGCACCGGAAAGATCAAGAACTTCCGCAACTGGTTCGGCTTCATCCAGTGCGACGATGGGGATTACTACTTCACCCGTTCAAACGTCCGCAAGGACCAGCAACGGCTCAAGCTCAGGCCGGGCGCCGCGGTGGCCTTCGACACCCTCAGGCGGCCTGATCCGGCAGCCAGCGAGTCGGCCGAACGCAACGGCAAGGCCGGGAACGTGGAACTGGTCGAGACCCGCGACGGCTGACGAATGGCAGGAAGCCATCGTGCTCGAGCGGCTGCGTCGCGTCTGGACTGCGGCGGCACGTCGTGACCGCCGACCGGCAAGGCGCCGAAGCATGCCGCATCGTCCGGCGGTTCGCGTGCCAAGACTGAGTGGGCGCACCGGGTCGTGGAACCGGCGGGTCAGCCGTACTGGGCATCCGGATGGATCAAGTTGACGGCGAACAGCCAGATCGGGTCGAACACGATGTCAAAGACCTGCCAGGCGAGGATGATACCGACCCAGGCCAGCGTCGGTTGTCCCCACAGGAAACGCTGGTATTGCCGGGTGGCGTCGGCCCACAAGACCAGCGGCAGGGCGGCACTGCCGTCGAGTGGGGGCAGCGGAATCAGGTTGAAAATGCACAGCAGCAGGTTCAGCGAGAAGCAGATGCTCAACAGCGTTCCGAGGGCCGGCCACACGCCGCCCGCCCCAGTAGCCACCACCTGCCCGAAGCCCACCGATTGCGGAGCCGTGAATATCCCCGCCCGGACGCCGAGGTGGATTGCCAGAAATGCGCACAGGACGAGCGCCAGGTTCGCCGCCGGTCCCGCCAGCGCCATCCATGCCGCCCGTCTCGGATAGCGCATGGCCCACTGGGGATCATACGGGGCGCTGGCGAAGCCAAACGGCCACCCGGAGACCACCACCGACAGCAGGGGCAGGATTACCATCCCGAACGGTTCGCGCCGCATGTGGGGGAGCGGGCTGAACGAGACCTGTCCACCGTGATATGCGGTCAAGTCGCCGCCGCGCATGGCGGCCCAGGCATGGGCCGCCTCGTGAAGGGTCGTCGACAGCAGAAACACGATGTAGTAGGTCAGGCCGCTGGCAAGTTCGGTCATAGTGCCGGCAATCTTAGGCGCGGCAGCCGCTGTTCTCAAGCCGCTGCGCTTTTACACGGCCGCCCGGCGGGGAACGGCACCTGGGTGGTCCTGTGGGCATCAGGCGAGCCGTTTGGGCCGGCACCTGGGCGCACTCGCTTCGCACCGCCTCGGACCCGCGCTCAGCGAGCCGGCCGCTTGGCGTGCCGTTCTCCGGGCCTGTCGTTTGCGGGACCGCTACCGGGAGTCGTACAGCCGGATGCGCTGGTTGCCGGCGTCGGCGATGAACACCAGGCCCGCGCGCGTCACCCAGACGCTCGTCGGGCTGTCCAGTTGCGTCTCGGTTGGCGCACGGCCGTCGCCATTGAACCCCGCCTCCCCGGTCCCCGCGACCGTTGTGACCCGTATCCGCAAGGGATCTACGTAGCGGATTGCATGATTGCCGGTGTCCACAATCCACAACGAATGGTCCGGTGCGCTGGTGACGTGGGTCGGCCGGTTGAAGCGGGCCTGCTCCGGCGGGCCGTCGGCGAACCCCGGCTCGCCGGACCCGGCGAAGGTCTCGATCTGCCCGGTGAAGGCGTGCACCTGTCGGATGATGTGGTTGGCGGTGTCCGCGATGAACAGCTCATCCGGCGGATCCTCCGGGCTCAACGAAATGCCGAGCGAGGGTCCGTCACTGAGCGCTCCCGCGTGGATCGCCGCCAGAGTTGCCGGGCCCTGATCACCCGCGTGGTCCGGCGCGCCGTTACCGGCGTAGCGGCTCACCCGGTCCTCACGGATCCGGAGCACGCGGTGGCAGCCCTGCTCGCTGACCAGGAGCGAACGGTCGGCCAGGACCGCAACGCTGCGGGGCGCGACCATCGAGGTTGCCATCGGATCGCTGGTGCCGTCCACCTTGCTGCAGGAGTCCAGGCCGTTGCCAACGGCGCGAACGCGCCGCCCGTCGTAGCCGTACTCCAGGATGCGGTGCTCGCCCCAGGCGGCGACCAGGAAGGTATTCTGCCGGAAGCAGGTCACGCCGCTGGGCAGGGCGATGCTGTCAGCGCCCGCCGCGGCGCCGTTGCCGGCGATGGTGGTGATGATCCCGGTTCCCAGGTCGAGCCGGCGCACGCGATGGTTGTTGAAATCGGCGATCAGCAGCCTGCCGTCACCGTCGAGGGTGACGTCCATCGGCTGGTTCAATTGTGCACCCGATGACCTGCCGCCATCGCCGTCGAATCCCGCAATGCCGGTGCCGGCGATGGTCGAGACCGTCCCATCCGCGTTGGCCGCGACGGGGGCGGTCCCGTCTGCCGGCGGCATGGCACAGCTCACCACGCAGCAGGCGACCGCGATGCCGGATAGCACTCGCCCGGCACTCATTGCGGCTCCGCGAAGGGGTCGGAGAAACGCGGATCGGACAGGAACTGCTCATCGGTGAGCGACTCCAGAAAGGCCATCAGGTCGGCGCGCTCTTGGGCGCTCAACGTGAATCCCCGGATGAACCCGCTCTTGAAGGGGTTCTGGCGGCCGTCTCCGGCGTTCAAGCCGGAATCGATGACTCGCCCACCCGCCTCGTAGACCGCCAGCACGTCCTCAAGGGTCTCGGCGCTGCCATCGTGGAAGTATGGCGCGGTGGCCGCCACGTTCTGCAGGCTGGGCGCCCGGAACTTGCCCATGTCTTCCGGATTGCCGGTGAAGCGGATGAGGCCCGGATCCGATGGCGGGTACGCCCCGTTCCCATCGAGGTTGTACAGGCCGATGTTGTGGAAGGCGAACTCCTGAAACACCGTGCCGTCGTGTTGCGTGGCCTGGGAGAAATGGAATCCGCCGTGACAATGGTGACATTCCAGGCGTTCTGAGAAGAACAATTCCGCCCCGCGGCGAACCGCGTCGCTGATGGCATCATCCTCTCCCTGATAGACGGCTCGGTGCCAAGGCGAGTCGCCCGCGATCAGGGTCCTCAAGAAGCAGGCGATGGCTTTGACTATGTGGTCAAAATCGAATGGGTCCGGGTCTTCAGGAAAGGCGGCGGAAAACAGTTCCTGATAGGTCTCGTCCTGGCGAAAGCGCTCCAGAACCTGGTCTTCCTTTCCGGTGATGCCGAGTTCGATGGGCTGCTCACCGAACATCGGGACCAACATCTGCTGCTCGAAGGTGACCAGCAGCCTGCTGGACCAGGTCAACGTGGAGTAATAAGCGGCATTGGCCAGGCCGGGGGCATTGCGGCTGACCCGCTCGCCGGTGGACCCGATCGAGGTCGGTTGGGCTTCGGCAAAGGCGTGCTCTGGATTGTGGCACGACGCACAGCCCTGGGTGCCGGTGCCGGACAGACGCACATCGTGAAACAGGTAGCGCCCCAAGGTCACCTTCTGTTCGGTCATGGGGTTGCCCTCGGGCACCACTGGGGTGGGGAAGCCGGCCGGCAGGCGCCACGGGTATGGTACCGGCGCAGTGGCACCATCGTCCCCGGGGCCGGGCCCGCACGCGCTTCCGGCACACACCACCGCTGCCGCGATCCAGCACGCGCGGCCGGCGGTCGGTCCGATTCCGATTCTCTCAGTCGTGGTCATGCTCATCGGCCGAGCCCGGCATGCACTCGGGGTCCATTTCGCAAACGGAGGCGAGGTAGCGGCTGATGTCGTCGAAATCCCCCGCGGTCAGGGTGTCGAACTTCACGGGGTGCGGGCCGTCGCCTTGGGCGTGCTCCATTAGATGGCCGGCAGTGGAGGCGCGGATGTCCGGCCCCACAATGCCGGAGCCGTCCTGCCCATGGCAGCCGGCACACGCCAGCATGCCACCTCCGGCGGTGGTGTGGGTGCTCGTGAACGTGGCCTGGCCTCGGGCGATGGCGGCTTGCGTATCCACCGGCGAAAAGTCGCCGCTGGCCACTCGGAATACGCTCTGGTGGGCACAATCGTCGATGCAGGTGCCGGTGCTGAAGTCCAGTCCGAGGCTCGGAAACAGGTGCGTGCATTCGTTGACATCATCGGGGAACGTCTGACAGCCGGACGCGGTATCGGGCGTATCCTGAGTCAGATCCGAAGTGAGAAACAGTTCCATCACGTCGAGCAGGATGGTGTTGCTGTCCGGATTGAAGTTGTCCAGGGCAATCACCGGCAGGTTAGGGCGGGCACAGGCAACTCCCGGCGGGTCCGCCGGGCCGGCCGTGTCGCACTGGGTGCTGCCGAGGTGCATGTTCCAGCGGAGCCCGCCGTCGGTTTCCAGATCCACCCGCAGAAACTTGTGGCCGACCGCCCAGGTCCAGAACATCGCCGAGACGTTCAGCGGCGCCGGTGCGGCCGCAAGGTCGGCGTGGTTCAGCTCGAAGGGAACTCCGAGGTCAAACACCACGCCGTGATAGGATCCCGCCGGAACGGTGCCGGTGACCTGGGCGTTGACGTCCACCGTCCCCGAGTCGCCGCACTTGCCCGTACCATCTTCGAAATCGAGGAGGGCGACGTTTTGCACCTGCCACTTCCCATCCTGATCGAGTTCCAATTCGACTTCCTGGTCGAGGTCATTGACCAGGCGAACGTTCGACACATAGAACCTCAGGTCCAGAATTTCGCAGGTCTCGCCGGTGGTCCCCATTCCAACGTACGACGTTCCGCAGGTGGCTTGGTCCGCACCGATCACGGCCCCGAAGTTGAGGGTGACTTCGCGGGTGTCTCCGCCGCCGTTCATGGGCACGCAGCCGATCGCGAACCCGATCGGGCCGCAGAGCCCCACGCGGAGCAAGAACGTCAACGGTGACCCGCAGGACATCGCAGGACCTCCTATGGATTGGCCAGGAATCCGGCGACGCGCCGCACTCGGTGATTGTAGGCATCGGCGATCCACAGTGCTCCGTCGCCAGCGAAGTTGATCCCCGAAGGACGGTTCAAGGAGCATCCGGCGGCCCTGCCGCCATCCCCTGCGAATTCTGCCGCTCCGCTGCCGACCACGGTCTGAATGAGGCCGTCGGTTGCGATCTGCCGCACGACGTTGTTGCCCGTGTCGGCCACATAGAGCACCCCGTCCGGGGCAAAGCGCAGGTCGTAAGGGGTGTCCAGCTCCGCCGCCAGGGCCGGCCCGCCGTCACCGGAGTAACCCAATGCGCCGGTGCCGGCGAAGGCCTGAATCGTGCCATCGGCCTCCAGGCGCCGAATCACGTTATTCTCGGTGTCGCAGAAGTACAGCAGCCCCTGCGGGTCAAGCGCCATCCGCGTGGGTGAGTTGAGCTGGGCTTCGATCCCGGGCCCGCCGTCGCCCGAGTAGCCGCGGGTGCCGTCACCGGCGACGGTGCGAATCGTGCCGGCTGGGTCGACGTAGCGGATGACATGGGCATCTAGATCACTGATGTAAAACCCGCCGTCGCGGTCCGGGTGAACGCCGAACGGCGCGATCAAGCTGGCGGCCAGCGCCGGCCCGCCGTCGCCGTCATAACCGAACGCTCCGTTGCCGGCCACCACGTGGACGCGGTTGTCGGTGCCGACGACCGTAATCAGGGGGACGTGATCACCCGCAACGAACAGCCGGCCGTCGTCGTCCGTCTCGATGTCGCTGGCATGGTGCAGCGGGGTTTCTGAAGCCAGGGCGCCGTCGATGGGAGCGGCCTCGAAGTCCAGCCCCATGACGGTCTCGATGGTGCCGTCCTCATTCAGTCGCCGTATGCGCAGATTGTTGAAGTCCAGGATCAGCGGCCGTCCGAGGGTGTCGAACTCAATGTCCAGCGGATAGTAAAAGGATGTTTCCAGGGCATGGCGACCATCGCCGTCGAACAGCGACATCCCGGTTCCGGCCACCGTGCAGATCACCCCGGCAGCCTCGCAGGGGTCCTGGGTATCGCCAGGGCCGGGATCGGGCGCGTCGCCACAGGAGCCGATCAGCAGGCAGGCCCAAGGCAGGCAGACCCGGCAGAGGTGCCGGCTCCAGGCGGATTCATGCCAACGTCGGTTGGGCGTCGCCATTGTAAGGATCCCGTCAATCAGTTGTTCGGAGCGCCATCGCGAATCCAGGTGGCGATGAGTTCGATTTCTTCTTCCGTTAGCGGGGAACGAAGCAGCGGCATGCGCGCACCCAATCTCGGCGTGGCCCCCAGTTTCTCCAGCAGGTAGCTTGCCTCCGCATCACCGGGCACGATGTTGCACGCACCCAACATTTCGGCCTCGGCACCCGGTCCGAAGCTGGTGCTGTATTCAGTCAGGTCAAAAGCCGATGCCGGGAGCAAGCCTCCATGGCAACCTGCAGACAGGCAGCCCTTGCCGCTGAGCAGTGGGTGAATGTCCTCGACATAGCTGACCGTGGAGACGGCCGACGCGGTGCCCTCGGGGCAGAGATCGCTGGGGTCATTGCCATTGGGGGCGGCGTCACCCGCACAGCCCACAACCCACAGGGCGATGATCGGCAGGCATGAGAGGCGAGGCGTCATGGCTCGGTACACATGTAATCGCGAGTCAGACACTCCGCGGCCCGGTGGCACTCGATACACGTGGTTTTGTCGTTGGTGAGCACGGTCCGATCCGGTGCCACCACGCGCTGCCATTGCCAATCGCCGTCCTCAGGGTCATAGCCCGCCTGGCGCTTGAGCATGGCCACCCAGGAGCCCAACTCGGCTGCGGTGTCGCACGTTGTCCCGGTGAATGCCTCCTTGATCACGATTGTGCCTTCCGGCAGCGGGTCCGCATCCGCCAGGTACGCGGCGCTCCCGATGTCGTTGACGTACACCCGGATCGTGGAGGGATGCGCACTGCTGTTGCGGCAATCGCGGACCATGGCGAAGGTCTCCCGGTAGTTGTCCGGGAAGACCGGTTGGATTGAGTCGGTTGGAGGGCCGGCGCAGGCGGCAAGCAGCCCTGCCAGGGACACGGCACCAAGCGACCGGCTGAACAGTCGCCGGCGCGGTGCCCCGGCGTTCCATTCGATGGCCGGCATCAGTACTCCATTTCGACCTTGCGAATCCGGCTGTTGAACGTATCGGAAACGTACAAGTCGCCTGCGGCGTCGAACGCGATTCCGAAGGGACGATTGAGCAATGCCGCGGTCGCTGGACCGCCGTCGCCGTCGTATCCGTTGGTCCCGGTGCCGACGATGCGCTCGATGACGCCGGTGATCAGGTCAATCCGGCGAACGACGTTGTTGTTGGTGTCGGCGAAGTACAGGTTGCCGTCCGGCCCGATTTCGAGATCCTGCGGATTACTCAGATGGGCCGCGGTGGCCGGTCCACCGTCACCGCTGAAGCCCGCTTCACCCGCGATGCCGGCGATGGTGCTGACCACACTCTGGGTGTAGTCGTCATTCAGAAACGCGACCTTACGGACCAACTGGTTCTGGCTGTCGGAATAGAACAACGTATTCGTGGTGGGGTCGTAGGCCAGCCCGCCGCTGGGCTCCGGGTTGCCGCCGGTCTGGAAGGAGACCTGGGTGTCCAGCCCCGCCAACCCGTCGCCGTTGTAGCCCTTGTCGCCGGTGCCGATGACGGTGCCGGCGATGGCGTTCTCGCGCTGTTCCGCAAAGTCGTACACCACGCGAATGCGCTGGTTGCGCTGGTCGAGCAGGAAGAGGTCACCCCCAGGGGTCAGGACGCCGCTTCGCGGTTGGTTGACCCGAGCATCCTTGGCGGGGCCGCCGTCGCCGGCAAAGGCCGCCCCGGCGCCCAGGAGCACCCGCACCCGCCCGCTGTCGTGGTCGATGGCGCGCAGCTTGTGGTTGTGCCACGCGACGATCAGGATGTCTTCGTTCGGCATGATCTGGATGTCGGTCGGGTGGTTCAAATCGACGGTCAGCGGGTCGGCCCCTGCAGCGGTCAGGTCCGACAGATCGCGCGGGCCGTCGCCCACGAAATCGGTGCCCATGATGGTCGCGACCGTCTGGTCGGGCAGAATCTCGCGAACCTGATGATTGTTCCAGTCGAGAAGAATCACGCGGCCGTTGGGGGCAAACTCCACGTCAAACGGCCAGTAGAACACGGTCCGCAGGCGATCGTTGCCGTTGCCGTTGTGCCCTTTCTGCCCGGTCCCCGCGTACGTACAAATGGAACCGGCGGCGCCCGTGCAGGCGATGATCGTGACGTCGGTGGTGTCCGGGGGGCTCGGGTCGTAGTCGCTCGGCAGCGCGGCGGTAATCCGCCGGATGCGGTGATTGTGGGTGTCCGCCACGTACACCGTGCCATCCGACCCGACGGTGACGCCGTAGGGTCGGTCCAGCAATGCCTCAACGGCAGGTCCGCCGTCGCCGTCATAGCCACGGGTGCCGGTACCGGCCAGGGTATCGATGGTGCCGTCGGGTGCGATGATGCGGACCACATGATTCATGGTGTCGGCGATCACAATGGATCCATCGGGACCGACGGCGACATCGCTGGGCGTGTTCAGTTTGGCCTGTGTGGCGGGTCCGCCGTCACCGGCGTATCCGGCTTCGCCTGGGGTGCCGGCGAGCAGCGAAATGATCCCGGCGCCGTCGATCATACGGATCACGTGATTGCCGGTGTCGGCGATGATCACCTCACCCTGCGCGGTCAGCGTCAGTCTCCCGGCGGGAGGTGCCGATTGGCCCTTCGGCGAGTTGATTCGGGCTTCTTCGGAGCGGATGCCGTCGCCGTAGTACTCTGCCGTCCCGTCGCCGCAGATGGTGTGGACCACGCCGCTCGGCTCGAGCACGCGGACCCGGAAATTGGCCTGATCGGAGAAGATAATGTTGCCGGTGCCGGGATCCCAGGCCACGGAGCTGGGCAGATCGACGAAGGTCATCGAGCCGGGCATGCCGTCGCCGTTGAACGACCGCGCCCCGGTGCCGCAGATGGTCTCCGCATAGCCGGTGTCCAAATCCATGCGCTTGATCAGGCTATTATGCCAGGCGGCAATGATCAGCTTGCCATCGCCGTCAAACTCGACGTTGGTGGGGTGATTAAACTGAATATCCGGACCATAGCCGTCCTCCGCTGAGCCAAGTTCGCCTGTTCCGGCGATGGTTTCGACGACGCCGTTGATCAGCCGACGGATCTTGTGGTTGTTCCAGTCGGGAAAGTACAGGTTGCCGTCCGGACCCACGGTGACATCCTGGACCAGGTACAGCGCCGTTTCGGTGCCGGGCAACCCGTCGCCGTTGTCTCCCGCCAACCCGTTGCCTACGATTGTGGTGATCACAGGATTGCCGGGATTGCCGTTGTCGTTGCTGTTGTCGCCGGGCGATGGGGAAACCGTGCAGGCCGCCAAGGACAAGGTGAGGCAGCCCACCCCAGCAAGGCAGCTGCGCAACGTGGCTTCCAGTTTCTCCATCAGGTGGACTCGGTCCATAGAAGGGCTCCTTGTTTTTTGGGAAGCAACGACTGGGTATACCTTGGATTCAGATAGTTGCCTAGTTATAGGTAGATTGACCGGGAGACCGGCGGGAGTCAAGGGGCAATCTCACCGGACCGGCAGTGCGCTTTCCGGCCCAACGTGTTGGGCGAGCGCCCGCGAGCGGCGGAGGGCGGGGGGCGCCAACCACCGCCGGCCATGGCACTTGGGAGCGCCCAAGCCGGCGGCCGGGGCTGTCACGGCCTTCTCGGGTTGCAGAAAACCCAACGGCGCCGGACAGAATTGCGGGGTCGCACCTTGACTCTGGGTTCGACTGTGGGTCCACTTAGGCGAGAGAGAAAACCCGGGTGCCGCCAGGGCACCCCCCGCGGGCTGCCGGCGAACTTTAACCGAACCTTTGTGGGATCAGGCCGATGAAAGACGAGCAACCGACCCAACGGGTCTGCAAACGTGTGGGCCTGCTGCTGTGCCTCGGGATGCTGTTCCTGGCCGGCGGGTCGAATTGTACCCCGTCAGAGGATTCGCCGGAGCCGTCCTGGCACGTCGTGCTGGAGAACCTGCCGGGCGGATTGCTGTCGATCTCCGGCACTTCGAGCAGCGAGGTGTATGCAGTCGGGACCGATCCGGGTGATGGCCGGGGCCCGCTGATTCTGTCCTACAACGGGGCGCAGTGGGCGCGCTTGGAATCGGGTGCTTCGGGCGATTTGTGGTGGATCAGCGATACCGCCATCGGTGAATCGTTCTTCATGACCGGCGCAAACGGCCTCATCCTGCGCTACACGCCCCCCGGGCCCGCATCCGGCTCGTCCCGGGCCGCCGGCGGTGTTTCCGGTGCGCAGCGCGCTCCGCGGCAAAACGGGGCCGGCGGGTTCGAGCAGTTGGCAACGCCGGGGAACGAGACGATCTACGGTGTGTGGGGGCGTGCGGCCGACAATGTCTGGGCCGTCGGCGGCGACGATTCCGATTTCGAGCACGGCGGCGTGGTCTGGCACTTCGACGGCGAAGCCTGGCAGGATGTCGATCTGTCCGCGCTCGATCCTGACGGCGTGCCGGTGCTGTTCAAAATCTGGGGCCGCAGCGACGTGGAACTCTACGCCGTCGGAGCGCGCGGGACCGTCCTGTTGTTCGACGGAGAGAACTGGAGCGCATTGGACAGCCCGACGGTGCGAACCCTCTTTGGGGTCTACGGCAACGGGCAGGCTGTGGTGGCGTGTGGCGGGGCCCAAAGCGGCGTGATCATCGAGGACAGCGGTAACGGGTTCAGCGAGGTGACGCCCGCCGGCGCGTTGCAAATGAACGGCACGTTCGTGACCCGTGACGGCGAGGCCTTCACCGTGGGGCGAGAAGGCGCATTCGCGCGGCGCACGACGGGAGCCTGGTCGACGAGCGCGACCGGCTTGAACCTGGATGCAGTACTGCACTATCATGGTCCCTGGTCCGATCCCAACGGTGGCATCTGGGCCGTGGGGGGCAACCTCGACGGTGAGCCGGTGGACCGCGGGCTGGTCGTTTACTATGGGATCGAGGCGATCAGCAGCGCCAGGGAGTAGGTTTGGATCCGCACACCACGACGCCCACGGAGTACCCTTTCCCATCGGCCGCAGCGCTGGCGATTGCGACAATGGGGTTGTTCCTGACCCTGGTTGCGGCATGCGCCGGTCCGGCCGGTGGCGGTTCTGGGAACGACAACACCAACGCCAACGCCAACGCCAACGATAACGATAACGACAACATCTCCGGGTGTGCGACTACCGCGGATTGTCCCGAGGACATGATCTGCCGGGACGGTGCCTGCACGCCATTGCCGCGGCTGTCCGTCGAAGTGGGCTACACCGATTTCGAGACGGACGTCTACACGCCGGTTGCCGACGACATGGACATGCCGTTCTATGCCGGCTTTCAGGGGCTCAGCGAGCTGCCGGTCACGATTCGTGTTTCCGGCCTGTCCGCGGTGGACGAAGAGACCCTCACCTTTCAAATCGACCAAGTGGTGACCCTCGTGGAAACCGATTTCGTGGTCCACGAATTCACGGGAGCAATGGTTCAATTCGTCCGCTTGACCGCGGATGAAGCCGAGGTGCACCGCCGCACACTGATCCTGGATTCGCCGCCCGGGTCCATCGACGGGCGCGTGGTGTTGCTGTCTATTTCGCTGACCCTGCAACTCGACGGCCGCCCACTGAACGCGGCGCTGGCCCGTCGCGTGACGTTGTCCTTGGCCCGTTGAGGGCTGACCCCCCGCATGGTGACGAATCGACCCCTTGCACGACGGACCGGCCGACGCGGGCGCCACAGGCCCGCTGCCGTCCTGGGGGCGGCGCTTGTCGTCACGCTCTTGTCGGCCGCCCAGCGACTCGGAGGGCAGACCGAGCCCGAGCGTGCCCCCGCGCGGCACGGGACCCGGGCTGCAAGCACCGTCGATTCGAATGCGGCTGAACGGGAACCGGCCGATGTCCGCGATGTCCCCGACCTGGAATCGCCGACGCGGACACCCGCGGTCCGGAGCCGCCCCCCGGAGTTCTTCAATCTTCGCTACGACGAGGACTACTCATACCTGGATGAATCCCCTCAGGGACGCGGCAGCGATCCATGGATGAGGCTCAAGAACATCGACCTCGGTGGCCGCTGGCGCTTGGATTTTGGCGGTGAGTTTCGCCTGCGGGTGGTGAACCGCACCAACCCGCGGTTCGGTGACGACGAGCAGACCTCGAACATGCAGCAGAACTACCGCTGGCTGGTGCATGCCAACCTGCACTACGAGAGGCGGTTTCGCCTGTTTGCGCAAGGCATTTTCGCTCATGCCGAGAGCCAGGACGGTCCCTTCGAACCGACCCAGGAGAACCATGGCGACCTTCAGCAGTTGTTCGTGGACTTCACGCCCCTGGGCGAAGCGGCGCCGCTCACAGTGCGGGTCGGGCGGCAGGAATTGAACTATGGGCATGATCGCATGATCGGTGCCTTTGAGTGGGTCTCGACCCGGCGGCGGTTTGACGCAGTCAAGGCCTTCTACCGCGGCCGGAATGTCGATGTCGATCTGTGGGCCGCACGTCCGGTGCGGGTCGAGCGTCAGGGCAGCGACAATTGGGACGACGATCACAATCTCTACGGGCTGTATGTGACCTTCCGATTGCCCGCTCAACAGGCCCTGGACCTGTATGTATTCCACTCCGATCGGGCCGACCCTGTCGGGAACCCGAACGGTCACATCGGCGGGCGATCGGTGACCACCGCCGGGACGCGGTTCTGGGGGGCGCACAACGGTTGGGACTACGATATCGAAGCGGCCGGGCAATGGGGCCAGTGGGCCAGCGACAGCGTGCAGGCCGCGTTTTTTGAAGCCGACATCGGCTACCAGTTCGACTACCCGTGGTCACCCAGGGTTGGCGCTGGCTTCGGCTGGGCCTCGGGTGACGACGATCCCTACGATCGGCATGTCGGCACATGGGATCAGCTTTTCACCTACAACCACGTGTGCATTTCGCTTCAGGACCTGGTGGGGCGACAGAACATCACCCGCGCCTACCTGATGATGGAAGCCTGGCCGACCCCCCGGATCAAGACGTCAATCGTTCATCAGCTCTACTGGCTCAATCAGGACACCGACCATTACTATGACGGCGGCGGCAATCCGGTCCTCCGTGATCGTTTTGGGCACAGCGGAGCTCAATTGGGTCAAGCGCTGGAGTTACAATTGGAGTATCAATTGACGGCGCATACTCGCCTGCTGGCGGCGTATTCCCACTTCTGGGCCGGCGGGTTCTTCCACAACACGGTCGGTGATGACGACGATCCGGACTTGTTCTTCATCCAGTACCAATACACGTTCTGAGGCACAGCGAAACGGCCACCTTCCGGCGCCGGTGTGCAGCAGCAGCGGCAGGGAGTGCTGGCTCGAGCGGCGATTGAATTCTCCTGCGATGACCGATAGAATGTCGGAATCAAGCACTCGTCGGCTCCGCGCTTGGGGGGTAGGTCTGTGGCGTGCCAGGATCGCGGAGTCTCATCATGGAGCGTGAACGATGAACCGTAGCGGCCGCCTGGATCGGTTGATTCGGACCCACTGTTTTGGCTTGGTCTTGCTGGCCACCGGCGTGGTGTCGAATCACCTGAGCTGCAGCCGGATTGTTCAGGATTCCGTGGCTGAGGGGGCCGGCGCCTTCCTGAGCGGTACGACTGCTGATCTGCTGACGCTGCTGTTCTGGCCTGAGCGGCTGGGCGCATACGGCGGGGACGACGGGGGCAGCGGCAACGGCGATCCCTTCGAGCCTCCCGTGCAGTCATGAGCGATGTCCTGTTGAGCGGTATGCGAATCCCATGAAGCGAATCCAAGACAAACGTTCCGCCGGCCGGACCACGGCTCACGCCCTTCTGGGGGCCCTGCTTTCGGGAGTGGCCTGTTCGAGCGTCGTGGTCGACGGTCCTGTGCCGGGTTCGACTCAGGTCATCTTCGACCCGTTGAACGCGGCCATGCTGTCGGTTTCCGGAACCGCCGCCGATGACATTTACGCGGTGGGGGCGGATCCCGGTGACGGCCGGGGACCCTACATGCTGCATTATGACGGCCAAAGCTGGCAGCGCTTGGTGACCGGTGCCTCGGGGGACTTGTGGTGGATCAGCGTTGAGCGGATCGAAGGCGCCTTCTACCTGTCCGGCACCGGCGGCAAGATCCTGCGCTTCACCCCGACCACGGGTGAGTTCGAGGAGTGGACGGTGCCGGGAGGCCCGACGATTTACGGGGTGTGGGGTAGCGCTGCGGACAAGGTGTGGGCGGTCGGCGGCGATCCGGCTGATCCGCAGACCGGGGGTCTGATCCTTCGATTTGACGGCCGCACCTGGACGCGGTTCGATGTGGGCGAGATTGCGCCCAACGGATTGCCCACGCTGTACAAGGTGTGGGGGCGCAGCGCTGCGGACGTCTACATCGTTGGCCGGTCGGGTGTTGTGTTGCACTTCGACGGGGCAGCCTGCTGGCGCGTGCCAAACGACACCGACCGCACGTTGTTCACCGTCCACGGCAACCGGTCGCAGGTCGTCGCTTCTGGAGGGGTCGGGAATGCCGTGATTGCGGAATTGCAGGCCGGCGAGTTCGTCAACCGAGCGGACCCCGGCACCGTCCGCATGAATGGTGTGTTCATTCCACCAATGGGCCCCGGTGTCGCCGTCGGCAACGCGGTCAGCATGGCGTTTCAGACCGAGTCCGGCTGGCAATTGGCCGATCTGGGCGTCGACCCGGTTCGGGACCTGCACGCCGTGTGGGTGGATCCGGACGGTGGCATCTGGGCGGTTGGAGGCCATCTCAGCGCCGCCTTGGATCAGGGCATCCTCCTGTATCATGGTCAGGCCGTGATCAGCAGGGACGTCCGTTCGAATTAGCGCGCCATCCTGCGACCTGAGGCCACACGCCCGGGCCAGCTCGGGACGCAGACCGCCGGGCATTTTCTTTGGAGGTCCTTATGGAACGGCAAATGACGGGTCGGCCTGAGCGACACAGATTCGCTCGACTATTGAGCTGCGCCGTGTGCGCCTGTGGGATGGTCCTTGTGCT
>CAZUGO010000046.1:0-90240 GCA_964619935.1 uncultured Planctomycetales bacterium | reverse complement strand
TTGGGTAATGTCCCCCGGGGCTGGCGGCGAACTTTTTGTACTGGGGCCCCCGGGCCCCCCCCCCCGGGCGGGGGGCCCGGGCGCCCCCCCCCCGCGGGGGGGGGGGCGCGCCGGAGGTCGCGGGCCCCCAGGAACTCGGGCATGGCGGCGATCAAGTCGGCCGCGGATGCGCCGGGGGCCGGCAACCTGGCGAAGTCATCCAAGAGCACCTTGTGGCGGCGCTGAGCGATCGAGAAGGTCTTCAGGGCTGCGGGATCAATCGGTTGATAGCGGCGCTGGGCCATGGGGATCATCCGTGCCGGACAGGAGCTCCTGAACGATGTTCAACAACATCTTACCGCCATTGCCCCCGAAGTCGATCTTTATTTGCAGAGCCCACGGCGGCAGCGACCATGCAAACGACAGTCGCTGTACTTTGGTGCGGTCTTTCTCGGTCATCAGGATCAAGTCCGCACCGGCGCGCTCGGCCGTGGCGCAGATGCGGGCGCAGTCCGCCGAAGTGAAGGCGTGGTGGTCGGGGAAGCGCAGGCTGTGGACCGGTTTGGCCCCCAAGTTGGCGACCGTTTGCTCGAAGGCGTGCGGGTGGCCGATGCCCGAGAACAGCAGCACCTGCCGGCCGGCCAGCTCGGAGATCTCGGCGTGGCGGTCATGCAGATCCACTAAGCCGCTTGGCCGATGATCGCACCCCAGCAGCGTGGCCTGCGGGGCCAGTTTCCGGCAACGGGCCCGGAGCGTGGCCAACTGCTCGGGTGCACACAGCGACAGCCGCGTGATCACAATGACCTGGGCTCGGCGGAGTCCCCGGGCCGGCTCCCGGAGCAGCCCCCTGGGCAGCAGGTGACCGTAGCCCAGAGGACACGACGCATCAATCAGCACGATGTCGAGCGACCGCCCGAGCCGGCGATGCTGAAATCCGTCATCGAGCAAGATCACCTCGGCGGCATGTTGCTGGACCGCGAACCGGGCGGCCTGCACGCGGTCGGCGTGGACCACACAAACCGCCTGGGGTAGCGCGTTGCTGACCATCCGCAGTTCATCGTTGCCGCTGTGATCGCCTTTGTATCCGCGGCTGAGGATGGCCACCCGCCGGCCGTCGGCGATCAGCCGTTCGGCCAGCCACATGATCACGGGCGTCTTGCCGGTCCCGCCGGCGGTGATGTTGCCGATGCTGATGCACGGGCGGTCCGGCCAGTGGACGGCGGCATAGCTGTCGTAATACCCGTTGCGGAGGGCGACCACCGCCCCGTAAGGCCAGGACAGCAGCCGCAGGGCTGCCCGTGCCACTGCCGCCACCAGGCCGCGGGCGTCATTGGAAATCACTTCGCGGTAGGTCGGCATGGGCGACACTTCACGGGGCACGGAACACGGCCGCCGCACAGGTGACGGTGCACTGTGCTTCTTGATTGACTGCCTGATGGTAGTGCAGCACCTCGACCTCGGACTGGGGGAACACGCTCATCAAGGTGTAGATGCAGCCGGCGCTGCAGATCCGCGTGGGGTTATCCAGATCGGCGACCGCCTCCTGGAAGGCGGTGGCGTCGTTGGCCGCCAGGTGCTGCAACACGGCCTGATCACGACGGCCGACGTCGCCCAGAAGGGCGTCGCTCAGAGCCGCCTCGTCGCCGAAGAAGCCACCGATGTGGCTGAGGTCGGCCCCGGCAACCACGACCGTCGGCCGGCAATCACGGGCGATCACCTCGGCGATGGCTTGCCCGAGCTGCCGCAGTTCCGACGGGTCGCCGGCGCAGGGATCCGGACACAGCAGTGGAACGATCTCAAAGTTCTCGGCACCAAACAGATGCTGGAGCAAGAGCACTTGCAGCTCGACCGAGTGCTCGCGGCGATGATCCAGTTCGTATTCGCGCAGCGAGTGGCCGGTGCGCCGTTCCAGGGCCTCCAAGAAAGCTCGATCTACGGCGGTCACTCCCAACGGGGTTTCAAAGGACTGGGCGGTGGCGACCGCTCCCGGGGCCCGGCCGAAGTGGTTGGTGCCAAGAATCACGAACCGCTCGAGATCCTCGCGGCCGGTCAACGCCGCGTAGGCCGGGCGGTAGCAGGGCCTGCCGCGATCATAGTCAAGATGCGGGGCGATGACCCCGACGATGCGGTCGTCCGGCCCACCGGGCGGGGGGCTGTCCAGGAGGGCGGCCAGATCGGCCGGCAGCGATCCGTTTCCAAGGCCCAGGCGCTCGGTATTGTTCATGGTCCGGCTGGGAGCCTCCCGGTAGGCGCGCAGCAGGACGGCATAGTGCTGCTCGAAGGCGGGACCTTCCAGCAGCCGGGCGGCATGGAGATGCGCGACCAACTCGACCAGCGTCCGGGCGGCCAGCGCCTGGCCGGTGGCCCCCAGGAAGTCGGCGCGGATTTGCTCGAGTGACCGTTCGCCGTTCATCAGGCTCAACACCATCACCGCCGGCAGCGAGACGTTCAAACTGGCGACGGCCAGGCCCGACGGGTCGTGGATGGTGACCCTGGGCTGCCCGGCTTCCTGGTAGCCGAGGGCTTCAACTGGGCGCAACCGGGGTTTCGACGGCGGCGGTTCAGACATGCCAACAGGATAACGACATCGGGGAGGGGGCTCAAACGGGCGAAGGCCGCGGGCGAGCGCGGCCACTGAACCAACACCAGGCTCCGGATGCCGCTGTATTGCGGCCTGGAGGTCGGACTCCTATAGTGCCGCTGTGGAGCGCAAGGATGCGAGCTTTTTCAAGTCTGCCGGGTTGATCTCCGCTTTGACCCTGGTTTCTCGACTGCTCGGACTGTTTCGCGAGAGCGTCTGGGCCAATTTCTTCGGCACCACGGCGATATGGGGCGACTTTGCCATCGCCTTTCGGATCCCCAACCTGGCGCGGCGACTGTTCGGCGAGGGAGCCCTCACCGCGGCCTTCATTCCGGTGCTCGCCCAGCGCCTGGAGACCAGCGGCCGGCAGGCGGCGGCGCGAACCTGCGGCAATGTCATCGTGCTGCTGGGCGCGGTGCTGGTGGGCCTGGTGCTGCTTGGTGAGCTGGCCATCTGGCTGGGGCTGAGCCTGGGCCCGAGTCTCTGTCTGTCGCTCACGGCGGTGATGCTGCCATACATGTTCTTGATCTGCATGGTGGCCTTACTGGCCGGCGCCCAACACGTTCTGGGACGGTTCGGAATGCCGGCGCTCATGCCGATTCTCTTTAACGTGATCTTGATCCTCGGCACGCTGGTCGGAGCCCGGTGGACTGGGGAGGACCCGCGGCGACACCTGTTTGTCCTGGCCGGTTTCGTGTTGCTCGCCGGAGCGGTCCAACTGCTGTTGCAATGGCGGGCGCTGCTCAGCAGCGGCATGCGACCGCCGCTGGTCTGTGACCCTACCGATCCCGACGTTCGCCGCATTGCCCGGGCCATGGGGCCAACCACCATTGGATTGGCCGCCGTGCAACTGAACTCTCTGGCCGACCTGCTGGTGGCCAAGTTCGGGGTCCCCGACGGCAGCGGCGCCGCCGTGCTGAGTTACGGCGAGCGGTTGTACCAACTGCCCATCGGCCTGTTCGGGGCGGCCATCGCCACCGCGATCTTTCCGAAACTCAGTACGCTCGCTCGCGATGCCGACCCGGCGCTGTTTGTCGCGACCCTTCGCCGCGGGCTGCGTTTGGCGATATTTGTGGGCGTTCCGGCCAGCATCGGGCTGTACCTGGTCAGCCGACCGGCGGTGATCGTGGTCTTTCGACGGGGTGCATTCACGGCCGATTCGGTCGAGCGGGTGGCAGCCGCGGTGCGCTGGTACGGCTTGGGGGTTTGGGCCTATGTCAGCCAGCAAGTCTTGATTCGTGGCTATTATGCCCGAAAGGACAGCGGCACCCCCATGCGCATCGCCTGCGGGATGCTCGGGCTCAACCTGGCGCTGAACCTGCTGCTGGTGCGCTGGTTTCGGGAGTCCGGCATCGCCATGGCCACGGCCGGCAGCGCCGCGGTCCAGGTGGTGTTGCTGAGCGTCCGGTTTCAGCGAACGGGGGTGGCCATGCGCTGGGCCTCCCTGGCCGGCAGCACCCTCACGGTCCTGGCCGCCGCGGTAGTGATGGCGGTGGGCCTGTGGGCGACGGGGGGGCTGCTGGAGCGATTGCCCGGGGGGCCGCCGAGTGCTGGGATTCAACTGATCGTGCTGGTTGCCACGGGCATCGGGCTGTACGGGCTCGTCGCCTGGCTACTGGGATGTGCCCGGGACTTGCGGGCCACGCCGCCCGGCTGATGCGGCGGATAACCGCGGGCGGTGATTGGCGCGGTCCGGGGCCGCACCTATAATCGGCATCCATGAACCGGTTGCAGCAAAGTCACGCCCTGCCCAATTGGACGGTATTGGTCGTCGTCGGGGTGACCGGTACGTTGGCACCAGTGTCGATTGCCCGGGCCGTCGAAACCCTGGCTGCGGCGCCTGCCCAACCGGCGGATACACCCGCGGATGATCCCAGCGAGACTTCTGACCGCAGCGGGGTCCTCATTCTGGAACACCGCTACGATCGTTGGGATCGAACCCCGCTGAAACCGTCGGGGGTGGTGGTCTCCGATCTGACCGGCGGTTTTCCGGGCATCTGCCCGCCGCCGGCCGCGATGCTGCCGGCCCGGCCCGGCGGTCCGCCTGTCGACTTGCCGGCCCATCCCGATCGGGGGCGATTCCTGGCTCACCGGCCGCACGCGCCGCCCGCCTGCTGCGATTGACCCGTGAGCCTCCGGCCGGATCCGCTCCGGCGCAACTTGTTTTGACTGATCCAACCTCCATCACGATGGGATAGACCATGAACGTCAAGAATCTGAGTATCAAGTTCGCCGGTGTCGCCTTGTTGATCGCCTTCGCGATCTATGTGCTCTACCCGCCCACCAAGAAGCTCAAGCCGGGCATCGATCTCGCGGGAGGGCACAGCCTGCTCTACGAGATCGACACCTCCGGGCTGGACCCCGAACAGCTCGCCGGCCTGGCCGAGCGAACCATCAAGCAATTGCGCAAGCGCGTCGATCCCAACAACCAGCGCAACTTGGTGTGGCGCTCGATTGGGGATGCACGCATCGAAATTCAGATGCCCAGTGCCAGCGGCCAGGCCCGCCAATTGCGCGAGGCCCGCAATGCCGCGATCAGCAAGGTGCTGTCGCACGACATTCCCCGCGAGAACATCGAGGCCACGTTACGACTGCCGGCGGACGAGCGGGCGGCGGCCTTGGAGCAGTTGGCCCACGGAGAAGCCAATCGCATTCAGTTGCTCTCCGAACTCAATGATCGCTACACGGCTTACCGCGCCGTGAAGGAGGGGACGGCCGCGGATTCCGAGGTGACCGAGCCGGCTGCCTACCAGGCCTTTGACGAGGCCCTGCGCAAGGTGCTGGATACCAACATCACCCGCACGCGGCTGTTTGACGTTCTGGGGCTGGCCGCCGGAGCGCCGCGCGACCAGAAGATCGCCGAGCTGACCGCGCGTTTTCCGGCGCAGGCCGCGGCGCTCGCCGAAGCGGTTCCGACATACGACGCCTGGTCCAAGGATCGCGGGATGCTGGAAGACCCCGAAGATCTCAAACGCTTCCTGCGGGGGGCCGGCGTGCTCGAGTTTCGGATCATGGCCCAGCGGAATGCCAGCAATCCGACCCTGCTGGACATCGTGCCGCAGCCGGTCAGCGACTACGTCACCCAACTCGCCGAGCGCGGGCCGCGTCCCAAACCCGGGCAGCCCTACGCCTGGTTCAAGCTCCAGGATCCGATCAGCTTTCTGCACGCCAAGGATCTCGACCAGTTCAAGGCCACCTACAAGGCCCAGGGCAACACCATCATCGAGGAATACGCCGGCGCCTACTACGTGCTGGCCCACGCGGAATCGCAGTTCGGGCTGCTGGCCCAGTCCGAAAGCAAGTGGAAACTGGTCAAGGCGATCGGTACCCGTGATTTCAATACCGGGCGCCCGGTGGTCAACTTTGAGTTGGATGGACGCGGCGGCGAACTTTTCGGGCGGCTGACCCGTGAGAGCGTCGGCCGGCCGCTGGGGATCTTCCTGGACAACGAGTGCATGTCCGCCCCGACCATCGACGAGGAGATCCGCGAGTTCGGGGTGATCCGGGGCGACAGCTTCACGTTGGAAGACATCCACTACCTGGTCAACACGCTGGAGGCCGGATCGCTGCCCGCCCGCCTCAAGGAACCACCGCTCAGCGAACGCAGCATCGGCTCACAGTTGGGCGAAACCAACCGCAGCCGTGGCTTCAAGGCCGCCCTGGTCGGGCTGGTCCTGGTCAGCCTGTTTATGCTGGTGTATTACCTGCTGGCGGGCTTGATCGCCAATGTTGCCTTGGGCATGAACATTCTGCTGGTGCTGGCGGCCATGGCCGCCTTGGAAGCGACCTTCACCCTGCCCGGCATCGCGGGTCTGATCCTGACCGTCGGTATGGCGGTCGATGCCAACGTCCTGATTTTTGAGCGGATTCGTGAGGAGTTGAATCGCGGGGCCAGCCTCAAGATCGCGGTCAAGACCGGTTACCAGAAGGCCTTCAGCACCATTTTTGACGCCAACGTCACCACCTTGATCACCAGTGCCATTCTCGGCTATGCCGGCAGCGAGGACGTCAAAGGCTTTGCCATCGTGCTGGGCCTGGGCGTGGTCTTCAGCATGTTTACGGCCCTGTTCGTGACCCGCATCATCTTTGCCGCGTTGATCCAAGGCGGAATCGTCAAGTCCCTGCCCATGCTGCGGTTCATCGGCAACACCGACGTTCAGTGGGTGGGCATGGTGCGGACCTTCTGGCCGGTGTCGCTGGCGGCGGTCATCCTCGGCGGAACCCTGTTCCTGTACGAAAACAGCGTCCACAAGGACAACATCTACGATATTGAATTCCTGGGCGGGACGGCAGTGACCGTGGAGTTCAAGCCCGATGCCGCGTTGGGCGACGAGGAGGTCCGCGCCCGCATCAACGGCAGCGGTCCCAATGATGCCGACCCCGGTTCGGCCGCCGGCTGGCTGCGGTATGCGGCCAACAACTTAGGGACCATCACGGTGACCCCCAGCCCCCAGGCGGGCGTGTTCGATCTCGCCAGCCCGACGTTCAGCGCCACCCAGCTCGAGACGCTGGCCGGCGCCGCGATGGTCGATGTCCTGGAGCCGCTGCAGCGCGGCGGTCTGGAGCAGCTCAATGCCCGGACGCTGCGGATTGCGGTGCGGTCGGAATTCAGCTACGACGCGGCCAAGGTCAGACAGCGCTTCGAGGAATCGGCCACCGGCCTGCGCGACGCCGCCGGACGGCTGTTGACCGCCAAGGTCGGTGCGGTGTGGGACAGCCTGGAAGCACGCGGCGAGCAACCGCCGCTGGACTTTGACATCACCACCACCGAGACCAACAAGGACCTGGTCCGCCAGGCCATCGTGGCGGCACTGGGCGATCGGCTGCGCATCCAGCGCCCGGTGGAATACGTCTTGCACCAAGATCCGGTCCGGGCGCCCGGGGGCTTCTATCCGCTCCACAGCGATGATCCGAATTTCTCCGGACGCCTGGCGGACATCATCGGTGAGGACACCCTGGCGGACACCAGTGGCTTCCGGGGCGGTGTGGCCCTGGTGTTCGACGAGATCAATCCGCCCCAGACCGAGGCCGAACTGCGCGACCGTCTGCACAATGCCCGGCTATTGCCGGAGTTTGAGCAGTACACCTATCGGCCGTTCCTGGTCACACCGTTGGAATTCGCGCCCGGCGATCTCGGAAAGCCCGCCGACCAGCGGAGGCTGGCCCGTTTTGCCCTGCTGGTGGCCGATGAGACGGTGATTTACGAGGACGACCCGGAACTGTGGGAGCGCACCCTCGCCGCTCCCGAACTCGAACAGGCCCGGACAGCGCTGGGTAGTTCCAAGTCGCTGCAGCGCGTCCAGCAGTTCGCTCCGCAGATTGCCCGGCAGATGACCCAGCAAGCCATCATGGCCATCCTGCTGGCGCTCATCGCCATCGTGCTGTACATCTGGGCCCGGTTCGGCGAGATGCAGTTCGGACTGGCAGCCATCGTGGCCTTGGTGCACGATGTGGTCCTGACGCTGGGGTTGGTGTCGCTGAGCTACTACGTGTATGCCCTGCTGGGCGACAACATCCTGCTGATCCAGGACTTCAAGATCGACCTGCCGATGATCGCGGCGCTGCTGACCATCGTCGGCTACTCGCTCAATGACACCATCGTGGTGTTCGACCGCATCCGCGAAAACCGCGGCAAGCTCAAGGACCTGGGTCCCGCGATGGTCAACCTGAGCATCAACCAGACCCTGTCGCGAACCATTCTGACCTCCGGGACCACCTTGGTCGCCGTGGTGGTGATGTACATCGGCGGCGGCGAAGGCATCCACGGCTTCAGCTTTGCCATGACCGCGGGTATTGTGGTGGGTACCTACAGCTCGATTGCCGTCGCCGCACCACTGTTGCTCTATCCCCGGGTGCTCAAGTGGATCATGCTGACGATCGTGGCATTGATCCTGGTCGGGCTGGCGCTGTCACTGGCACAACGCGAGTTGCAGGTCCTGGTCTGGATCGTGACGGCGATCTTCGCCATTGCGGTGATCTATACCCATGTTCGCCAGCCGGCTCGAGCCCCCGGCAAGCAGTTGGCCACTGGGGCAACCCAGCGCCTAGCCTGAGCCGAGCCTTGTGGCTAGGACTTCCCTGCAAGGGCGGGAGTGCCCTCATCGCGGCCTGTGCCTGAGAATTTGCGGTTGTGTGACTGCGGGTCATTAAGCGGATCGCCCGGCATCGGATACGAACCCTCCTCATGACCCCGGTAGCCCGCATCCTGCGGCGTGAGCGCTTCGACGTGCGTATCACAGAAAAGAAAGTTGGCCTTGTCGGCATGTCGGGGATCGGGACCGCTCCGAGCGAGGTTGCGGTGCGCGTCGTCGCAGAAATCGCCCTCCACTGAAGGACTGCGCCGTCGTGAGCTTGCGCGTAGATGTTCCAGCCCAGCGCGATCTGACGGAGATGAGACGCACAGGTGATGCCCCGAGCACTTCGCTTCGCAACCTGCAGGGCAGGCAGCAGTAGAGCGAGCAGCAATCCAATGATGGCCATGACCACCAACAATTCGACCAGAGTGAACGCTGATCGCTTGCGGATACGACTGAAGCACGCAGTGCCCGGGATCATCCTGATTGCACTCCGTAATGCGGAGCGCTGATGAACTCGCTCGATGGATGGTCATCTACCTCAGTCACGACAGTCACACAAGGCTATTAGTAGGATCCCCAGGCCCCGAGCAATTGTGCCAGGTGGGGAGCGCCTTGACGTCGATGAAACCCGGACCGAAAGCGGTCGCACGGTAATTGTGGTTTGTGTCCCCCGAACTATCCCCTGGCCGGAAGACGCCTGGGACACTAACATGACGTGCCGGTCCAAGTGTGGGCCTTTGAAACCGTGATTGGCGTGCGGCGGGCAGTCGCTGCATTGTCGCCGCCCTATTGAAAGATCCACCCCAGGCGAGATGACCGATTCCCCCGCACCCGCCGCCGGATCGTCTGACGCATTTTCCGCGCGTTTTTTCGATCGAAAGCTGGCGGAGCGTTACCGTAATCGTTTCTCGGAAGGCCGGCATGCCCGCGTAGACCAGTCCGAACGGGCGGCGCTTCGCAAGTTGTTTTCTTTGCTCGAGCCGGTCGGGTCGGCGATGGACATTCCCTGCGGCGTCGGCCGCCTCTCGGGAGAACTGAAGGCGATCGCCCCGCGCCTCATCGTCGCGGACGCCTCGCCCATCATGCTTGAGATGGCGCGGGAGGCCCTCGGTGCGGCCGGGGCCGAATACCTGGAGACGCGCTGCGAGGAGATCAAACTCCCCGACCAATCGGTTGATCTGATTTTCTGCCACCGATTTTTCCACCACCTCGATGAGCCGGTCGAGCGGCGGCGCGTGCTGCTCGAATTCGCCCGCGTCTCGCGGCGATACGTCGTCATCAACTATTACTCGCCTGGGCTTCGCTCGCGCTTCAAGGGCTGGTTCCGCTCGCTGATTCCGGGCAGGGCGCGGAGCGGCCGGATTCGATCGGTCGGCGGGCTGATGGAAGAGGCGCGGGCGGCGGGCCTCTCTTGGGTGCAGACCGTTGCCATTCGGCGATTCCCGGCACACGGCCGGTTCATGATTTTCTGGGCTTCCTGAAGATGATCCCATACAGAAGCACCGTAGATACGATGACCGAGTTCGGGGGACACAAACCATAATTGCCCACGGGTCCAGGCCCAGATGATCGCGTTTGAACGGAACCAAGCGCTGCTGGAGCGCAACTCGCCCAGGGATATCCGACCCCGCCAAGCACGCCCGGGCGCGTCGACGGGGCAGCAGGCGTTGTAGGTGCCCGACAGGAAGCGGTATCCCGGCGGCGGTTGCTTCGACTCAAATGGTACCACCAGAATGACCAAATCAAGATACCATTTTATGCAAATGGTACCACGAATTGCATTAAATGGTGGTACCATTTTAATAAAATGAAGGTACCATTTGGTTGAAATGGTGGTACCATTTATTCTGAAGGGACGGTGTCCTGGGGGTGAAGCCCCGGCAAGGGCCCCCAACCAGGCAGCCGGGGCTTGGCTGGTTCGTAGTCTAGCCCAACCGTCGCAGGCTGGCGGTAGCCGCCGGCGGGGTCGCAACCGGTGATTTCGGGTGGGGGGGAGGTAGGTCTGGCACTACATTGCTGGCGGATTCGGGTCTCGGTGGCGGCCGGAAGATCCACCTGGCCGGCGGGCCGGTGGTGATCCGAATGCCGCCACGCAGCGACCTGGCTTTTGTGGTGGTCGGCGGCGCTGCCCGCGGCTATACTCAGGGCGTGAGGCGGGCAGTGCCGCCCTTACGGAGCCTGGTTGAATGATCCGCAAATACCGCACGATGGCCCTGGGCGTGACCCTGCTGGTTGCGGTGCTGCCGCTAACCGTTTTGGCCGAAGTGCCGCAAGTGGCCCCGCTGGCCTCGGAAGCGTGGTACTGGCGCTGGGTCGCCACCCTGGGGATCACCGCCGCAGTCTGCTTCATCTGCTTCAAGAATCCCCAGAGATCCCACGACAACTGACCCAAGCCGAGCCGCTCCCCCCAAGGGGGCTGGCTGTTCCCGGGTGTGTATCGCGTTCACCCTGCAACTCGAAAGGAAACAGACCATGCCAAACAAGCGCTTCTGTATTCTGGCGCTGGCGGCACTCAACGGTGTGCTTCTGGCGGGATTGATTGCCATGTGCGGGGTCTTGCCGCAGGCCCAGGCCCAGGGTCGGGGCGGCGGGGCGGGCAAGTACGCCACCGTCACCGCCGAATTCACCGAGGGTACCGATGCCGTGTACATTCTGCACGCGCAGCAGCGCCGGCTGACCGTGCTGGTCCCCGATCAGAACCAGAACGGCCGCCTGGTGGTGGTGTCCAGCCGGGACCTCGCGGCCGATCTCGGCGGCTGATGCCATGAACCGCACAACCCCTCAGACAAGGAGTTTCATAATGGATCGACAGACCTTCACCATCGGGTGTTTAGGCCTGAGTGCCACCCTCCTTGGGATCGGCATCCTGGTGGTCGGTGCGTTACAGACCCGCCAGGCCGAGGCCTCGGACATGTTGGCCACCGTCGGGACCGTTACGTTGTTCACCGGAGCCCTGGATACGGCACGCGACCAGGTGTACGTCATCGATACGGCCACCGAGAAGCTGGCGATCTACCGCCTGCGCGAAACCAACAAGGTGCTCGAACTGATCGACGTGCTGGCCTTGGATGACGCCGGCGGCCAGGACAAGAAGCCGCCCGCCCTCAGGCCCTAGTGCTCGTGCTCCGCGGTCAAGCGAGACGCTTGGGGGGAGGCGCCTCATAAGCGTTAACTTAAGTATTGACTACGTGGTGGTTCCGTGCTAGGCTGCTGCCATGAACACGATCGGCACAGACGGACCCAAGGGCGTGGACGACTGGCAGGTATTGTGTCAGTGTCTGCCCGAGGGCTGGCAGGAGGCGGCTCGAACCGAAGGAGCTTTACAACGGGCACGTGGTATCCGTGACCCAACGACACTGCTGCGCACGTTGCTTGTGCACTTGGCCGATGGTTGTTCGTTGCAAGAAACTGCTGTTCGAGTTCAAGAAGCAGGCTGGTGCTCGGTATCCAAAGTTGCGTTGTTCAAACGTCTTCGAGCGTCCGAGCAGTGGCTCCGATGGCTGGCTGAACGATTATGGCAAAAGTCGTATGAGCTGGCTGCCAGCAGTCCGTATCGCATCCGTGCGGTCGACGCAACGACGGTGCAAGAACCAGGCAGTACTGGCACCGACTGGCGTGTGCATTACGCCATCAATCTGACCAACCTGCAATGTGATTACTTCGAATTAACCGACGTCAAAGGTGGCGAGACGTTTCGCCGGATTCCGATCGCCAAGGATGACGTGATGCTTGGTGATCGCGCCTATGGATCGCCCCCGGGTGTGACTCACGTCGTGGCAGCTGGCGGACACGTGTTGGTGCGGATCAATTTGAAGTCAATGCCACTATTCAAGGAATCCGGAGATAAAATAGCTATTCTGGCCAGATTGCGTACTTTAGAAGTTGGCGACGTGCGACAGTGGCTCGCACACGTACAGGGCCGCGACGGCCCGATTGCCGGGCGCCTGGTAGGCGTCAAGCGGGGGAATCAGGCGGCCCAACGAGCTCGTGCCCGTATCTTGCGAATCGCCAAACGTAAGGGACGCAAGCCCTCACGCGAAACCCTGGCAGCAACTCCATACGTATTTATTTGGACCACGGTGCCAATGGCCTACCTTGGTGCAACTGAGGTCATGGAGCTATACCGCGTCAGATGGCAGATCGAACTAGCCTTCAAGCGCATGAAATCCATTATGGGATTGGGGCAGTTGCCAAAGACTTCCGACGCCAGCGCCCGAGCATGGATACACGGGAAACTGCTCATCGCTCTACTGATCGAACAGTTATTGCAACAAGCGGAGACTTTTTCCCCCTGGGGATACAGATTGGAACCCTCGCAGGAGTCGATGGCGTGAAGCCGCGAGCCGGTCGGAGCCGCGGTCGAAACCGCGATCTGGTCATGATCAGCCCCCCCCAACCGCGAATGCAACAGAACCTATATTATAGGACGTTGATAGGGGGGCTTTTTCCGGGAGCGCGTAGACCGCCTTACCTTGGTTTCGGAACTCCGACTGAGCCGCCCCGGCCGCAGCTCAATGCCGTTGTGCAGCATCGCGATGGGACCCGTCGCGAGCTGCTCGCCGCGTTGCGGCTTGCCCGGATACACTACATTGATGACCACCACGCTCCAGAGCCGGTGCAGCGCCCCAGCGCTGCTCGCCGGGGTCCTGGCGGGCGGCCGCAGCCGCCGCATGGGACGTTGCAAAGCGGCAATGCCCCATCCCGCGGGCGGAACATGGCTCGAACATGTTGTCCGGGTCGCCAGCCGGGTGGCCGGCGAGGTTGTTCTGCTGGGCAGCGCGTCGGAACTGCCGCCGGCACTGCAATCGCTCCCGGTGCTTGCCGACCCGGTACCTGATGCCGGCCCGCTGGCCGGTCTGTGCAGCCTGCTGGCGGCCGCGGGCGGGCGCTGGGCGCTGCTGCTGGCCTGCGACCTGCCCGGTCTGCAAGCCGCCGTGTTGCAACCTTTGATCCAGGCAGCCGGTCCGGATCGCGATGCCGTGGTCTACACCTGCCGACAACGCCCCGATCGCTACCACGCCTGCTGCGGCCTGTATCATCCTCGCGGACTTGACGCCGCCCGTACGGCCCTGGCCGGCGCCGACCACAGCCTGCACGGGCTCCTGCGGACCCTGCGCACCTTGGCACTGTTGCCGGATCCGGCGCACCAGGACCAGTTGCGCAATGTGAACACACCTCACAGCCCCACAGCGACCGCGGACCAGCTCTTCAATGACTGAGGGGCGTCCACGTGTGAGCGCGCCTCGCCCCTGCCCGCTGGGCGATGACGGGGCTGGCGCGGTTCCGACCCCGCGGCCGCAGCGCCGCAAGCGTGGGGCTCATCAGGGGGGATCGCGCACCTGCAATCGACGGACTACGACGCCGGCAGCACGGCGGCCTCGATCGGCTGGTGGCGTTGCCGCCACCACGGTCCGAGCAAAGAGCTGAGCGACACGTACAGGTAACCGGCGGCGAACAAGAACAGGAATGGCGCCCCCAGCGACAGGTGTTCGACGGCCAGCACCATCCCCAGGCAGGCGGTCATGTACAGGCCCATGAGCAACTCAAGCCAGGGTTGGAGCTTGAAATCGGGGCGGATTTGGTAACCCGCACCGCTGGGTTTGGCCGCGAGGCCGCCGGCGGCAACGCCGTACTTGGGCGTGCGGACGAATTCGCTGGGCTTCCCGAAGAACCCCTGAAGCATCGCCCGGGTGTTGTTCAGGGCGATGCCGATGCCCAGGCCCATCACTGCCGGCAGGTACTTGACGCTGTCCCACCAGGAGCGGTTCAGTTCCCGCTGGCTGCAGACGTAGAAGGTGCTGGCGGAGAACGTCGCCAGGGTCAGCAGCGACATGTCGAACACCAGCCGGGCGGCGGCATTCTGGGAGAATAAGTGAACCTTGAGATACAGCGCCGGGAACAGCAGCACGGTCAGCAGGACCACGTAGCCGTAGACCATGTTTCCGGTGAGGTGCCAGAAGGCCTCCAGCTTGACCGGCCAAGGCAGCTTCGAGGCCAGAATCCGCGGCAACAGTTTCCGGCAGGTCTGGGCGCCGCCCTTGGTCCAGCGGTACTGCTGGGCCTTGAAGGCCTCCATCTCGGGCGGCAGCTCGGCGGGGACTGCGGTCCCGGGCACAAACAGAAAGCGCCAACCGCTGAGCTGGGCGCGGTATGACAGGTCCAGGTCCTCGGTCAGGGTGTCGTGCTGCCAGCCGCCGGCATCGGCGATGCAACGGCGCCGCCAGACCCCGGCCGTGCCGTTGAAGTTCATGAAGCGCCCGGCTCGATTGCGGGCCCCGTGTTCGACCACGAAATGCCCGTCGAGCAGCACGGCCTGGGTCTGGGTCAGCAGCGACTGCTCACGGTTGACGTGCCCCCAGCGGACCTGGACCATCCCGACCTGCGGATCCGTGAAATAATGGATGGTCTGGGCGAGCACTTCGCGGGTGGGGATGAAGTCGGCGTCAAAGATGCAGATGAACTCGCCGCTGGCGGTCGCCAGGCCGTCCTGCAGCGCCCCGGCCTTGTAACCCTGGCGATGGCTGCGCTGCCGCAATTCCACGTTGTGGCCGGCCGCCTGCATGTCGGCCACGGTCCGGCGGACGATGTCCGCGGTGTCGTCGGTGGAGTCGTCCAAGACCTGGATCTGCAGCTTGTCGGCCGGATAATCAATGCCGCAGGCATGCTCGATGACCCGCCGGGCCACAAGCCGCTCGTTGAACATGGGCAGTTGAATGGTGACCGCCGGGAGTTCGCGAAAGCAGGCACCGACCCGTGGCACCTGGTTCTTGTGCTTGTAGTAGAGATATACCAGGCTATAGCGGTGCAGCCCGTAGGCGCACACCAGCATCAGAACACCGAGATACAGTGCCAAGACGGTCCCGCTGAATAGGTTCATGGCGTTTGGCATTGGAGGTCTGGCCAGTGCTCGTGGACGCTCAAGTCGACACGTTGATGAATCACATCTTGAGGCGGTTGCGCCCCGCGTTCCGGCGACGGCGAGCGCCCGATCCTGGCGGTCGTCATCAGTCGATCATGCTCAACGAGCGCAGCAGTTGTTGCTGGACCCACTCACCCCGCCCCGGCGGATACGGTTCCGCGGGCCATCGAAAACCCAACCCATCATCCGCGCGCCTGGGGATGATGTGAAAGTGCACATGTTCGACCACCTGGCCCGCCTGGGCGCCATTGTTCTGCAGGATATTGTAGGCAGGTGCCTGGGTGACCTGCAAAACCGCCCGGGCCACGCGCGGCAACAGGCCCACTACTGCGGACAGCACCTCGTCGGGCACTTCCTGCAGCCGCCGGTAGTGGTCCTTGGGAATCACCAGGGTGTGGCCCTCAGCGAGCGGGCCGCGGTCCAGAAAGGCGAGGCCGTGCGGCGTCTCCGCCACTTTCAGGGCGGCGATTTCGCCGGCGATGATCTTGCAGAAAACGCAGTGATGGTCCCGTTCAGCCATTTCAGTGACGAACCCGCGGCCCTGGCCGCGGTCCCCTACTCTGGGGCGCCGGCCGGGGCGTCGGTCGCGCCGGGATCAGGCTTTGCCGGCTCGGCGGGCTGGGGCTTGGACTTCTTGCGGCCGCCCTTCATGACCGCGGCATAGCGGGCGTCGCTGCGCCGCCGCCGGGCCGACCGGCCGGGCCGCGGCACGTTGCTGGGGGTCTCTTCTTCGCCAACCAGTTGAAGGATGGCCTGGGCAGCACTGTCGCCGATGCGGGTCTGGGCGAGCTTGATGATCCGGGTGTACCCACCGGGACGGTCCTCGAACCGCGGAGCGATTTCCTGAATCAGCCGGTGGCTGGTCGCCTGGGCGGTGAACGGCAGCGCCCCGGTGCTCGCGCCGGAACGGTGTCGCCGGCCGCTGCGCGACTGGCGGACGTTGCGGCGCTGGGCGTCGCTCATGCCGTCATAGGCTTCCTGGTGTTCCTTGGGAATCAGGTAGCGTTCGGACATCAGACGGTGGATCCGCCGCCGGGCCCCCAGACTTCCGCCGCGGGCCTGCTTGGCCAGCGTGATCAGCCGCTCGGCAAACGCCCGCAGGTCCTTGGCCTTGGGCAGCGTCGTGGTGATCTGGCCGTGCTCGAACAGGCTCTGGGCCAGGTTCCGGTGCAAGGCCTTGCGGTGTTCCATGGTTCGGCCAAGTTTACGAAAAGCAATGCGGTGTCTCATGATTCACCTTTGGCTCTCTCAGGAGCCGATTCGCGACGAATCGGCGTTGTACAGCGGCGGCGCCGGCAGGATCGCGGGGCTGCCTTCGGCATCGGCATCGTCGGCGTGCTCGGCCAGCTCCACCGGCGAACTCTTATTGTCCCCAAAGTCCATACCCAGCGACAGGCCCATTTCCATCAGCTTGCGTTTGACCTCCCGCAGCGAGGTCTTACCGAAGCTGCGGACCCGCAGCAGTTCGCTTTCGCTGCAGCGGGCCAAGTCGCCGACCGTCCGGATGCGGGCCGATTCCAGGCAGTTGCTCGCCCGGACCGAGAGGTCCAGTTCGCTGACACTGATGTTCAGCTTGGCCTGCAGGTCGGCATCGATGGGACTCTCGGTGGCCACCCGATCGGGGACGGCCTCGCTGACCAGTTGATCGCCCAGCTCGTGGTAGGCCACAAACGGGTTCAGGTGTTTGCGCAGGATCTTGGCGGCCTCGACCATGGCATCCTCCGGGCGGATGGTGCCGTTGGTCCAGACCTCGATGATCAAACGGTCGTAGTTGGTTCGCTGGCCGACGCGGGTATCCTCGGTCTTGTAGCGCACCCGGGTCACCGGCGAAAACGACGAGTCGATCGGAAACGAGCCGATGTCGACCTCGGACTTCATGTTGTCTTCGGCGGGTCGCCAGCCGCGGCCCTTCTCCACCGACAGGCTGGCCGCAAAGGTGACGTCGTCGGTCAGGGTCGCCAGCAGGTGGTCGCCGTTGACGATGTTCACGCTGGGGTCCGACTGCACGTCGCGGGCCCGCACCTCGCCCTTGCCCTTGCGGGTCACGGTCATGGTCCGCGGCTCGTCGCCCTCCATGCGCACCGCCAGGCCCTTGATATTGAGCACGATGTCGGTGATGTCCTCCAGGACGCCTGGCAGGGAGGTGAACTCGTGTGCCGCGCCCTCGATCTTGATCCGCGTGACCGCGGCCCCTTCCAGGCTGGACAGCAGGATGCGGCGCAAGCTGTTGCCAATCGTCGTGCCGAATCCGCGCTCAAAGGGCTCGATGATGAACCGGCCGTACTCCTGGGTACTGGCCTGCTCATCGCGGATAACCTGATTGGGCAGTTCCAATCCTCTCCAACGGATCCGCATATCCTCATCTCCTAGATGATCAGCCGTCCGCGAGCACCCTGGCCGGCGGAAGGCAAACAGGACCAGCGTTACCGGCTGCACATTTCGACGATCAGCTGCTCTTCGACCGGGATCTGGACGTCCTCCCGGGTGGGCAGCGCCGCGACCTTGGCTTCCAGTTGCTCGGGCATCAATTCCAGCCAGCCTTGCGACGTCGGCCCGCCGCACATTTCCAGGTTGGCCCGGATGAGCTTCTTGCTGCGGTCGTTGTCCTTGACCGCGATCAGATCGCCCACCTTGACCTGGTAGCTGGGGCGGTCGACCTTGCGGCCGTTGAGCCGAATGTGCCCGTGGCTCAGCACCTCGCGGGCGGCCTTCGGTGAGCCGGCAAAGCCCAGCTTGCGGACGACGTTGTCCAGGCGGCGTTCCAGCAGCGTCAGCAGAACCTCGCCGGTGTTGCCTTTGACCCGCTCTGCCTTGGAGAAGTAGCGCAGGAACTGCCGCTCAAAAACGCCGTAGTAGCGCTTGACCTTCTGCTTTTCGCGCAGGCGGACGCCATAATCGGTCCCCTTGCTCCGCCGCCAGAAGTGCATGCCCGGGGGACGATTTCGATTCTGGCGCTCCATGGGACACTTCGCTGAATAGCAGCGGGTTCCCTTGAGCATCAGCTTGATGCCTTCGCGGCGGCACAACCGGCAAACCGGACCAATATATCGTGACATTCAAAGACCTCTCGAGCGTTCTTGCGGTTAGACCCGGCGGCGTTTGGCCGGGCGACAGCCGTTGTGCGGCAACGGCGTCACGTCTTCAATGGACTGAATGCGGATGCCGGCGGACTGCAAGGCGGTGATCGCCGACTCGCGTCCCGACCCGGGTCCCTTGACCCGGACCTCCAACTCCACGATGCCGAATTTCTTGGCGGCCTGGGCACAGGTCTCCGCGGCCCGCTGGGCGGCGAAGGGCGTGCTCTTGCGCGTGCCCTTGAACCCCACCGTGCCGGACGACGCCCAGCACAAGGTCTCGCCGTTGGCATCGGTGATGGTCACCATGGTGTTGTTGAAGGTGGCCTTGATGTGGGCCACTCCGCGGGCGACATTGCGCCGAATCTTGCGTTTTCCGGATCTAGCCACGGTGCATCTCCTTCACGCCCTTCTTCCCGGCGACGGTTTTCTTGGGGCCCTTGCGGGTGCGGGCATTGGTCCGGGTGCGCTGGCCGCGGACCGGCAGACCCCGGCGGTGCCGTATGCCCCGGTAGCAGCCGATGTCGCGCAGCCGGGCGATGTGCTGCTGCACCTGGCGGCGCAGCTGCCCTTCGACGACGTACTCGCGGTCGATCACGCCGGCGATGGTGGTGACCTCGGCCTCCGAGAGATCCTTGGCCCGCATGTTCTCATCGATCCCCGCTTCCTTCAGGATCATCTTGCTGATGTGCGGGCCGATGCCGTAAATATAGCGCAGCGAAATCAGCACGCGCTTGTCGCCTGGAATGTCAACACCGGCAATACGGGGCATGAGTCAAGTTCCTCTGGGTGCTAACCCTGTTTCTGCTTGTGCCGCGGGTTGGTGCAGATCACCCGGACGATTCCCTTGCGTCGAATGATCTTGCAGTTACCGCAAATCCGTCTCACGCTGCTTCTGACCTTCATGGCCTGCCTCCTCGCTACCGTCCGTCGGTGAGCACGTCGCAGCCCTGTTCGGTAACCGCGATGGTGTGCTCATAGTGCGCGGCCCACTCGCCGTCCCGGGTGGCCACCACCCAGTAGTCCTGGTCCTTGTAATCCACCTCGCACGAACCCATGTTGACCATCGGCTCCACCGCCAGGACCATGCCCGGCCGCAGTTCGAAGTCCTGCTTGGCCTGGTGCCGGTCGTAGTAGTTCGGCACCTTGGGATCCTCGTGCATTTCCTGGCCGATGCCGTGGCCCACGAACTCGCGGACCACCGAGAAGCCGTGGTCCTCGGCGTGCTGCTGCATCTTCTTGGCCACGGCGCTCCAACGGGCGCCGGGACGCATGGCGGCGACGGCCAGCTCCAGCATCTCGCGGGTGACATCCAGCAGCCGCTGCACCTTCGGGGCAACGCTCCCGATCGCGAGGGTCAGCGCCGCGTCGCCGCAGTAGCCCCGCAACCGCACGCCGCAGTCCACGCTGATGATGTCGCCGCCGCGCAGCGGCCGGGCATTCGGAATCCCGTGCACCACTTCCTCGTTGGTGCTGGTACACAGCGCCGCCGGAAATGGGTAGCGGGCCTTGGGGGCCTTGACGCCCTTGAACAGGGCCTCGCCGCCGCGGGCCGCGATCAACCGCTCCGCCTCGGTGTTCAGGGCGCTGCTGGTGACGCCGGGCTCGGCCATCTCGGACACCCGGGTGAGCACCTCGTGTACCACCCGGCCGGCCTCGCGCATCAATTCGATCTCCCGGGCACTCTTCAAGATGATACCGCGTTTGACTAGCACGCCGTGTGCCCTTGAACTCCGGCCGTCAGACCCGAGCGCCCTTAATGGTCCCTTCCCCACCAAGGAAGCCCTGGTAGTTCCGCATGATCAAACTGGCCTCAATCCGCTGGATGGCGTCCAAAGCCACACTGACCACGATCAGCAGCCCGGTTCCGCCGAGGTACTGCGTCACCAGGAAGTCGACATTCAACCAGTTGGCCACCACCGAAGGAATCACCGCGATCAGGGCCAGGAATCCGGCGCCGACATAGGTGATCCGGCCCATGACTTTCTCCAGGTAGTCGGCGGTGCGCTTCCCCGGACGCAACCCCGGGATGAAGCTGCCGTGATCGCGCAACTGGTTGGCCATTTCCTTGGGCTGAAACTGCACGGTCGTCCAGAAGTATGCAAACACGTAGACCAGCAGCACGTAGCTGACCACGTAAATGTACCCGCCCGAACGAAAGGCGTTGCTGGCGGCCGAGAAGAAGCCGACCCCCGGCCAGATGCTCAGCAGCCAGTCGAAAATGATGCTCGGGAAGATCAGCAGCGAACTGGCGAAAATGATCGGCATCACCCCGCCGTGATTCACCCGCAGGGGCAGGTACTGCCGCTGGCCACCGTACACCCGCCGGCCGCGCATCTGTTTGGCCTGCTGAATGGGGATCCGCCGCTGGGCCTGGGTGATGAGGATCGAACCGGCAACGACCCCCACGAAGGCCAGCACCAAGAACAGCAGCTTGCCCGGCCCATAGGTACTGGCGGTGGCGTCCCCACCCATCTTGAAGGAGGCGTTGCGGGCCACGGTGATCGCCGCCATCGGCATGCGCGACAGAATGCCGGCCATGATGATCAGGCTGATGCCGTTGCCCAAGCCGTACTCGTCGATCTGCTCGCCCAGCCACATCAGGAACATGGTGCCGCAGACCAGCACGGAGACGCTCATCAGCGAGAACACCAAGGTGCCTTGATACTCGGGGTACACGAACTTCTGGGCCTGAATGTATTGAATCCAGATCACCGCCTGGATGATGCAGATCGCCACGGTGGCGTAGCGGGTGTACTCCTGGATCTTCTTCTGGCCGCTGGCGCCTTCGCGGCGGAGCTTCTCCAGTGCCGGCACCACCGTGGCCAGCAACTGGAAGATGATCGACGCCGAAATGTACGGCATGATGCCCAGGCCGAAGATGGTGCTCTGCTGCAGGTTGCCGCCGGTGAAGATGGCGAAGTATTCGAAGGCCTCGTTCAGGCCGCCGCCGCCGGTCTGTCCGGCCCCACGGCTCATGGCATCCTGGTAGATCCCGGGCAGCGGTACCGAGAAGCCGACGCGGTAAATGGCCAGCATCAGCAGTGAGAACAGTACCTTCTTGCGGAGCTCCGGCACTTTGAAGATGTTTAGGAATGTGCTGAACAAGGGGTCGGGCTCCTAGACTTTGACGACGTGTTCCTTGGCTGAACCGCCGGCCGCCGTGATTTTCTGCACGGCGGACTTGCTGAACTTGTCCGCCTGGACGCTCATTCTCTTGGTGATGTTGCCGTCCCCCAGAACCTTCACCGACACGCGGTCGTTGCGGATCAGCCCCGCCTGGACCATGGCCAGCTTGGTAACCTCGGCGCCGCTTTCAAAGACGTCGTCCAGGTCGCCGACGTTGACCACGTGATACGCGCTGCGGAACCGGCAATTGGAGAATCCGCGCTTGGGAATCCGGCGGAACAGCGGCATCTGGCCGCCCTCGGTCAGCGGTCGAATGGCACCGCCGCTGCGCTGGCCGGAGCCCTTGTGGCCCCGGCCGCAGGTCTTGCCGTGCCCGGAACCACGCCCGCGCCCGACCCGCTTGCGCTTCTTGTCGGCACCGGCCTGTTGTGTGATTTCTGCAATCTGCATGTTGGCTCTCGCTTATGCCGTCCGCTTCATGCCCCGCAGGGCCTCGACATCGCGGGCGTCGATCATCGATTTTAGCCCTTCAAAGGTGGCCCGCACCAGGTTCTTGGGGCTGGTCGAGCCGTAGCTCTTGGTCAGGACGTCGTGAACCCCGGCCAACTCCAGCACCGCCCGCGCACTGGAGCCGGCGATGACACCGGTTCCGGGGCTGGCCGGTACCAGGACCACACTGCTGGCCCCGAAGCGGCCTTTGACCACATGCGGGATGGTGCTGCCGGTGAGCTTGATCCGCACGACGTTCCGATGGGCGCTCTTGATGGCCTTCTCCACCGCGGAGGGCACCTCGTTGGCCTTACCGTAGCCGATCCCGACCTGGCCCTTGCGATCGCCGACCACCACCAGGGCTGCAAAGCTAAAGCGCTGGCCGCCCTTGACCACCGTGGCACAGCGGTAGATCCGGACCACGGTGTCCTCAAAACCGCCGCTGTCGCTATCGCCACCGCGCTTGGCATCTCGGCGTTGGGGTTCTCTGCTCATGGAGCGCTCACCTCGGTGCTAAAAATTCAATCCGCCCTCACGGGCGGCATCGGCCAGGGCCTTGACGCGGCCGTGGAACAAAAAACCACTGCGATCGAACACCACCGCCCGAATGCCCTGATCCTGGGCCCGCTGCGCGATGACCCGCCCGATGCGGGCCGCCGCCGTGCAGTTGCCGCCGTAGGCCAGCTCGCCGCGCAGGTCTTTGTCGCGGGTGCTGGCGTGGCACAAGGTGCGGCCCGCCAGATCGTCGATCACCTGGGCGGAAATGTTCTTGTGGCTGCGGAACACCGCCAGGCGTGGGCGCTCGGGGGTTCCCAGCACACGTTTCCGGATCTGCCGGCGCCGGCGAAGGCGGCGGCTGCTTCGAAGGATAGACGCTTTCATAAGGACACCATCACTAGCCGCCCGAAGTCAGAGCCTTGCCCTGCTTGCGGCGAACCTGTTCATTGTCGTAGCGCACGCCCTTGCCCTTGTAGGGCTCCGGCTTGCGCAGGGCCCGGATCTCCGCGGCAAACTGGCCGACCTGCTGCTTGTCGTAGCCCTGGACCACCAGCTTGGCCGGCTCGGTCTCGCCGCGGGCGGCCGGGGTCTCCACCCGCACCTCCAGCCCCGGCGGAATCGGCAGGCGAAACTGCGGCCCCTTGTTCACGCTGCGGCCCATGTACCCCAGGTTGAGTTCCAGGATGTTCCCGTTCACATTGCAGCCGTAGCCGGTTCCAAAGATCAACAACCGCTTCTGGTAGCCCTGGGACACGCCCTGGACCATGTTGGCAATCAGCGAGCGGGTCAGCCCGTGCAGGGCCCGGGTTCGGCGGTCGTCGCGCTGCGGCCGCACCGTGACGCTGCCGTCCGCGCTCTCGACGGTCACGCCGAGCGGATGGGCCCAACTGAGCTGGCCCTTGCCGCCGCTCACCGAGACCGTCCGCCCCTTGACCTCGACGCGGACCCCCGCAGGGACACTGACCGGTTTTTTTCCTATCCGTGACATCGCTTCACGCCTCGCTGGACTAGTAGGCCGTACACAGCAGTTCGCCGCCGATCTTGCGCTCGCGACACTCCCGATCGCTCAGCACGCCCTGGGAGGTCGAGATGATCGCAATGCCCAGACCGTTCAGCACGCTGGGCAAGGCATCCGCCTTACGATAAATCCGCCGTCCGGGGCTGGAGGCCCGGTCCAGACGGTGGATGACGTCCTCACCTCTCGGCCCGTACTTCAGATCGATTCGCAACAGGTTCTGGCGGGTGTCCTCGATGACCGAGAAGCCGTTGATGAACCCTTCGTCCTTGAGCACCCGGGCGATTCCGGACTTGAGCTTCGAGCACGGAATGGTCACCTGGGGCTTGCGCACCCGGTTGGCGTTGCGAATTCGTGTCAGCATGTCGGCGATGGGATCAGACCACATGGTTTACCCTTATCCGTTCGTTTGCGTTACCAACTGGCCTTGCGCACGCCCGGGATCTTGCCTTCGTTGGCCAGGGTCCGGAAGCAGATGCGACAGATGCGGAACTTGCGATAAACCGCCCGCGAGCGCCCGCACAGTTGACATCGCCGGACCGTGCGGGAGGCGAATTTGGGCGGCTGTTTGGCTTTGTAAATCCACGCTGTAGTTGCCATGGGCGCTGTTCACTCCAAGAAACTCAATTGCGGAAGGGCATCCCCAAGTGCCGCAGCAAGGCCTTGCCTGCCGAATCATTGCCCGCAGTGGTCACCACGGTGACGTTGAGCCCCTGCGGAAACAGGACTCTGTCAATGTCGATCTCCGGAAACACGGTCTGCTCGGTGAGGCCCATCGAGTAGTTTCCGCGGCCGTCGAAGGCCTGCGGATTCAGCCCGCGAAAGTCGCGGATGCGGGGGATGACCACACTGATCAGGCGATCCAGAAACTCGTACATCCGATCCCCGCGCAGGGTCACCTTGCAGCCGATGGCCGCTCCTTGGCGCAGCTTGAAGTTGGACACGCTGGTCTTGGCCAGGCAGATCACCGGCTCCTGGCCGGAGATCAAAGTCAGGTCCTTCTTGGCGGCCTCGATGCGCTTCTTGTCCTCGATGGCCTTGCCCACCCCCATCGACAACACGATCTTTTCCAGCCGCGGCACCGCCATGAGATTGGCCATGCCCAGCTCCTCGCGGAGCTGCGGCAATACGGCTGCCTTGAATTGTTCCCGGAGTCGCGCCATGGTCAATTCCGCCCTCGCACGCGGGTCAGTTCTCCCAAAACGGTGTTGCCCTGGGTCAAACGGCGCTTGGCGGTGACCTGACCGCGGGCGTCGGTTTGCACTTCGAAGTGCACCCGGCTGCTGCCATCGATTCGGGGATCCACCGGCAGCACGTTGGAAATATGGATCGGCGCTTCCTTTTCCATCCGGCCGCCCTGCGGGTTCCGCCGCGAGGGCCGCACGTGCCGCTTGACCATGTTGACCCCTTCGACGATCACCAGCGACCGACTTGGCAGCACCCGCAGCACCTTGCCACGGAGCCCCTTGCGGGAGCCGCTGATGACCTCGACGATGTCGTCTTTCTTAATGTGCAGTGCCATGGCAATCCCTATACGACCTCTTCGGCCAGCGAGATAATCTTCATGTACCCGGCCTCGCGCAGCTCGCGGGCCACCGCTCCGAAGATCCGCGTGCCGCGGGGTTCATTGTTGTCGTTGAGCAGCACAATGGCGTTGCGGTCGAACCGCACGTAGCTGCCGTCGCCTCGGCGGGTGCGCTGCTTGGCACGCACCACCACGCCCTTGACGATGCGGGCCTTTTTCTTCTCCGGCCGGTTGCGGGCCTTGGCGAAATCGGAGGTCGGCAGGGCCTTCTTGACCGTGCCCACCACCACGTCTCCGATGCCGGCCCACTGCAGCCGCGGCTTGCCGCGGCGGGCCGTCGAGCCCTTGAGCACCCGAAAGACCATCACCTGCTTGGCACCGGTGTTGTCCGCAACGTCAACGACTGATTGCAATCGGATCATGATTCGGTCCTGCTACTTTCCGCTGTCGCCCGACTGAAGGACGCGAACGAGCCGCCAATGTTTGCTCTTGGAGACCGGACGGCACTCCATGATTTCCACACGGTCGCCGATCTTGGCCAGGTTGCCCTCGTCGTGGGCGTACAGCTTGGTGCGCCGCTTGATGTACTTTCCATACTTGGGATGGCGCACCTTGTATTCCAGGGTCACCGTGATGCTCTTGTTCGCCTTGTCCGAAGACACCACGCCGGTCCGAATGGGACGGACCCGACGGGACCCGGCGGCTTGCTGTGCAGGCTGTTCGCTCATAAGCGTCTCGCGCGACTAGCGCGCCGGCCCGGGCTGGGGCTGACGGCTGGCCTTGCTCTCCAGATGAAACTGTCGTTCCTCGATACCGGTCTCGCCCCGCTCGCGCATGACCGTCAGCACCCGGGCAATGTCCCGCTTGGCTTTGGTGAGCTGCGTGGGATCTTCCAGCTTTTCGGTCACCGCCTGCGAGCGCAGGTCGAAGAGGTGCCGCCGCATCCGATCGAGCTCGTTGTGCAGCTCGTCGCTCTTCAGTTCTCGAATTTCCGCAACCTTCACGACTGTCTCCCGAATCTACCGCCAGGTGCGCCGGCCGACAAAGCGGCAGCGGATGGGCATCTTGTGGGCCACCCGGGTCAAGGCCTCACGGGCCACGTCCTGCTCCACACCACCGATCTCGTACAGCACCTGCCCTTCGCGAACGCAGGCCACCCACTGGTCCGGTTCGCCCTTGCCCTTGCCCATGCGCACCTCGACGGGCTTGGCTGACACCGGCTTGTGCGGAAACAGCCGCACGTAGACCCGGCCTTCGCGGTGCAGAAAATGGGTCGCCGCGACCCGGCCGGCTTCGATCTGGCGGCCGTTGATCCAACCGTTGCCCAGCACTTGCAGCCCGAAGTCGCCGAAGGTCACAGTGTTGCTGCGCTGGGCCTTGCCGCGAACCTTGCCACGCTGGGATTTTCGGAACTTGACTCTCTTCGGCATCATCGCCATCAGGGGTACTCCACTCTACAGCTTGCCGCGGCGAGAGGGTCTGCGATTCGGATCGCCGTCGCCGCCTTGCATGTCGATCTCCTCGCCGTAGCGTCCCAGGTAGATCCAGACCTTGATGCCGATGGCCCCATAGGACGTCCGACACACGGCGAACCCGTAGTCGACGTGGGCCTGGAGGGTCTGCACCGGCAACGAGCCCAGGTGTTGGGTCTCGCTGCTGGCCATCTCCCGCCCGCCGAGTCGCCCGCTGCACTGGATCTTGATGCCCTTGGCGCCGGCGGACATGGTCTGCTCCATGTGCTGCTTCATGGTCCGGCGGAACGCAGAGCGTTTCTTCAGCTGTTCCGCGACGCCGGCGGCCACCAGTTGGGCGTTCAGCACCGGTTCCTTGATCTCCACGATGTTGACGGTCACCTTGCGGTCGATCAACTCTTCCAAGGCGTCCTTGAGCTTGTCGACCTCAGCGCCCTTGGGTCCGATGACCAATCCGGGCCGGGCGGTGTGCAGGATGACCTTCACCGCGTCGCGGGTCCGCTCAATCTGGGTCTTGGCCACGGCCGCGTACGGCGGTTGCTGGTTCAGGCGCATGTCCACGTAGCGGCGGATCTTCTGATCTTCGACCAGGAACTCGCCGTAGGACGCCTTGGGCGCGTACCACCGCGACTTCCACTCCTCGGTGATGCCCGTTCGAAATCCAATGGGATTGACCTTTTGGCCCACGTGTTCACACTCCCGCCTGGCTTACTGTTCTGCCACCACGATCCGCAGGTGACTGGTCTTCTTCAGAATGGGATGGGCCCGCCCGCGATCTTTCGGCCGCCAGCGGATAAAGGTCGGTCCCATGTCCACGCGGGCCTCCTTGACGAACAGCCGGCCCATGTCGGCCTCCATTTCGTCCGCGTTGGCCATCGCCGAGCGCAGGGTCTTGGCGATTTCGTGCGCCGGACGCGTGGGACTGAGCCGCAGAATATCCAGGGCCTCGCTGCACCGCCGCCCGCGAATCATGTCGATGACCAGCCGCGCCTTGCGCGGCGAGAGCCGGGCAAATCGGTACAGGGCCCGCCATTGTCGTGTGCTCAAGGTATCCGCCATGCCTCGTCGTCCTGCGCCGTGTGGCCGTGGTTATCGCTTGCCCCGTCCCGCATGTCCCTTGAATATCCGCGTGGGGCTGAACTCACCCAGCTTGTGCCCGACCATCTCCTCGGTCACGAACACCTTCTGAAAGGCCTTGCCGTTGTGCACCTCAAAGGTGTGGCCCACGAATTCCGGCACAATGGTGCAGCGCCGAAACCAGGTGCGAATGGGCATCTGATTGCCCCGCTCCTTGGCCACCAGAACCTTGCGGAACAGCTTCTCGTCCACGTGCGGACCTTTTTTCTGCGATCGCCCCATAGCGCTGCCTCAGTCTACTTCTTGGGCAGGGTCAGCTGGCCGTAACGCCTGCTCTTCCTGCGCCGGAGAATCCGCTTGTTCGAAATCTTGCGTCGGTTGCGGGTACGCCCGCCCTTGGCCAGCTTTCCGGTCGGGCTGCAGGGATGGCGACCGCCGCCGCTGCGTCCCTCGCCGCCGCCCAGAGGGTGGGCCACCGGGTTCATAGCCACGCCGCGCACGTGGGGGCGGCGTCCCATATGACGTTTACGCCCGGCTTTTCCCAGGCTGATGTTCTGGTGCTCGGCATTGCCGACCCGCCCGATGGTCGCCCGGCAATCGCACCGAACCTGCCGCATCTCGCCCGACGGCATGACCAACGTGGCCCAATCACCCTCGCGGGCCAAAAAGCGGGCGGACGTCCCGGCGCTGCGGACCAGTTTGCCGCCCTGACCGGGGTTCAGCTCGACGTTGTGCACGTCCATACCGATGGGCATGTGCCGCAGCGCCATGGCGTTTCCGGGAACCGGCTCGGCGTCTCTGCCGTTCCGCACCGTGTCGCCCGCGCTCAGCCCGGCGGCGGCCAGAATATATTGTTGTTCGCCATCCGCGTAACGAATCAGGGCAATGTGGCAACTGCGGTTCGGATCGTACTCGATGGCCTGCACCTGGGCGTCCATGCCCTCCTTCAACCGTTTGAAATCGATCCGCCGGTACATCCGCTTGTGACCGCCGCCCCGGTGACGGACGGTGATCTTGCCGCTGTGATTGCGCCCGCCGTTCTTCTTGAGCGGCTCCAGCAGGGCCTTGAGCGGCCGGCGCTTCTTGTCGGTCAGTTCCGAGAAGTCGTTGACCTGGCCTGCACGGCGGCCCGGCGACGTCGGTCTGTATGAGGTTACTGCCATAGCACTGCCGCCCGCTCACTAGAAGAGGTCAATGTGATACCCCGGTTGCAACACCACCACCGCCTTCTTCCACGACGAGGTGGTTCCGTAGCTGTATCGATAACGCCGGCGCTTACCGCTGCGGTTGGCGGTTCGGACCTGCAGCACCCGCACGTTGTAGATGCGCTCGATGGCCTGCCGAACCTGAACCTTGGACGCCCGGGGGTGCACTTCGAAGGCGTACGACCCGCCGCGGGCCACCTTCCAGTCGGTCTCCTCAAACGCCTGGGTGCTCTGGTGCGTACCCTTCTCGGTGACCAGGGGGCGCTTGATGACGTGGTAGATGTCCATGGTCCTACTCGCTGTACTCGCGGGCCGCCTTGGCCGACAGGACCTCGAAGGCCGCCTTGGTAAACACCAGCTTCTTGCGCCGCAACACCCCGTAGGCGTTGAGATCCGACACCACGGTGACGTCGGTCCGCGGCAGGTTCCGCCCGGACTTCAGGATGATCGGATCGATCTCGGACAGCGCCAACACGCAACTGCGATCGACACCCACCGCCCGCAGCACGGACTGCAGCTGCCCGGTGCGCGGCTGATCCATGGACAGGCTGTCCAGAATCACCACATCGTCGGACAGCAGCTTGGCCAGCACGGCATTGCGGCAAGCCAGGCGCCGCATGCGCTTGGGCATCCGCTTGCGATAATCGCGCTGGCACTTGGGGAAGGCCCTACCGCCACCCCGGCGTTGGGGCGTGCGGGCCGATCCCACCCGGGCGTTGCCGGTGCCCTTCTGGCGGTAAAGCTTGCGGGTTGATCCGCGGACCATGCCCCGTGACTTGGTTCCTGAGCTGCCTTGCCGCTTGTTGGCCTGGTACATGACGATGACCTGCTTGAGCAGGACGGGCCGCACCCGGCCGCCCAGATGGGCTTCGTCCACCGCGACCTTTCCAACCTGCAGGCCCTCGTTCGAATATACCGGCACATCTAGCATGACAGCACTCGTTTGCTTACTTGGTTCGGGCCTTGCGGACCAGCACGTAGCCGCCGTTGGGCCCTGGAATCCCGCCTTCGATCAGCAGCAGGTTGTGGGTCTCGTCGATCCCGAACAGTTTCTGGTTCTTGACCGTCACCCGGACATTGCCGTACTGACCAGCCATCCGCTTGCCCTTCTTCAGATTGCCACCGTGGCCGCGATCGCTGCCGTGACCGCCGATGCTGCCGGGGCTGCGATGCTTGCGCTCGGTGCCATGCGATGCCGGCAGACCGCCAAATCCGTGGCGACGCATCGCACCCGAAAAGCCGCGGCCCTTGGTGGTGGCAACGACATCGACGTACTGCACCGCCTGCTCGCTGAAGACGGTAACGGTGACCACGTCCCCCGCCGCCCGTTCGGACGGTCCTGACAGACGAACCTCGCGAATGATCCCTTTCGGGGTGGTGCCGGCTTTCAGGGCGTGACCGATGGCTGGCTTGGTGGAGCGATGCGGCTTGCGATCACCGTAGCCCAACTGCACGGCGTCGTACCCGTCCACCGGGCGGGTCCGCACCTGGGTCACCGTACAGGGACCGGCTTGGACCACGGTCACCGGAACCGCCATGCCGTCGGCGTTGAACACCTGGGTCATGCCTATTTTCTTTCCAAGCAACGCTGGTATCATCGCAATAACGCCTTCTCTGTCACCGGGACAGCCGCAATTGCGTCCGCACACGATCAGGCTCATGTGCCTTGTTCTGGTTAATGCTGTTCGTGAGAGCTAGAAGATTCGCTACCGCCACGACGATTGCCGCCGCGACTCGCCAAATGCATCAGAGCTTTATGTCTTGATCTTCACAAACACGCCCGCCGGAACCACCAGGCGATTCAAGGCCTCGATGGTCCTGGCCGTGGGCTCGCGGATCTCGATGATCCGCTTGTGGGTCCGCATCTCAAACTGCTCACGGGACTTCTTGTCGATGTGCGGACCGCGAAGCACGGTGTAGCGCTCGATGCGGGTCGGCAATGGGATTGGACCGTGGACCTTGGCACTGGTTCTCTTGGCGTTGTCCACGATATCCTTAGCCGACGAATCGAGCGAACGATGATCGTATGCTTCCATACGTATTCTAATGACTTCGCCGCTCATCTGAAGCCCTTTGCACTCACGCTGCCGGGGAGCGGTTCGAGCCACTCTTTCCGGAGTGTAAAAAGAAAGTTTAGCATAGCTTACGATCACAACCTGTCAATAGCACCCGGGTGCGATTCCACAGAAATATGCACCTTCGGTCAGGCCATGGCCGCGAGCACCTTCTCGGCCACATGGGTGGGAACAGCTGCGTAGTGGCTCGGCTCCATGGTCCAACTGGCCCGCCCCTGGGACAAACTGCGCAGTTGGGTGGCATAGCCGAACATGCTCGCCAAGGGGACCTGGACATCTAGAACTCGATATGCCCCACGGACATCGGATCCGGTGATCAACGCCCGGCGGCTGTTCAGGTCGCCGCTGATGACCCCGAAGAATTCCTCAGGCGTGGTGACCTCGAGTTTCATCACCGGCTCCATGAGCACCGGTTTGGCCTTGCGGGCGGCCTCCTGGAACGCCATCCGAGCCGCCGTCTCGAAGGCGATCTCCGAACTGTCCACCTCGTGGTGCTGGCCGTCGATCAACGCACAACTGATATGGGTCATCGGATTGCCGGCGACCACGCCGTGGCGGGCCGCTTCCCGGAAGCCGTTCTCCACCGGCCGGATGTACTCCTTGGGAACCGACCCCCCGAAGATCTTGCTCTCGAAGTGCAGGACTTCGCCACCGGGCGGCGGCTCGTAGGGCGCCAGCTCGATCTTGACCTTGGCATACTGGCCGCGGCCACCGGTCTGCTTCTTGAAGGTGACTTCGGCGGTCGCCGGCTGGGTGATGGTCTCGCGATAGGCCACCCGCGGTTCGCCGACGTTGACATCCACCCTGAGGTCTTTGCGCAGCTTGTTGACCAGAACCTCAAGGTGCAGTTCGCCCATGCCGCTGATCAAAGACTGCCCGGTTTCGCGGTCCGTGGAGGCCAGGAAGGTGGGATCCTGCTTCATCAATTGGGAGAGGGCCAGGCTCAGGCGGTCGCGATCGCTGGAATTGCGCGGCTCGATGGCCATGCTCAGCACACACGCCGGGAAGCCGATCTCCGCATACACCACCGGGTGCTTCGGATCGCACAAGGTGTGACCGGTGAGTGAGTCCTTGAGTCCGGCAATGGCCACAATGTCGCCGGCGCACGCAAATTCGAGTTGCTCACGGCGCTTGGCAAACACGCGGTACAGCCGGCTGATGTTTTCCTTGCTGCGGGTGGTCGGATTCCACACCCGGGTGCCGGAGTGCAGCACACCGGAATAGACCCGCACGAAGTAGAGGTCCACCGGGCGCTCGGCAATGATCTTGAACACCAGGCCGGAAAACGGTTCGTCATCGTCGGGATGCCGCACGACCTCGAGATCCGGATCGTCAGGCGCAGTGCCCACCACCGGGGGCATGTCCAGCGGGCTGGGCAGGAAGTCGCACACCGCATCGAGCATCTTCTGCACGCCGATGAAGCGCAGCGCCGACCCGCACAACGTAGGGTGCATCTGCCCGGCGATGGTCGCGGCCCGCATGGCCAGCTTGAGTTCCTCCACCGTAATGGGCTCGTCGGACAGGTACTTCTCAGTGAGCTGGTCATTGCTGCCCACGATTTCTTCGAGCATCCGGGCCCGCCAGCGCTCCGCTTCAGCCAACATGGCGTCGGGGATGTTCTGCTCGCTGACCTTGGCGCCCAGCTTGTCACTCTGAAAGTAATAGGCCTTCATGCCCAGGAGGTCGATCAGGCCCTCGAAATGGTCAGCGGCGCCGATGGGAATCTGGATGGCCACCGGGTGGGCGTTCAACCGCCGGCGGAGCGATTCGAAGGACATTTCGAAATCGGCGCCGACCTTGTCCATCTTGTTGATGAAACATAGCCGGGCGACGTTGTACTTGCTGCACTGCCGCCAGACGGTCTCCGACTGGGCCTCCACCCCTTCCTTGGCATCGAAAACCACCACCGCCCCGTCGAGGACCCGCAACGACCGCTCGACCTCGGCGGTGAAATCGACGTGTCCGGGCGTGTCAATCAGGTTGATGGTGTGGTCCTTCCAGGGGCAACTGACCGCGGCGCTGTAGATGGTGATGCCGCGCTGCTGCTCTTCCTCGTCGAAGTCAGTGGTCGTATTGCCGTCATCGACGTCGCCCATCCGGTGGGTCTTGCCGGTGTAAAACAGCACCCGTTCGGTGGTGGTGGTCTTGCCGGCGTCAATGTGTGCCGCGATCCCGATGTTCCGCCATGTCGAAAGATCCGCTCGCATGGATGTCATCCCGTCCCGCGTTTTCTGGAAACGCTGCAGGTAGAACGGCGCTGGGCGCGTTCCGCCGAAAGTGAAGTATTCTGGTCAAGTATGCCGGTCCGGCGTGTCGGTGGCTCCGACTTCAGACCCCTGCGGACCGGGCGGCGCGGTGTGATCCAACTCCGCACGCGTCATGATCGGCTCCCTGCTGACGCGTGCAGGGGTAGGCACGTCAGCAGGAACGGACAATTCCTTTCTGAGGCATCCTGGAGGGCCTCCCTTCCTGAATGCAGAATGGGTCTGGTGCAACCGGCCGGAACACGGCCGACGCGCGACGACCTCCGCAAAAGTATACTCATCTTCGGGCAGGAACACCAGCGTCACCTTCTTGGCTCTCTTGGCTCGGGGCGGCTGCCGCCGCTCTGCCAGCGGTGGGGTGGCGCCCTGGATGCGCCGCCGCCGGCGTGTGACAATGGCGGGTACATGGACCCGGCGACCCCCGACAGCACAACTCCGGCCCTGACGCTCCGCGGGGTGACCCGCATCTTCGACATGGGCGAGGTTCGCGTCACAGCCTTGGCCGACGTCGACCTGATCATTCGCCGGGGAGAATTCGTGGTGGTGCTGGGTCCATCGGGCTCCGGCAAGAGCACCCTGCTGAACCTCATGGGCGGCATCGACCGCCCCACTGCCGGGGAGGTCTGGTACCGGGATCGAGAATTGTCCCGGCTGTCCGACCGGGAGCTGACCGCCTATCGTCGTCACGACGTCGGGTTCATCTTCCAGTTCTACAACCTGATTCCGACGCTCACGGCCCGCGAGAACGTCCAAGTGGCCACCGAACTCGTCGGCAACCCGGTGTCCCCCGATGACGCGCTGCAACACGTCGAACTCAGCCGGCGCAGCGAGCACTTTCCGGCCCAGCTTTCCGGGGGTGAGCAACAGCGGGTGGCCATCGCCCGGGCGCTCGCCAAGAAACCAGGGGTTCTCTTGGCCGACGAGCCGACGGGGGCGCTCGATCTTCCGACGGCCCGCAAAGTACTGTCGATTCTGCAGCATCTCAACCGCACCCGGCAACTGACCATCGTCTTGATCACGCACAACCCGGCGATCGCCGAGATTGCCGGACGGCGGGTGCGGATGGTCAGCGGGCGGATCACCGAATCGCAGCAGATCGAGCGGCCGATCGACGCCGGGGTCATTGAGTGGTAGAGCAGCCCAGGCATGGCGGTGTTGCATCACAAGCTGGCCCGCGACCTTCGCCACAGCCTCGGCACGCTGCTGACGGTGGTCAGCATTATCGCCGCAGGCGCTGGATCGTTCGTTGGATTTGGCTCGGCCCAGCGCATTCTGGAGTCGAGTCAAGCCGCGTACTACCGGCAGTATCGTCTGGCCGACTTCTGGGTGGATCTCAAGAAGGTCCCGCTGGCCGCCCTCGAGCGGGTGGCCGCAATGCCCGATGTCGCCGCCGTGGAGTCGCGGGTGGTCTTTGAGGTCATCCTGGACCTTCCAGGAAAGGATCGTCCGCTTGCCGGCCGCCTGATTTCAGCGCCGGCGGACGACGTCGCCGGCACGATCAACGGCGTCTGCCTGGTCCGAGGCAGCGGCTTCTCGCCGGATCGCGACGAGGAACTCATCCTGGGCGAGGCCTTCGCCCAGGCCCACGGACTGTCCCCGGGCGACCGCCTGCCACTCATCCTGAATCGCAAGCGGGTGTCGTTCTTCATCACCGGGACGGCCATCAGCCCCGAATACGTGTACCTGGTCCGTGGTGAGGGCGATCTGCTGCCCGACCCCGAGCACTTCGGGATCCTGTACATCAAGGAGCGCTACGCCCGCGAGATCCTCGACTTCGAACAGGCGGCCAACCAGGTGGTGGGTTTGCTGTCGCCCGGGGCTCGTCAGCCGGATCAGACCCTGGAACAGATCGCGGCGTTGCTGGAACCGTACGGCGTGCTGGCGGTCACGCCCCGCAGCCGCCAAGCGTCGAACCGCTTTCTGTCGGACGAAATCGCCGGGCTGTCGGTGACCGCCGTGGTCATGCCGGTCATCTTCCTGAGTGTCGCCGCGCTGGCCTTGAACCTGCTGATGCACCGCTTGGCCGAGCGGCAGCGCTCGGTCATCGGCACGCTAAAGGCCTTGGGCTACCGCGACCGGGAGGTGCTGCAACACTTCTTGAGCTTCGGGCTGGTGGTCGGACTGCTCGGCGGGATCGCCGGCATCGGGGTCGGGCTGGTGTTCTGCTGGACCATGATCCGGATGTATCGCCTGTTTTACCAGTTCCCGCGGTTTCTGGTGGAGGTCCACCCCGATCTGCTGGCCATCGGGCTGTTCATCAGCGTGGCGTTCGCCCTGTTGGGCACGGTCAACGGCGTGTGGGTGGTGCTGCGGCTGTCTCCCGCGGAAGCCATGCGGCCCCGCCCACCGCAATCCGGCGGTGCCGTGTGGCTGGAACGCTGGCCGCGGTTGTGGCGGTCGTTGGGCTTCCGCAGCCACATGGCCCTGCGCTCCGTCGCCCGCAACCGCACCCGCACCCTCAGCGGCGTGATCTCGTCGGCGCTGGCCGTGTGCCTCCTGCTGTTGACGCTCAGCATGTACGACTCCATGGCGGAACTGGTGGACTTCCAGTTCGACGCGGTCCTGCGCAGTGATGTCGATATCGGCATGCGCCAGGAGCAGTCGTCCGCCGCGCTGCTCGAGGCTCAGGCACTGCCCGGCGTGGACCACGCCGAAGCCGCCCTGGCCGTGGTCTGCAACCTGAGCAACGGGCGGCGCTCCCGTCGGATGGGCATCCTGGGACTGGCGCCTGGCCATCGCCTGCTCACACCGATGTCGGCAGACCGCCAACCCGTCGCGATCCCGCGGCACGGACTGGTGATGTCCCGCAAACTGGCCGAATTGCTGGACCTGGGCGTCGGCGACGAGGTTCGTCTGACGCCGGTGCGCGGCCGCCACGAGCCCCGGGTGGCCCGGCTGGCCGCAGTGGTGGACAGCTACCTGGGGCTGGACTGTTATGCCGACCTGAACTATCTCAGCGGGCTGGTCGCCGAGGCCCAGGCGGTCAACACCCTCCAACTGGCGGTCGATCCGCAGTCACTGCCGGAGCTGTACGCCGCCGTGAAGACGCTGCCCAACGCCCAGGCCCTGGCCGTGCGCGCCGACATCATCCACAACATAGAGGATACCTTCGTCAAGACGCTGCTGTTCTCGCTCGGCATGATGATCGCCTTCTCAGGCGTCATCGCCCTGGGAAGCACCTTGAATGCCTCGCTGCTGGAAATCGGCGACCGCCGCCGCGAGATCGCCCTTCTGCGGGTGCTGGGTTACGCTCCTGGAGCGGTGGCCGGGATTTTCTTGCGGCAGAACCTGTTCATTCATGGAACGGCGTGCGTCCTGGCGATCCCGTTGGGCTACGTCATGTGCTCAGCCATGGTCACGGCCTACGACACCGAACTGTATCGCATGCCGCTGCGGTTTCATGGGGCGACGGTGCTGCTGGCGATTATGATTGCGAGCGGCTTCCTGATTCTCGCCCAACGGGTGATCGCCCGGCTGATCCCCACTCTGGACTGGCAGGAAAGCATCAAGTTCAAGGAGTAGGAGGATGCAGCGCATGACCAAGACCTGGCTGTGGGTGGCGGTTCCCGCGGGACTGCTGGCCGGCGTGTGGCTCTGGCAGGCCGCCCGACCGGATGCGGCTGTGGAAGTGGTCGCGCCCTACACCGCCGACCTGCAGGCGTTCGTCGAGGAACGCGCCGTCACCGAGCTGCCGCACGACCACCTGATCTCCATGCCGATCGCCGGGTGGATGCCGCGGATCGATCTTCGCGAAGGCGACGCGGTCCACGCCGACCAAGTCATCCTGCAGCTCGAGACCGGCGACCTTGAAGACCGCGTGGCCCAGGCCAGGCAGCGCATCGCGGTGCTCGAGAGCGAAATCGCGGCCAATCAGGACAACCGCCTGGAGGACCACATGCTGGTGGAGGCCAATGCCGTGGTCAAGGCCATCGGTGAGACGGTGCAGGCAGCCGAGGTGCAGTTGGAAGGCTCGCTGGCCATCCACGAATTCGCCAAGTCCGAGTTGCAGCGCCTGATGGCACTCTCGGAGACTGGGCGGGCCAACGAACGCGAACTGGCCGAAGCCAAGACCGAATCCCGCAAGAGCGGCGCGGACTACCGCAGCGACGTGCTCAACCTGGCGGCTTTGCGCACCCTGGCTGCGGTCAGCGACATCGGCCCCAAGTTCATCACCGACTACACCGACCGCAAGCGCTTCGAGCTGGAACGCTGGCAGCGCCAGTTGGACGAGGCCCGCACGCAACTCGAGATCGAGCAGCGGAACCTCAACCGCGCGGTGATCCGCAGCCCCATCGACGGCATCGTGCTGACCCGCGACCAGACGCGCCGCCAATACCTTCCGGCCGGAACGCCGCTCTTGACCGTGGGTCGACTCGATGAACTCGAGATCGTGGCCGAAGTCCTCACCGAGCAGGCCGGGCTCATCGAACCGGGGGCCGCCGTGGAGGTCTTCGGTTCGGCAATTCCCCAGGGGACCCCTCACGGAACGGTGCTGCGCGTGTTTCCCGCTGGGTTTACAAAGGTCAGCTCCCTGGGCATCGAACAACAACGGGTCAAAGTGGTCATCAAGTTGGACCAGCGGCCCGAGCGCCTGGGCGTCGGCTTTCGGGTGCACGTGCGGATCCTGTACGCGCAGGCCAAGGGCGTGCTGGCACTGCCGCGAACCTGTCTTTTTCGCAGCCCCCAGGGCATCTGGCAAGTCATGGCGTTGCGACAAGGCCGAACGGTTCGCCTGGCGGTCGAGGTCGGCTTGCTCAGCGATGATGAGGCCCAGATCAAGGGCGGTTTGACCGCCGGTGATCTCGTCGTGCGTCATCCGTCGAAGGACATCGACGAAGGCATGACCGTCCGCGCCGTGCTCGAAGGCGGGCCGGTCGTTCAGGCCCGCAGCCCCGCCACAGCCCGAAGCACCGCGTCATCGTCAACCGATTGACCCACCTGCACCCGACCCACCGCCACTGGCAGGACGAAGCCCGGCTGGTTGCCCATGAACTTCTTGTCGTGGTGCAGCAGCGTCAGAAACGGATCGACATCCGGCAGCGCGGGCAACTGGGTTGGCAAACCCAGGCCCTCGAATACTGCAGCAACCCGGCTCAGCGTCGCGGAGTCGATGTCGCCGCGTTCGACAGCGACACGCCACGCCGCCAGCATTCCCAGGGCGACGCACTCTCCGTGGGTCCACTGGAAATCACTGACGACCTCCAGGGCATGCCCCACCGTATGGCCGAAGTTCAACCGGGCCCGCACACCGGACCGATCGCGCTCATCCTGCTGGACGATGGCACCCTTGATCGCAATGTTGCGGGCGATCAGGGTCTCCAGCACCCCGAAGTCGCGGGCCCCGATCGCCTCGGCGTGCTCGGCATGCCACTCAAAGAACGCGGCATCGGCGACGAGCGCGTGCTTCAGACTCTCGGCCAACCCCGAACGAAACTGGCGGTCGTTCAGTGTCGCCAACCAATCGGTATCGATGACCACGGCTTCCGGCTGATGGAAGGCCCCAATGACGTTCTTGCGGCCGGCGTGATTCAAGGCGGTCTTGCCGCCGATGCCGGCATCGACGGCCGCGAGCAACGTCGTCGGACAGTTCAGCCAGCGGATACCCCGCAGCCAGGTGGCGGCCACGAAGCCGGCCAGGTCTCCGACCACGCCGCCCCCAAGGGCCAGGACCAGCGCCCGGCGGTCGATCCCCTTGGAAGCCAGATAATCGTAGAAGCATTCCGCCTGCCACAAACCCTTGCTCGATTCCCCGATGGGCACCGTCCATTCCAGGACCGCGATATCCCGTGCGGCCACGCCGCCCAGGCAGGCCTGACCGTGAAGGGCGGCAACCTGCGGGTCGGCTACCACCACCAACGCGGTGGCGTCATCCGGAATGAACGTGTGCAAAGCAGCCGACGCCCCGCGACCCACCATCACGCGGCAAACCGACCCGGCGATCGAAATGTCATCGTGCCACATCGTGTGGTTCCCCAACCCGCGAATCATAACGCGGCTGCCAGATGTGAAAATGGAAAAAACCCTAACGAAGTGCTGCCCTGGTCCTCAACTATTTTCGTAACTATCCTGAATTCATCCCAACACGATGGCGTTCACAATGAATCGTGATATGCAGCCCTGTGAATCATTTGCCATTGACAAGCGGGCGACCCTAACTCCTTGATTTGAACTCTGCGTTCTGATACTTTCGCCCCATGGCCAGTACAAAGATACCTTCAAAGGCAACTCGGCAAGGCCGCCCGAGGAGTGGTGGCCTTCGAACGTTCCGGTCGGCACTCAACTTTTTGCGCAAGGTCACCGATTACGAGCAGCTGAAGCCCGTACGCTATGATCGCCATAACTTTAGCTTGGCACGGATGAATCGCCTGCTCACCGCTCTGGGCAATCCGCACAAGCACTTGCGAACGGTGCACATCGCCGGGACCAAAGGCAAGGGCTCCACTGCCGCCATGCTGTCCAACATGCTGCAGGCCTGCGGGTATACGGTAGGGCTGTACAGCTCGCCCCACGTATTGGATATCCGCGAGCGGCTGACCGTCAACGACCTGTGGATCACCGAACCGGAATTCGTTCGGCTGGTCAACCTGTTGGTCCCGGTGGTCAACCACACCAAAGGTCCGCAACCCACTTTCTTTGACGTCATGACCGCAATGGCCTTTCTCTTCTTTGTGGAGAAGCAGGTCGACGTCGCGGTCATCGAAGCCGGCATGGGCGGGCGGCTGGATTCCACCAACGTGATCAAGCCGGAGGTCTGCGGGATTACCAGCATCAGTCTGGACCACGTCCAGCAGTTGGGCAACACGCTCGACGCCATCGCCCAAGAAAAGGGCGGCATTCTGAAATCGGGCATCCCGGCCATCAGTGCCCCTCAAGCCCCCGATGCCAAGAACACGCTCAAGCAGCTCGCCACCAATCTCGGAGTTCCGCTCCGGTTCACCGGAGACGATATCGAGTTCAGCTACCGGTTTGAATCGTCCCGGATGGTCGGACCGCACACCCGGGTGTGTCTGACCACCCCGTCGAGCCGCTTCGAACATCTCCACGTCCCGCTGCTTGGGGAACACCAGGCCATTAACTGCGGGGTGGCGTTGGGACTGCTCGACGCACTAAAGACGCGCGGATTCGACATCGATGATCAGCAGGCCACCAAGGGTCTCGGCAAGGTCAGCTTGCCCGGTCGCATGGAGATCCTCAAGCAACAGCCTTGCGTCCTGCTGGACGGCGCCCATAACGCCGCCAGTGTCGAAGCGTTGATGCGGACCATTGGCCAGAGCATTTCGTATGACTCGATGATCGTGATCTTCGGCTGTCAGGACGGTAAGGACATCGACGGCATGATCCGCCACATTCAACTGGGGGCCGACAAGGTGATTTTCACGCGCTCGGGGTCGCCGCGGGCCGCCGATCCCAAGGACCTCGCGGCCGCCTACGTCGAGCAGTCGGGGAATATGGCCCAGACCGCCTCGACGCTGGAGCAGGCCTTGCAGATTGCCAACAGCGCCGTGACCCCCGAGGACCTGATCTGCATCACCGGCTCATTCTACCTGGTTGGCGACGCCAAGAAGCACTTCGGCACCTGCCAGCCCGTGGCGTAACCGCCCCCCTAGTGCTCGCAGGCCGGGGTCCTTGTGAACCGCGGGCACCCCGCAGGAGTCGCGGCGCTTGGTGCTGCCCGGGAACCGCGGGTCAGTCGATTTCCAGGAGTTGTTTCACGGAGACTTGGTGAAGCGAATCGTGAACGGAGTTGACGACGTCGTCATAACGTTCCTTGAGGAACCGCTTGAGTTTCTGGTGCCCCGGGATTGACTGTTCCAGAAGACTGGAGAAGTCCGCCGACGATTCCAGGATGTCGATAATTTCCTTTAGCGTGATGCTCTCGGCGGCCCGGTTGAGCACGAAGCCGCCAGACCGTCCGCGGGCGCTCTTGAGAATGCCCCCCCTGGCCAACGCCTGGAGGATCTTGAGCAGGTACTCCACCGGAATCCCGTAGGCATCGGCGATATCGCGACCCTGTACCGGTTTCTGCACCTCGCTCCTGGCCACGTAGATCACGGCAAACAGCCCGTACACGGATGTCTTTCCAATGCGCATCTTCATCCCCCTGTCTGTTGGGGCCCTCCGGGGTGGGCACACCCGGATCGCAGCCCGGGCGGGGCGAGCGTCCGTTTGCATATCGCGGCATCTTGCGGGCCGGTCACGCAACAACGGTGACGTCTTTGAGTTAAGGTCGAATTGCTATGCATCGACTACTATAGCATGATTAGAAGATGGCGGCAGTCCCAATTGGAACCTCTGGGGGCCGAAATTTCCAACAGACCGTCCTTCAAGGGCTTGGCGGCCGGCTGCTTGAAGTCTATGTGCTCAGTCGGTAATCTGCGGCCGTTCCTTGACCGCCAAATTCCGCTTATCGGAGGACTAAGGTGGATGCCCGAGCCCTGAGCGCCAAAGCCATCGAACTGAGCAAGCTGGCGGTGCGCATGACCACTCAGGCCGGTGCCGGCCATCCATCCAGCGCCTTATCGCTGGCCCACATCGTAACGGTATTAATGTACAAGGAGATGCGCTACGACCCGACCCGCCCGGATCACCCCCAGGCCGACCGCCTGGTGCTCTCCGAAGGGCATGCCGTGCCGATCGTTTATGCCGCCTATGCGGACCTCGGCGGGACGGTGGGTCGCCTCCCGGACCGCAGGGTCCCCCTGACCCTCGGGGATCTCGGTCACCTCCGGGAGTGGGACAGCGTGCTGGACGGCCATCCCAACCCAGCCGAAGGCTTCCCATTCTTCGATGCCGCCACCGGATCATTGGGCATGGGGCTGTCGGTGGCCGCCGGCTTGGCGCTGGCTGCCCGTCTGGATCAATCCCCGCGCCGGGTCTACTGCCTCATCGGGGACGGCGAAAGCCGCGAAGGACAAATCTGGGAGGCGCTGGACTGTGCCCTCGACTGGCGGCTGAACAACCTGTGCGCCGTGTTCAACTGTAACGGCGAAGGGCAGGCAGGTCGGGTCTCGCCTCAGCAGTCGGCGGATGTGCTTGTGCACAAGCTCGCCGCTTTTGGGTGGACCACCCGGATGGTTGATGGCCACGCCCCCGAGGAACTGGTGCGGGCCTTCGAAGATTTTCACCAGAGCGCCACGCCATTGGCGATTGTTGCCAGGACCGTCAAAGGTTGGGGCGTGCAGCCGCTTCAGGGCGGCAACTTTCACGGCAAACCGCTGCCCGAAGCGGATCTGGCGGACGCCGAAGCATCGTTGGATGCCATGCACCATCAACTGGGCACGTCGCCCGCTGAGGCGGCCACGCTCAAACCGCCGGTCATCGCTCCGGCGACGGTCACCGGCGGTGCTCGTGCCAAGCCCCTGCCCGACTTTGAGCAGGCGCTGAGCCACGTGGGACTTCAGTCCGCCCTCGAACACCGCAAGTTGGCAACCCGCCGGGCGTACGGCGTTGCCCTGAGCGCCCTGGGCCAGGTCAACCCCGCCGTGGTCGCGCTCGACGGCGATGTCAGCAACTCGACATTCGCCGACATTTTCGCCGCACGGCACGAAGCCCGGTTCTTCGAAGGCAAGATCGCCGAGCAAAACCTGATTTCAGCCGCCGTCGGGTTGGCCGCCGGAGGCAAGGTCCCCTTCGTGAGTTCGTTTGCGAAGTTCCTGGCCCGAGGTTATGACCAGATCGAGCTGGCCTTGATCAGCCGGGCCAACATCAAGCTGGTGGGATCGCACTCGGGCCTGGGGCCCGCCTCCGATGGGCCCTCCCAGATGGCGCTCGCCGACCTGGCCTGCTTCAGACCTTACACCGAGGTGGACGACGGCAGGCGGACGCCGGCGTGTGTGGTGTTTCAGCCCGCCGACGCGATCGCCGCCTACCGCATGACCGGCCTGATGGCCGACCATCGCGGACCGTGCTACATGAGGACCCACCGACCCGACGTCCCATTCATCTATCCGTTTGATGAACGATTTGAGGTTGGCGGCAGCAAGATTCTGCGCCGAGGCGATCACGTGACCTTGGTGGCCAGCGGCTACATGGTCACCGAGGCCCTGCAGGCCGCCACCCTGCTGGCGGACCGCGGGATCAACAGCACCGTCATCGATGCCTACAGCCTGCCGCTCGACACCGCCCCCGTGCTGGGAGCGGCCGCCGACGGCGGCAGCATCATCGTGACCCTGGAGGACAACTACGGGGGTGGCTTTGGCAGCGCCGTGGCCCAGGCCGCCGCCGAGACCGCCGGCATCCGGGTCCATTGCCTGACTGTCCCGCGGATCCCCAAGTCGGCGGCCACGCCCCAGGTACTGCTCGACCATTATGGGCTGTCCGCTCCGGCGATCTGCACCACGGTCGCTGAATTCCTGGGCCGGTAGCGCCGCATTCGACCGCCGGGAACCGCAATCATGAATCAATTCGTCGGCGTTGGTGGTGTGCTGGCACTCGTGGCAATCGCAGCCGCGCTGTCGACCGCCCGCAGGCGCATCTCCCCGAGAATCGTCGTGGTCGGCATCGCCATGCAAGTGCTGTTGGCCTGGCTGCTGCTGGTGTGCCCGCCGGTGGTCTGGGCTTTTACCCGCCTGGCCGCCGTTGTCAACCGCGTGATCCGCTTCTCCGACGCCGGTGTCGCCTTCATTTTCGGGCCGCGCCTCATGGACGAGACTGGGCCCTGGGGCTTCATCTTTGCCATCAAGGCCCTTCCGGTGATCATCTTCTTCGCATCGCTGATGGGCGTGTTGTACCACATGGGTCTCATGCAACGGGTTGTCGCCGGGCTCGCTTGGGTCATGCGACGGTTCCTGCGGGTTACCGGCGCCGAAGCGCTGGCCATGGCCGCCAATGTTTTTGTCGGCCAGACCGAGGCTCCCTTGTGCGTCAAGCCGTACATCGAGGCCATGACCCGTTCGCAGATCATGGCCTTGATGACCGGCGGCTTTGCCACCATTGCCGGCTCGGTGCTGGCCGCCTACGTTGGGATCCTGGGGGGTGGCGACGCGCTCCGCCAAGAGTTGTTCATCAAGCACTTGTTGACCGCCAGCCTGATGTCGGCCCCGGCCGCATTTGTCATCGCGAAGATCATGGTGCCCGAGCTTGAGGTGCCACCGGATGAAGCGCGCTTTCTCCACGACCAGCCCCGCGAAACGCACAACCTCCTGGATGCCGCGGCCCTCGGCGCGACCGACGGATTGAGGCTGACCCTCAACGTGGCCGCCATGCTGATTGCCTTTGTTTCATTGCTGGCACTGGTCAACTGGCCCATCGAGGCCCTGGGCGATCTTAAGGGCATCGCCGCCTGGCGGGCGGCCCATGGCATCCCGCCCTTCTCGCTGCAGTATTTCCTGGGCTGGTTGTTCACGCCGCTGGCCTGGCTGATGGGAGTGCCTGCTTCTGATTGTCAGGTGTTCGGGTCCCTTCTGGGCGAGAAGATCGTCGCCACCGAGTTTGTGGCCTACCTGTCGCTTGCCGATGCCATCGGCCCGGCCACGCCGGCACGGCTGTCGCCGCGCTCGGCGCAGATCGCCGCATACGCCCTGTGCGGCTTTGCCAATCTGCCGTCCATTGCCATCCAGATCGGTGGTTTGACCGCCCTCGCCCCATCACGACGCGAGGACTTCTCACGACTGGGGCTGCGGGCGATGATCGGCGGGGCGCTGGCCTCCTGGATGACCGCCAGCATCGCCGGCATGTTCCTGGCGGATTCCTTCTGAGTGGCCGGCCAGCACCGGGTGCGCTGCCGGTCGAGCCGGTCGGGCAACCCTCTGGCGCAGGGGTTTCATCATTGATTCGGTATGGGCGTGTCGTCGACGATGCTTCGCGCTGGGCCCCGGCGCCTCCCGAGGCCAGGAACTAATCGCGCGCCTGGTGCTGCCGCTTGCTGAGTTCGCGGCGGAAGACGTCCGCCACTCGACGAAATTCGCGGTTGCCGGGATCGACGTCCGCCAGGCGCTCGTGGGCGTGGATGACGGTCTCGGCGAGCGCGTCCCGTGACGTCTCACGCGTCACCCATGGCGACCAACACATCGCCTTGGGGGCCGGATCGCTGTGCACATTGAACAGGCGGATCATGCTCATCTTGCCCAGCGTGTTCAGGCAGGCTTCCGATGGGTTGCACAGGTGAAATCGCCAGGAGCAGGAGGATGCGGCGGACTGCGACACCTGGACCAGACTGCCGATGAAAGTGCTGTCCAGCCAGGTACACCCCGAAAGGTCCAGAAGCACATCCGCCGGAGGCTCACGCGTCCCGCGCTGGATGCAGTCCAGAAACGCCGGGGCGATTTTCATGGTGGCCGCCCCGCTGACTCGAACCCACAAGGTTCTCGGACTGCTGCCGGTTTCGATCAATCCGGTCATCAAACCGCTTCCTTTCAGCACCCTGCAGGTCACCCAAACGCGCACCCATCAGGCTAACCCCGGCATCCGGAACGGTCAATGCCCGGGCCGGGCGGTCCGAACCAAGCGGTGCCCTGACCTGCCACAGTTATTTGGGCGCCTTTGCGTTAGGTTGAGCATTTCCTTTGACGGCCTCCGGAACGTATTGCATACTAGGTGTGGATTCGAAAGTCCTTCTCCTCCTTCCTCTTCTCCTCAGCCTTGGCATCGCTCAAGGAAGCGGCGCTGGGGTCTTTCAGATCGGATCATCAGCCCAAGCGAAACGCCGACCGAAACCGCGAGCCGACAGCGGCCTGATCACGGCCCCGCGCGCCTGCCCCCACCGCACCCGCACCCCTGCCAGCAATCGCAACCTCCGCATCAGCACGAAGGGACCGGTTTGGCGAGCCGCCCGGCGACGCACTTTGGTCGCGTCCAAGTAAGGGAGCAGACCTCGAAGCCTTGTGGTCAGCCTCGCCACAAACGGACCCCAGAGCAACCCGGCACGAACGAATGTCGAAATGCCAAGAACCCTGGTTGCGGCTGCCAATGGCAGCGGAGCCGCTGGGTGTTTCGCGCCTGCGCCCCGACAACGGTTCACCAACCGCACCCTCGGTAGAAGCTGCAAGGCTGGCCAAGCTCTGGATGACTCCTTATAATCCCACACCTGAATGCAGGGAAGGCGAAGTCGAGCGCGAACCACAAGGGCCGCGAAGGCCCGCAACCGCTTCTGGGACCCTCGAAAACGGCCCTGGTCCCGACTGACGCTCCTGCCGGCGCTGTGCCGCCGACCGCGGCACGGGAGTGTGCCCGAGTGGCCAAAGGGGACGGGCTGTAAACCCGTTGGCGTAAGCCTTCGCTGGTTCGAATCCAGCCGCTCCCAATCGCAGCCCATCATTTCACCCGCCGCGATGCGCCGGGATGGCCCCGGCCGGATACAGAATAGAGTGCAGGTCGCGTACGGCATGCGCGACCTGCACTCAGATCCGGCTTTGTTTCCGCAGCGACTGTCCATACTCAGTGACCGACCCCGAAGCCGCTGCCGCCGCTGACCTTCTCCTTCAGCTCGGCCAGCTTGAATTGGACCCCGCGGAGCGTGGAGTCCATACCGGCACTGTCCGAATCGAGCCGCTTGGCACTGTCGGCCAGTTTCTCGACCCGAGCCTTGATGGTCGAATCGGCGTTCTCGGCCCGGCGCTCGAGGTCTTCCACCATCACCCGGATTCCGGCGGTCTGCCGCCGGAATTCGGTCAACTTTCCACTCAGGTAACGGGCGCTCTGAATCTGCTGTTCAATCCGCAGGGCCAACCCATGGTTCACCCGACCGAACTCCACCGCCCGGGTCAATTCGCTGGTGACCTTGACCGCCACGTCGACTTCCGCCCCGAGGTCGGTCAAGGTCTGCTTGGCATCGGCGACCAGGCGCTCGACCTTGTCGATGTTCTCCGAAATGTTCGGTTCCGTCTGGGCCAAACCCAACGCCGGAAACAGCCCCACCGCCAGGATGCTCGCCACTGTGTTCTTGATGTTCTTCATGATTGTTCTCCTCTCGTGCCTATTGAGTTCACCTGTTCCGGCGATCGACCACCGACGGCCGGTTGACGCGTCGGTGGGCCATAAGACACGCGGCGTTCCGAGCGGGCCGCCACGTCTGGCATGGACGGCCTGCGCTTGCAACTCGATCGTTGAAGTTTCCCTGCAGCACGCGGCCTCACCGGCGCTTTCCAAGCGGCGCGACACACTCACTAACAAGGCTTGTTGGCTGCACTTAACGAGGCGCAGGATCGCGCCGGTCCGAAACTCTGCAATGAGATCGCCTGCGGATGAACCGCCCCGTGCTGCGCGGGGAACCGTCGCACGATTGGGCTGCTTTCCCTACAACCGCCACCCGGCCGCCCCGCCGGGCTCCGCGAGATTGCGTGGAGGTCGCGCGATATCACGCGACGACGACGACATATCACTAGGGATTTGACCCCAGGGCCCGTGCCGCTTCGGCCGGTAAGCCCCAAGCCGCCGGGCGACAGGCGCCCAGTCGGAGCACCCAGTCCGAGCCGCGCCCGTGAGGACCCGCCGGCAAGGGGCCAAGCGCCGATACCTGCACCGCGGGGGCAACACCGAAACAGACCTCGCAATCTCCTGCAGAGGGATGAGCGCCTTGATGACTCGGCCAACCTGCCTGGAACCAGTGTGATCGCCGAGGAAAAGGTTGAAGATCTGCAGGCTCCACAGGATCAATCTGCAATCAGTGGAGACCGCACCCCAGGGCAGCACGAATGACGTCCAGGTCCGGATGAGTCTGGGTAACAGATGGTCAGCCCTGGCTCGGTGAGCGTCGTGCCGGCGGGTTTTCAGTCAAAATGGTACCACCATATACAGCAAATGAAGATACCATTTATAGCAAACGGTACCACCATTTGATCAATCTGGTACCACGGTTTGACTATTATGGTACCACCATTTGGGGTATATGGTACCACCATTTAATCTCAAATCCCCAGCCTCAGTGGTTCGGGTCCGGAGCAGGCCGGCTTGGTCGCCCCCGGGCCGGCGGGATGGGCCGCAAGCCGCAGCGCCCCCGCGGACCGGCGTAAGGGGCTGGGCAATCACCGCAAGCAACCGAGGTCGTTTGCCGCGTATTGCCGGCCTGGCCGGGGGCCCGGGGCTCAGCGGCGCGGCAGGTCGCCCGCGAAGCTGCGAAACCGCTGGTGGCAGTCCGTGCAGGTCTGGTCGATGTCCAGGAGCACGTCGCGCATCCCACTGAGGTCTCCGGCAGCGGACATTTCGTCCAGGTCGACCGCGTAGTTGTGCAGGCGGCGGGCTTCGATGAAAAACTCGCGGCGTTCGGCCTCGCTGAGCTGGGCTTGCGACGCAGCCTTGGGCATCTTCAGTGCGGCCTCCGCCAGTCCCAACGACAGCAGGCAGGCTTCGCGCAAAGCCGACTGCTGGCGGAGGACCCGTTGTGCTTCGGTCCAACTGGGTTGGGACGGGTCGTCCGGCAGCCCCTCGAGGGTGTAGGGCCAATGGGCCAGGGTGTCGTCCTCAAGGGCGCTCATCACCGCGCGCAACTGCGCACTCTTGACGGCGTGCCCGCCGCCTTCCGCGACGGCGCCGCTCGACCGACAGGATCCCACGGTGACGCACAAGATCAGCGCTGTCGTGAATTGAATGGTCCTTCGAATCATATTGGGTTGCCTCCAGAAGCAGTGGTCAGCGGCAGCATCGGGCACCTCATGGCGACCGGCCGGCGGGGCACGCCGGCACCACGGGTGTGATCTACTGCCGTCCGGCAGCCGGCCGCCAGGTGCCAAGTCGCGGCGCTTCGGCTCAGCCGCCGCCGGAAACATCCAGTCCCAGGGATCGAGCACGATCCAGGAAAAAGCGGCAGGCGTGGGTCACCTCCTCGAGGGTGTCCCCACCGAATTTTTCGAGCAACGCCCGCCCGAGTTCAAAGGCGACCACATTTTCCGCCACGACGCTGGCGGCCGGAACCGCGCAAATGTCGCTGCGTTCGTAGGCCGATCGTGCGGCCTCGTGGGTCCGCAGATCTACGGTGTCCAGCCCCCTGGCCAGGGTGCTGATCGGCTTCATCGCCGCCCGAATCACCAGGCGCTGCCCATTGGCCATGCCCCCTTCCAGGCCGCCGGCGTTGTTGCTGCGGCGGGTGAATCCCAGCGAACTGGACTGCTGCTGTCCGACGTCATAGTCCATCTCGTCGTGCACCTGGCTCCCGGGCAAGGCGGCCAAGCCGAACCCGCCGCCGATCTCAACACCCTTGATGGCCTGGATACTGCCGACCGCCTGCATCAGGCGGCCGTCCAGCTTGTCCTGCCAGCGCAGGCAGCTTCCGATTCCGGGCGGCAGTCCGTCGGCCCAGACCTCCACCACCCCCCCGAGGGTATCGCCACTTTTGCCGGCATCCCGGATGTGCTGCATCATGGCGTCGGCGGCCTGTGCATCGGGGCAGTACACTTCGCTTTCATCACGATCGTGCAGCAGTTGCCCCAACTCGGCAGCCGCGTCAATCTTGCCGCGGGCTTCACCGATTTGCCGCACGAATCCGGCGACCACGATGCCGAACCCGCGCAGGAGGCACTTGACCACGGCACCGGCAGCCACGCGGGCAGCAGTCTCGCGGGCCGAAGCCCGCTCCAAGGTCTCGCGACAATCGACCGTGAGCCACTTGACGCTGCCCGCAAAATCAGCGTGCCCCGGTCGCGGGCGGGTCACCGCAGGCGCTTCATCGAGCCGGGCGTCTCGGTTCAGCAGTTCGATGGCGATCGGCGAGCCCATGGTCAGGTTGTGTCGGACCCCGGACTTGATGATGGCTTGGTCGCGTTCGATCTTCTGCCGGCCGCTGCGGCCCATGCCGCCCTGCCGGCGGTGCAGCTCGGCATTGATGAGGTCGATGTCCAGCTTGACCCCTGCCGGCATCCCCTCGATCAAGGTCAGCAGCGCGGGCCCGTGCGACTCGCCGCTGGTGCGATAATCCAGTGCAGTCATGCGTTCATGATACGTCGCCATCCCCAAGCCAGGCAATATCACCGCAGCCGGTCAGGCGGCGGTACGCATCCAGATACTTGTTCGTGGTGTTGCGGATGACCTCGGGCGGCAGGTGCGGGCCCGGCGGCGTCTTGTTCCAGAGCCCGCGGTCCACCAACCCCTGCAGGTAGTCACGGACGTATTGCTTGTCGAAGCTGGATTGGTCGCGTCCCGGGCAATAGTCTGCCGCCGGCCAGAAGCGCGAGGAATCGGGCGTCAGAATCTCGTCGATCAGAATCAACTCACCGTCGCGGCGACCCCACTCGAACTTGGTATCGGCGATGAGCAGCCCGCGCTCGGCCGCCACCTGGGCCGCCTCCCGGTAACAATCCAGGCTGCGGCGACGAAGTTCCTCCATGGTGTCGCGCCCCACCAGAGTGCAGGCCTGCTCAAAGGAAATGTTCTGATCGTGACCCTGCTCGGCCTTGGTCGCGGGCGAGAACATCGGCTCCGCCAACTGCTGGCAGTGCACCAGGCCCTCGGGCAGGCGCACACCGCAGACCGACTGGTTGCGGCGATAGTCGGCCCATCCCGATCCGGCGAGATATCCCCGCACCACGCACTCGATGGGGATCACCTCGCACTTGCGGCAGATCATGGCCCGGCCCCGCAGTTGGCCGCGGTAGGGCCGGAGGGCCGCCGGCGGCCGGTCGTCGATGATCTCGAGCAGGTGATGCGGGGTGGCCGACGACAGATGTTCGAACCAATAGCCAGCCAGGCGGGTCAGCACTTGCCCTTTGCCGGGGATGGCATCGGGCAGCACCACGTCGAAGGCGCTCAAGCGGTCACAGGCCACGATCAGAACCACGTCGCCCAGATCGTAAACGTCACGCACCTTGCCGCGGCGGCAGGAATACCCGGGAATGTCCGTTTGAATGACCACGCCGCCCACACCGCGGGATGATCGCAGAGTGCCCGCCCGGGGTCAAGGCAGGGCCGGCGGTCGGGGCGGTCGGTCCTTGCGTTCATTGACCACGGCCAGCAGGGCCCGCAACTGGACGTACTGGGTGTTCAACTCCAAGGTCTCTTCGCGCGGCCGGCGCAGGGCCTGACTCAAGCGGGCCAGCTCCCGGTTCATGCCCAACAGCCTGGAGACCTGCTTGGCAAAACAAGAGGCCTCCCGGGAGTCGCCGCGATAGAAACTGGGCTGGTCCAGCCAGCGCAGGGCCACCGCCGGTCGCCCGCCCGCCGGATCGTCGTCCAGACATCGGACCTCGTGGGTCAACGCGGCCTGCAGGGCTTCCCGCAGCAGGTCGCAGGACGCCTGGGCGGTGTAGGGCGTCACAAAGTACAACCGGAAATGGCCGTCGGCCGCGCGGGATAATGAGTATTCCAGATGGACCATCGCCGCGAACTCGGCCAGGGAAACGTCGTAGCCGCGGCGGGCCAGTGCATCGACGCGCTCGAGGTCGGCCGGCTTGGCCTGGGTGATCAGTTGCAGCAGGCGACGCGAAGCCGACTCGACGTTGCGGATGGACCACTCCTGGAAGGTCCGCACCGCAAACGCCACCGCGTCGTCCAAATCGATCCCATCGCCCCCGGCCAGCGCCGGCGGCGGCGCTGCGGTCTGCGGCACCTCGATGAACCCGCGCTCGGCGATGAATTCCTTCTCGACGGCGCGGGTGTAACTCACCCGGCCGCCCATGCGGACCACACGAACCAGCAGGCGGGTGCTGGTTTCTTCCAGCACCCGTCCGGTGATGACCTGACCGTCCAGCAACGTCACCCGGTCGTAGCGGGCGTCGTGGTTGCCCCACGGGCCGATCCAGCAGACGACCAGAAGCCAAAGGACCATGGCACCACCCGCGGCGCCGCCGATCGTGCCCGACAACCCGCCGGACCGTCTCGACGGCCGTCTCCGCTTCGGTCATAATAGCATCCCAGCGGGGCCGTTGACACCTGTGGCGATGTGCGTCCCCCCCGGCGAGCCAGCAATGCACCGCTTCCAGATATACCAGGGGTCCAAGCCGGTGAACTCCTTCCCGCTGGAAGGCGCTTATCTGATCGGCTCGGACCACGTACCCGTCCGGGCGGAATTCGAGTTTCGCGACGCCGAATTGCTGTGCCACAAGCGGGCCCAGGGACCCGCCGCCCTGGTGGTGCTCTGGCCGATCCGCGGGGTCGGTCGCGTGATGCTGGAAACCACCCGGCTGGTAGAACGTGAGCGGCCGTATAACCTGCATCTCGAGCTGGCCCGCGGTCAAATGATGCGAATCTGCCAGAAGCGCGAAGATTGGGGCCTGTTCGCCATCGACAACATCGAGCACATCGAGCGCAACTGCAAGCGGGCCCAGGAAACGCTCATCGAAGCCATCAAGAGCGGTGACATGGCCAAGACCGCCCAATTGGCCGATGAGTCCTTGAGCATCGCCGTCCCCCTCGGCGAGCAGATGTCGTTGTTTCACGCCAGCGTCTTTTTGAACCGCCGGCGGAATGCCGGGCAGTTCGGCCGGCGACTGTTCGGGTGTACGATCAATCCAGGCACCCGCGACGACCTCTACCGCAAGCGGCTGCTGAACGGCTTTGATTTTGCGTGCGTTCCCATGATCTGGCGGACCCTGGAGCCCAAGCAGGGAGAACCCGCCTGGGGCGATACCGACGAGTGGGTCGAGTGGCTGACCCAGCGGCGGATGCCCATCAAGGCCGGCCCGCTGGTTTCTTTCGATGAGCGGCACCTGCCCGACTGGTTGTACATCTACGAGCACGACTACGACGCCGTCCGGGAATTCGTGTACCACCACGTTTGTGCGGTCGTCGAACGTTACGGAGATCGGGTCCACGTCTGGGACGCCATCAGTGGCATCCACGCCCACAATTCCTTCAACTTCAACTTTGAACAACTGATGGATCTGACCCGACTGGCAGCGTCGGTCACCAAGCAGACCGCGCCGCGGGCGGTGGCCCTGGTCGATGTCGTGGCTCCTTGGGGCGAGTACTACTCCCGGAATCCCCGAACCATTCCCCCGCTGCTGTATGCGGACATGCTCGTCCAGAATTCCATCCACTTCGACGCCTTCGGATTGCAGTTCCTGATGGGCGTCGGGGCCGATGGCATGTTTCTGCGCGACATGCTGCAGATGTCCTCGATGATGGATCGCTTCGCCAACTTCGGCAAGCCGGTGCACATCAGCGCCGTGCAGGTGCCGTCCAAGATCGATCGCGATGAAGGCGATGCCTGGAGCGGCAAGTACCTGCCGGAAAACGCCGGGTGCTGGCATGACCCCTGGAGCGAAGCGCTGCAGTCCCGCTGGCTCCGCGAATTCTACAACATCGCCCTCAGCAAGCCGTTTGTTGACACCATCACCTGGCGCGACCTGGCCGATGTCGACCGGCACTATATTCCGCACGGCGGCCTGTTGCGGCCGGACTTGACTCCGAAACTGGCCTACGAGCAGCTCTGCACCATTCGGGCCCAGATTCATGGCAATGGCCAGACCTCCTGAGGCCGCCGTCCCCGCCGCAGCCCGCCGCGGCGTGCTGCTGACCGCCGCCGTTCTGGCCTTCGCCGCAGCCCGCGGACTGGACCTGCCCGGCCCGGCGTTCCAGCCACCCGGGCCGGAGGTTCACCAGCCGCTGCACCTGGCCCTGTGCATCGATTTGAATGTGGATCCCTGGTGGAAGCTGGCGGCCCTTCCGGGCATTGGACCGACGCTGGCGGCCCGCATTGTGGCCTATCGCGAGGGGTCGGCGGCCGCCCGGCCTTTCGCCGGTGTTGCCGGCCTTCAGGCGGTGCGCGGCATCGGACCGGCCACGGCGGCGGCGGCGGCCCCGCTGGTGTGCGGGCCCTGAGGCCTCAGGGATAGGCGAAGGTGAACGCCTCGGCGGTCCCGCGACGCGCTTCCGCCGAACCGCCGGCCACCGCAGACTCCGTGTAGATGTAGGAGACGTCCTCCCCGGCGTGCGACACGATCGTGAGATCGTGGTGCTCGCTGAGGTTGATGGGCTTTTGCAGTTGCTCCGGGGGTATGCGCACGTGGTTGCGGTCGAACGCCAGGATCACCTGCGGGTGGAACGGGGCGGCGCGGTTCTGCCGGACCACCACCCCGTACATCCCGTTGCTCAACCGTACCTTGGCCCCCACCGGAAAGGGGTTCATCATGCCGGTGAGCACCTTGGTGACCACCGGATCGTAGTGCTCACGGGTCGGCCCGCTGTTCATCTCCCACAACACCCGCAGCTCCGACTTGGCCTTCTTGTAAATCCGAGGAGCCGTTGCCGCGTCAAAGGCGTCTGCCACCCGGATGATCCGCGAGAAAATGTGCAGCCTCTGGCCGGGAATGCCGCCGGGATACCCGGTGCCGTTGAAGTTCTCATGGTGGGTGCGCACCACCATCCGGGCGACCGCCGACAGCGTGCGCGGCAGCATCCGCTCTCCGGCCAGTGGATGCTCCGCCAGCCGAGCCCGCTGGTCCGCGGTCAGGGCCCCGACGCTGCGGTAGATGTCCTGCAGGTCCAGCATCCCGACGTCATGCAACAGGCAGCCCATGGCCAGCGGCGTCAGGTTCATGGCATACGATCGTTCCAGACGAGAACAATTGGCCAGCCGCTCCCGCTCCTCCACGATGTACTGCTTGATGCAGTTGCCGACGACCATCGAGATGTAAAACACGTTGGCCGAGTGTTCTTGCAGGTAGGTGTCGCTGCTGTGGGTGCGCTCCAGTAGAATCGCCGCCACCGGATTCTCGTCCAGATAGCGCATCACCTGGGCGGCGGCCTGCTGCAACCCGAGGATTTCCTCGGCCCGCATCTGGGCCCGGCCGGAGAAATTGCGGCGCACGCACCCCAGGGCTTTGGACAGGATCTGCCCCGATTGGCGGGCGGCCTCGCGATCGGCGGTGTCGTCCTCGAAATCGCAAATCTCGTCCAGCAGCGGGTCGGCGATCATGATGCCCATTTCCGGGTACTTGCGGCGCAGGGCATCGACATCCTGTTGATCCAGGACCTTGCCCGGCGGCAGCAGCACGACGTAGTCGTTGCACACCGCCTGGTACAGCCGCATACCGGGCTTCAGCGATTCCACGTTCAGACAAATGGGCATTCGCCGGGGCTCCTCGAAGATCCAGTGCCATCCTCGGTATCGAAAGGGCCCCCGGCATACTTGACGTAACGGCCGATCGATTTGGGGGAGGGGCCGTCCAGGTCCTCGCGACCTGACGGCTCGGCGGATTGACGCGGCTGATGCGCCCTGGCCTTCCCGAGCCTCAAGGGCTTGCCTTACAGGACCCAGCCGCCGGTCACCGCGCCACCCGGCCCGGCGACCGCACCCAGGGGATAAACTGCCTTGGTCCTTATCGGTCGGGCACCGCCGGCTCGTCAACCGCGGGCTCGCCGGCGGTCGGGGTCACTCGGCGGGGCGGGCGTCCACCACGTACACGCGCTTGAGATTGTCGAGGTCGAGGGCAGGCTTGACCCGCAGGTTGTAGAGCACGCCGTTGTCGTCGTCCGGCAGGATCTCGGCGATTTCGCCGACCATCACCGCCACCGGCAGACGATCGTCGGACGCGGAGGTCAGCACCACATCCCCGGTGCGGATCGCGCGCTGTTCAATGTGATTGCGGCTGACCCCGCGGATCTCCATGCGGCCCCTGCCGATCCCGTGCATCATGAACTCGGCGGGCAGCGCTTCGAAACCACCGGCCGACGGTCGCCCGATGCGGACCAGCCGCGGCTGAGCTTCGCGATCGGAGACCAGCAGGATGTTGGCGGTATGGGTGTTGGCCCGAACCACCTCGCCGACCAGCACCTCGGCCGACAGGATGCTCATGCCGTCGCGCACGCCGTCGGGCTCGCCGCTGGTCAGCACCAGTCGAGAAACCACCGCATGATCAGGTCCCAGACCCGCCAAGGTCCCGCGGTCGATCAGCCGGCTCTCGCGCCAGGGCAGACTGTCGCTTGACACGATCCGCGCCGGGATCAACCGGCCGCCGTCCAGCCCGCGGCGGCGAATGCCGCTGAGTTCGACGTTGAACTCCTCCAGCTCGTGAATCCGGATGCGCAGCGATGCGAACTGATTTTCGTAGGCCAGCAGGCGGCGCTCCAGTTGTTCGACTTCCTGGGCGCTGAAGCGCATGGCCGGCGCTTCGGCACCGCCTTCCAGCGAACTGAAGGTGTGTTGCAGGGGCACCAGAATCTGAATCACGCTGCTCAGGGCCCCGGTGAATGGCTTGGGCAGGACCACCGTCACCAGCGACACCAGCAGCAACGGCCCCAGGACCCGGGTCCGAGATTTTCGTTTGAATTGCCGCCGCATCAGACATCCCCGCCGGCCCACCCGCACGGCTGGCCCTGGCACGCAGGCGGGTTGGCCGATCCTTCATGCTCCGGTGGCCGGCAGCACCTGCCCGGTCGCCGCCGCCTGCCCGCACTCGGCGTGCAGGTGAAAGACCTAGTACTCATCCGCGTCGGATTCGAGGGTGTCCTTCCAGGCAGCGAGGTTTTCCAGGTACACGCTGGTCCCCCGGGCCACACAACTGAGTGGATCGTCGACCAGCTTGACCTGCAATCCGGTCGCCTGGCTCATGACCTCGGGCAGCCCCTTGAGCAACGCCCCACCGCCGGCCAGGTGAAATCCGTTTTCCGCCAGATCGGCAGCCAACTCCGGCTCGGCACGCTCCAGCGTCCGCATCACGCAATCGATGATCTGGCCCACCGGCTCCTTCAGCGCTTCGCGGATCTCGGCGCTGGACACCTCGGCCGAACGCGGCAGTCCGCTGATCAGATCGCGCCCGCGAACGATCATGACCGACTCTTCGCCGTTGGGCGCCGCCGAACCCACCTGGATCTTGGTTCGCTCGGCGCTTTGCGGGCCGATGGTCAGGTTGTACGTCCGTTTCATGTGGGCGCAGATGGCCTCGTCCATGTCGTCCCCGGCCACCCGAATCGACTCACAGGCCTGAATGTCCGCCAGCGACATGATCGCCACCTCGGTGGTCCCCCCACCAATGTCGACGATCATGGCGGCGTTGGGTTCCTCAATCGGCAGCCCGGCGCCGATCCCGGCGGCCATGGGCTCTTCCACCAGAAAGACCTGGCGGGCCCCGGCCCGCTCGGCGGAATTGTACACCGCCCGCTTCTCCACCGCCGTAATGCCAGACGGAATCGCAATCACCACCCGCGGCTTAAAGAAGCTGCGCTTGCCCATGGCCTTGCGAATAAAGTACGAGAGCATGGCTTCGGTAATGTCGAAGTCGGCAATGACCCCGTCCTGCAGGGGGCGAATGGCAGAAATCGATCCGGGCGTCTTTCCCAGCATCTCCTTGGCCACCAGCCCGACGGCGTTGCCGTTGTTCAGCACGCGGTTGGTTCCGCGCTTGACGGCGACCACCGACGGTTCGTTGAGCACCACGCCCTCGCCCTGCACGCAGACCAAGGTATTGCAGGTGCCCAGGTCGATACCCATGTCGACGCTGAACATGCTGAACAATGAATCAAGGATCAGCACACAGACCCCTTCCACGTTGAAGAAGCGGGTGTGGGCTCGCTTCTCTCGTTCAGTTCCCAGTCAGAAATGCGAAACGCAAGGCCTCACGAACAGCAGGAGCCCGCCACGCCGCGGGTCATCCGGCAGGGCCGGTCGGCAGCCAGGTGCCAAACAGGACGCTGCTTTTCCACGCGAGGAACACCGTACCCAGGATCATGAATACTGTAGCAATAATCAGAAGCGAAGTGTAGACATCACTGGCAGGGACAATTCTATTTTTCCCACCAACCCCAGGTTCTGCCATGTGTGTTGTTCTCCATCACCCGGTGAGACGATCATAAGCCAGGGATCGACCGAACGCCAGCCGGGCCCCGGCTAGTTCATCGCGACGTAGCCGTCTTCGTCGGCCACCATGTCGCCGACGGCAATCGGACCGTTGATGAACTTCAGGACTCCGGCGGCCCCGCTCGGCTGAACATCGGTGACCTCCAGGTCACCCAAGTAGCCGTTGCGGTTGTAGATGATGAAGGTCATGCCCACCTCGACGCCGTCGTTGCTGCCCACCGAGATGCTGGCCAGCTCGCCGCTGACATTGCGAACCTGACCTCGAATCGGGGAGATCTTGGCCTGGGCGGCCGCTTTCACGTGGTCGAAGGGCACCGACACCGTGGTGTCTTCAATGCCGGACGCCCGCAGTCCTAACTTCTTGAGCAGCTTGCCGTTCTCTTCACGGAGGATGTGGATGGCCTGCTCCTGCTGGCGGGTCTGCTGCTCCAGAACGATGATCGTCGCCACCCGCTCATTGAGCGATTCGGTGAAGTCCAGGTGGGCCTTTTCCAGCTCGATGTTCCGCTGCTCCAGGGTGGCCAGGTGCTCGCGGGCCTTGGCAGCGGTGGTCTGGGCGATTCCCAGCTCCGCCGACAGCTTCTTGATCGTGGCGTTCTGGGAAGTAATGTCGCTCTCGGCCTTGGCCAGCTTGTTGCCCTGCTCCTTGACCTCGGCCAACGCCTGGTCGCGGGCATCGGTGAGTTGGGCGCGCTCCTCGCTCCACCGCCGACGCTCATCGGCGGCCTTGGCGGCCTCGGCCACCTTGATGGCGATCAGGTTGCGATTGAAGGTATCGATTTGTTGGGACTTGACTTTCCAGCTCTCTGCCTGGTCCTTCCAGTCGGGAATGTTGGCGGAGAACTGGATCGTCATCATGGTAAACGAGATGCTGAAGATCACCAACAGGACAATGAATACCTTGGTTAGTGTGTTCAACGCCCGGTCTCCTTCGCTTGGACCCGAGGGGGTAGGCTTCGCGGCAATCGACCAGTCAAGGCGGCTCGCCTCGAGCCGTCACTCAACCCGAAACCGGCTGGGGGTTGTGCCTGACGATGATTAACCACTGCGGCTGGACTCGTAACCTGTTCAGGCACTAGGCCTGTCCATGAGCAAGGTTACGCGATTTCGCCGGCAAGGTCAACTGGGATTTGCCCGCCCCGACTGCGTCCCCGGCCGGGTGGTCGCGTTGCATAAGTCCTTGCCAAACCATACCATGCTTCGGTCCCGACCACGACCGCGAACCGCCGCCCGAGAGGACCGCCTGCCATGGCTGAAACAATGCGTGCCATCCGAAAAACCGACCCCGCGGTAGGGTTGTCCATTGAGACGGTGCCGGTCCCCGAACCAGGCGACCACGACGTCCTGGTTCAGGTCGAGGCCGCCAGTTGCTGCGGAACCGACGTGCACATCTGGAAATGGGACACCTGGGCCCGTGGCCGTATCAAGACACCGCTGACGTTGGGCCATGAGTTCGCCGGAACGGTAGTCCAGGTCGGTTCCCGGGTCGAAAACGTCGAGGTCGGCGATTATGTGTCCGCTGAGTCCCATATCACCTGCGGCATGTGCTTCCAATGTCGCACCGGCCAGGCCCACCTGTGCCCGCGAACCCGCATTCTGGGTGTCGATTGCCCCGGGGCCTTTGCCGACTTCGTGGTGGTCCCCGAGAAGGTGGTCTGGCAGAACGCGCGCGACAAACTGCCGGCCGAAATCGCCACCCTGCAGGAGCCGTTCGGGAACGCGGTCTATGTCACCATGGGGCAGGAAATCACCGGGCTGTCGGTGGCCGTGCTTGGCTGCGGGCCCATCGGCTTGTTCGCGATCTCCATCGCCCGGGCTTCCGGCGCCGCCCGGGTGGTCGCCACCGACGTTATTGACTTCCGACTGAATCTGGCGGGCACCCTGGGGGCCGACGCCGTATTCGACGCCCGGACGCACCACGCCGCCGAACTGATCGCGGCCAACGGCGGCCTGGGATTCGACCTCGTCCTGGAGATGAGCGGTGCTCCCGCAGCCATCAACAACGCTTTCGAAATCGTGCGCAACGGCGGCCGGGTCATCCTCTTCGGCATCCCATCGAGCCCCGTCGAAATCGATGTCGCCGAGAAGATGATCTTCAAGAACCTCAACGTTTTGGCGCTGAACGGCAGGCGAATATTCGACACCTGGTACAAAACCCGCTGGCTGCTGGAAAGCGGCGTGGTCGACCTGCGACCGCTGATCTCCAAAGAAATCGCATTCGATGACATCAACGATTCGATGGCCACCCTGGCCGCCGGGCAGGCCTGCAAGATCATCATCCGCCCGGATCGCAAAATCACCAAGCCGCCGGCGTCCGACGGTCGGACCCGCGAGTTCGATCCCGACACCAAGGGTGCGGTGGTCCATCGCTGAGCAGCGACCCGACCGGCAACCGTGACCTCCCGATCGCAGCGAGGCCTCCGATGAATACACTCGACACCATCTTGAACAGCCGCCTGGCCGAGCTGCGGCAGTCCGGTCGTTACAAGCAGGCCCTGGAACTTGGCTCACCCCAGGGAGCGCAGGTCACCCTGAATCGGCGCGACACCATCATGCTGTCCAGCAACAACTACCTGGGGCTCTCGGCCCATCCCCGGGTCATCGCCGGCGCCCATCAGGCCTTGGAGACCTACGGCCAGGGGACCTCCAGCGTGCGCTTCATCTGTGGCACCATGACCTGCCACCTGGATCTGGAGCGCAAGATCAGCGAGTTCATCGGTTGCGAAGCCGCGCTCACCTACATCAGCTGCTGGGACGCCAACGTCGGGCTGATCCCGACACTGGCGAGCACCCCGGAAGATGCCATATTCTCGGACGCCTTGAATCATGCCTCGATCATCGACGCCATCCGGTTGTCCAAAGCCCAGCGCAACATTTTCGCCCACGGCGACCTCACGCAACTGAAAGACATGCTCCAGGGCTCTGCGGCGAACATCAAGCTGATTATTACCGACGGCGTCTTCAGCATGGAAGGGGACATCGCCGATCTGCCCGCCCTGAAGGAGCTGGCGCAGCGATACGACGCCACGCTGGTCGTCGACGAGTCGCACGCCACCGGAGTCCTGGGCCCAGGCGGTCGCGGCACGGCCGAGCACTTCGGGGTGCTCGGCGAGGGTACCATCCAGACGTCGACGTTGGGCAAGGCGCTCGGCGGGGCCTGCGGCGGTTATGTGGCGGGCTCCAGGGCGGTGTGCGACTATCTGCTGCAGAACTCGCGGCCGCACCTGTTCAGCAACGCCCTCCCACCGGCCGTCTGCGGCGGCTCCATGGCCGCGATCGACGTGCTGATGTCCGAACCTGAGCGCCTGCAACGGCTGCGCGACAACACCCATCGCTTCCGCAACGCAATCGGACAAGTGGGTTTGAAGGTCCTGGAAGGCGGGACGCCCATCGTGCCGGTGATGGTCGGCGACGCGGCCTTGGCCAACACCTTTCAGCAGAAATTGTTCGAACGGGGTGTATTTGTCAGTGGCTTCGGCTATCCGGTCGTGCCCAAGGGCGAAGCCCGTCTGCGCTGCCAGATCAGCGCTGCACATTCACCCGAGCAGCTCGACCAGGCGGTGCAGGCTTTTGCCCGGACCGGCCGCGAATTGGGCCTGATCTGAGAGGAACCTGGGCCCGTCTACTCGCAAGGCCCCCAGCCTCCGAGCAAGGCGGCCAGGTCGGGGTCGTTGACCATCCCGTCCTGGTTAAAGTCAGCGGGATGCCCCGGATTCCAGCCCCAGGCCGCCAGCAACAAGGCCAAATCGAACCCGCCTGCGGCGCCATCGTTGTCGATATCCGCCAGGCAAGTGCCGCCTTGGCATCCGCTGGCAAAGACGAACGCGGACCCGGAGAACCAGCCGCCCGGACCATCGAACAGGTCGGTGCCTTCGGCGCCGGCGATGACGTGTTGGCCCGAAACCGCCACCGCCCCACCGAGCCAGTCATCCAGGAACGGATCAGAATCCACCAGCTTGGCGTGTTCGTTCCATTGGCCGCCCTCATACCGGAAGACGTAGGCGGCGCCCGCGGCGGCCCAGGGTTCGCCGCTATCCGGCTCCACGCCGGTGTCGGCGCCCTTGGCACCCACCGCGATCACCGGACCCTGTACATCGACCGCATAACCGAATTGATCGAAGTGCTCGGCGTCCATTGCGGTCAGGACCGCCTCCGGAACCCAGGACCCACTGTTCCAGCGAAACACGTAGGTCGCGCCGGCCAAGTTCAACCCACTGTGGCTGTGTCGACGGGCACCCACGGCGACCACGGTCCCCGAGACCGCCGTGCTGAACCCGAAGAAGTCACTCACGTAGCTTCCCGGGGGATCGCCGAATCCGCCCAGCTTGGCCTCCTGGAGCCACGGACAAGTGCTGCCCGCGCAAGGGCCCGATGCCCGGCGAAACACGTAGGCGGCGCCGGCGTTCTCGCCATTGGCGTCGTCATAATCGGCCCCGACGACGATGACGTCCTGGTCGATGCCGACCGCCGTTCCGAAGTAGTCCAAGGTCACGCTGCTCTCGTCCGCCACCAGTGTCGCCTGCTGCTGCCAGTCACCAGCGATGCGCTGAAAGACATAAGCCGCACCAGAGTTGATGCCAGCCACATCAGCGGAGCGGGCCCCGACCACGACCGTGTCGCCGTGCAACCCCACGGCCCCACCGAAGTGATCACTCGCTGATCCGACCGCCGGTTGCAACGTGGCGGAATAGCCCCATCCGGCGGCATCGCGTTCATACAAGTACACCGCTCCGGCCTGCGGGGCGCCGATGACCATGCGTTGCTGCCCGACGGCAACATCGTAGCCGAACTCGTCGCCGGCGGCGGCATCCGGCGCGGTCAGCATCGCGGCCCCGCCATGGATCAGGTCTGGAATCCAAACCGCCCCGTCGAACCGATACACGTACACCGCCCCGGCATTGACCAGCCCACCGGGATCATGGCGATAGGCGCCGACCACGGCAACATCGCCGAAGACGTCAACCGCAAAGCCGTAGCGATCGCCGCCGGTCGTGGACGCGGCCTGCAGCTCGACCTGCTCGGACAGCTGGCAAGAGGCCTGGGCACCGGCCGCCCGCGGCCAGCACAGACCGACCACGATCACCGCCATCGCCTGCCCAAGCGCCTGGACCTGCTGTGCATATTTCATATTACTGTGTCGTCAACCCGTGGGTGCGGACTTGACCGCAGTTTAGGTGAGCCCGATCCCACTGACTGCGGCCCGACGGCTGCCTGGCGGAGGCAAGGGTTCCCCGCAGGTGCCCCCACCCACCCACGCACTCCCGGGAAACTGCGATCCGCGCTGGGGCCGGCGGCGCGGGAGCCTTGGATCCACGCCCATTGGTCGAGACCGACAGCCCGCCCGGGTGGATCGCCGGGCGCGGTCGCTCCGCCGAAGTGCGAGCCGGGCCGGTTTGCGGGCCGCCGCGCTGTCTTCTAGAATGACTCGTTGATCAATCCCTGGACCGTGCCGCACGCCCCTGCGGGTGTGTCGGGAGTCGCATCAGAAAGGCATGTCGATGTCTCGCTTTCTCTCGCAACGCATCCTGAGCCAACAGGAGTCGGACATTCGCAAGTATTCGGCGTGGGTCCAGCGCATCGGCGGCGTCAATCTGTCTCAGGGAGTCTGTGATCAACCGGCACCCGACCTGCTGAAGCAGGCAGCCAAGGCGGCCATCGACGACAATCGGGCCATCTACACCCACATGCAAGGCATCCATTCGGTCCGCGAGGCCATCGCCGACAAGCTGCAACGCCACAACGGCATCACCGCCGACCCCGAAACCGAGATCATGGTGTCGATCGGGTCAGCCGGCGGGTTTTCGGCCCTCTGTGAAGCCACCCTGAATCCCGGCGACAACGTAGTGACGTTCTCACCGTACTATTCTTATCACGCAAATTACGTCAAGCTGCGCGGCAATGAGCTGCGTTTCATCGAGATGACGCCGCCCGCCTGGAGCTGGGATCGGGACGAGTTGACCTCGGCCGTCGATGACCGTACCAAGTTCATCCTGGTGTGCACGCCATCCAACCCTACCGGCAAGGTCTTCAGCCGCGCTGAACTCGAATTCCTGGTGAACCTCGCCCGGACCCGGGATTGCCTGCTGGTCACCGACGAGGTCTACGAATACATCATCCACGATCGTCCACATGTGTCGGCCGCCAGCCTGCCCGGAGCCCGGGAGCGAACCGTGACCATCAGCGGCGGATCCAAAGCCTTCGCCATTACCGGCTGGCGTATCGGTTACCTGGCCGGCCCGGCCGAGATCATTGCCAAGACGGCTGTGGCCCACGACCTGATCGCGGTGTGTGCGCCCTCCTGCCTGCAACTCGGCGTCGAGGCGGCCATTCGCCATCTGCCGCAGTCGTACTACACTCAAATGGAGCAGGACTATCGCCGCAAACGCGACATGCTGCTCGAGACCCTGACGCGCATCGGCATGCAGCCATACAAGCCGGACGGCGCGTTCTACATGATGGTCAACTTCCACGATCGCTACCGTGACGGCCAGCATGCCGCCGAGTCGCTCCTGGAACAGGTCGGCGTGGCCACCGTGCCCGGGTCTATCTTTTATGCCCATCCCGAGCAGGGGCGTTCGCAACTGCGGTTCTGCTATGCCAAGCAATCGTCCGAACTGGAAGAAGGCTGTCGCCGCCTGCTGCAACTCAAAGCCTGAGGGCGCCGCGCGGCGGAGCCGGCAGCGGCCGGCCGCTGCCGGAAGTCGGGCAGTGCACGGAAGCACTAGTCAGAGGTCTCGCCGGCTCCGTCTGCAGCCCCATCTTTGCGGCGCCGCTTGGCGTCTGCCCGGCGAGACAGCAGATCGAAGTAGGTTGCCTGGGGCGTGTCGGGCGACCCTGGGTCCGACGGCTGGCGGGGGTGGGCGCTGTTCACGCCCAGCATCAGGTCGCGCAGCCGGCGATCCAGGGCCTGATCACGCAGCAACCCCGGGTAGGCATCGGTGACGGCCTTGAGCATATGGGCGGCAGTTTTGTAGCGAAAGATCTTCCGCTTGTTCGTGGAGCGGAGGATCAGCTCCTGGACGTCGTCGCCGACCCCCAGCTCGACCAGCGGGCGATCCGGCAGCAGCCGCTCGCGGTGCTGCAAGTGGTAGTCGGCCACGGTGTCGGCGGTGAACGGGCGCCCTCCGCACAACAGCTCGTAGTAAGTGATGCCGACGGCATAGACATCGCTCTGGAACGACGCATCGCCGTCGAATAACTCGGGAGCCATGTATGGAGGCGTGCCCAGCACCGCCTCTTCGCCCGGCTGGGTGAAATTCCGTTGGTAGGACAAGCCGAAGTCCGAAACCAACAGATCGCCTTTGCGATCAAACAGCACGTTGCTGGGCTTGAGGTCGCGATGAATCACCTGGGCGTCGTGGATGGCCGTCAGTGCATCCAGGATCCGGGCGATGATCAGCGCGGCCAACGCTGGCTCCACCGAGCCAAACTTCGAGAGCACATCACGGAGGGTGTGACCATCGACCAGCTCCATCACCACGTAGATCAGACGTTCCAGCTGGTCGGCGTGATAGACCGAAACGACGTTGGGATGTTTGACGCCGGCCGCCGCACGGCTGCCCTCAATGAACTGCTGCCGCAGGACCGGGTCGCTCGCCAGCCGCTGATCACGGAACAGTTTGACCGCTACCTCGCGACGCAGCAACTCATCGTGGCCGCGCCAGACCACCCCCATGCCCCCTTTGCCAATCTCTTCCACCAGGGTCACATGGCCCAGTCGCCGTGGAATCACCGCCTGGGTGGGCCCAGCAGGGTCATCGGGCTCAAATGTGAGCGTGACGTTATCAGACACCGCAATCCTCGGTTGGCCAACAGCAGCCATTATAACGGATCGCGTCGAATTGGGGGGGGGGGCGGGGTGCCGCTCGTTCAACACCAGCCCAGTCCCCGCTTCTGCCAGCGAGGGGATGACGACCAACCTCTTGGGGAGCCGCCTGGCCACGCCTTGCGGCTGGGCCGCAGCCTCGAGGATCAGTTCCGGGCTGAACGCGCAACGGCGAATCATGAAGGGTGCGCTGGCGGCCGCGGCAGGTGGCTTGGGCCCCGACGGCGGGAAAGGCGGATCAGGTCTGGCGGAGCGCGTCCTTGATCAACTGCCCGAGGTGGTCTACCAGGAACTGCCGAAACTGGGCAGCCTCGAGGTTGCGAATCCGCAGCATCGGGCCGCTGACCATTGCCCCTTTGCTGGTCCCCGTTCCGCGAATAATGTAGAAAGCCACCCCACCGCGACTGGCGGTGCCGTCAAGCTCCATGATCAGGTCGCCGTAGGTCATCCGAATCTTGATGGTGGTCCCGCCGCCGAGTAGCTCGTCGACATCCAGATCCATCGTCAGACCCTTGTGGCTGTACTTCTCGGCCAACTCATCGAATACCGGGATGTACTCCTGGCGCATGCGCGCCCGGAACACATCCAGGGTGTCGGTCTTCTCTTCTGGCTCGTTCTGCTTGCGGGCTTTCTTTTCTTCAACCTTGCCCAACAAGGCGTCGAGTTCCTGCTCACCGGGGCTGACTCCATCAGCACCGTCGAATCGGGGTTTGCTCGGAACACATTTGCGCATGTGGTGTGCACCTCAGGGTCGCCGGGATTCGTGAACCGCTACCGGCCTGTTTGAGAATTCGGTCCAGCCCTCGCCCTCCTTTAGCTGTGTGCACGATACGATATAAAGGCCCCACGAGCATAACTGGTTATCGGGCATGTAGTTATTCAACGCGATGGCCCCTTCCGGCCGGGCCGCTCGAAGGGGCTTGACGCAACCCAAAGATGTGCTATCATTTCCCCTGCGGTGACCATACGTGAGGGGAAACACCCGTTCCCATTCCGAATACGGTAGTAAAGCCCTCACGGCCGATGGTAGTCGAAAGGCGAGAGTAGGTGATTGCCGCATTTTTTTTAACCCGTCTCCTGACGGGTTTTTTTGTGCGCCGTGGGCGCTTCCCGGTCCCGACGTCACCACCGCATACAGGAATCGCCAGATGAGCCGCAAAGACCCGACTGTAGATATCCTTTTCACCGCTCCGCACCCCGACGATCTCGAAATCGGAATGGGCGGCGCCATCGCCAAGATGGTCCGGTTGGGCCACCGCGTCGGCATGTTGCACATGACCACCGGCGAGCCCACGCCGCGTGGCACGGTCGAGACTCGCCGCGACGAGGCCCAGGCCGCCGCCGAGATTCTGGGCGTCCACCACCACCAGATCCTCGACCTGACCAATCGAGAACTGATGGACTCACCGGCCGCCCGCTACCAAGTCGCCACGGTCATCCGCCGGCTGCGCCCCAGAATCCTGGTGGGGATGGCGGGGCGCACCCCGGGCGCTTCGCCCGATCACTACCAGGCTCAACTGATCACCGAGGCCGCACGGTTCTACGCCCAACTGACCAAGTGGGACGACCGCTTTGACGGCACCGAACCCCTGCGCATTCAGCATCTGGTCTACCGCCCGGTTCCGTTTGCCGCCGAAATCCATCAATATCAGTCCCGCTTTGCGGTGGACATTACCGATACTATTGAAATCAAGCTCCAGGCCATCTCCTGCTATCGGTCTCAATTTGACGACCAGCGCCTGGAGCGGGTGCTGCACTACATCCGGTCGGTCGCCGGAGCCGAAGGGGCGGTCGCCGGCTTCGCCTTCGGTGAACTCTACGCCCTGCCGGTGGTGCTCGGAACGACGGACATGGTCGAATTGCTGAGCAACGCCCCGGCGGCCGCCGAACGCAAGGTTCATTAGGGCGCTGATCTGCCGTACCTTGCCCAATCTCTTTCCAAGGGCTGTCGCAGCGCGCTCCGCCCGATCCGGTCGCGAGCCGAAGCGAAGGAGTTGCCGGTGCAGATACTCATCGACGATCAGCCATGCGACGCGACGGTTGCCGATGACGCCACCATCGAGGCCCTCATCGAGCAAGTGCGTCGGGATCACGTCGCGACCCATCGGATGATTGTTTCGATTTACTGCAACGGCCAGGCGGTTCCCGATGATCAGATCGAGGCCTTGTTGTCGCAGCGGGTCACGGAGTTTGAGCGTATCGGCTTCGGCACTTGCGGAATCGCCGAACTGGGTGTCCTGGCCCTGGAAGATGCCGCCGCGGTGCTGGCAGCAACGCAACATCATCAGAGCCGCACCGTCGCACTGTTGTCGGCGGATCAGAATAACCAGGCCATGACCGCCCTGGGTGAGTGCATCAACGGCTGGTTCCAAGCCCACGACACGGTGGTCAAGACCGTGCAAATGACCGGACTGAACCTGAGTGAACTGACCCACGGCCCCCAGACGCTCAACGAGATCCTCAATCATGTGGCCCACCTGCTGAGCCAGCTCAAGGAATGCCTGGAAGCCGCCGATTACGTGCTGCTCAACGATCTGCTGCAATACGAGATCATTCCGTCTTTCGATCAGTGGCGTGGTCTGGTGGCGGCCATGATCACCGAACTGCAGGCGACCGATCAAAACCGGCCGCGGTAGTCCTCCACCGGATACTTGCGGCGATTCTTGATCATCTTCTCACCCAACGCCGCACACAGATCGATGTCCAGCGTCCGGGCGAAGGCCAGCACATAGCAGAAAATGTCCGCCAGCTCCTCCTGGACCTCCGCCCGAGTGGCTGCCACATTGAGCGCCTGGTCCACCTGATCGGAGCGGACCCACTGGAAGTGCTCCATCAGCTCGGCGGCTTCGATGGCAATCGACATCGACAGGTTCTTGGGGTCGTGAAACTGGCTCCAATCGCGCTCGTCGACAAAGTCCTGCACAAACTGCTTCATGACCTGGACGGTGGTCTGCTGATCATTCATGGATCGCCTCCCGCGTTGCCCCCCCCCGAATGGAGCGTCCGCTTTATCGGACGGCCGCGCCCGCCGCCCGGACCCGTCCTCGCCAACACACGCCCGGCCAGAGCTGGCCGATAGTGATTACATGAAGGCGATGATACACCCTCCAGCACGGACCGGCGAATCAGCGGCCAGCCCGGCACCCCGCCGCCGAACGCACAACCTGCTGCGCGGCGCCGCGCTGGTGACTGTGGTGGCCCTCATCGGTTGGCAATGGCATCGCGCCAGGCACCGCTTTGAGGTCGACTGGGTCATGGACGGCGATACCTTCGTCGTCGACTACCACGGCACACCTCGCGAGGTCCAGTTGGCTGGTGCCGACGCCCCGGAGCTGCACAAGGACGAGCCTCTCGCCGATGTCGCCTTGAAGTACCTCCGGGAGAAGCTGGAGCACCAACGAGTCTGGTTGGAGTTCCTTGATGACGGCGACAAGCTGGACTACAAGCATCGCCTGTTGTGCTGGGTCTGGGTCGGCGAAGTGAATATCAACTACTTGATGGTCGGCCAGGGTTACGCCCGGTTTTCCGGCGCAGCCGAAGACGAGCCGCGCGAAGTGCTGCTGCTGCTTGAGGAGGAAGCCCGGCAGATGCGCCGCGGCTTGTGGAATATGGGCTGGCTTTCTTCGCCCGGTCCCTGAGCCGCCGGCGGAAAAAAACGCGACGAAAGGTGCCAGCCGCGGTGCCCTTCAGAGTCTTCGGTGAATCCGCTGGATCAGGCGAACACGACTGCCGCCCGATCATTCCTCTCCTGGAGTTGACTGCCCGCTCAAGGTCTGCGATTGCCGCGTATCGCCGCATGGGTTTGGCGATCCCACTATGCCGTCGGCCATTTCCTCGACTTTGTGGTGTTCCGCAGACAACCGGGCAACCGATCACTCGCCTGCCCGACCTTACGGGTTCCGTCCTCCTTCAGAGTGTTTCACGGACTCGACCTAGCCGGATGCCGCAGCATACCGACTCCTCTCCTGGACTTTGTTTCCCTTCAGCACACCTCAGGTCCAAAGGTCCACGAATCGGCAGCCTTCCAAGCTGCCTGCGTTCCGCCTTCAGGGTTTGGGTACCCTCTTGACGGTTTGCTCCCTTTGAACCCCAGCGGGTCTCGCAAGACCCACAGCGCTCCTGGGATTCGCCTCTTCAGAGCTCGTCCGCCCGACCAACCGTTGTGACGTCATCCGCCGCAACGCACCCCACATGCCGTTTCACCCGCGCGGAACACGTCGAGGCCGAAGCCTTATCGTGCGGTCGCGTGGGCCGCGGCTCCTGGGATGCCAGCCGTCAGCGGGCAGTCCGACCGTCGGCCTGGTCTGATGCCGAGGGCCGATCGGCTCCCTTGAGGTTCGTCCCCTTTAAGGCAATACCAGTAACCGGCGGTGGCCCAACCTTCGCCGGACCTCCTCTCATGTGCTTGCCGAACAGCCACAGTTCTGCGAACTGCCTGGCTACACTTCAGAGTCTCGACCAACCGGAACCTGGCGGCACCACTACCGCAAACGTGGTAGGCCAGCGCCGCAGCCCTTGGGGTTCTTGCACCTTCCCGATCCTTCGGCATTGAGACCTGAACACACCGGGCTAATGATTTCACCTCATCGACCCGTCCGCATTTCTGAAGACCATGTCGAATCCTTGGTGTGCTCAGGACTGACCGGAGTTGCCAGGACCAGAAGTCGGTGCTCGACTTGGCAACCTTTCAGTCGCATTAGAAGTATACACCTGCTTTCGAGCGGAGCAAACGGAAACGCACGCCACCAGACGACACACACCGGTTCGAATCAAGTTGTGTCAAGGCCGCCGTCGATAATGCCTCATTGCCCAACCACTAGCACATCACGTGACGTCACTAAGTTTTTTGCACAGAACTTGCACAGGCTTTTGCTCACAACAGCGGCACCCTGCGCAGGCTGAATCTTGACCACCGCCCGGACTGGGCCGCCGTGAACCGAAGCTTGTGGTACCAGCGGTTTTGGTTCACGATATGTGTTTCGTGGACCACCCCGCCGTGGACCGCAGTGCCCGCAGCCACGGCGCAAGGAGTGCTGATGAACGTCTTCATCCCCGCAACTCGACTCAAGGGTGCTGCCAGCATCGGCTTGCTGCTGCCGATGGGAGTGTTGCTGATCGCCGGGGCCCTTTACGGTGCCTCCTCGCTGAGTTTCCGGTCCTCGGCCGTGTCCAATCGGCTGACCGACTATGCGGCAGCCTTCGTGCTGCTCTGGGCGTTTGCTGGCGGTGTGGGGTTGGCCTGGCGGGGGTTCCGGTGGCTGCTGTTCGCCTGCTGGCCCGCACCGCTGGGTCTGACCGTGACTGCCGATCATGTTGCGATCCACCTGGGGCCCTTCGGCCGATCCCAGGTGCCCCACGATGATCTGACCGCCACCTACCGCTTTGAACTCGATGAGCTGGAGCACCCCACAACTGAAGACTTCGTGGATCCGGAGGAAGAAGTGGCGACCCGCCTGCCGCTGCTGCGCCGCCGCTCCGGCGGGGAACCGCTTGACGAGGTCCTGCGGCGATTCAGCGCCGTGCCCGAGCCCCGGTTGGTCGCGCGATTACAACCCCTGGTCCACAAGCTGCGCAGACGGGACGGGCTTGCTGCCGGCTGACCGGCGGGACGGATCAGGCACCCCGAGCGATGACAACCTCACCATCGGCCCGCTCTGCCGGGCGTTGGGCCTGCTGCAGGCTGAGGTTCGCCAGATAATCATCAACGGCTGCCGGAATGCCGTCCTCGTAGGAAATGGTGGACTTCCAACCCAGTTGCTCGCGGGCCTTGTGGGTCTCAAAAAAGCAGCGGCGGCCCATGAGCCACACTGAGTAACGGGTAATCAGCGGCGGCTTCCGGGCACCAACCAACTTGTAGAGGCATTCCAGCAGAAAGGCCACGTTGTAGGCCACGCGGTAGGGAACCGATCGCGACACCGGCTTGGCATCAATGGCGGCGGCGATCCGGTTGAAGTACTGCTTCTGGGTCAGGACGCCGTCGTTGCTGCAATTGTAGGCTTCGCCGCCGGCGACGGGCGACTCCGCGGCCAGGATGCTGGCTTCGGCCACATTGGCGGCGTGTACCACATTCAGGCGATTGTCGCCATCACCGATCAACTTGACTCGGCCAGCCCGCAGGTTGTTCACCAGCCGGCCGATGGTGGTCCGATCCCGCTCGCCATACAACCAGCTCGGACGAATCACCGTGAAGCGGGTCTTGCCTCGCTTGTGGGCCGACCAGATCAGCTCTTCAGCCTGGACTTTGGCACGGGTGTAATGGGCCCAGCGGTACAGCCCGTAGCCCAGGGGGGCGGTCTCATCAAAACTGCGGCCCTCCCCGTCGACGTAGCCGTAGACGCTGATCGAGCTGATGTGGACAAATCGCTTGACCCTGGCGCGCTCGGCGGCCGTGATCACATTCTGGGTGCCATCGATGGTAATCTCTTGGAACTCGCGCCACGGACCCCAATCGCCGACCCGCGCGGCCGAGTGGTAGACCGTCTGGACGCCGCTCATGGCGGCCTCCAGCGAGGCCCGATCGGTGATGTCTCCCAGGAGAATCTCGACTGGCAGGGTCTTCAGGAAGGACGCATCGCTGCCCGGCCGAATCAGAACCCGGACGGGTTGTTCCCTGCGGCACAACTGCTCGACAATGTGACTGCCCAGAAGTCCGGTCGCCCCGGTAACGAGATTCATGGATGCACCTCCACGCTAGAAGGGCATAGGATACGCACTCCCGCGGTGCGGGGTCAAGTCGGGCATCGCCCCCCTCGACCCGATCCTGGGCGCGGATTGGACGTGCCCAGTCGATCGTGGCACCAACGGGTTATCCCCGGGGAATCTCCTGACAGGGGTGATCGGTCACCGTCCGGCGGCCTAGGGGATCAGACCCAGTCCGCGATGAAGCGACAGCGCACAGGATGGAACTGAGGCAGCCGTCTGAACTGCGGGGCCGAACGAGCGCGGGAACCTACATGCCGTAGGTTTGTTTGTCGAAGTCCCGGGCGTCGAGACCCACGTTCAACCGGACGTTGCTGAAGGTGTATCGACCCAGCAGGGCTCGACCCTCGAGGTCAGCATACGAGCAGCACGACAGCGGCAGGTGCCACTCCTGATCGATGTGAAACACCAGCAGGGTATCAGGCCAGTCCACCCCAGGTTCTTGGATCGGCAGGCGGCGCTCGAACACATAAGTCGGACGACCGTCGATCTCGCCCGGGCCCATGTAGCGCAAGTCGAGTTGCCCCAGTTCGGCGGACAAGTCCGCGTAACGCACGATCAGGTCCAGCGAGTTGGCAAAACCGAACTGCGTGATCAGTCGGCGGGAAGACTGGCGGGCTTCCTCGCCGTCGATCGGCCGCTGGACGCTCTTGACCAGGAAGCGGGCGATGGCACCCTGCGGCTCGATGGTGGCATACTGCTGGCCTTCCTTGACGATCTCGTCCTTGACGTACAGCACACGGCGGTAACGCCCCGGGTTCTCGACCACGGTCATGAAGACACTGAACGGCCCTTCACGGAACTTGACCTCAGACACTTGCGTTTCGCCGATCCGGCCATGAAGGGACTCCTGCTTGCTGAAGCGGCATTCGTAATCGCGGATTTTCTGATCGTACGACTGGCGGGCGTGCCGCAGAAAGGCCAACGGGTTGCTGCGAATCTGGTCCTCGGGATGGTCCACAACGATCGGGCCGACCGGCAGGGCCACGGCCGACTCGAGCAATTCCGGAACCGGTACACGCGGCGGGCTGCCGCTGATGCGCTCGGCCTCCAGACCGAACAATGCAACCAGGAGGATCCCGCCGACGAGGAAGGTGCGCCGACTGTGCGCTTGAGCTTGGCCGTTCATGAATGGTTACCAATAGAGTCCGACGTCTGACTGACTGCCTTAATGGCAATATCGGTCATTCGCCGGGTTCGCCTGCAATCGAGCATCGAGTACCGCGCCGCCAAGGTAGTATAGCTCTGCACGGCGGTCGGGCTCAAGGAATTGCCGCAAAAACTCTCAGCGGTACAGCCGCCGGGGCTCAGAAGCACGTTGCGGTGACGCGGGGGTGGCATTATCGGGGGTGATCGCGGACCCGGGGGTCCCACTCCACTGGGCATGCACCGGCTGATTGCGGTCCACCGGAAGACGAATTTCAACCACAGTTGAATCCCCGGGGGATGACGTGATGCACATATCGCCACCCATCTCGTGGATGATCCCGAGCGCCACCGACAGCCCCAGCCCGTGGTGCGGGGTGCCGCCATCGTGGCCCGAGCCGCTCTTGGTGCTGAAAAACGGCTCGAACACGTGCTCGATTTGCTCACGGCCGATTCCCGGCCCGTTGTCCAGCACCCGGCAGATGACCTCCCCGTTGCCGGGCCCCAACTCCAGGCCCAGGCGGCCGTCGGGGCCCAAGGCATCCAGAGCATTGTCCACCACATTGCTGAGCACCGTCATGAACTGGTTCATCGGAACCGCAATGACCGGCACCTGCGACATCCGGAACTCGAACTCAATGTGCCGCCGTTGGCACTCGGGTTCCAGCCGATCGACGAATCGCAGCAGGGTCTCGGTGAGATCCGCAAGATCCGCATCGCGGTAATCGGCTTCGGCAAAGGCCAGCAGCCCGTCCAACAGGTGCGTGCTGCGCTGCAATGCCTCGGCGGTGCCGCGGACCACCCGCTTGAGCACCCTCAGGTCGTTGGATTGGGCGGCAAAGTCGATCCGCGTCACCGCGCCCCCCAGAATATTATTGAAGTGATGGGCCAGGTTCCCGGCCAGCGCGGCCAAGGCCCTCATCTTGCGGGCCTGGCTGAGTTGCTGCTGTACGGCAATCGGACGGCTGATGTCGCGCACACACAAGGACGCCCCGTGGACTTGGTCAGAGGGGCCCGGCACCGGCGAGAGGGTCACCGCCCAATGACAATCGGCACCTGACGCGTCGCGATGCTGCAGCTCGAAATCACGGGTCTCCCGGTAACGGATGCAATGCTCGGCGAGTCGTTCCACAAACCCGCCGTCGCCCTGCTGGAGCACGTCACCCAGGCGCCGACCGATCAGGGCCGCCAGCGGCTGCCCGAGCAACTCCGCCGCCTTGTGGTTGCCGTAGCAGACCTTCAAACCGCAATCCACCGACAACAAGGCGACACCCGCGGCATCGCATAATTGCCGGAAATAGGCGGTCGAATCCGTATTGGGACTACTGTGCTCCCCGCTCATCCTCATGACCCCGGCCCAGACTGTGCTGGATGTCCCCCTGATCCGCTCCAGCGCTACTCATGATCTTAGGCGCCAGCACATACACATTCTCGAACGTCTGCCCGGCATCGGAGGATTCCAGCAGCCGCCGGCCCACCAGCATCACGGCTGACCGTTCGGGCGGCGTCGGCCCGATAACCAGGTACTCATCCGGCCCCAGGATGATGTCGAACGCCAGGGCCTCGAACGGCTCGGACTCCTCCATCTCCAGGATGCCGCTCTGGCGATCCAACCGCATTTGTAGTGCCGTCTTCGGACGCCGCAGTTCGGGGACCGCATGAAGCCGAAGCGGCGCCCGGTTCGCCAGCGGCATATCGGCCGTAACCCGCAAACCCAGCATCCCCGGTCGAAAGCTGGCGCCCAGCAGCCGCTGGTCCGCGGCATAGTGAAACAAGGACTCGGGTTCAGCCAGCTCATTCATGGCCACAGCCAGGGCCCGCCCGGATTCGACCGCCGCCGAGTGATCGCGAATTTCCGGTCCGCCGGCCAGCAGCGCCTCGCGCACCGCCGGCCAGGAACTGGCCCGACCCACGCCGACGCGCAGCCCATTGCGCTGCAGCACCAGGGCCCGATCCTGCGACACCACCCCTTCGTTGATGTGGTCCCACATCCGTGAGTCGATGCCCGAGCCGTCGGCCGGTACGCAGAACCGCAGCACTTGGTAAGCGACCCCCAAAATCTGCGACCCCGGCTGCGGCGCGGCCGCCGCCGCCGGAAACATCTGCCGGCCGACATCCTTCAAATCGTCAACGACCCCCGCCGGGCGCGGATTGACTGCCACCGGGGCGCCGCCGGCGGCGACACAGCCGCCGATCCACACCGCCAGGCCGACGGACACCAGGCAATTGACTGGATTCGACATCCGACCACTGGCTCCAAAACGGCATTGCCAAAGGTCATGGGAGGGATTGTGACCTAATAGAGGATTATATTCGGCGATGCGGCAAACAGGCAACCGCCGGGCTCAGTAGACCCGGCGTCGCCGAGCGGTGGGGATGGCTAACTGCTGGCGATACTTGGCCACCGTGCGCCGCGACAAGTCGATGCCCTCCAGGCCCAGGATCTGGGCGACCTGCTCGTCGCTGAGCGGGTTGGACTTGTCTTCTTCGGCGATGACCTCCTGGACGCGGGCCTTGACCGTGTCCCAACTGGTGCTCTCGCCGTCATGACTCTCGGTGCCGCCCACAAAGAACTCGCGCAGGGCGTAGATGCCCCGCGGGGCCTGCAGGTACTTATCCGCCACCGTGCGGCTGATGGTCGAGGGGTCGCACCCAAACTGCTCGGCCAGCTCGCTCATCCGCAGCACTTTCATGCCCTGGGTGCCCTGGTCGAAGAAGTCCTTCTGCCGTTCGACCACGGCCTGGGCCACTTCCAACAGCCGATCGCGGCGAAACACAATGGCATCAAGCAGCGCCGATGCCGACTCATGCTTCTTGCGGAGATAGTCGCGGGCGCTCTTGTCCTGGGTGCGATCCTTCAGCATCTGCAGGTAGTTCCTGGAGATCCGCAGTCGCGGCTCGTTGCCGCGGGCCAGTGTTACGGCATAGCCGCTGCCGTCGTCGGCGTAGTCAACGATGACGTCGGGCTTGATCATCGGCACTTCGCGGTCGGACACCGACAGGCCGGGCGTCGGCGTCAGCCGGGCGATGACCTGGATGGCCTCCTTAAGTTCCTCGATATCGCAGCCGATGGCCTTGGCCACCTGGGGCAGGCGATTCTTGACCACATCCTCGAAGTGGCTGCGGATCAGGGTCTCCTCCAGGCTGTTGTCACCCGGCAGGGCCTGGAGTTGCAGCAAAATACACTCCCGCAGATCGCGGGCCCCCACGCCGACCGGCTCGAGCTGCTGCACCCGCTTCATGGCAGCATCCAGCACCTCGGGCACCAGCGGCGGCCGCACCGACTCAGCAACGACCTCCAGGGGCGTCCGCAACAGCCCGTCGCGGTCGATGTGGTTGATGATCGCCTCGCCGGCACGAGCGACGTCCTCATCCATCTCGACCAGGGCCCATTGATCCATGAGATGTTCGTAGAGGTTGATCGGCCGGGATGCCGTATTGGACATGGCGTCCATCTTGGCATCGCGCTCCAGGTTGTGGCCTCTGATGACCGATGGGCGATCACCCGAATCGAACTCGTACTGCTCGCTCAGCCATTCCAGAACCTCCAGGCCGTCGCCGTCGCCGTCGCTTGCGGCGGCAGACTCTTCACCATCGCTGGATTCCTGGGCGGCCCGGGGGTCGTACTCCAGGACCGGGTTCTGTTCCAATTCCTCCTGGATCCGCTGCTCGAGGGAGGCCACGTTGAGCTGCAGGATGTTCATCGACTGGATCAGCTGCGGCGTCAGTCGCTGCTCCTGCCGCATCTGCTGGGACGGAATTTGCGAGAGGTACTGTGACATCACCCTACAGTATACACCATTCCACCAAGTAAAGACCAACTCCGCGACGGGTGCCCGCCCACCCGCTTGCGATGCGTCCTCCCAGTGGTTTATAATAACGGTACCTTAGACCTCAGCCGTGGCAGGCGCACGGCTTGACGATTCGCACCCCGAAGGGTTGGCGGGCTCGCTCTGCCGAGTCGCCCCGCTTCCGCCCATCTCATGAACCTCACCGCGAACATTCGCATGGATGCGGACGGCAAGGCCGTTGTGATAAGGTGGGCCGCAGGCGGGTGAGGACGATCCAGCCAGGAATCCCGCAGGCTAACTATAACTTAACCTAACTACTAACTGCGTCCGCGGATGGCGGCTTCCAGCATCGCGCTGGTGGCATACTCGAGTTGTGATCCGACGGCGAGCCCGCGGGCCAACCGGGTGATGGTGACGCCCAGTGGTTCCAGCAGACTGAGCAAGTGCAACGTGGTGCCGTCGCCCTCGAGGGTCGGGTTGGTGGCCAGCACAACCTCGCGTACGGCAGCGCCACGCACCCGGGCGACCAGGGCGTCGATGGTCAAATCGCCGGGCCCCACGCCGTCCAGCGGTGAGATGTGGCCCATGAGCACATGGTAGACCCCTTGCACCAGACCGGTGCCTTCCAGCGCCATGATGTCCTTGGGTTGCTCCACCACCCAGATCTGGGCCTGATCGCGCCGCGGATCGCTGCAGATGCCGCAGGGGTCGCGCTCGGTGAGCTGAAAACAGGTGCTGCAGTGGCGAATGCTGCTCTTGAGCTGGCTGATGGCCGCGGTGAGCCGGGCGACCTCCTCGGCCGGAGCCCGGAGCAGATGAAAGGCCAGTCGCTCGGCCGACCGGGCCCCGATGCCCGGCAACTTCTGCAACTCGTCCATCAGGCGCTGCAAAGATTCGATACGCACTGCCGACATTAGGACACTCGCCGGCTAGCCGCGGCCGCCAAACATGTCTTCCAGGCCCGGCAGATTCATGCCGCCGGTCAGCTTGGCCATCTCCGCCTTGACGCCCTCCTGGGCCTGGCGTGAGGCGGCGATCACCGCTCCTTTGACCAGTTCTTCCAGCAATTCCAGATCCTCGACCGCCTGGGGCTCGATCTTGATGTCCAGCAGCTCAGACCGACCGTTCACCACGGCCCGGACCATTCCGGCGCCGGCCTGGCCTTCGAAGCGCTGGGCGGCCAGCTGCTCCTGCATCCGGGCCAAATGCTCTTTCATCTGCCCGGCCTGCTTGATCAGGTTTGCGAGGTTCCCCAGTCCACCCAACATGATCGCTCTCCTTCAGTTCACGGTGTGCTGCTGTGGGGCGCGGGCCGGATGGCCCGCCCGACATTGACCAGCGTGCCCTCGAGCAGCGTGAGCGCCTCGCGGACCAGTGGGTCCTGACGGGCGGCATTGATCTCAGCACTGCCGACCTTCTCGGGGACGGCCGGCGGTGTCGCCGGCGGTTGCGACCGCACCGGAACGCTTCGCCGGGACGGCGGCTCCGCAAACCCCTGGGCCGGCGGACGGACCTTGGACGGACCGGATTCACCGCCGCCCGCTTGGGCCGGCGCCCCGGCTCCGCCGCGCAATTGATCGAGGACGTCCTCGATGGCACTGAAGTTGGCTGCCGAAGCCAGCCGCACCACGGCGGCATCGGTCAGCGCCCGGCCGGCCGCGCTGCTGCGAACCTGCCGGCGGAGTTCTTCGAGGAGCGTGATCATGAACACGTAGGTGGGCGCATCGAACGCCGAGCACTGGGTCGTCACCCGCTCGCGGGCGTGGTCCGGCACATCCACCAGGTCGGTGTCCGGCCCGCAGACACGCAGCACCATCAGCCGCCGCAGGTACTCGATGAAGTGCTCGCAGAAGCGTTCCAGCGTCAGCCCGCCGGCCAGGCAGTGGTCGGCCTGTCGCAAGGCGGCCGCGGCATCGTGCCCGGCCAGGTGATCGACCAACGCGGCCAGGCGCTCGTCGTGGCTGCTGGGCAACACCTGGTCGACCAGGGCGCCGTCGACCCGGGCCGACCCCATGGACAACACTTGGTCGAGCAAGGACAACGCATCGCGCATGGAACCGTCGGCGTGACGGGCAATCCGCCGCAGGACGGCCGCGTCGGACGCGATGCCTTCGGACTGCAGGATGCGCTCCAATTGCTCGGCAATGACCGCCGTCGAAATGCACTGGAACTCAAAGCGTTGCACCCGGCTCTGGATGGTCGCCGGCACCTTGTGCGGCTCGGTGGTCGCAAAGATGAACTTGACGTGCGGCGGCGGCTCTTCCAGGGTCTTGAGCAGCGCGTTGAACGCACCCGTGCTGAGCATGTGCACTTCGTCGATGATGTAAATCTTGAAGCGCGAGCGGGCCGGTCGATAGCTGACGTTGCTGCGCAGCTCGCGAATGTTGTCGACGCCGGTGTTGCTGGCGGCATCGATCTCGAGGACATCGATATCCTGGCCCTCGGCCACCGCCACGCAGGAATCACAGGTGCAGCACGGGGTCACCGTGGGCCGCTCGCTGCTCAGGCAGTTCAAGGACTTGGCCAGCACCCGGGCGGTCGAGGTCTTGCCCACCCCGCGCGTGCCACAAAACAGGTAACCGTGATGCACCCGGTCGCTGCGAATGGCGTTCTTCAGCGTGGTGACGATCGGCTCCTGGCCGATGACGTCGTCCAACGTTCGGCTGCGAAACTTGCGGGCCAGCACAGTGTACGACACAAAAACCTCCGCCGCCGAACGCCGACCCGACCCCGGGAAGTGATGGCCAGGTGATCCACGGCACCTGAAACCTATGGATGGGCTGCTCTGTTTCCAGCCTGACCCGTTGCCCACATGCTCCATTGCATGGGACCCGGCCATCACTTCACAAGGTCGCCGCGCAATCGGCCCACCCAGGACACATAGAAACGCCCGCCGGGGCCTCCTGACCAGTATAAGTCGATTCAGCGTTCGGAGAAAGACCTGTCGGCCGGGCGGGTGCGGCTGTCGGAAACCGCCTCCTGAAGGCGCACGGTCCGAATGTAGACCCGATTGCGCGGCGTGCCGTCGTCATTCAGCGGAACATCCATAATCTCGTCCAGCGTTTCCAGCGACTGGGCGTCCTTCAGCTCACCGAAGGCGGTGTACTGTCCGTCCAGTTCCTTCCAACGGGTGTATGTGATGAAGAACTGGCAGCTCCCGGATTCCGGATCGTTGGGTTTGCGGGCCATGCCCACCGTGCCCTTACGAAAAGGCCGGTCGTTGAACTCAGGGGGCAGCAGCTTGCCGTCCGGCCGAATGGCCGTGGGCTCGCCGTTGGGGGCGCCACCCTGAATCAGGTAGCCGGGCTCCACCCGATGGAAAGTCAGATTGTCGTACAGGCCATCTTCGGCCAGTTCCAGGAAGTTGCGAACGTGCCGGGGGGCGTCTTCATAGAAAAAACGGATGGTCATAGGCCCGAAGTCGGTCTCGATGCGGGCCTCCTTGAGGGCCGCAACCTCGATGGTGATGGTGTTGGACAACACCGTGCCGCCGTACGGCCGCCATTGCAACTCATACCGGCCGGAGTGCAGCAGCTCGGGACAGTAGACCGCCAGGTCCAGCCGGCTCCCGACCGTGGCCTGCGGTGCCAGCCGCACCGCAACCGAATCGGGGGCGGCCTCGGGGCCGGTCGCCACCCGGAGTGACCGGCCGCCGGAATCGTGGATGCTGAGGTTGTCGCCGGCAACCCGACCGAACACATGTTCCAGCGGCAAACCCATTTCCATGGGATTGAGATTGAGTGATCGGGAACCCGGCAGGTACAACACCGCCACCTGGTCGGTGGGGTTGTGCAAAGTGAAATCCACCCACACCGAGTTGCCGGCGATGACGGTGGCTTGGCGCGCCCGCAATTCGGCGGTCACCGCCGTGGCATCCAGCAACTGGGCCCCGACCGGCACCGGCAGCAGCAGCAACCCGCAGACGCAAGACCAGCCCGGCAGGGCCCGGCGGAAACGATCGGGATGTTCGGCGGTGCTCGTCCTCATCGGTCAACCATTGTGGCACAAGTCGGGGTTTTGTCCAGCGCAGCGGCAGCACCTGTGTGTTTTTCGATCACTCCCAGATCCCACTGGACCCGACTTCGACGCACTTGGGCGCGGTGCCACCGACAGGGACGCAGGTGCCCGGCCGGCCCCTCTGGCAATCGACCCCGGCTGGCCGCCGCAGCCGGCTCCGCGGGCCTCGACGCGCCGACCGATCGCCGGCTGTGCGATCCGGACGGCACCGTACGGGTGGCCGGGCCCTGCCAACTATTGTATTCTATCAAGGTCGACGTCTTGGGTTTCATGAAACTGGCATTCACGAGGACGCTCATGGACACGCAACAACATATTGAACTGGCGGAGCACTACGGCGCACACAATTATGCCCCGTTGCCGGTGGTCATCGAATCGGCCCGTGGCTCATGGGTCACCGATGTGGACGGCCATCGCTATCTGGACATGCTCAGTGCCTATTCGGCCCTCAACTTCGGGCATGGCCATCCGCGGCTGGTCCGTGCCCTCAAGAATCAACTGGACCGGGTGGCGGTCACGTCCCGGGCGTTTTACAACGACCAGTACGGACCGTTCTGCAGGCAACTGGCAGAGTTCTGCGACATGGACTGGGTGCTGCCGATGAATTCCGGGGCCGAGGCCGTCGAAACCGCCATCAAGACCGCCCGGAAATGGGGCTACGACGTCAAGGGCGTCGCTGCCGACGCCGCCGAGATCATCTGCTTTGCCAACAACTTCCACGGCCGCACCACCACCATCGTGAGCTTCTCCACCGATCCCGATGCCCGCACCGGCTTCGGTCCGCCGACCCCGGGCTTCCATGTGGTACCGTTCGGCGATCTTGCAGCCGTGCGCAGCAAGATCAACGACAACACCGTTGCCGTGCTTGCCGAACCCATCCAGGGCGAAGGCGGCATTATCATGCCTCCCGCAGGTTTCTTCCGCGAACTGCAAGCCTTGTGCCGTAAGCAGCACGTACTGCTGCTGGTCGACGAAATCCAGACCGGCCTGGGCCGTACCGGAAAGACCTTCGCCCACCACTACGACGGCATCCAGCCCGATGTGCTGATCCTGGGGAAGGCCCTCGGCGGCGGGCTGCTGCCGGTGTCCGCGGTGGCTTCCTCGCGGGACATCCTGGGGGTGTTGACCCCCGGAACCCACGGCAGCACCTTCGGCGGGATGCCGCTCAGTTGTGCCGTGGCCTCAGAAGCCATCCGCGTACTCCAGGAAGAGCACCTCACCGAACGGGCCGCCAAACTAGGCGCTGAAATGATGGACCAATTGCGGGCCATGAACCAGCCCTGCGTGAAGGAAGTCCGCGGTCGCGGGCTGCTGATCGGTGTCGAGATTCACCGCGACGCCGGCAAGGCCAAGCCCTACTGCAAGGCCCTCAAGCAGGCCGGGCTGCTCTGCAAGGACACCCATGAACAGGTCATCCGCTTCGCTCCGCCGCTGGTCATCGAGAAAGCCGACCTGGAATGGGCCCTGGAGCGCATCGCCAAAGTGTTCAGCAGCCAGGCCGCCACGGTCTGACCCCCGCGGCAGGGTGATATGAACTGCCCGCTATCGTCACCCCAGGGGCCTGAGTCTCGATTACTTGGGGTTTGCGGCCAGGCCTGTGGATGAATAATAAGGTATAGTAGTCCAGCCCGCCCGCCACCCGCACAAGTGTCTTGGCCTCAGCCGCTTGCGACGTGCCCCGGTACAGCGACGCCGGCTTGCCGCGCGACTGGCACATCGTCGTCCTGTTCCCATCCGCCAGGCGCTGCCAAGACCACTCGGTCTTCTCGGAGAACCACACGGTCGACCTGGCAGAACGACCTGGTCGACTTGGCAGAACGACCGGGTCGACCTGACGGAACGACCTGGTCGACTTGGCAGAACGACCTGGTCGACCTGGCAGAACGACCTGGTCGACTTGGCAGAACGACCTGGTCGACCTGGCAGAACGACCTGGTCGACCTGGCAGAACGACCCGGTCGACCTGGCAGAACGACCCGGTCGACCTGGCAAAACGACCCGGTCGACTTGGCAGAACGACCCGGTCGACTTGGCAGAACGACCTGGTCGACTTGGCAGAACGACCTGGTCGACCTGGCAGAACGACCTGGTCGACCTGGCAAGTGCCCCGGTGGCTCCGCGGCGGACCCGCCGGGTTGGGTCGGCGAGAGCCTGCCCGGGGGTCAGAGTGACGGAAGCACAAGTGGGGCAAATTCCTGCGCCGGTTACAGGCCAAGCGGTCGCAGGGCCCGGCGGCCACGCGCCCTATTAATAAGGAGTAAGAGTTCCGCAGGGTGTTCATCGCCCGGGGTCCAACCGCACCCGCGGGGTCTGGGGGGGGATCCACGAGTGCTGCCTTGGATCGAGATGCTTCGCCCGGGTAGAGTAGTGGGAATAGTCCGAGCCCATGGAGCATCTCGGTCGCTTTAGGACAGCACGACATTTCCGTTGGCAAGACGCTCCATCTGAACAAGAAGCAGGGAACCGCGGTCGTACGCAGGGAGCGATCGGTGCTTTCGGCCTGGATCGTCGCTGTCCGGTGCTCCGCTGCCGAAGGCGCTGACCAGAGAGGAATGGTAGCCATGCGTCCATTGATTCGGCGGGCCGCGTTGGGGTCCACGGGCTCTTTGTGGGTGATTCCGGCGCTCGCCCTGCTGCTCACCACCTGCACTGAGGCACCCACTCCGACCGACCCCGGCCCCGACCCGGATGATGAACCTTCCCTGATAGAACTGGTCGAGCTGCAGCGCGACCCGACTGCCTGGGAGCGGGTCGTTGAGGGGATTGAGCAAGACGGTACCGTGCCCAAAGAAGTCGCATTACAGGCGTTTGCGCTGACACTCGGGGGGCTTCCGGACGTGACGCCACCCACGGCCGACACGATTGGGGCCCGATGCGGCAGCCCGGCGTTGCGCTGGGTTACGCCATACATCGACACCCTTACCGCTGAACAGCGCTCGGCGATCGACGTGGCCTTGGGAAACGGCGGAGACAGCGCGGCCCGGACACCGGCTGGCCAAGCGGCCGAGCACAGTTGCACGGTGGGGTCTGCCGTTTTTGAGGACGGCCCGGGGAGTGAGCCGTACCGCCCCATCCTCGAGCAGGAGTTGGCGAAGCTGGAGCAGGTCCTCGGCGCGCTGGGGATCCCGGTGTACCTCACCATCGGCGAGGGCGCCGCCGGCAGTGACGCCCACGCCTGGGCGTCCCCTCAGACCACGTCGGACTGCGCTACGGCGACCGCGACCTCCTGCCGGGTGGAACTTCTGACCAACCGCCCGGAGTTGGCCTCCGAGGCAAACCTGCGGGCCGTGGTGGCGCATGAGCTGGTGCATTGTTACCAGGCGACATGGCTGCCCGTGAACGTTGCCCTGGGCAAGCCCGACTGGCTTGTTGAAGGGTTTCCCGACTACGCCGGCGAACAACTCAACCCCGCCGCGGACCGCGTGTCCTTCCTGGTGTACACCGAGACCCCGCTGCGCCGGCTGTACACCCGGACGTATGATGCCCAGGGCTTCTACTTTCACCTGGATACCATCGGCGCCGACGTGTTCGGGCGCATCGAGGCGGCCTACAAAGTGGAAGGAAGCTCCGCGGCGTTCGCCATGCTCATCGAAGGCTTGGATTCCAGTTTTGGCGACACCTGGGCGAGTTCCTATGCGCTTGATCCTGCGCGCGGGGACGCCTGGTACATGCCCGAGGCGCCGGTGACGGCGGTCTCCGGGATGTCCATGGGCACGCTGGTCAACGGCAAGAGCTACCTCGCCAATCCGGGCGAGGCCGGCACGCGGATCACGCACCTGGATTTCGAGGCCGACGTGGTCCGCTTCGAGATCGGCGGCGGGATCAACGGACGAATCAGTTGGGACGACGGCGGAGAGGCCTTGCTGTCCGAAATCAACGGGCAGGTATTTTGCGCCCAGGCCGGCGGATGCGAATGCCCGCCGGGCAGCAGCGGCTCACCTCCGCAAACCGGAATCCCATCGGCCAGCGCCATCGTGTCATCCACCGGGACCACGGTGAACACCCAGGTGGAGATCTTCGGTGTCTCGCTGGACGAGTACTGCACTGCGGACGCGGAGCCCGATCCGACGCCGTCGGACGGCATTGACTCCTGCCTGGTGGGCGGCTGGGTCAGCGACCCGTGGGTCTTGCCTGGCCCCATCGCCGACCTGGATGGCACCGGCGGGGATAACGCCGTGGTGACCATCAGCGGCGACGGACAGGCCCAATGGGATTTCAATGCCATGCAGCCCATCACCATTTTCGATGACCAGATTAAGGTGACCACCGAGCTGTATTCCCGCGGAACGGCCAGCGGTCGCATCTCGACCGTTGGCGGCAGTTGGCAGGTGAGCGACACCGACACGTCGGCGATCGAGGGGTTCGCCATCGACAGCATTGTTGGAGAGTACCCGCTCGCGGGTGGCCCTGGCCTGTTCGTGCTACTGGGCGGCGGCAGCTACACCTGCAGCGCCAACCGGTTGACCTATATGACGACCGACCCGGTGGACGGCTCGGCCATCAGCATGACGTTGCACAAACGCTGACCCTGCAGCTCAGACAGCGCTCGGCGGCGGCGTGATCGAACTGGCGAAGCGGAGCCGGTTTCCATGCGGATCGATGGAGATCGGCGGAACGGTAGGCGACGTCGAGAATCTGTACTACGTCGAGGCCATGCGCGAACTGGCTTTTGAGGAAGGGCCGGGCAGCGTAGCCTTCGTGGCCCTGACCTGGATTCATCGGGACGCAGGCGCACCCCGAGTTCCTTTCCCGACCGCTGCGGCCCGAACCGCTGTTCACCGGATTCGTCGGCGCCGCCGCCCGTCACCACGAACAGCGCCGCGCCCACCCGGGTCGAACCGACCCGGCAGCGCAGTTCCTGACCCCGAGCAGGATCCACAAGATGCCATGATCTGCACCACCCGCGCCAAGATCGAACCGGCCGAAGTCGATGCCCGCCCCTGGCGCTATGCCTGGCGCAAACGCTACTGGAAGGGCGCGCTGCTGGGCGTTGTGCTATTGGTAACGCTGCGCGGAGCATGGGGCTGGCTCGCCGAACGCCGCTGGCAGCAGACCCTGGGTGGTATTCGAGCGCGGGGCGAGCCGATTACCCCCGACGACCTTGATCTCGAGCCGGTCCCCGAGGAGGACAATGCCGCCCTGTTGCTGATCAAGGCTGCCGAGGCCCTGGACGACAGCGCCCTCAGCGCCCTCAGCGACCGCCTGGGGTTGTCGCTCGCTCGGACTCCGCTTCAGCTTACAGCGGACGAGTGGCAGACGTTGCACACCCTCGGGCAGCTCAACGCTCCGGCCTTCGCTCTGGTCCGTCGGGCCCGTGGTCTCCCTTCCGCCCATTGGGGTATCGGCATGGGTGTCGCGTTCAGCGGCGCCGGGATGATGCCCTATCTGTCACCCCAGAGACAACTCACGCAGCTGCTGACCCTCCGCGCTTTGGACCTGCATCATCGCGGCCAGGATCAAGAGGCGCTCGCCACCATGGCAGACGTCCTTGCCCAATCGAGCCGGTTGGATAGCCATCCGGCATTGATTACGCACCTGACGGCACTGGCCACCTGCCAGCTTGCGGTGCACCGGTTGCAGGCAATTGTTCCCGACCTGCGAATTGGACTCCCGCCCGCGGCCCCCGCCGAGGACGTTCGGGACCTGATCCGTCGATTGCTTGACGACGACTGGCTCTCGGAAGGACTCCAGCAGGCGATTCTTGTGGAGCGAGCGTTTATCCTTCAATTCGGCGATCAGCTGCGCAGCGGCCAGACCTCTGCGTCGTTGTGGCCGAGCATGGGCCGCACCTTCGAGGATCGGCTGCGCGCCCTCGCATTCGGCCCGCTGATTCAATTGAACCAGATCAGCCTAATCACCTACATGGACCCGTTCTGCCAGGCTGCGGCTCAGCCAACACTGCCGGAAGCGCGGACCATGTTTGCTCAGTTGAAGCCACCGCAGCGTCGCGCGTACTGGGCGCTGCTGGTGCCTTCATTAAGGACTGCCGTTCTCATAAACCACCACCTCCGCACCGATCGCCGGCTGGGCGCGGTTGCGCTGGCCATACGCCTGTACGAAAATGATCACGGACATCGGCCCGACACGCTCGCGGAATTGGTGCCGCAGTATTTGACGGAGGTTCCAGCGGATCCCATGGCTGCTGACGGGCGGGCCTTGGGCTACTTTCCGGACGATCCGTATCCCAGGCTCTCCAGCGTGGGCGACGACGGGGCAGACGACGGCGGGAATTGGAAGCGCGTGCCGCAACAGGCTACTCGTGAAGACCATGTCTGGTTCCTTGACGAGCACCCCTCGGAACCGGCGGAGCGCCCGTAACCACCGTCTCGCGCCCCGGTCTCGGGTGGAACCGGACGCCCGAGATTGCTAGACTGCACAAATCGCCAGCCGCTTGATTCAGGGAGGCAATTCGATGCGAGATCCCGGAACCACTTGGGTCATGACAATCAGCTTGCTTGCGGCCACACCGTTGTCTGCTGCACCGGTGCAGGTCACGGCGACCGGTGAGGTCGAATACAACCAGATCAGCGCGGCCCCGCTGGGCAACGTCAACCCCGGCGACCCGGTGACCATGACTTTTTCGGTCGATTCGACGCGCTTTGTCAACAGCGCCAGCTTTCCGACGCGCGGTTACATCGTGGAACAATCGAGTTTCACGCTGACCCTGGGCAGTACGGTCATGTCGGTGCAGCATCCTTTTCCGGCTGGCGAGGTCCCGTATTTCGTGATTCGCAACAACGATCCTGCGGTGGACGGTTTCTGGGTATCCACCAACGTGGACTTCCCGCTGGGCGTGCCCATCAACCAGACGGGCAGCTTTGGACCGTTCATCGGGAACTATTCCGTGACTTACACCGGAGACACGCTGGTCTCGCTGGATATTCTGGATGCCGTAGGCAGCGATGACTTCACCGGGCTGACCGTGTTCCACTGGACCGTGAACGACGGCCCGTTCGAGCCGCTGGGGATGGTCATCGAGCAGTTGACCCTTTCGGTGGCGGCGCCGTGTGCTGCTGATCTGAACGGCAGCGGCACGGTGGACGCGGCCGACCTGGCGCTGTTGCTCGGCGCCTGGGGCTCCAACCCGGGCCATCCGGCCGACTTCAATGGCGACGATGCGGTCAATGCCGCGGACTTGGCGTTGCTGTTAGGCGCCTGGGGGCCGTGTCCGTAGACGGTGGCAATCCGCAGCTGCAGCGCATCGGTCTGGGAACGAACGCTGCGGGTCCGGGATTAGAGCAGGCTGAGCATCATGAGCGCCGCGTATCCCAGCACGGCCGGCACAATCAGCATTCCCGCGCCGGCCACGATCCAGGATGCGGGCGTCATCACGTACACGGTCATCGCGGGGGACAGGAGGGATCGATCGTGAATGGTCCGGCCGACCAGGGCGTGCAGGCCGATCAACCACTCCACCACCGGCCGTATCAGCAGATAGCCACCGATGAGCGGCAGCAGGACATCATCAAACAGTGTATGGGTGTGTCGGGCGATGGCCATGGTCAGCAACAGACCTAGGCCCAGCGGCGCAAGCACCAGGGGACCGCAGCAGTAGTAGCTGAGCGCCACGGCTCGTTCTTCGATCGCCGGGGGCAGTTTCTTGTGGTAGAGGGCATGGCTGGCCACTTCGGTGGCCGCCGCCAGGGCCAGCAGCAGCCAGACGGCTCCGAGTACGGCGCTGACGATGAGGCTCGGCGCGCCGACGGAGGCCTGCAGTGCGTCTTTGATTTCTGGAAACACCACTACCATCGCCCCTGCCAGCGTGACCAGCAGGAACCAGGTGATCGCCACGGTCACCCATCGAAAGCGGCGGGCGGCCTGTGGATCGACCGGTCGGCCGCATTCTTCCCAGATCAGGTTCTTGTTGCGCTTGACGGCGAGGATGGTCTGGACGAACGCGAGGGCGTGTCCGTGATCGTGCGGTCGGGCCCAGGGGATTTGTGGCTCGGTGATCTTGAGGAACTGCAGATCGTGCCCGCACTCCGGGCACTGCGCCCGGTTGATCCCGCGCAGCAGATAACCGCATCCCGGGCACAGCGGATCGACGGTACTCTGACCGCCGGCAGGCGAGTCTGGGGTTGCGGCCTCCATCGCTGCGCAGCCTAGCCGCCAACACCCCGCCGTGCAATCCGCGAGTCGACCTCGCGGCCCGTCTGCCTTGTCACCGTCGCTCTTTTGTGTCAGAATACAACGCTTCACGGGGCGTGGCGCAGCCTGGTTAGCGCGCTTGACTGGGGGTCAAGAGGTCGCAGGTTCGAATCCTGTCGCCCCGAATCGACACATCTACCGCTGAATCCGCGAGTTGCGGATTCCCGCCATTCCCGGCGGTGCGGCCGTAGCCAATGACGCGAACGTATCAAGTGATACGTTCCAGGGATTGGAGGCCGGTGGAGTGGCTGGTAGGATCATACGGCTGTATACAGGAAGGGTGCAAGGCAGAAAGGGCTGTCGGATCTGACGTCACCCTGGGCTTGAAGACCACTGTGGACACACTGCGCCAGACGAGTGCTCCAACGGTGTGCCTTAGCGTCCATGACAGGCGAATACCATCAGTAGGATTCGATGTCTCCTGGATCAACGTTAAGGGTTTCGCAAATGACATCGAGCGTACGTCCATGTGGCTTGTTGATCTCGCCTCGCTCGATCCGTGCGATTGTCTTTTGGGACACTCCGGCGAAATCATCGCGTCCTAACTTTCGCAGGATTCGCAAACGACGCAACG
>CAZUGO010000045.1:0-4427 GCA_964619935.1 uncultured Planctomycetales bacterium | reverse complement strand
GGGAAAACTGGGCGGTTGGCCGTCCCTGATCGGTCGTCAATCAATGAAGGAGGCTGACCCATGCGTGTTCCGAAATTGGCCGTTGTGGTACTTGCCACCGGGCTGCTCGGCTCTGCGGGTTCACTCTCGGGGCAGAGCGCGCCATCGTATTCCGTCGATTTTCAAGGGGGGGTGATCGGCATGCCGGATGCCTTCGGCAGCGGATTCCTGATCACCGAGGGTGACATTCTGCTGGTTCCGCCGGGGCCGCCATTCCTGCCATTTCCGGGGACGCCGGCGCCGCCCGGCATCGTCATTGCCGCCGCGCCGCCTTTTGGGCTCAACCTGGGCCTGATGCCTCCGGGCGCCGCACCGGCGCCGGGCATGCCCTCGCGAGTGGAGGTGGATGCGTTGTCGTATGGGCAGGACCACGTGCTGCGCCCGGGGGGTCCGGCGGAGATGCTGTTGTTCTCCGTGGACGAGTTCGCCGCGGGAACGGCCGCGGGCGCGGCGCCCGACGTGTTCAGCGAAGGTGTGCTGGGATCGCGCGAGGCCTCGGCCGACGTGTACATGACCTTCCCGAGCGGGCCATTGGCCGGCGTTCCTGCGCCTCCGGGCGGGCTTCCGCTAGCCAACACGCAGCTCTTCGACGGCGACGGGATCGCGCCGCCGGGCGCCATCTTGCCGCCGTTGCCGGCCGCTCCGGCCCCGCACAGCATGGCGTTGATCGAACCCAACTTTCCGTCCCCCGGTGTCCTGCCCGACTTCGGCGACAACCTCGACGCCCTGGATATTGACACCCGCGTTCCCGCCCCACCGTTTCCGGTGTATTTTTCGCTGGACAGTGCCTTTGCGGATCCGCTCGAGCTATTGACTCCGGCGAACAGCGGCTCGGCGCTGGCCCACGGTGTGGCCGGGGGCGACGTGTTGGTTTCGCTGCCGGGAGGGCCGCCCGTGGTGTTCGCGGCCGCAGGTGCCCTGGGGCTGGACATTGCCGGGGGTCCGGGCAGCGACGACCTCGACGCGTTGGCCCTCTTCGAGAACGGCAGCGGGGTCTTCGAGCCGTCCACCGCTCCCTTCCCGCCGTTTGACTGGGGACCGGGCAGTCCGGCCGACATGCTGCTGTTTTCCGTCCGGCGCGGTTCGGCGGTCATTGGCTTGCCGGACAGCATCTTCGGTTTGCCGATCACCGAGGGCGACATCCTGGTCCCGCCGCTGCCGCCGGCACTTGGCGGTGTGTCGCCCTTCCCCGGCATTTTCATCGCCGCCGAAAACCTGGCTCTGGTCACTGCGCCGACCCGCGGCGGGGCGGTCGGCCTGTTCCCGTTTGCCGATGATCTGAACGCCCTGGATTTGGCGCCGGATTGCAACGGGAACGCCATTCCCGATGCCCTCGACGTGGCCTACGGCATCAGCGTGGATACCGACGGCGACGGCGTCATTGACGACTGCGATTCCGATGACGACAACGATGGCGTTGACGACGTCAGCGACCCGGCGCCCCTGGATCCCGACGTCTGCGGAGACGTTGACGGTGATTCGTGTGACGATTGCTCCGTGGGCAGCGACGATTTCGGCCCGCTGCCGGATAACGACCCGGCCAACGACGGGCCCGACAACGATGCCGACGGTGCCTGCGACGCCGGTGATCCGGATGACGATAACGACGGGGTGTTGGACGGCGCTGATCCGGACCCGTTTGACCCCGACGTCTGCGGGGACAGTGACGCGGACGCTTGTGACGACTGCTCTGTGGGTACCGACGATTTCGGCCCGCTGCCGGATAACGACCCGGGCAACGACGGCCCAGACACCGATGCCGACGGTGCCTGCGACGCCGGTGATCCGGATGACGATAACGATGGGGTGCTGGATATCGCTGATCCGGACCCGTTTGACCCCGACGTCTGCGGGGACAGTGACGCGGACGCTTGCGACGATTGCTCGGTCGGCAGCGACGACCTCGGTCCGCTGCCCGACAACGATCCGGGCAACGATGGGCCCGACAATGATGCCGACGGTGTCTGCGACGCCGGTGATCCGGATGACGATAACGACGGGGTGTTGGACGGCGCTGATCCGGACCCGTTTGACCCCGACGTCTGCGGGGACAGTGACGCGGACGCTTGTGACGACTGTTCTGTGGGTACCGACGATTTCGGCCCGCTGCCGGATAACGATCCGGGCGACGACGGCCTGGACACCGATGGTGACGGGACTTGCGACTCCGGCGACGTCGATGACGATAACGACGGGGTGCCGGATGCGGTGGACCCCGATCCAGTGGATCCCGATGCGTGTGGGGACGCCGACGTCGATTCCTGCGACGATTGTTCGGTGGGTACCGATGACTTCGGTCCGCTGCCGGACAACGATCCGGCCAATGACGGCACAGACACCGATGGCGACTTGCTGTGTGACGCCGGTGATCCCGACGACGACAACGATGGGGTGCTGGATATCGCCGATCCGGACCCGCTGGACCCCGACGCCTGCGGCGACCTCGACGGCGATGGCTGCGATGATTGCGCTGTGGGTACCGACGATTTCGGCCCGCTGCCTGACACCGACCCGGCCAACGACGGACCCGATATCGATGGCGACGGCATCTGCGACGGGGGCGACAACTGCCCCGTGGACTTCAATCCCGGGCAGGCAGACTGCGACAATGACGGGATTGGGGACCTCTGCGCCATCGGTAGTGGGATGAGCCCCGATTGTCAGCCTGACGGCATTCCCGACGTCTGCGACACCTGTCCCGCGGATCTCACCGGCGACGGCATGGTCAATGCCGCAGACCTGGCTTTGTTGCTGGGTGCCTGGGGCCCGAATCCGGGGCACTGCGCTGACTTCAACAACGACGGCGCCGTGAATGCCGCGGACCTGGCCCTGCTGTTGGGGTCATGGGGCCCTTGTCCGTAGGACCGTCCGCGGTTGTCAGCCGGCGCGAAAAGACCACCAAGCTCCACGTCGCCGGGCCTGGCGCCCGATCGCTACCGAGCGATCCGGTGTCCCGGCCCGGTGGCGGTTCCGCCGGCCGGCTGGCCGGTCGGAGCCAGAAATTCGCCAAAGGGTCGATCAGTCGGTCTCGAGGATGTGCCGCAGGGTGGAATGGGCGCGCTGCGGATCGCCTCGGAGGTAACCCTCCATGATGCCGGTGCCCTGCGTCATGTACTCCTGGCGCTGGGCTTCGCGGGCGGTGAATCTGGCCCAGGTCCAGTCGGAGCAGCGCTTTCGCCAGGCCAGTCTGCTGCCCGCAGGCGGGGCGGTGGTCTGGCAGCCGGCGCTCGCCAAAGACAAGAGCAGCACGGCGGTCAATCCTTTCCAGGCCCGGTTTGTGCGTAAGCGTGCATTCATAGGGGCTGATCCTGATACCCGCCGCGCCGCCGGGCGGTTGCTGCATTATGGATGAGCACGCGAGATATAACCGAATGTTGTGGATTTGAGTAGTGCCCGAGCCAAGTGGGTGATTGCGGATCCGCCTGGTCCCCGGTCAGGCTGGCCCGGCTCAACAGGGAGATGGCGTTGGCTTCAATGGTCTTGCGGATACTGTTTTTGCCAGGCTCGTCGTCTGCCTGCACCCATAGGAACGGCATCCGCTCCATATGCTCCGAGACCGCTCGCTCGACGTGATCCTCAGCAGCACGGACCTCCCGACCGGCGGAAGACCCCCGGCCCCAGGACGCAGGTTTGGAAACCAAAACGTCGTCTCGATTCAGCAAGGCAGCCGGAAGATCGAGCCCCGGTGGTTCCCGCCGCCGCTCTGCTTGGCCTTGTGGCCGCGCAGCCGGTTCCACAGCGTCGCCCGCGACCCGCGCGAGACCGCATGCGTCCCCACCCGAACCACGCGCGGCGTGACTCCGTCGCGGCGGTACTCACCCGCCTCAAAGAAGAAGTACACCCCACGCACCGGCCAGCCATCCCGCCCATGGCAGTCTTGCAGGCGGCGGCAGCCGGTTCCCGCTTGAAGCAACCGCAGGATCTCGTAGAACCGGGCCAGGAGTTGCTCATGAGTTGCCATCGTTCAGCCCTTGTTTGTGTCCCCCGAACTACCCGAGCAGATCGGTCAGGGCGGCGGAATCCCCGCGCGCCGCGGCCGTGATGTGTGGGTCGGGCTCGTACACCAAGCACCTCCGCATGTCGCCGCAACAGCTTCTCCCAGTCTGATCGACCGGCATTCGGTGGACAAAGATCGGACTGGTGATCTGGCGGTCCCAGCCCCGATAATTAGAGGATTTTGCGTGAGCAGCCGGGTTTGCCGGCGTCTAGGGACTCGCAATTCGGCGGCCGTCGCCGGTACCCGTCGTGGGAAAACTGGGCGGTTGGCCGTCCCTGATCGGTCGTCAATCAATGAAGGAGGCTGACCCATGCGTGTTCCGAAATTGGCCGTTGTGGTACTTGCCACCGGGCTGCTCGGCTCTGCGGGTTCACTCTCGGGGCAGAGCGCG
>CAZUGO010000044.1:0-4381 GCA_964619935.1 uncultured Planctomycetales bacterium | reverse complement strand
CAGACCGTTCCGGCGCCCGTCGCGCGAGTTCCCATCATGTTCAGCAGGGGTACCGGTGCGTAGCAGACCGTTCCGGCGCCCGTCGCGCGGGTGCCCATCATGTTCAGCAGTGGTACCGGTGGGTGGCCGACCGTGTCGGCGCCCGTCGCGCGGGTTCCCGTCATGGGTGCCTGTAGCCCTACATCCGCTGCCCAGCGGCAGGAGCAACAGCGCGGCGAATACGTACAGTCGGGTCATGTCCGGACCTCCTATGTTCAAATAAACGGATGTCGCTCCTGGCTCCGGCGGACGACAGCGGCCAGTTCTGCTCCGAGCACCAGGCCGACGATTGCGACCAGCGGACTGATCAGGTAGTCCCATTGCCGCAGCACCGCCCAACAGATCCCGACGGTGACCGCAGCGGCCCCGACCAGCAGGCTAAGACGTCTGGGCCATTGTGCCGGGGCCAACAGCCCGATGAGCGCGCCGGCGACGGCCGCCAGTAGGTGGGTGATGTATTCCCCAGGCAGCCGCGGGCGCCGAATCGACGTCAAGGGCAACAAGGCGCTGATTGCCGAAGCCTGGAGCTGGACGCCGGCCACTTCGCGGCCATCGGGCAGGGTGACGCGATCGCTGCGCGAGTCCCCGATGACCACGACGGTGTCTTCAAAGTGCCTGGCCAGCGCCGCCTCGTTCAGATCCAGTACCTGCTGGTAGTCCAGCGTCGATGCGGCCAGGCGCTCGCCGGCGGGCACGGTGAACTCATAATAGCCCAGCAGGTCGGCCGCTTGCAGCCCCAGGGCTTCGGCGTCGCCGGCGTCCACCGGCCGAATCGCGCCCAGTTCCAGATGTTCCGACCGCACCCAGGGGCGGGCCAGCGGTTGGTCCGCGCGGGGCGTGCTGTAGATCAGCCCCAGGGTTTCGGAGGCTTGGTCGAGTTCGAAGCGGATTTCTTCGCCCGGCTTGCGGGCGGCGGCAACTGCGGCGAGGGCCAGCGACAGGTGCGGCGGCTGGTGTTCGGATTGGGCGATGAGCGGCACGCGGACCGGGGCGTTGGCTCCGACGGCGACGTTTCCGCAGATCACCGGGGCGGCGGCGATCGTCGGGCTGAGCAGCGGCAGACCGTCCGCGTCGACTTCCCACGAGGGCACGGCCACCGCCACTTTGATGCCGGCTTGAGCCAGCGCCTGGACCCCGGCAACAAAGTCGGCGTCGAACGGTGACGAGCTGCGAAACTTGATGTCCCAGACGACGGCTCGGCAGCGGCTGGCGGCCAGGCGGGTCATGAGCAATCCGTGCACCCGCCGCAGGCTGCGCGGGTCCTGGAGTGCGGCGGGTTCAAGGTTGGCACGGGCGGCCAGCGCCGGGATGTCGGTGCGGTCGGTGATCTCGATGACTCGCGTCCGGTTGAGGGGCGTGCTGTCGTTGGGCGTCGGCCAGCCGCTGACCATCCATTGCTCCACAAAGCGATTGGCAGACGTCCAGTCGAATACCAGCGGCACGCCCAGCCCGCGGCCGAGGAAGGTCGCCAGCAGCACCACGCCGCAGAATGAGCTGATCCGATGTCGCCGCATGGCTTTGCGGCTGCGGATGCGCAGAAGGTAGGCCAGGCTGTCGCGGCGGGCCGCGATGGGTTCGCCGCCGAGGTATCTCCGAATATCCTGTTCGAGTTGCGCGGCGGTCTGGTACCGTCGCTGTGGGATCTTGGCCATGGCCTTGAGCACGATGGTCTCGACGTCGCCGTCGATGGGGCAGCCCTGCGTCGAATGGGTCCTGGAGCCGCTGATGCCGGAGGTCGCCGTCCAACTGCGGGCCGGGGGGTCCGGGGGTGTCTCTGCCACGTTGCGCAACATTTCCGCGATGGAGCCGGAAACGGGATGGGGCAGCCGGCCGGTAAGCAATTCGTAGAGCATGACGCCCAAGGAGTAGACATCGGTGCGCTGGTCGACCTGTTCGGGGTTGCCGGAGGCCTGTTCCGGCGACATGTAGCTGAGCGTGCCGACGACCTGGGCACTGAGCGTGACCAGGGTGTCGAGCGGAGCGGCCAGGTGCTTGGCCAGCCCGAAATCCAGGATCCGGGGGTGGCCTTCGGCATCGATCAGGATGTTTGAAGGCTTGAGATCGCGATGGATGATGCCGCGCTGGTGGGCGGCGTGCACGGCGCCGCAGATCTCGGCGAATAACCGCAGCGTCTCTTGCAGGTCCAGTTTGCGCTGGCGGACGTGGTCGTTGATGGGCAGGCCGCGAACATAGTCCATCGCGAAGTAGGGCAGGCCCTCCGAGGTGTATCCGGATTGGAATATGGAGATGATGTTTGGATGTCGCAGTTGGGCGGCCAGTTCGATTTCGCGCTGGAAGCGCTGCTGGCTGGATTTCCAACTGTGCCCGCCGGGCAGCAACACCTTGACGGCCACCTTGCGGCGGGTGGACTGCTGGATGGCCTGGTAGACCACGCCTTGGCCGCCGCGTTGGATCTCGCGGATCAGGTCGTAGCCGGCGATGTGCAGCGACGGCGGCTTGGGAGTCGATTCGGCCGGCGACGATCCGGTATCGAGGTCCTCCAATGGCCGGAGTGGGTCGCTCGCGGCGGTGGAGCGGGTCGGCGGGGTGGTCGCCACGGATTCGATGGCCGCGTAACGCTCGGCACAATTCCGGCAGTGTTCGAGGTGGGCCCGCAGCAGATCGCCGGACGCCGGACTCATCCCGCCCGCCCGACAGTGCCTCAGGTCGTTGTCGGAGTAACAGTGTCCCATTTGTGCTCGGCTCGCGTGTGGGCGCCTGCCCGTCGCTCATTCGCACGGTCATGGCTGTCGCAGGCCACGAGGACCCTGCGGCCGGTTGCCGCCCGAACGGCATGCGCCCAGCCGCGAGTGGAACGCGCCGGGCAGGACTCGAACCTGCGGCCGCGGGATTAGAAATCCCGTGCTCTATCCAACTGAGCTACCGGCGCAACGGTATCGCACAATAGTTTACGTCAACACCGCAGGCCGACAATAGCCACCTTGGCAATATTGCTGCCAAAAGCTGCATTTGAGCGCTCCTCGATAATCGCAACACGACGGCCCTTTACCCTGCTCCGTCCGCACTGACACACTTGCCGTGGTCGAACCGGAGGCGGTCCCCGCCGGCAGCTGTGACGATGTCCTGGTTACGCCCGGATCGGCCAGTCGGTTGCAGCAGGCCTGCCGCGGGTGGTGACTCATCGGGCAGGCCGGAACCAGAACCGATCTCAACCCCTCCTGGGTGCCCCAGAAGATGGGCGGGGCCGGCGATCTGCCCTCAGCCGGCCTTCTTGCGTTTCCTGGCCGATCTGCTGTTCGAGGTCATCAGCCGACGCCATGAGCAGCGCCCGGTTCTACGGACGTGAACGCATGGCCGATCGGCTTGCCATGAACCGCCAAGCCATCGATCGTGCTCTGGCGCGACTCCTGCAGCTCGGCCTCATCGCCCACAAACCCTGGCGAGCCGGCCACCCCAACGGCATCTGGCAAATCATGCCACTCTCGCGGGCAACAGACACACCTCTCACTGGCGAGTCGCGACATCAACAGCCAGTCTCATACATTTAACAGATGTTGGGCCACAGCGAGTTGAGCACGACGGCGATCTACACGCGAGTATCCATCCGCAAGCTGCGCCAAGTCCATGCCCGCACCCGCCCTGCCAAATTGAACCGGCCGCCGGAAGCCGCAGACCAGGTTGCCTCGGATTGCCCCACCAAGATACAATGACGGGGATGGTCGGACCGGGGCACAGCACAGCCAAGCGGGCCGGAAGCGAGTATGCTCCCAAATCACCACATTCAAAGCGAATGCTCGTCCAGCCTCCGGGCGAAACACAATGCGGGAACCGGGCTTACGAGCACGCACCGCGTCGCATTCCGGCCAATGACACGCTTCTTGCAGAGAGATCCGTTAGCGCTTCAGCAGCCGCGCTTTGCGGCAGGAATGTCATATCACGATGGTCTGAATATATATGCCTTGGCGTCTGGAAACCCTGTCACTCTTCTCGATCCCAGCGGCCTTGGCGTTGGTACTCCATGTGGTGACTGGTATGACTTCAATTGCGATTACACATGCACACCGCTAGGAGGTGTATCACACCAGAATAATCAATGCTCTAGCAGTTGGGAATGGTGTCAACAATTCCATTGCATAGGGACTTGTTGTGGTACGTGCTGCCAAGGTGGGCAACCCGCTGGATCATGTTGCGTGCCTCATAATGCCATTCACACGAATTGTGGTTGTATTAACTATCCAGCCTCAATCCTGTTCGGCACTGTGATTGCCATGAGGCCCACCGTTCGCGCCACAACGCAAGATGTCGCGCAACACTTTACTTGCGCTGCGCGGCTTCATGAGGCATACTACATGTGGCATGGGTGCACCCAAGAAACCCAAGA
>CAZUGO010000043.1:0-3057 GCA_964619935.1 uncultured Planctomycetales bacterium | reverse complement strand
CGCTGGCCAGATCCCATGGCTCTCATGCCTCGCATCGCCCGCGCGGTCGTGCCCGGACTGCCCCACCCTGTGACTCAGCGCGGGGTTCGCTCGCTGCCCGTGTTCTTTGGCGAGGAGGACCCCTGGAAGGACCTGCCCTTTGATGACGAAGCTGCATCCCGCTCGATCCGGGCCAAGACCTGCAGCGGTCGGCCTTGTGGAGGTGCACACTTCGTGCGCCTTGGTTGAGTCCAGAACGGGGAGCGCGTTGACGCCGATAAAACCCGGACCGAAAGCGGTCGCACGGTAATTGTGGTTTGTGTCCCCCGAACGATCACCACTCAGACCTGCTGCCGGCCGCGGGCTTTCGGCAGCGGCAGGCAGGCCAGCACCAGCAGGAAGGGGATCATCGGCACCCGAAACCGGGGATCCAACTGCGGCGTGCTGGCCAGCAGCAAGGCCACGCAGCACACCGCCGGGTAAACCGCGGCTGCGGTCCAGCGACCGCGCACCAGCCGCAGGCCCACCGCGGCGGCCAACCCCGCGTAGATCGCCCCCAGAAGCCCATGTACCGCGCGGCGCGGCGTCGCCGGCGGCGGGGTGAGGTACAGGTCCAGCGGGGCCGCCAGCAGCAGGCCGCAACGCAGCAGGCAACACGCCAGCGTTGCGGCCGGCGCCTCCCGGATGTACCCCCATCCGACCCGGGCCAGGGCCCGCGAGAGTTCGAAGGAATCCAGCTCAGTGCGATTGCCCTGGGCCAGATTGGACCACCGCAAGGCGGTTTGGCACTCGGCCGGCAGGTGCGAAAAGGAGTTGCGCAACCGGGCGTCGATGTCTTCCCAGACCGTGTGCGGCGCGCCGGCAAACCGCGGGTCCAACGAGGTCTCCGCGATCCGGCGATCGGCCCGGCCCTGGCGCCACAGCACCACCTCCGCGACCTTGAAGTAGGCCAGCACCCCGCCGCCCTGGGAGGACAACGCCCAGTGGCCGGCAACCGCACGATTGCGAACCACCCACGGGGCCAACGTCGCGGCAGTGCCGGCCAGGATCAGACCACAGGCGGCCACCCGCCGCCACCGGCTGCCGCAGCGGATACCCAAGACCGCGAGGCCCACCCCGGCGGGCAGCAGGAGACCCACCGGACGAATCAACACCGTGATCCCGCAACACACCCCGGTGAGCACGAACCAGACACCACGCCGCGTCCGCAAGGCCCGCTGCCAGACACACCAGCCCGCCAGCAGGGCGGTGACGAATAACGTCGTCGCCAACAGCCACAACGAATAGAAGTGGTGGTACGGCGCGCAGGCAAACAGCAAGGCAACCGCCAGCGCCCGCCGCGACCCCAGCGCCGGCCGGGCCCCCTCGAACAGCAGAAGCACGTTTCCGGCCGCCAGGATCTGTTGGATGACGATCAGTGCCGCCGGTGCCGCCCCGAGCAGGGCGCAGAAGATCGCCAGGAACAGCGGATAGCCGGGCGTCCGCCAGGTGTCCGCGACCCACGGGGCCGCGACGCTCTGACTGAACACCCCGTGGCGGGCAAGATTCACCGCCAACTGGTGGTACTCGCCGGCGTCGCGAGACCGAAAGGCCCAGCCGTCGATGCTGCCGGTACGCTGCCTGGCCACCCCGAGCGACAGACCGCCGGCCAGCACTCCGCACCCAAGCAGCAGAATTCGGGCATACCCCACGGACATGGCGGGTAGTGTACGGGACCGGCGTCCGGCCGACCATCATTGGTTGAAGCGCGGCCACGGTCCTGATACTGTGATCCCTGCCGCCGACGGCGGCCGGGAGTCGATCATGCCCACGACGCGGTGGTACCACGAAGGCTTGATGTTCACGTGCACGCAGTGCGGGAACTGCTGCACCGGCACACCGGGCTACGTCTGGACCACGGTGGCCGAACGCCGCCGGATCGCCGAGTTCCTCGACATGGACCTGGAGGCCTTCACCGCCCGATACGCCCACCGCGTCGGCATGAAATTCTCCCTGAACGAGGTCCAGGACGGCGCCAACTACGATTGCGTGTTCTTGAAACTCAAGGACGGCAAGCGCATCTGCACCGTTTACCCGGTCCGCCCGCAGCAATGCCGGACCTGGCCGTTCTGGTCGGAGAATCTCAAGACGCCCGACGACTGGGACCTGGCCGCCGAAGATTGCCCAGGAATGAACCACGGAGCCCATCACGACTTCGTCCAGATCGAGATCAACCGCAAGAAGTTCTTTTGAGCGAGGAGCAGCCCACGGCGGGCGGTGATCCCATGAACGAACCCGCCACTCACGGCAGGCACGACGACCGGGCCGCCCGCTGCACCGCCGTCGCCCAGCTTTACGTCGAACTGGATCGCCGCATTGCCGATCACCATCCGGTGTGCCGCAATCGCGGGGTCTGCTGCAAGTTTGGCGCCTACGGTCACCGCCTGATGGTCACCCCGCTGGAGCTTGACTACTTCCGAAGCCGCCACCCCGATGTCCCCGTGCCCACCGGGTCGCCCCCGGCCGGCGCAGCGGCGGCAACGGTGTTGCCGGTGCTGCACGAATCCGCAGCGGCGACTTGCCCCTATCAGATCGACGGCATGTGCAGCACGCGCCACGGCCGGCCGCTGGGCTGCCGGGTGTTTTTCTGTGAATCCGTCAACGAAGGCTGGCAGGAACCGCTCACCGAATGGGCCCTCGCCAGGCTGCGCCGCCTGCACGACCTTCACGGCATCACCTACCGCTACCAGGAATGGCTCAGCGCCTTGGCCGACGCCACCTGATGGGTAAGCGCCCACCAGCACCATTGGGCCGCGGCGTGGTTCAGTGGGCCCGCCGATGACGGCCGTAAGGGGCGCGCCTCGGCCCCTCTCAGCGCTGAACCGTCGATTCCCATGGCAAACGGGGCGAGGTGCCCCTGCCCGTGGCGCCGGGTCAGCCGGCCTGTTTCGACTACGAGCACGAGCGATGCGGTACGATGAACCTGTTAAGGCTTATCTACAACTCACAGGGCCCCCAGGCACCTAGAAGCGGAAGCTAAATCGACGGCGTTTACCACGTTGTCGTCATTGAAGACCGCCGCATGTCCTGGATTGGGTC